>NZ_MKZL01000008.1:0-112302 GCF_002803315.1 Paenibacillus sp. GM1FR | reverse complement strand
AGATTACGTGTACAATTACAACTACCGACGCTTTCAAGCCAAACTCAAACAGCGCGCACCGATTGAATATCGATGCGCGCTGGCAGCATAGCTTTTTTCATCTGTCTACTTGACAGGGGTATGACCACCGTACGGCTTTTTAGCGATTTTTTCTTATACATAAACACATGCGTGAATGATGAATGACGCTGCAAATGTTACTTCCAAAGCTCTTCAGCAATTTCCTTAATGAAGGCAAGCTTGCGCCATTGTTGTTCCTCGGTCAGATGGTTGCCTTCTTCCGTGGAAGCGAAGCCGCATTGCGGGCTCAGGCAGATTCGATCCAGATCAACATATTGTGTAGCTTCCTCAATCCGTTTCAGGATGTCATCCTTGTTCTCCAACTCTCCGAATTTGGAAGAGAAGAGGCCAAGTACAACCTGCTGATTGTCCTTCAGGAAACGAAGTGGCTTGAAGTCACCAGCCCGTTCCGTATCAAACTCCAGATAGAAACCAGAGTAGTTATCGATGCTCAGTAGTGTCTGCGCAATCGGCTCATAACCGCCACCGACTCCTGCAAATGTCGAAACATAATTACCGCGGCAGACATGAGTGGTTACCACGAGGTCTTCCGGCAGGCCAGATACCACTTCTTCGTTCAGTTTTGCAAGTTCGTTTGCGTACTCTTCCACATTAACGCCAATCTGCTCCATCACTGTGATGAACTGTTGGTCACACAATGCACCCCACGTGCAATCATCAATCTGGATGCTGCGGCAGCCGGCTTCATAAAAAGCCAGGATGGATGCTTTGTACGCCCCAGCAATGTCCGAGAGAAGCTCTTGGCGGTTCGGATAGATGGCCTGTGTGCTTTCCTTATTATCTGCCCGGTCCAATTCGAATAGGAACTGGGCTGCTGCTGGAATGGACTGACGGGCAACAACGTCTTCCCCAGCCGCTTCTTTCAAGAAGGCATAATGCGCTACAAATGGATGACTGCTATAGCTGATTTTGCCGCTCAGACGAGCTGTTTCCGGTCTGGATGTCGCACCGTTGAATCGGTAGCCTTCCTCAATGATCGTCCGCTCTACACCATCCAGTCCCCAGAAAAAGTCCAGATGCCACCAAGAGCGGCGGAATTCGCCGTCCGTTACAGCCTGAAGTCCAACCTCTTTTTGCTTCTGTACAAGTTTCACAATCTCGGCATTCTCCACTTCATTCAACTGTTCCGTGGTAATTTCGCCGTTCTGGTATTTTAATCGGGCATCCTTCAACGCACTCGGGCGCAGGAAACTGCCAACAATATCATATCGAAATGGAGTGACTGTTCGTTGTTTAGGTTCTGTTTGTATGCTCATAGTTTAATCTCCCCGTTTATCATTATAGAATTAAATATAACATATCCGATCGGAATAGCTGTTCTACGAAAGAGTTATAGCCCGCTATAGGTATTAGCTATAGCGGGCTATATTTAAGGAGACTCTATATACAATCATGTATTCCATCTATCCTGACCTGATGCTCAGAACAGGATCTCAACAATTATGATCTCACGTCAAAGTAAGAACGATCTGATCCCCGGCACGGGTGATTTTGTAGATCCCCTCTTGCATGTCGATGCCATAATGTTTTTTCAGCAACCACTTGG
The DNA here is from genome assembly GCF_002803315.1 of Paenibacillus sp. GM1FR. Taxonomy (NCBI): domain Bacteria; kingdom Bacillati; phylum Bacillota; class Bacilli; order Caryophanales; family Paenibacillaceae; genus Paenibacillus; species Paenibacillus sp. GM1FR. The sequence continues at coordinate 110,675 of NZ_MKZL01000008.1, read as the reverse complement.
CATTGAGGTCCGTCTCCACAACCACCAGATAATCATAACCACTCAGAAGGTTATCCATATTATCCTCATAGAACAACACAATTCCGTCCACATGAGGAGCATACAAGAAATACTTCCCTACATATTGCATGTAATAGTTCGTGACCTGTTGGTCCCTGTCTGAGGCGTAGAAGAGATATCTGTTATTATCCTCTTGCCCACCTGGGTACCACCGATCACCAGTAACTGCATGAATCTTGTAAGGGAGCGTTGTATCATAGCTTTGGGCGATAGACACGATACCATTATATTCGGACAAAAGGATGGTGGCCGCAACCGCCATACAGCCGATAATGCCTTTTTGATAATGACCTTTCGTCTCAACCGTCTTAAAGGATTGATAATCAGGCACTTCACCGATCCGATAGTGAAACGAACGCTCCAGGTCGATCGCAGCACACAACACCAGCCCACCAGCGAACAGCACCACGATACTGGACGCATAACGCTCAAATCCAGCCAGGACAATTGCTTCATCCAATGGCATGGAGAAGAGATACAACGCCAGAATACCCGCATAGTACAGTAACAGAACAACGTCCAAAGCAATTAATGCTTTCCACAAGTTCCACTTCTTCTTAAGCACAACGATGGCAAATACAGATGCTGCAATTGCGATAAGCTGGAAAATAACAATGCCGATCACTGGCCGTGTCGTCAGATCCGTACTGGCCTTCAGGAAAGTCCACAGAATCTCACGCATTTGCTCTGGTGTTTTGCCAGCCTGTATCCCTGACGTAGCCACATCGAACTTGTTATCAATCCCTTGGAACACCGTTGCCATTCGCCAGCTCCAGCCGAAGTAGGGAATCAGCGCACCGCAGATCGTACCCACTACAGCGAGCGCTGTTCTCCAACTAAACTTTTGTTTATGTTTTAGCCATGAGTACACTAGAAAAATCAGACCGATCGCGGCGAAAATTATACCCGTGCTTTTGATGATGGTCAGTAAGCCCGCAAGCGGAAGAACAACAATACATGCCTTTTTGATCTCATTACGATATTGGTAAATAACCGCCAGAATCGCGAGTGCGTAGATCGGAAGCAAGAAATCCACGAGCAGGTTGGTGATCCGAATCGTAAGATTGAAAAATGAAAGCGTAGATAACCCGAGTCCGAGAAAAGCGTACAGAAGAAAGCGTTTCTTCTCCGAAACAATGCCAAACATGGCATAAAAACAGGAGAAGATAAGCAATCCCTGTGCCAAGAGCATCACGGACTGGGAATGCCCCATGAAGCGACAGACATAATAAATAAAAGACGAAGTCCCCAGCGGATAGTTTTTAAAATCAATTAGGTTGGAGTCTGGCGTCGGAAAGGCATCTGTACTCAACATCTGCTTCAATACGATAGCCCAGTGGGAGAAATTATCGTAATGTGTTAATTGGTTCTGAAAGAGCACCAGCAAGAAAACAAAAGTCCCTGCCATGAATGAAAATTGGAATATGGAAAAGGACAACCGTAATGATGCCCCTCGGCGTAGCCTAAGAATCAACAGCCACCCATACAAAAACAAACCTGCAATCAGAATGACAAGACTGCCCGTAAACAGCTGCCCTGCCAAACCACTCATGAAAACAAGGCAGGCAATCGAGGAAAACACAAATACAGGGATAAACTCCCACCGTAGTGCAAATGTCTTCCGAACAAACTGCATATAACCAACAAAGGAGATTATCAATAAAACTCCCATCACAAAATGAAGCACAATGAGCATCTTTATCTCTCCTAACCCTCTCTGGTGGAACGATCGGAATGTGGCTCAATCAAATCAGTCAACAATTGGTCGATCAGGCCCTTTTCCACAATATCATCGATATTCTCCACCGAGAGAAGCACTTCGCGCTCACGGGCTGTCGTTTTTCCCGTATGTTGCAAAATGACTTCAATATTACTCTTTGTATAAAAAGTAACGACCGCTCCTGCCGCAATATCACCATAAAAACCCGTCGCGGAGAAGAAACGATAATTGAAGCTGCGCAGCGTACAGCTAGCATCATTGGTGAAATGAACTGGAAGCTGAAGGGAAAGCCGCGGCATTTTTCGCTGATCCGATCTGGGTTGAACAATCCGTTTTTTCACATTACGTAACATATCGTCATAAGCCGTATCCCACAGATTCATCTGCTCTGGCAATGAGTGTTTACGGTCGTAGATAATTTGCATGTATTGGCGGTTATCATTCTCATCAATCGGCTGAACCGTTGCGGAGTAACGCCAGCCCTCTCCATCCTGTTTCACATAAACGATGACTGCATCGAGATTGGCCTCATACCGGTCGGATTTGACGACCAAAGAGATGATTTTCTGCTCAGCCAAATAAATGGGATAGGGGACATAGAAGGCAATACCTTGCTCAGATACATCCACCGTTTTGGCCTGATAACGCAGATTGTTGGCTTGGTCGTGAATCGTGACATCTTCCTGCGCCCGAATCCGTTCTGTCTCCCGATACGCACGGCGGCCGATCATGAAGAACAGGGCGTAACACAGCGCAATCATGTTATGAATCAGCCAGAAAATAATGATACTGCTGAAGAACAGCGCAATGCCGTACTTGCCGTTGACATACCGAATCACGGCTGCAATAGAGAGCAACAGCAAGAAGATATGCGGAAGTGCATATAACAGAGCAGACATCCATTGTCGACCGCTTGCTCTGCTTTTGTTGGTAACCTTGAATTTTTTCTCACGAATACCCAGCGTCTCCAGGAGAACCGGCCAGATCAGATAAGGCATGAATATGGTATCGATAACCTGACTCCAGCGCTGATTCCGAATATTGCTGGACAGATATCGCATGGATACACTATAGAAGAAATAAGATGGAAGCCAGAATATTAGGATTTGCCAGAAGGTTGTATTCACAATCTGGAAGTCGAACAACGCAAACAAAATAGGTGCCAAAATGAAAATCAACCGATTAAAGAAGGACCACCAGTATAAGAAACTGCTTAAGTAGGTCACTCTCGTCCAGAAAGGGAGCTTGCCAGATAAAGGTGCACGCGTATTCTGCAGGCTCTGAATGATACCCCGTGCCCAACGAATTCGTTGTTTAATCATGCTCTTCACTGTTGTTGTTGTCTGCCCGGCAGCTTGAACCTCTTGAGTCGCATAGGTAATATAACCTTCCTGCTGCAAGCGGATGCTTGTCTCAAAGTCCTCGGTGATTGTATTGAGCGGAAAACCTCCGATGTCTTCCATACCCTGCCGGGAAATGATCGTATTACTTCCTGTATAGGCTACCGCATTGGAGGCATTACGCAGGATGTTCACTTCTCTGGAGAAGAAATCCTGTTCATTCGGAATACCTTGCTCTGCATACAGGTTAAACTGGAATAGATCCGGATTGTAGAAGCTTTGCGGGGTCTGTACCAGACCAAGCTTGAACTTAGGGTCCATCTCGTCCTCTCGGCGAGGACGCCATACCTCATTCTCCTTAATAAACGTGGAGAGCATGAAATAGGGTACTGTTTTCATCAAAAAGGTGTGCTGTGGAATCATATCCGCATCAAACGTTGCAATGAGCGGCGAAGAGCTTTTGCTCAGTGCATTGTTCAGATTACCAGACTTGGCATCCTTGTTTCCGGGGAACCCCAGATACCCCACGCCAAACTGTTTGGCAAGTTCCTCCACCTCTGGTCTTGCTCCATCGTCACAGAGATAGATATGAACCTTCTGCTTGTCCGGGTAATCCATGAACGTACAGGCATTAACGGTTTTATATAACAGATCAACAGGCTCATTATGCGTAGCAATAAATACATCCACATCCGGATAATACTCCGGCGGAACGATTGGAAAGTCGAGCTGTGTACGTTCTTTTTGCATCTTTTGAAAGAATAATTCAAAGGTTGTCAGTACGGTGACCGTTTCAGCCACAATCAGCAGCATACCAAAAATGACGTTCAGAACGCCCTCACCCCATGGCAACGTAAAGAACGTGCGCCATACCAAATAAATCGACATCAGGATCATCGTGATGACAAAAAAGATATTCTGCCTTTTTTCGTTTTGCACTACAACTGCTTCCTCCTTGCTGCAAATACCCATCTTCGCTGCAATTGGAAACTGAGCAGGAACAGCAAGGCATCACAGACGAATTTCGCCAATTTCTCATCTACAAAGAGAACGGTATGGAATATATATACACCGGTACTGGACAGCAAGATCACTACTCCGCATAACGTTAGATAGCGCCATAGACTGCCCTGGCTATCCTCCTTGCGGAATACAAAGTGTCTGTTCAGTACATAGTTGACCACAATGGAAATAATTCTCGCAATCACGGTTGCAAGCAGAATTCTTAAATAGTGCTGCTCACCCAATACGGGCCGTAACGCGTCGATCAAAAACCAGGCAATGCCCAAATCTATAACAGAACTGGCCACCGATGATGAAATGAACCGCAGGAAATTGGAGAACAACACCCCCATGACCCGAGCACTATCCTGGATCGCTTTAAAATGAGTGCCTGCATTGCCATTCTCATAAATGACTTGGATTGGCATCGTATGAATCGGTATGCCAGACTGAATGCACGAGATGAGCATCTGCAGCTCATATTCAAATCGAGTGCCACGAACATCCTGCATAAACGCAAGTAACCCTGGACCGAAGGCACGAAGCCCAGTCTGGGTATCTGACAGTTTTTTACCATACAGCATGGCAAAAATAAAGGAGGTCATCCGATTTCCTAACAGGGACTTTGGGGGTATATTCCCCTCGCTGAAGTTCCTTACCCCGAGCACCAATGAGTCCGGATAAATCCTTGCTTCTTGGGCTATGCGGTATACATCCTCAGCTGCGTGTTGTCCATCTGAATCAGCGGTTACGACGAAGGAAGATGCGTCGAATTGCTTCCCAATATACTCAAATCCGGTCTTGAGTGCCGCACCCTTCCCCTGATTTTCCGTATGTGTCAGCAGAGCACAACCGTTCTCACGAAGCTCCTCGAAAATCGACTGGTAGGCCTCACCAGATCCGTCGTCTACAATAACAATATTAGTAAATCCATACTCTCGCAATTGCCGTACATAGGCTGGAAGTCTCTCATCCGGTTCAAGTGATGGAATGAGGATGATCGTTTCGCCGTTTTGTCTACCTATAATCATCCTGATAAGCCTCAATTCGACATATTTTCACAGATTCTTTTTTGAATATTGTGAGTATAACATCGAAAAGGCATACAGTAAACGAATAACTTGTATATATATTGGTAAAAAAGTTGCACTCTTTTATAAGCTAGTTTATAGGCGAAAAATACTAGTTGAGGGTTAGTCTAGCACTACTCGAACAATTGCACATTCGGCTCTCGTTTCAGCACATGTACCAGCATGGCATGCAGTTGTCCACGGTGGTGATAGAAGTGCGCTTGCTTATCCAGAAGCCACTCGAAGCGTGAATGAACGCCTCCCCAGAATGCAGTCGTTTCTCGTAATAGTTCATCTTCTGTCTCCATCGACCGATTGGACATACATCGACTTACAAATCTGGACGAATGGCCACTTATGCGGATCACGAATTTGAATTAGAATTACCGTAGACGATTGAAAAAGGCTGTGATTCCAATGTTATTCGAAAGAGACAAATGGTTGCAGTATGGCATTCTGCGCGATGAGCCCTCTCTCGCAGAACGGTTGCCAGAGACACAGTTGCTTGAGAAGGATACGCTACCGAAGATGCTTCTTCAGTATTCCAGCGTTGTACTGAAACCTCGTAATGGCAGTTACGGAAGGGGTATCCTGTTCATTAAACGAAGCGGTGCAAATGTTTATCGTATTCAAAATGAAAATAACACAGTCACCATGAGAGACAACGAGCAGTTACTCGAATGGTTCGAACAAACAATCAAAAGTGATGAATATATTATCCAAAAGCGTCTGCAGCTTGCTCAAATTAAACACAGGCCGTTCGACATTAGGATTATGGTTCAGCGCAAAAAGGGTTTCTCGTCCACTTGGAACGTGACAGGTTCCTATGCTAAAGTCGCAGCACAAGGATACCAAGTCACCAATGTGAATAACCGCCCCATTCCCGTTCTTAAAGCACTGAGACTAGCTCGAATTGGAGATCGGCGCTTACTTGTCAAAGCGGAACAAGTTGCACGATTAGCTGCCAAACGATTGGGAGAGCATTACCCTATGCTTAGACAAGTCGGGTTCGATATAGCCATCGACAAGAAACGGCGAATTTGGATTATCGAAGGCAATTATCAACCAGCCTTACGGCCTTTCCGACTTTTGAAAGATTCCTCGATGCACCGCAGAATATTATGGTACAAAGAACATTAAAACGAAAAAAGACGACCTGCCTGCTAGCCCCGGCAAGTCGTCTCTTCATGTTTCGTGCCTAATCTCGATATTAACCCTCTTCGGTTATTTCCGGCATTTTCTAATCGCACTTGTAACACGTGTCACTCGGAACTGATTTACCCCTACCTGTATAATGGCGAACTGGCTGTACGACGTACCAGAAGAGGTATACGGTTCAGCCTCAATATTTCCACTCGGTGTTCTAACCGTCGCGGTGATTCTGGTTACCAGGCACACACCACGGTCGGAAGATCTCCAAGTCTCGTCACGCTGAACACTATATCTATCGTTGCTACAAAAAATCGATGCATACTCCACTACTCCACTCGCATTAAACGAAGTCGAGTTATAGATCTGAACAGGGTCATAACCACTAGGTGCTCCAGGTCTTCTATTTCCCATTCTCAAAACCTCCTTTTTATTGATAATCTATTAGATGCAATTAAATAGTTTTGGTGAGGTATAAATGTGGACAAGGCAGAAAAAGTGTGTTTGTCCGAGGGTCGCAGACACAAAAAAGAACCACCCTTTACTGTACAAAGATGGTTCGAGAATTATAGTCCTACTGTCACTATCATCTTATTGAGCCAATTGAGTCGAAACGGTACATCATAGACGATCAAAACTCCCCATTGCAGATGCTTCTATTCTGCCGCCTCCGCCAACCATGCTTGCATAGCCGGAGATTCTGCCCGATTCAAACGTAAGGCGATTTCAGTATTGATCTCATCTGGTGGCATGACTTCAACAAGGACACATACGGACTCTCGCGGTTGATTTAAGGCAAATACGCCTTCATCATCGAGCATTTTCATCGCCAGCTCCATGGCGTTCAACCTCACATCCAACTCGCGATTCCAATCATCATTCTCCAGTTCCACAATGAAAGGACGCTCGTTATATCGTTGTTTGACAACGTCAAAGTGATCATCCCCAAAACAACAATAGGGGGAATCCGCATACGACCATTTGATGAGATCCGCAATCGTGGATACAGGTGTATCACTTTCCTCTGCTTGCCTAGCCGATTCCAACGCCAAAGCTTCCCACGACCATGCAGAGATGCTTGGCGCATGTCCCTCGCCAGTAGTGTATAACGTACAATAATAGTAACGTTCACCATTTTCAAAAAGGGTGCAAAAAGACTTTCTGGCGGCAGCAGCGATCTCTATGGCCAGTGTCTCTATTTCTTGCATTGGCTTCATGAATAGAGTTCCCCTTTCCATTCGTTGATCATTTGCCCCTTCGATATGAATTGGCTATTTGGACTAGATACCAGACACCTGCACCCACAAGGGCAGCAAACACTAGATTGATGCAGCCAAACACGATGAGTGACTTTGCTTGGCCTGGACCAATCCGGAAAGCCGTAACAAGCTGGAAGACAGCCGGTAGCAAAAATGCCAGCCATGAGATGGTTATAAGCTTTTCTGTTCTGAAACTCCACCATACTGCGGAACATGAGGCGACTAGCAGTACCCAGGTACAGATAAGCTTTAGGGCGAACATCATTTCGTCCCCTCCTATTTGCCATGAATCACAAGTCCATATTTACTGAATATCCACGATTGGCTCAAGTCGTGCATTGCATCATGGCTTATACGCACAGAGGGCTTTTGCTCCTTCATCGCATCTGCATCAAGGGCTGAGAAGCGAAGGGGTTTGGTCATTTTTTTGATAGAATCTCTTATTTCATCGAAAAACGCATAGGTCAGCGGCTTATGGTCCCGGATATCCTCATACATATAGTACTTTCCTTTTTCATCTTCCACATTAACTTGAAAACCTTTCGGAAATGAAAGCAAGATACACGGCAGTTCATCCTCTGCCCATTGTCCGTGATAAGGAAAAGAAACCCCTTCATTTCTCACAAAAAATCCTGAACTTTCTTGATCCGATGCAATAGAAATAGAGTAAACAAAGAAGGGATGGATGTCATCTCTCTTTTCTCCTGCCACAAAATACTGATAGAACGTCTGATACTCCTCGTACACCTGATTATAGTCATGCTCTGTTCGGGCAGCATTGGTACGATGGAATTGCGCTTGCCGATGCTCCAAAAGCTGCAAAAGGCTTTTAAACTCTTCAGGAGTGATGAAGAATCTCAGTTTATAGAATCCGCTATTCTTTAATTTGTCCATTTCTTTTCGCTCACCGCCCTGTTTAGAAATGTTATGCCAATGACCTTAGCAGTTCGGGTTCAACTATATATGTATCTTATTTCCATTATAGTGATTACCTTTCCTGAGTCTACCTACTTTACACCTGAATTTTGCGTATGAACTTTGAAAAGGTAGCGAAATATCAGGATCATTGCGCCTGTACGCGAGCAAAAGACATACGTGAGGTGAATTCCAGACTACCCGCCTTGTGAGGATGGGAGCACGCCAACATCTCGTAATCAGCACAAATTAGCCGTACGGATGATCACCCGTACGGCTAATTTTGACTTATTCAGCTTTGCGAATTTGGAATTGTTAAGGTTTAACTACAGAGAGAAGAGACTCATTCCCCTCAGAGATCACCGTCACATCTGGAGCAAACGTTGCATCACTTACATGTAGCGTTTCTCCAAGTTCCATAGCACTAATGTCAAATTCAATCGACGTTGGCAAGTGTCTCGGCAATGCCTCCACTTCAATAGAAGATAATTGAACTTGCACGACTCCGCCCTGTTTTGTACCAATCGGTGTGCCGTTGAACTTCACAGGAATTTTAGTACGCAGGATCTCATTGGTCTGCACCTGCTGAAAATCCACATGAAGTAAATCCCGTGTAACTGGATCACGCTGGAGATCTTCCAACAATACAGTCAATGAGCCTTTCTCTTCAAACTGCAGTTCGATAAAACCAGACGTACCCTGCTTCAACCATTTTTGAAATTGTATTGTTGGAATATGAATCATTTCATTCTCCGTATTTTTGCCAAAAACAATACCTGGCAAACGCCCGGATTTACGTAAATCCCTAAGTCGGGATGTATTTAATGGAATGCGGGTCTCCGCCTGAAAACTAGTAGTCATGCTATGTTCGCTCCTCTTTATTAAATGATATTTTCACATTTTTCATACTCATCCAACCATCCCCTGTTGGGGCTAAAGAGAGAAACATAGCATCACCACCTCCATATACGATCCAATTAATTTTAAAATACATTTAATGTAAGCACCCATAATATACATGAAGGCACTCTACTCCGAAGAGTAGAATGCCTATGGGATGCTTCAACCCTATCATAGAAACATAGATTTGTCGATTTAACCCCATAATATGATCAAAAGCGTCTCCTTCCAGTCCGCGTCGTTGATCAGTATAGAGACCACCCCAACGATGGAGTGGCCTTCATGTCCTCATCTCAAATGTATACATCCTCGATACTCGTTGGATTCGTCAGAATTTATCGATCTGCGTAATTCCTCAAGCCACATGTCCATGAGCACCTTATTTCGGGGACAAGAAAAATCGCGTCCTCTAAGGAGAGAACGCGAAATAAAGCAGATTGATTTTGTGTTTCAGCATCGTCAATTAACGCTTTCGAGCCACCACCGCTAACCTACCGTTTTCGGTCGAATACTCGCATGTGGACAGCACAATAAGCTTGTCACCATACTGTGCTGTTACACCTGTGTCATAAAGAGAGCGTTGTTTGATATTCTGAACATATGAATCGAACTCGGCGGGCGTATTTACATTCTCAATCTGGTAGTATTTAAACACGTCGTCCGATTTGCGATAAACTTTTGACAGAATAACGGTAACAATCTCATACTCTTCCTTTTCGTAAAGCGTGCTGAACTGGAACGTCGCATGCTCTTTATAAAAGCTTTCGTTCTTGTACTTCATTAAATCTTTAAACATCCAACCACTTTTCATGTGATGACCATGAATCAGCAAAATGTCCGAATTGTTGGTCGTACTAGACTCGTCCAAAAAAGGAAGACCGCCTTGGTTTTCATTTTTATCAAAATCATGATTGAGATAGTACTCCGAATCCTGTGGGCTCTGCATGACTGGGTACTCAATTCGGGTACCGTCAATCTTCAGCCAGCCGACGATGTCTGAGTTCCTCTCGTAAAGATCTCGAAATTCGGGAAGCATAACCGGCTCATTGCCTTTATTGAACAAGGTGGAGGGGATTGCATCCCCTCCACCTTGTTCTGATCCTTCTTTCCAAACCTTTGTTAACTCTTCGATTTTCTGCTTCTCGGCATAATCTCGCAAGAAAGTCCTCGCAAGACTGACAAGTGAAAATACCAACACAAGCAAGGAAACAGCGATAAGAATTTTTTTAGTTTTGCTCATTTTCTTACCGCCTTCCCTTCCATTACTGGATGTGCTTTTTCTTCTTGTACCCGAGCAGACAGAACCCGATCGTCATTAAGGACATCAGCGCCAAAACCATATACAAGAATGGCGATACGCTGTTATCTCCAGTTTTCGGAGCATCGTCCAACTCGTTGCTATCGTTCTTAAGCTGATCGTTACCATTGCCTGGTTCAGGCGTTACAGTGCCCGGATCTGGCGTTACCGTGCCTGGTTCAGGCGTTACGGTGCCTGGATCTGGCGTTACGGTGCCTGGATCTGGCGTTACGGTACCTGGATCTGGCGTTACCGTGCCTGGGTCAGGCGTTACCGTGCCCGGATCTGGCGTTACCGTGCCCGGATCTGGCGTTACCGTGCCCGGATCTGGCGTTACCGTGCCTGGACCAGGCGTTACGGTGCCGCCTCCGTTGTTACCATTGCCGCCATTGCCGCCACCAGAACTAATTGGCTTCATTGGCACATCGTACCTGACAATGTCAAAATCGACTGAAATGGTACCACTTGTGTGCGTTTCGTATCCGTCTTTCGTTACGATCAGATAGTAATCCGCTTCAGGAAACACCATGTACGCATAGAAGCCATCTGCATCACTACTCTGCTCCGGGCTCTCGTTGTCGTACGGCGGGAAATTTGGAACCTTTGGAAGCGTTACTTTAGTACCCGGAATGCGGCCGTTATCTCTATTCCGCTGCGTATCCGCATAATACAGTGTAACTTTGGCTCCATCAATTTTCTTGCCAGTGACGGCATCTCCTGTCGTTTCATCATAGACCGTACCGTAAGGGTCGACTAACTCCTCTGAAATATTCAGCTCTCCGTTAGCTTTAACGTCAAGTTGCGCCACTTTGAGGAGCAATTCCTCGCCGGTCTCAGCTTGATAGCGAACTTCCATTGTGTACTTCTGCTCACTTAGCCCTTCCACAGAGAAAGTTCCATTCGTAGCCATAGGGAATGCTTTAGGTTGGCCGTTTTCCTTAACATAATTGCCATCCTTGTCTTTCAAATAGATATGCATCTGGCTAGTCAACAAATCATTGAATAGCACTGTTGTTCCATCCAGTTGTTTGAACAGAATGATCCCCACGGCCGTAATGTCCGCTGGAACAGTCTCGTCCGTTACACTGCTGTTCACTTTTGCTTTCTGCGTAAATTCAACAGGTACATCCTTACCGCCTACCCGATACAATTTCGTATATCTGATCGTATAATCGGTATCCGCTACGGCTGGAATTGAATATTCACCCTTCTCGTTCGTCTGCGTCTGAATCTCTTCGCCTGTCTTCAGATCAGTTACGGTAATCGGTGCATTCGGAATGACTTCTCCTGTGTTATTGTTACGCAACACGCCTTCCAGATACGGTCGGGTATTGGCAAAATGTGCTTCAGATAATTTTTTCTCTGGAATAGTGCCCATGTGAATGAGACTCTCTGGATCAGTCACATAGCCATCTTCCGTATAATCATCTTGGGTCACTTTATACTGAAGATTGGTTGGAAGCCCTTGGACAATGAGCGTCTGTCCATCTGTAAGCTCAAAGCTCTCACCGCTCATGATCATACCCTTACTGCCGTCTGATTTCTCATAGACGTAGGATTCGTCCGATCCCTCGCCGGTGAAGGCAACCGTGTACTTAAACAGCTTCTTCTTGTCTTCATCTTTGCCTTTAACTGTGTTGCTGATTAATAGGCCGCCCTTCAAGACTCGCACGTTCGTGAACGGGGCATCTTCATCAATGCCTTTCATGACTCCGGTATAGTACCGTTCCTCAGGAGTAGTCATGTATTCATCGGTTGTGTAATCTTGTTGGGTAACTGTATATTTCAGATTCTTAGGCAGGCCCAAAATATCCAGTGTCTCTCCATCCTTGAGGCGGAAAGTACCGCCGGACTTGATCGAACCTGTGCTGCCGTCCGTCTTCAAGTAAGAGTAACTTTCCTCTTTGCCTGTATCCTCAAAGTTGACGGTGTACTCGAACTCCTTCGTGTTATCGCCGCCGTTGCCCATGACCGTATTGCTGATGGTCAGCTTGTTAACGGTCCGTTCATTGATGAAGTCCGCCTTGTGATCACCTTTATTCACGATTGAGCCAGACAGCTCTCTCGTACCCGGTATCGTCGTATAACCGTCAACGGATGTATAATCAGCCTCGTTTACGGTATAGACCAGATCCGCAGGCAAGGCTGGGAACGTCACAGATTCCCCGTGCTTAAGGGTAATCTTGCCTCCGCTCTTGATCGTGCCGAACGTATCATCCGACTTCTTATAGGTATACTCTCTGTCCTTACCTTCGCCGGTGATGGTCACGGTGTACTCGAACTCTTTGTCCGGATCACTGCCGTTGCCTTCCACCTTATTGGTAATGGTCAGCTTGCCTTGGGCCCGTGTAGGCACGATCAGTGGATTATCAGAGGTTAATTTCACCCCGTCAACCCAGATGGGCTTCCCTGGCGTATTCCCTACATATACTTGGTATACCCTTGTAGTTGGCAGCCAAGTATTGGTGTCAATATAAGTTTCTTTCAGCTCATAATACCCTGGATCAGGGAATAGCAGATTAAGTTTCCCTCCGCTATCGGTTTTTCCTTTGGTGATTATAGTTCCGCCGTCTTTCTTATAGAGTGTAAACTCTACGTCTTTTAGCGGATTGCCATTGGGATCTACCTTTTTCAGAGGTAACAGAGCATTGGAACTTGAACTGCCAGCCACGTCCGAACTGTCCAGCGTACTTTCGCTTCTGGCACTGACAGATTTCAGATTGTCATCGCCCTCCAGTTTTACCTCGTTGCCCATTGTGTCTCCAGCTTTCGCTTTAGATGGATCAACTTCTGTTTGGTACACAAACTGGTAAAGCTGATTAGGGTCGTCCATTTTAAATGTTAGAACCGTAGTGCCACCTGCGCCTGGTGCAGCTTCTACTTGAACTTCAGCATTCGGATCGCTGAGGTCCAGTGCTGCGCCCTCTCGTTCCAGAGTGCCGCTTGCAGTCAATTTAGCAGGATAGACTGCCATACTAGGTGATGTCAGCACAAGCTTTCCGTTTTCTTCATAACGCAAATTCATGCCTGCACCCAAGGTATCCTGCAAATAAACACCCTGCTTCATGTTAAATGGCGGGGTATAGTTCACCGTCCATTCCAGCACTCCTGGAACTGGCTTAGTTACCGACTTTCCAAGGGTCTGAATAGGTACAATAACTTTGCGCTGTTCGGTGACAACCTTCTCCACTCCACCCCATGTCATATGGAGGTCGGCTTTGTTATACAGCACCTGCTTGTCTGTGCCGTTGATAGTGTATTCCTCTAAATACTTCTGCAGAGCATCATTGGAAGGTCTTGCCTTCACCAGAATGACATAAGGACTTTCCAACTTAGAGAAGGTGAAGGTACCCTCGTTTCCAATGTGTGAAAAATGGACTACATGAGAACTAGTACCTGGTTCAATTAGAGTTCTAGCATCGTTTCTAACACCATATTCATTGCCTGAACCATTGTTCGAAATTCCTTTCCAAAGCTCAAAATCCTTAGTTTCAGAGAAAGGAACAAATTCCCACCCTTCGGGAAGTGTATCCACTAGCTTAATATTACTAATGACTCGATTACCGCCATCCTTAGCCATTTCTTCTGTGTTATATCCAGGCATATTAACCCCTAAACGGAATGTGACCGTCTTGGTTGTCCTGTCATAGCCAGAAATCGTCCATGCTTCATTGTTATCATCTCTAATGTAACTGCTAACATTATTCGGCGTCACATTTTCAAAATTACCATCTACTTTTAATGGCCTCGAAGCAAAGAGCATATCCTTGTTCAACATACGCAGGTGTAGGTTGGCACTACTATTTGCTTCTTTTACGGTTTCGCCATCAATGAGCAAAGCCCGATTCGAGCTTATTTTCCCTGCGTTAATTTCCTGTCTGAAGAGAATGTTCGGGTTGGTCTCAAGTGCACGGAAGCTGAAGGATGCCGCTTCTTCGGTGTATCCGGTCACCTTGATCAAATCCGCCACCACTTTACCGTCCACGGTTAATGGAATAGCTTTCATCGTCAATCCGGTTGCATTCGACTTCATAGTTCCCGCTTTGTACTGCTTCCAAAGCTGCGCAGAAGTGATATTTGCTTTAATTTTCGCAATTGTATCCGCACTCACCTCGCTGGTTTCATCTACAGCGTTGTCCAAGACGTTCAAGTCACCGCCATGCACAAGGACATCGTATATTGCCGCGTTAGGTAAGGCATACTGTGGTGCTAGATTAACGGTCCACGTGATACTGCCCAGGTTATAATCCTCGGTTGATACTGCGCCTGTTTTTGTAAACGTGTGTGCGCCAATGCTGACGACTGCCTCATCTGTCACCGCAATAGGTCTTTTACCCGTCATTACATCGTTGTTCTGTATAACACCTGGTGTATCCAAATTCCAGTTAACACGAGGGTCAATTTGGAAGCTGGAACCACTTATTGCCTTGCTTTTAATCAACAATTCGACTTTTCCGTTAATATCCCCGAAGGAATACACGCCGTTTGAATCTGGTGTAATTGGCGTTTCTTCAGATACAGCGCCATCTACCCATGTCTGCCATGCAGCCGATTCAAATTCCAGCCCAGCCGGTAATACATTTGTGATGGTAAAGTCCTTTAACCCTTTTTTATTATATTGGTTAACCGCGATCTTCCATGTAATGGTTTCATTCGCATGGTCATACGAAGCGCTGGCTTGAATCCAGTCGGGAGCAAAGGAAATCTCCAAACCTGAATGGACCAATAGATCATTGTCTTTTCTCAGTTCCACTCTGCCATTCATAACCCGGTGGCTGCGACCGAGATTAGCTGGCGGATTCCGATACTCGTAATAATAAGCTTCCTTTGAAATCCATGTTTTATATTCAACCTTTGGATCTAGACCTGTTCCCTGTGGAAAAATGTAAGTCAGCGATCCGTCTGGACCAACGACTGGAGTTACATTTTGGTCATTTACTTTAAATGATTCCTCCATATAGGTGCCGCGGGCATTTCCAGAGCTGGTATTATACCAAAATGTCTTTCCGTCTAGTGGCAATTTGATTGTTTTATCAAACTGATCAAACGCAGATACGGTTGACTGCCAGGTAACAGCTCCCTCAACAAATTGTGCTGGTTGAATTCCGCGATAGCTATACTGATCCCATTTGATCATTCCAGGCGAGCTTAAAGTAATATTATACTCTGCTGTAACATCTGGGTTCTCTAGCTGATATGCACCACCAAAGATGTTGATCGGCTTTTTATCGCCATACGCTAGTCCCGTTATATCTGCATTGGCAGTAGATTCAAAGCTGAAGGCGATACCTCGTCCAACACCATTGAAAAAATTATCTTCACCGTTAAATACAATCTTGATGCTATTTGGAGTGAAATAGGCGGTGCCCAGCTGTTTTGTACCTGATTCCGTCTGTGCATTCAAGGTTTTAGTAGCTGTTGGCAGCACCACTTCCTTGAAGTAATCTTCTCTTTTCAGCTCGATCCAGTCACCCTTTTGGATGTATTTCTCAGGATCTGCATTAGTTGGATTTGGGTCATCACCATTCACTGGTACCTTGAGACCTTCCGATTTGAGCGTAAAGGGCTGTCTACCCTGAATAATACCGTTTGGATTAATAACAGCATTCCCCTGTGTCACTTCCAGCGGAAAGGTTGAATTAGATTCCATAAATACCGCTGTTTTGTCCATTGGGACTGCCGCCATCGCTACGAAACTATTCGGTGCATCGTACACTGCCTCAGGTACCGAAAGTGGTTCGTCGGCACTCGGTGAGTCAGATTCAATGACTGATTTAATTCCGGAATCGGTTGGCACACTCTCCGCATATGCGGCGGTGGAGTATATCACTGTCTGCAAGACGAGCAACATTGCCAGAAATAAAGACAATAACGGTTTACCTATATTGCGTTTTTGTTTCAAACGAAAATCTCCTCCACTTCTAAAATTTTTGCAGCAACCAAAAACTTTTTCCCTTTCCTTTGGCCATTCCATCCTTACAACAGAAACTGATAAAATTCATCAAGTTCATATGGCTTGCCTTACCATTTTACTTTAGAGCCCTTACCAAATTCTGAACACTAAGCGGTAACCAGAGCATAGAGCCAATTCAGACATGGATTTTTCCATAGAATCGTGGAATTTAAGCATAAAAAAAACACCCTAAATTGGGATATGGCATTCTCCTGGATAAACCCTTTTCACCAATTAAAGAACTACTTGATGAGAGGGTTTATCCGTAGAGGAATGCTCATTCGCCCGATAGGATGTGTTTCTCTGTTTTAATATAAAGTTTGAATAAGTTCTACATTATGAAGCTTTTGCTGCAACAGCTTTTTCAATTAATGCTTTTGCATCGTTAGTTGTAAGACCATGTTTAGGTTGAAGTGATTTTTTATCTGTTCCAGCAAAAATACCTTTGTCAATCAGTTTTGCCATAGGTTTAATTGCATAAGCAGACACGGATTTACCATCTTCGAAACTAGCAATAATCGTAGCAGCGTCTTTATCAGTCGCTTGATCTTTTACCAATTTAGCAAGAATGGTAGCAGCTTCTTCACGCGTGATATCCCGATCAGGATAGAAATTTCCACCATAACCTTGAATGAATCCAGCATGCGTAGCTTCAGCAATCGCATCTGCATATGCAGCATTAGCCGCAACATCCTTGAATGCAGGTGCTGTAGCTACTTCGTTAAGTTTCAACATGTCGACCAGAGCACTTACAAATTCAGCACGAGAAATGACTTCTGTTGTTACAGGTGTTTCTGTTGGCACGGTAGATGCAGCCAGGTTTGTGATACGTCCTTCATTTTTAGCTTCGATGCTACCGCCTTTATACGTGTCTACGATGTATTGGTAGAATACATCCAGATCGATAGGACCTGCCAGGGATGATTTAGCATCCAGCAGCACTTTATAGTTATCTCCACCTGCAGCCATAAAGTTGTTAACTACAGCCGTATATGTTTTTGCAGGATCAATCGTTGTTCCATCTTCAAGACTGAGACCTGTAACGCGTTCTGCGACCGGCTTATTGAAATCTGCAGTGTATTTCAAACCAGAGATTTGGAGTGTTTTGGTATTAGGTGTACCGTCAGCATTGGTACCCCATTGCTGCTGCAACAAGGTTTTAACCTGTTCACCAGTCAGCTCAAGTTTTACTAGAGTATTACCAAATGGTTGGATTTTGGCAAGATCAGCAAAGGTCACATCGCCTTGTGGCAGATCCGCACGAATACCGCCTGGATTCATAAATGCAAAGTCAGCAGCACTTGCCTCATCCCCAAAGTCTGCTTCACGCATTGAATCTGCAATGAGGTTGCCTAGAGGGGCTTCGTTATTATAAGCATCTGTACGGGTAACAGAACCATCCGTTGTACCTACTGGCTTCGTCAGCTCAGGATGCTTGTCTAATGATTTTTTAATAATAGCTAAAGATTCAGGGTCTTCTTTTACACCCTCTTGGAAAGTCGTTGTAACAGTCGCTGATTTTTCAGTTACATCCCCGGTGGCAGGGTCAATCATCAGTTTGATATCTTCAAACGCCGTACCATAGGAATAAGCTTGAACGATCAACTTTCCATTCACTTCACCGTTAGCCAAAGCATGATTGTCACCTGCAACGATAACGTCAACAGGGGAGTCCGCTGGTAAAGCTTTTGCCAGATCAGCTGCTTCTCCAGTGGTTACGCCTTCTTTGGTTGTTGCTGGATCATGTGCCAAAACAATGATCGTTTCTACACCTTGGTCTTGCAATTCTTTAGCATATTTATTAACGGCTTCCACTTCTTCTTCTGCGCTTAAGAAACGTACGCCAGCTGTCCCAGATGGAGATACTTTGGCAGGTGTTGATTTCGTCACTAGTCCGATAAATCCAATTTTGACTCCGCCCACTTCTTTAATCACATACGGCTTAATCAATGTTTTTCCTGTGGCAGTTTCAATCACGTTTGCATTGACGTAATCAAATTTTGCACCGGCATGTGTTACCTTACCTTCTTTTGGATCAAGGCCACCAAAGATCTGTGCCTTTAGAGCAGCGACACCTTGGTCGAATTCATGATTCCCTAAGGAACCTACATCAAAGCCCATCATATTCATCCATTCCATGGTAGGCTCGTCACGATCCAAAGATGAGGCTGGAGCAGATGCACCAACAGAGTCTCCATTATGGAAGAGTAGGGAGTGTTCATATTTGGCTTGAGCTTCTTTGAGATAGGTTGCTAGAATTGGAGCCGTTCCTGCCTTCTTATCACCCACGATTGATGTGGTATCTAACTGACCGTGGAAATCATTGATTCCAATCAAGTGTACTTCTACATCGTTACCTGCGGCAGAGACAGAACCCGCTGCGCCCAATAGTTGCGTGAGTAATAGTGCAGCAGTAGCTACACGCAGTGTGCTTTTACCCAAAACTTTTTTCCAAAACATGAATGAAAAAACCCCTCTCCAATTTTAGATCCTGAGATATTTTACCATAGTTCAATTCATAAAAATCATTAAATATATAAAATTGATGTAAAAATTTTGAAAGATTGATAGAGGAGATGGATACCTATGTCTCGAGCTGCACCAAAGTTAGTGTTTAGTTTCAATTTATTCAAGCAAATAATAGGTTTTTTTCTAGCTCAGGATACGAGAAGTTAAAACGCATTGGTTGTAAGTAATAGATTCAAAAATTCATATAGAAAAATATGGATTTTATATTTTTTGTTGCTATAATGGAAAATAAAGTATGTATTTTCACTTGATGATATAACTCCTCTACTAAAAAACACTTAGCTTCCATCTCCTAAAACACACACATCCCATTACATAATATGTATCAAAGATTTTCACACTTCTATTAAAGGAGGTGACCGTTGGGAGCATTTTAGATCTTAGTTCCCGTTTTACACCAGATGGGGACGTGTTACCTCACCGCTCCTGACTGAATACAACGCAGAAACATGCAATAGCTGTAAGGATTTGTTGTTCTATGCATTTAACTTTAACCATTATAAGAAAAATAGGAGCGTGTCCAATGAACAAACGACTTTTTCCCAGATCATTTCGCATTCTTATGGCTTGCTTGTTAATTCTTGCATTTGCCGTACCAGCAACAGCTTCTGCTGGCTATCTTGGAGATAAACTCACGATCGGCCAAAGCATGGCAAAGGGTGACTATCTCACCTCCCAAGATGGCAGGTTCTCAGCCATTTGGCAAAATGACGGGAACTTTGTTATCTATCAAAACGGTTCATCTCTTTGGAGTAGCGGTACCAGTAACAGTGGGGCTCTTTCATTCAAGTTTGAACCACAGTACGGGAAACCTGTCATGTATAAATATGGCATGAAGTATCAAGATGTTTACCAATATGGTTATCGTTATGGCTTCAACCCGGCTACAGGTAAATTCGAATATTACACCGGTTGGGGATGGGATAAAGTTTTGATGATTGATACTTCTGTACAGGTAGCTGCCTGGTCTCCCAATACCACCTCATGGATTCCAGGTCATCACGGGAGCAGCTTACCTGCTAACACAACAGGTGATACACTGGTCATGCAAAGTGATGGGAATTTAGTTCTCTATAACACAACCCTGACCAATAGCAATTATCCGAACAGTTGGATTCCTGTCTGGGCTTCCAATACGGGCGGGCGTTAAAAAAATGAAGAGCCGCATGCTTTGCGGCTCTTTTTTTGTTTATCAGGAGGATATCATTGATATTGTTCATATTGCTGTTGAATAGACAGCGAAGGCTGTAATCCAAGTTCATGAAGCAGTAATTGTGTATATTGCTCATAGTGGTTATGTAGTGATTTTCGATCTCCCATGGCTCCCAATATACTTAACAACAGCAATGTTGCCTCTTCCTCAAACTCATTGCGGGATACAATTCTTCTGGCAATGCGTGCTGCTTCATTATATTGATTCCGTTCCAGCAACCACCTTGCAAGACGCTTGGCATAGGAAACGTACACAATTAACAATCTCTCACGTTCCCCTGTCGCCCAATCAAAAGATTTACCCTCAAACAACTCGCCTACGAACTGTTTCTCTAACGCTATGGCCGCTTTTTCATTAGCTATATTGAATTCGAATAACTCCAACATGGTCTGTTCGAATCGAATAAAATCAACATCGGCTTGATCTAAATCTACCCGATATTGCTCTTGCGC
Source organism: Paenibacillus sp. GM1FR (assembly GCF_002803315.1). Taxonomy (NCBI): domain Bacteria; kingdom Bacillati; phylum Bacillota; class Bacilli; order Caryophanales; family Paenibacillaceae; genus Paenibacillus; species Paenibacillus sp. GM1FR. Next base: position 89,816 of record NZ_MKZL01000008.1, on the reverse strand, counting down.
TGATAGGATCATCTCCTTGAACCCATGCTCGGATAACACCTTTCTAAGCTGATAGACAATCGTATTCAAGTACACTTCCGCCTGCTTGAGAGGCCTCCCTGGGAAGAGATCCTCCAGGATTCGGGATTTGGCTACACTTCGACCCTGATGAACAAGCAGATAGGCAAATAGCTCCATGCTTTTTTTGGATTTCCATTTTACTGCACCCGCTTGTTTGCTGCTAGCCTCGAAGCAACTCAGTCCATAAACCGTCAGCCGATTAGGCGCAATGTCGTCAGCAAGATTAGAAGAAGATCTGCGTCTGCTGGCCGCCCTAGTGAGCGTCTGAGCCAGTCGCATTCTGGAAATCGGCTTAACCATGTAGTCCAACGGATAAACATCGTAAGCGTGAATCGCATATTCTGCATGCGAAGTGGTAAACACAATGTCAAGATCATTACAAACTGAGATCAAGCTGCGTGCAAGCTCTAATCCATTGTCCGTAGCGATCTGGATGTCCAGGAATGCGAGATCCACTTCCCTGTTCTTAACGAAATCGAGTGCCTCTGCCGCATTCTGAAAGCTTCCGACAATCTCCACATCTTGTATATTCGACAGCATCCGCTTCATTGCCAACAGCATGGCAGGCTCATCATCAACGATGAGAACTTTCATCTCTCTGTTCCGCCTCTCAAAGTGAAGTGAAATACGCTTCCTTGTTGCACCGTGCTTTCTACCCACATATCTCCACCACTTAGTTGTACGAACTGTCGACTTACGAGCAGTCCAAGCCCTGCCCCTTTTTCACCTAATGTACCCGCCATGGAGTTGAGTTGCTTCTCGTTAAATAGCTGACGAACTCGCCCCTCTTCCATACCTACTCCGTTATCACGAACGGACACGATCACCATGTCTCCTGACAACTGAGCGTACACTTCGATTAAACCACCCAATTCGGAAAATTTGATGGCGTTGGTTAATAAGTTACGAATAATTAAACCAACTGTTTCCCGATCTGCATATGCATGGGTGCCTATAGCAATCTTATTCATCACGCTGATATGTTTACTCTCACTTTTAATGTGTAACATATGACAACAGTCCTCAACAACCTCCGAAAGCTCCAGTAACTCTGGACGAAGTGTCATGTCTTCAACCTGACTGCGAAACCACTCCAACAAGTTATTAGCCATTCCAAGTGTATTACGAATCTGGTCACCCAGCTGCTCAATGATCTCCTGATGATCCGCAGCGAAGGATTGCCTGTCCGCCTCCAGTAACTCCACGAGTTGAAACTGCAGCGCTAGCGGACTGCGAATATCATGCGATATAATTGTAAACAGTTGATCCTTCAACTGGTTCAACTGTGCCATCTGCTCCAGATGCCGTTGTTTCTCTGTAATATCAAAAATAAGAGAAATATTACCCTGTGCCTTACCCAGTGTATATAATGGATATACGTTTACACTATATATTTTTCTTTCTCCATCCAGCCACTTATCAATCTCTACACTGCCCGGTTGCATAGACTTGCTCAGCTTATACCATTCTGGCCAGGACGCTAGGATTTCCGATATATTCCGACCCGAAATATTGGTATAGCCCAACTCTGAGAACCATTGTGAAGCTCGATTATTGTTATCGATGACCTTTCCCGAACCATTCACAATCACAATACTCTCCTGCAACGTATCAAGCACAATATTCCTGGCAATCGGAACGGTAGAGAAGAACTTAATCCTCAGAATAATCACCAGCATAATTGTCCCTGTAGATCCGCAGTAAACTGTTAATGGAAGTAACCATGATGACCACTCAGGCTTCACAAATTTGATAATCTCCAGGACAAACGGTAATGTAGCCAGAAGGAGAACCCACATTCCCGGCTTACGATAATCACTCCTAATATTCCTTACATACTGAAATAAATAGTAGAGGCATATAACCACTGCACTATAGCAAATGAGGCTGAATGCTCTGGAATAGAGGGTTTTTGTTGTGACTAGGTGGCCATTATAAAGCTCAATCGTCAGATATATAATATGAAAGTTTGGGTCAAGCCACATAAGCAACGACCACGATACAAATACGGCAAACAATAGGATCTTCCATTGGGTCTTCAGCAGCTTGTCTCGACCGACTAAGTGATAAACGAATAAGATCAAGAAAGGGACCATTACATTTTGGGTCGTATTCTGAATATTGCGAAAAATTAATTTAGTCATAAATACATCGCTATGTCTCTCCAGAATGATACTGCTTGAGTACATCATTCGGCATACGATCAAACCTACGAGGTAGATTACTCCGCGCTCTCGTCTAAACCCGTACACAGTGAGTAAGATGATACCCGTCATGATCAATGAAACAATCATCAGGATAAGTTCTACAGTGGAATTCATACATCAGGTCCCTTTATATTTAAATTAAGAAAATAGACACCTTATGCCTTTTCTATCCATAATAGTAGAGGGAATTATGGATTACAAGCATATCTCCTATCAGGCTTCAACAAAAACTGACCCCTGTTGTCATCTAATGACATCAGGGGTCAGTCCTTTATTGCTTAATGTATAGATTTCCAAAGTCGCAAGAGTACAACCGCTGCTTCGGCTCTTGTTGTTCGTCCCTCCGGAACAAATCGATTACCCGCTTGCCCTTTCAGAAGTCCGTGCTCCTGAGCAGCTTCGACATATGCCTTGGCCCATGTTGGAATGCTTGTATTATCAGAGAAATAAGAGTTAGCCGTACGATCAGCATTCCACTTCATGGCCTTGGAGACCATCGTAGCCATCTCTGCACGGCTTACCGTTTGCTTCGGCCGTAATGTTCCATCGGGATATCCTTGCAGAATTCCCTCGGCTACAGCTGTCTGGATCGTCAGGTGTGCCCATGCCGGGATGCTTTCTGCATCGCGGAAAGACACCTCACTTGATTCGTTATGTATCGGGATCTGAAGTGTCCGCATCAGCATAACGGCGAACTCCGTTCTTGTTACGTTGCCTCTTGGTACAAAGGTGTAGGCATCTATCCCCTCCACAATACCCAATTCTGCTGCCTCGCAAATTTCGGATGTTGCCCAGTGATTCTCGATATCCGTGAGCCGACATACCGGAGCTGAAGGAACATGATGTTCATCATGGGTCATACGGTTAATGGTGACGGTATACGTCTTGATCGTTCCATCCTCAGCTTGAACCGTAAGGGTTAATACATTAGCACCCATCACCAAAGGAACAGTCGTCATCTCACTTATCCGTTCTCCCAACAGCTTCACAACCGCCTTGGGATGGGCTGAAGCTACTTCCAGTTCAACCTGCGCAGCGTCTGTTTCCACTGTATACGTCGTAGTCCCCGACGTGAACTTAGGAGATAATTCCAATGTCTTTCCGGAATTATAAACATTTATTTTAGCTAAAGCTGCCTGGTTAGATCGGGATGGGGTTACCGAAGGCCCAACAGGTGAACTACCGCCTTGATCTATTGGGCTCGGTGCTGGTGCCGGCGTTGTGTTATCCTGTAGAAATGGATTCGAAACAGCAGCCTTAACATTCCCTACTTTGTCTACTGCGCGAATGTGTAAGTACCAACTTCCATTCCCGCTAGTCTGACTCAACGTATCGCCGTCACTAAATGGCAACCAGCCCATTGCCGGAACGGCGGTACTTTGCGTCCACACATATTGCAGTGAATGATCATCTATTCCGCTTTGTAGGTCGCTGACCGTTACGATACTCGCTGCAGTTTTCGCTGCCACTACACCACCATTCGTACCAAACTGCACTTCCGGAGGCGTTGAATCGATCGCCAGCGTAATGGTATACGTTTTACCGGGTAACAAGTAGGGCTCCACGCGAACAGGAATAACCGTATCCGTGGTTGCTCCCGCAAAGTTTATCGTCTTCGTGCTACCTGACGGCAGCAGCTCACTGTTCACATACATAACTGTCTGGTCAGTGCTCTCGAGTGTCGGCGTCACATCTACACTGGACAGCGATTGACCGTCGTAATAATACGTGTAGTCCATGACTGAAGGATCAAAGGATTCTGTGAAATCCCCTTCCTGTAGCTTAAGCCCGCTCAGATTGGCATTCCCAGGTACATTCATTTGTCCATCCTGATTAGATCCCCAGGTAATTACGGTACCATCTGACTTTAAGGCAAGCGAATGAAAATGACCTGCAGCGACCGCCACTACTCTTTCTAAGTCGGCTGGTATATTGGTTTGACCACTATTATTGTATCCCCAGGCAACCACTGTGCCATCTAACTTTAGCGCTAATGAATGATATTCTCCTGCAACAATCGCCACTACTCCGTCTAAGCCCGCTGGCACATTGGTTTGACCGTCCTGATTAGATCCCCAGGCAACAACTGTGCCATTTGACTTTAGCGCTAGTGAATGAGTTTCTCCTGCAGCAATCGCCACTACTCCGTTTAAGCCTACGGGCACATTGGTTTGACCCCTATTGTTGCCTCCCCAAGCGACCACTGTGCCATCTGACTTCAGTGCAAGCGAATGGATGTTTCCTGCAGCAATCCCCACTACCCCTTCTACAACCACTGGTACATTGGTTTGACCGTTGGTATTGTTACCCCAGCCGACAACCGTGTTGTCTGACTTCAATGCAAGCGAATGGCTGCTTCCTGTGGCGATTGCCACCACATCATTCAAGCCCGCTGGCATGTTTAGTTGACCAAAGCTGTTGTTCCCCCAGCCGACCACCGTGCCATCTGACTTCAATGCAAGTATATGAAAATACCCAACATCAATTGCCATAATATCGCTTAAGCCTACGGGGACGTTTAGTTGACCAGGCCCCCAGCTAACCAAGGTACCATCTGACTTTAACACCATTGAAGCATTCCCTCCTGCGTCTATTTTCTCCGCTTTAACAGGTGAAGAAGGATCTGCAGCATAAACTGATCGCACCTCGAATGGAACGATTATGCTGAACAACAATACGAAGCTTATAACAAGATAAACCGTCTTTCTCCAATTAAACGATAACAATATGTATCCTCTCCTTCATCCCTTTGATTAGGTAACTAATCCTTGATTATTTTCTATCGGCATACGTCAGAATGATAGCCTTGCTAGAGCAAGCTTTAACCCAGATCCGAGATCCATCATCCTCTATGGATATTAACAGAGGGCTATGAAAGAATAATGAAAGAACATAGCGATGATGGAACCACGATCCATCCCGACTTCTAACGTATACACTTGGCTCGAACCAAACTGATCCCCCAGGAAGCAGAAAAAACCGATTAGAGACAACTTTACTTGCAGCTGTCTCTAATCGGCTTCAACATTTCACTCTATCAAATCACTTCAATTCATAAACGAAATCACAATACTTTAGAGTTGATTCTCGATGAGATGCAATGATAACAGTCTGATTATCTAATCTAGACACTGCTCTCATCACTTCCTCTTCAAGGCATTCGTCTAATGCGGATGTTCCCTCGTCCAACACCAAGATATCCGGAGAATCGTACACCGCCCTCGCTAGGCCTACGCGTTGGCACTGTCCCCCGGAAAGAAAGATTCCGTTCTCACCAAGATTGGTATTTTCACCTTGACCTAACCCTGCAATCATATCTGCTATTTGAGCCACCGATATAGCATGCGTCATTTTTTCTTTATCATAGTCCCGATAGAAAACAATATTTTCCTTCAGGTTTGCATTCAACAAAAATACTTTTTGGGGAAGATATCCGAAACGAAGCTTTGCCTCGCTAAGTTGCTCCGTCGTTCCATCTCCATGCTCGATATCGAGTCTTCCGTCATTTGGCACAAGAAGACCCGTCAACAGATTTAACAGTGTACTTTTGCCTATTCCGGAGGGGCCCCTTAAACCGACAATAGCACCACAAGGAATCTCAACGTTTATTTTCTTCAAAACTTCTTTTCCATTCTCATAGGAAAAAGATAGATTACTACATACAATTCTACTGCCCTGATTAAACCTGCCTGTAGCATGTGTATCTTTGTCTTGATCATTTACAGCATACGACTTTCTTGGTTTGTCTTCCTTTAGTATCCCTTGAATCTTCTCGTAGAAACCCCCGTCCATTCGATCCAAAACCGAGGAGTTCGCATACAAAGAAGATAAATAACCATTTATTCTGGTCACTCCTGGCATAACTCTAATTAAAATCAAGGCTAGAATGGCCATTTTCGACATGACGTCCTCGGATGAGCCATTCGTTACATAAACAGCAAGAAACGCCATCAACATACAAGCCACCGTAATCAATTCAATCAGATGTCTAGGCAATGTGGAATAGACAGTTTGCTTTACTTCTAAGGTTACATTTTCCTCGATGTACCCTTCATAGAGATGCTCCACTGCGTCTTTTGCGTGATACAATTTCACTTCCTTGATACCATTTATGGCCTCTCTTGTGACGGCACTCATTCGGTCGAAGCTGTGATTGGAACGTTTTCCGGTCTCTCGCACTTTAGTATAAATAAACCGATGGAACAAGATCATGATAAGAACATACACCAGAATCAAAGCCGCTGAAATATTGACATTTAGGACGCACATGTAAGCCAAAAGCATGAGAATGACGACAGCTTCTGCAATAAACTCCAGCATGCTCTGTATACTCAGGAAGATGGAACCCGTGTATTTGTTAATATTATTAATAAGAGCCGACGAATCTTCATCAGTGAAAGATTGATAATCTTGATCCAGGTGCATGCGCAACAATGACTTGCTTGTATCCTTATATTGGTTAACGATATATTTGCGCTTTATAATTCCTAACCCATATACAAACACGTTTTTTACTAGAAAACATATAAAAACAATTCCCGCAAAAAAAGCAACTTTGCTAATACTCTCATGATCCCCTTCTAGAATAGTAGAAACAAAAGGAACAATAAGTGAAATGCTTGCGGTCTCTAACACTGCACCGATCACATAGAAAAAGACAAGCACGCCAAATTGAATCTGTCGCTTTCGACCAAACAGATTCCATAATGTAAGTAAATTTACTCCGAGTGATTTATTCAAGGCAAGTCGCCGCTTTCTTCGTATAGTCCATCAAAACTACTGCACACTAATTTCAGTCTTCACTCGTTGCTCGTTCTATTTCTTGCTATCATGGCCGTAGTTTGCATTAAGGTCTTCTTAAATGCAGCAATCATATGTTCCACTTCTTTGTGATAATACTCTTGATCACATTCACAATAAGGCAAAATACTTAAATAAAGCTGCTTGATATCTTCTATCCGTTTCATAGTCTCCGTGAAACTACGCTTCGTACTAGAATGACCGCTACTTCTCCTGCAATATACATGCAGCTCCTCGTTTAGATAAGCACACTTGCTTCTGCTCGCGATTGGAAGTAGCAGCTGCGGATTCTGATCCACAGTGGATGCCGGAATCTGACGATTCGGATAACAGGAAAACAAGGCTTCTGTTCGCACCATAAATCGGCCCGCAAGTTCCAAGATACGTTCATGGAACAAATCATCAAATATATCGGACAAAAAAGGCTGATTATTTTTTTCTCTATACATAATCGGATTCTCTGTCTCATCTTTGATTAATCCGTTGCTTCGCACCATATTAATATCAGGATGAGTTAGAAGACACTCTACCTTCTTTTCAATACTGTCATCCGTCCAGTAGTCATCCGCATCGCACCAGGTTAATAGTTCGCCGTGGACACTCGGAAGTGCTAGATTTACAGCAGCCACCTGTCCTGCATGGTTTTGGGATAGAACTTTCACCAATATACCTTTTTCTTCCATTATAACTGCCCGCTCTGTAAGGACCGAGAGTGAATCATCGGTAGACCCGTCATCTACCAAAATAAGTTCTAACGGCGCATAGGTCTGGTTTTCTACAGAATCTAAGAAAGTGTTTAAATATGGCATGGCATTGTAGATTGGCGTTATGATGGATACTAACGGTTTCATTCTTTTGACATCCTTTTCCTTAAAATAGCTGCATAATTTTTCATTTCTTCTTCACGTTTTAAACGTCCTGTATTGGTCATATGAAGGCGTCGCCTTAACGTTACTTGATTGATTTCACGAACCACGGCTCCTGTTTCCTTCAAACTCATCATCCAATCTACCGTTTCTCCACTTGAAAGATTTTCATCGAAGTATCCGTTCCGATCAAAGACTGATTTTTTGATAAGCGCGCAGCCCGGCAATACACCGCCATAACCGTTTTCTCTTGCCTTCAGTTTCATACTTTGTTCACTCGATAACTCCGGCGAAATAAAATCTTTTGCCTTTCCATATACAACAACACAGTTCGATTCATCTTCCATGGCAGTAAAAAGATTATCCAATGCATCCTGAGACAAAACATCATCTGCATCCAGAAATAATACATAATCCCCACAAGCCATCTTGAGTCCGACATTCCTTGCTTTTGCTGCACCACCATGTTCCACCGAGATCACACGATCACCTAATCTTTGGGCAGTCGCAAAGGAATGATCTTCTGATTGATCATCTACAATAATAATCTCCTTCTCGCCATTCCAGGTCTGGTTCGATATCGATTCCACTGCTTCTTCTAAATAATATCCCGCATTATATACAGGCATAATAATGGATAGCCTCATTGTATTAATCCTCTTCTTTTAGCTTAGGCCATCCCATATCTGCTTCCACATCATGTACAGGGTCTGCCAACAGAAGATCTTGAACCTCCGCGAATTCATTCAACTCAAGGCTGTAATCTCCATGAACCACGACAAAATCGCCCAATGATTCTTGGCTGTAAGGTTGATCATCTAAAATAAATATTTCCTTTTCCGTAAGCGCAGCAATAAACCGCTCTACACGCTGATCAATATCCACTACACAGTCCTCATTATTTTTAATTGTATCGACAATCTGCTTCGGGTCCTTGCCTTGCATCAACGCATCTAAAACCATCGATCCAAGAGCACTTGCTCCATAATACATTCCAGTAACAAAATTGATTATAATGGCTTGTCCATCAGCAATATCATAAAACATCTTCTCATCATTTAATTTATACATGTTAAAGTCCCTCCATAAAGTTTTGCAATACGATTACATTCTTCTTAAGGTCTTTACTTAAACGAAACTCATAAACGGGTAAATCCTTCAGTCTGTCCATCATTCTCTTAACCATTTCTGTATCTCTTCGTCCGCCAATCTGACTTACACTGGAATGAACCAATTTTACCAATACTGAACCTCGGTCCGTCGGCACAATCATTGGATCGCTTCCCTCTGTAACAGTTGGACACAAAATAGCTTTAATCGGTAATTCTTCCTGAAAAGGATAGGCGGATGCATCAAAGAACTTCTTCCCGTTTCGCTTTTCCTCCGTCTTGATAACAGGCATGTTCGGTTTCAAAATCTGATACATATCCGAATTCAATCCAACCATTGTATATAGTGGCAGTGCATTTCGTTCTCCCACTTCACGCATCATAACATAATCATCTGCCACAAAATCTAACCCCTCAAGCAAACAACTTACCGATAAAGTTGACTTCCCAGCACCACCCCGCGCACTTATCAATACACCCTTATGATTAAATCCGACTGCAGCGGAATGCAGAATCAATATGTTCTCCTGCTCTGCCCAAAAATAAAAACATCTTATAAGTGGATGTCCCAACATGCAATCATCATAATCAGTGCCTGCTTGTCTGCAGAAATAATAGGTCTTCCTGATGTAGTCGGCACCCTCCATCTCCGTACTTCTAGTAACCTTGATGCTTCCCGTTGCATCCTTTCCCTGATATACATCGGTTATTGCTCCTTCTTGCAGCGGCTTATCGCGAAACGAATCGGGAATATAGACATTAACATCATCCGTATAGCACCAGATTACTGCATCCGGCACTACGTACTGCTCATTTGAAAGGACTCTTCCCAAAAGAGATGATCGTATTAATGAAACCTCTATGTCATCCCAATATCGAATTTCGAGAACCTTATCTGCTAATCTGATTTGCATATTCTTATAATGCATCCCGTTTTTCTTCAAAATTCGCTTATTAACATCTTCGAAGAAAGTGGAAATTGTAGCTTTTTTATTATCCATCCATTATTCTCTCTTTTCTCGCATAGTATTTGTTCTAATCAACGAAGTCTTAACCGTGAGAGAAATTTCTGATACAATTTCACGGGTCTATTTAAGTGGTAAAGTTCGGCAACATATTTTGCAAAACACATACCAGATTCTACTTCCTTTAATTCATGAGAATAATATCTATACTCCTTTCTGATAGGTTTATATTTTATTCTTAAATGTATTACCCGCAGCGTGATTGAACTATTTTCGTCCGCACGGCGTTCTTTCATATAAGGCACAATCGTCTCATAAAAATCCATTGCGTCTTTTAGCCATTTGCCATATCCGCTATCCACTGCAAATAAATTTTCTGCATCCTCTAACGAAATGTCCTCTGGAAAACAGGTTGCAAATAATTTCATCATCAAGTGAACCCGATAACTACAATGCAGTTCACTCGCGCGCTTTGCTATTGCTGTCCAATCCGTGTCAGGCATCATTTTCAAGACCATTTTTGCATCAAATAACCACTTCATCCGTCGTTCCGGCATCTCATCAACAAATATGCATCTGGATTGCGAATCTAATATATGGACAAACATGTCTAGCGGTGATAATACTCTGAATTTACAGCTATTCACCTCAACCTGTTCAACTCTCTCCCAAATATCACTGCCCTTTTCAAGATTGTTCTTAAATATGACATGATGAATATCAAACTCCGTCTTTCCCAACTTATATGTAATGGAATGCTTAGCTTCTACTATATACTCCGCACCCATATCTTGAAAAATTGAAACCGCTTCTTCATATTGTTCACCCTCGAGCGCAAAGTCTAAATCAGCCATCATTCTAGATACTCCTGAGGCAAAATGTAGACGCATCGCGGCTCCCTTTAAAAGCAAAGGGTATATATTCCTTTCATTCAACTTCTGTGTACTCATAAAAAGTTTCTGTAGCATCAGGGCATTCTCCACCTGATAATAACGATAGATGCCTTTTAATTGTGGGATGACATGCTTCGGAAATCCCATCCAATCGACGTTATACCCAAAATGAGCTAACATCAGCAGATAATTATGATTACCCGTATCCATATTCAGACCCTGAAGCTGATCCTCTATTTCTTCTATATTCACGTGTTCCTTAAATAGGAGTGACAGTAATCTTTGCTCGCACGGAACAAGTAGCCGTTTTTGCAACTCTTTCTCTATCGCTATATTCATATCTATTCTTTTTATCCTTTCATCTTTATTGGCTTTAATGTACAGTCAAAAACTTATTGAATTTCGTTTCATTTTTCCCAGCCGGTTTGTTCCATTTTGATTACTTATTTTTGAAATTATAACAGAGTGCTATGAAAGAATAATGAAAGAAATAAACCTGTGGTTTGGTTCCTACTCATTGGGCAAGGCATCATTATTATTAATGGATGCAGTCAGGGAGGTCCATTAGTTCGAACCACATAGGGATTCGCAGAGGTAACTAATTCTTATTTCGTTTGTTAACTTCAATTGCAATGAACTCTGGCAAATAATTAGGAGTACAGCCCTTTGATACCATTTCATCTTTATAAAGACCTGTATTCTCACCAAGTTTTATACAACGTGCACGATACTTTTGATCATAAATGCCTATCCAGCCTGCAATGAAATTCATAGCCCACTGAACTGCCGGCTCTTCCTGCGTAATATTAGCTTCAATTGCAGATAGTAAGTCCTCGGTGTTATCAGGAGGCGTTTGTCCGGTCCATCTCAATCGCGCTTGATAATACCAAAAAGCTCGCCTTTGAAGAGCAGAAGGGCTTTTTTCCCATGACTCCATCAATGCAATGGTCTTCTTGTCTTTGGTGAGCTGATTAGCCATTAACCAATCCATTAAGTTATTTCGCTCATCAAAAGTGTGAGTCTGCATATCCTTATCAAACTTATTAAGCAATTCTTGTGAGAGAAGTTTTTTATCCATAATTAAAATAGCTAATAGTCTGGGCAAAAACGCTTCGGTCGACCAAAGTTCCATAGCTAGTTCGTGATCTTTTTTAATATCCTTTGCGATTTTTCGTAATTCGCCTAGCTTAGTTTTACTATTGATCTGCTGTAGAATGTCCCCTGCTTTTGAAGAGTATTTCATTTCTATACTTTTATCCTTATTCATTTGATACCACAGCTCCTTTATGGTGAAAGTCTTTGAAGAGCGGAAGGACTATTTCCCATGACTCCATCAACCGCAGTAAGATAAGCTTATTTTCATATATTGACAAATAAATGTGTTAGACTACTTAAAGAAGAATTGTCGATCTATACTAAAGAATGCTACACAACTGGATACAGGCAGTTCTTACGATAAACGTAGTTAGAAAGGAAACCCCATGAAAAGTTCCTTGAAGCAACGAATGAAATCATTATTAGCACCAGTGTTTCCCGGTGGAATCATAACCATTCTGATATTTTACCTTGATTACTTCCAATTCGAACTTGTTGAAAAATTTCTACTGTTTGCGGCTTTTGTCATTGTACCTCTTGTGATTTTACTTTTAAACCATGACGAAAAGAATAAAAATCAACGAATGATTTATGCTGCTATGAAATGGCTCCAATTTCCCGCTGCGCTTCTTACCCTGGCGTCGGTAATGAGTAGTAAGATGTGGGGGTTAGAAAGTACGGAAATACCAGGGATTCTGTCTCTTGGATGGCTACTGTTCACACTGCTGCTTGGCATCTATGGCTTGACCACGATTGTAATCTCTAAAGGAAAAGCAGCTGAAATAGCGATTGGTGCGGGGCTCGTTTATTTTTTTATCGGAGGCATTTGGTTTACCTTATATCAATATCAATTGAACCTGTTCCAAGCTAATCCTTCAACGCACGCGTTAAGCTCGCTCCACTTCCATTTCTCATCTGCGATCGTTCCGATTTTTATTGGTGCACTGGGACGCATCATGACGAAGAAAAGCTGGTATCCTTGGGTCGTTGCCATCGATATCATCGGACCCATATTGATTGCTATTGGTATGATTTTCTCCAAGCCAATTGAATACATTGGTGTCACTTTGTTCGCCTGCAATATTGTGGTTTACACCGCTTATCTCCTTACTTACTTGAGGAAAAATGCTTTGGATATTAAGGCAACCATCTTTTTAGGCCTTTCTTGCCTAGCCTTTTACACGGTTGTTGTCATTTCCATCTTCTATCCGTTACTGAAAAATATGTACTCCTTAACCATACTCGATTTTATTCCCATTTATGGAGCTCTACATGCGTTTGGTTTTGTCTTATGTGGACTGATTGGTTGGGTGTACATGGTGGACTTCATTAAGGAAAAGGCTAGCCAATTGGCATCATAGGAGTAGTTTAGTCAGGTTCGTGCTATAATAGTGATCACATAAATAACATTCATCATTCTGCCGAGATGGCGATGATTAAGGAGATTGAATTTTGACGAACAACCATGATATTGGAGCAGTTAACGAACTACCGGAGAACTTTGAAGAGCTCAAACGAGCGGCTAACCGGACGTCAAGCTGGAGAGAAAGACTGAATGCGGTGAACGAATTGGGGAACTGGAATACAGCCCCTACCATTAAATTGCTGCATCATGTTTTGAAAAATGATCAAGTGTTTCAAGTGCGCGAAGCCGCATATCAAAAGCTCAAGCAGTTGGATGAAGATGTACAAATGCCTGCCAAAAACAAAGGTGAGCTGTTTAAAGGTACTAACAAAATTTTGCTACGGATTAAAAAAAGCCTTCCTGAAGGTCACACATTCGAGCAATTCAAGGAAAAACTGCAAAAGACACGTCTGGATATTTATGATACTTACGAGGGCGACAAAGATGCTGAGTTCGACTCTTGGCTCCATGGCATTTGGGAGACACTAGGTAGAAGATAACCGCCGTTCACCGTATAATAGCTGAGTATCAAGCCACTCCATCAATGGAGTGGCTTCTTTATTTTTTCAGCATCACCTCCATCAGATGTGGGGTTATTTTTTCTCTAAAAAAGTCACCACTGTCAAACTGATCTGACAAAAAAACGCCCTGTCTACTGATTCTTAAAAATCAGTAAACAAAGCGCAAAGTTAGAGCCTACATTCAATTTCACATGTACATTCCCCTGTACGATGCGAAGTGGTGTGCTATAAGATTTATTCTGGTATATAAGGAAGATCCAGTGTCTTCGGAACGTTGATGACATGCTTTTCTGTATAAGTGCGGATGCCTTCGGCGCCATATTCACGGCCAATACCAGATTGCTTAACCCCACCGAAAGGGAAGCGAACATCCAGACCTTGAACAGCAGCAGTATTGATCATTGTCGTTCCAGCTTCGAGTTGACGTGCAACGGAGATGGCATCCTCTTCTTTCCCCCAGACAGAACTCGTCAATCCATATACACTTTCATTGTGTAGATGAATAACCTGCTCTTCATCGTCAAATGGAAGAATCGGAACCGTAGGACCAAACTGTTCCTCCACTACAATCGGATCATGAACATCGCAACCCAAGACAAGCGTAGGTTGTAGGTAGTAACCTTGGTCAAACAGCTTCTGATCAAGAATTTGCCCGAGAGGGATGACCTTAGCCCCACGCTTTTGCGCATCTTCAACCAAACCAAGCACATAATTTTTCTGCTTCAGGTTATTAACCGGACCTACCGTCGTATTTGAATCAAATGGGTCACCAATTCGAATCCAGCGATTTGCCGCCTCTATATATTTTTCCACAAACTCATCATAAATAGAACGGTGTACATACACACGTTTGGCGATCATACAGATCTGACCTGCTGTCAAGAAATTAGAAATGACAACCCGGCGCATTGCTCGCTCATCATGAACATCAAAGCTTTCCAAGAAGATAGCCGCATCATTACCACCAAGCTCAAGCGTCATATCCTTAATCGTTTCCGAAGCCGCTTTAATAATATGCTTAGCTGTTGCGGTTCCACCTGTAAAGGCGATTTTCGTAACAAGAGGATTACTAGTCAGTTCAACGCCCACATCTGCATCACCATGAACGACATTGATTACACCAGCCGGGAACTCACTCGCAATAATCTCTGCCACCTTCGCTGCCGCCAGTGGCGCATATGGGCTTGGTTTAAGCACAATAGTGTTGCCCGCAAGTAAGGCAGGAGCGATCTTAATCGTAGATAATGCAATGGGATAGTTCCATGGACTAATCGCAGCCACCACACCAATGGGATCATAGGAAAGAATCGTTTTACCATTCTCATGCTCTTTGATCTCTTCCTGTAGAGCCGATTTGGCTTCATTACAAGCAAACTCCATCCACATTAACGAAACATAAATTTCACCGTGTGCATCATACAGGGGCTTGCCATGCTCTCTAGACAGCAAATGTACAATTTCATTCTCAGCTGCTCTAATCTTCTCGATCGCCTTGCGCATCATAATAATGCGTTCATCAATGGAGGTCTGTTTCCATGTTTTAAAAGCTCCTGCCGCCGCTTCAATCGCTTCAACGGCTTGTTCTTTCGTAGTGACAGGGAAATAACCTACGATCTCAGTTGGGTTTGCCGGATTCTCTTTTGCTACCTGCGAAAGGGATTTTACATTCTGACCATTAATGAACGCTTCAACTATAATTGTCTCTTGGTCTGCTTGAATTGTCATTTTACATCCCCTCCGTTATTTAAATGGATTAATTCCAAACTTCTTCTGCAATTTCCTTAACATAACGAAGTTTACGCCATTGTTGTTCTTCCGTTAAAATATTGCCTTCTTCTGTAGACGAAAAACCACATTGTGGACTCAAACATAGTTGCTCAAGTGGAACATAGGTTGCCGCCTCTGCAATCCGAGCTTTAATGTGTTCTTTATCCTCTAACTCGCCTGTTTTTGATGTGAGTAAACCAAGCACGATTTTCAGATCTTTTCGATTCACATATTTTAATGGCTCGAAACCACCTGAGCGCTCATCATCAAACTCTAAAAATAATCCATCTACGTTTAAGCCTCCAAAGATAACTTCAGAAGCGTAATCATAACCACCCGTTGAGAAATAGTTCGATTTATAGTTACCACGACAAATATGCATCGTCACCACTAAATCTGCTGGTTTATGAGACAAGGATTCATTAATCATGCGCTGCATCGTTTTCAACTCTTCCGCCGGTTCCAGACCTTTAGCACGTAGCTTATCGTGACCAGCGTCTGAGAACAGGTCGGCCCAAGCTGTATCATCTAATTGCAGGTATCGACATCCCGCATCATAGAAGGCTTGAATGGCTTTTTGATACGCCGCAATCGTATCCTGAAGGAATTGCTCTCGGTCCGTATAGATATTGGCGTCATTCTCCAATCGATATAGAAGCATGTTCGGACTTGGAATGGTCTGTTTCGCTACTGCGTCACCTGCATGCTTTTTCAAAAACTCAAAATCCTGAACAAAGGGATGACTCGAGAAATCAACTTTACTAACAACACGAATCCCACCCTTGCGCGTTTGCATATTATGGAATTTCGGTCCGTCTATTTGCTCATACAACTCTACGCCATCCAAGCCGCCCAGAAAATCAAAATGCCACCAGCTTCTGCGGAATTCACCATCCGTAACTGCCAATACGCCATTTTCCTTTTGCTTTTCAATAATTCGAATAATCTCTTTATCTTCCACAGCTCTTAATTCCTCATATGTGATGTTGCCTGATTTATATTGTTCACGTGCCTGACTTAAATCTGCAGGACGTAGAAAGCTACCTACATGATCATTACGAAATGGTATCATATTTATTTCTCCTTCTAACTTTTTAGTCTAATGAGTATAGCATGATGGAAAGGAATGCTTGTTATATGAAAAATGCATGGCTAGTCATAGCTTTTAACAATAGCTAGAAGACTTTAATACGCAAAAATCCACAACTTCATAGGGTAGTGGATGTGATTTTACCTTTTATCAATATCATTTCAGGCTTAACATACACCTTCCTATCTCTGCCATTATAATTATTTTCTAGTATAATAACGGGATACAACAATAATTTTAAAATAGAAGGAGAGTTGTTATGGAATATCATGTATCCATACATGGGAATGATCAAGGAAAAGGAACAGCGGATCAACCCCTTCGTACCATATCACGCGCTGCGGCTCATGCCATGGCTGGTGATACCGTTATTGTTCATGCGGGAGTATACAGGGAATGGGTTAACCCGGCTAATGGAGGAACAACGGAGCATAGAATCGTATATCGATCCGCAGGAGACGGAGAAGTCGTGATTACAGGAGCTGAGCGGATTACCAACTGGAAGTCTGAAGGAGACCATGTCTGGAGCACAGAAGTGCTCAATTCCCTCTTTTCCGTTCGTAATCCCTATGAGGTAGAGCTCAGTGGAGACTGGCTGTTTGACGGACCCTTCCCAATTCATCTCGGCGATGTCTATTTGGATGGCAAATCATTGTATGAGTGCAACAATGTTGAAAGCGTTCACAATCCTGAGGTTTGGCACGAAGCCAAGTATCCCGAGGATTCACTGTTGAAATGGTATGCGGAAGTGGGTTCTGCGACAACTAAAATCTGGGCCAATTTTGGCGGAAAAGACCCTCGGAAGGAAAATGTAGAAATTAATGTACGTCCTTATTGTTTCTGGCCTGAACAACCAGGACTTAACTACATCACCGTAAGTGGCTTCACATTACGTCAAGCTTCTCCTCAATGGGCGCCACCTACGGACTACCAGGAAGGTTTGATTGGACCTCACTGGAGCAAGGGCTGGATTATTGAGAACAATATAATCAGTGAATCCAAATGCGTTGGTATTAGCCTGGGTACCGAAATCGGCACAGGGCACACCAAGTCCTTGGAGAAGCATAGTAAAGGCGGTACTCAACGCGAGCAGGAGGTTATTTTACGAGCATTACGCTCCGGGTGGCATAAGGATAACATCGGCAGTCACATTGTTCGAGGTAATGTAATTCATGATTGTGAACAGGCAGGTATTGTGGGTCATATGGGAGCAGCCTTCAGCCGCATTTATCAGAACCGTATTTATAATATTCACCACAAACGACTCAGACATGGTGCCGAAGTTGCGGGAATTAAGCTTCATGCTTCCCTGGATACTCAAATTAGCGAAAATATAATGTACAGCTGTTACCGTGCGCTTTGGCTGGACTGGCAGGCACAGGGCACTCGCATCAGCCGTAATGTATTTTTTGACAATCTTTCGGAGGACCTCTTCGTTGAGGTTTGCCATGGTCCATATATGGTCGATCATAACCTATTTCTCTCTCCAATGAATTTCAGAAATATGGCCCAGGGCGGGGCATTTGCTCATAATTTGTTTGCAGGCCGATTTGTGGTTCGTTCCGAAATTACTCGTATTACGCCATATCACTTCCCTCACGAAACGGCCATGGCCGGATACTCCAATATCACTGGAGGCGATGACAGGTACTACAACAATATCTTTATAGGTGACAATGACCCTAATAGGGAGCCTGTGCCCATCACCTTCTTTGAGCATCTTCCGCTTAAACCAAGAGATGAAGTTGGAGAGGACGGGAAGACGGTCATGGATGGTGTTCCGGACAATTCCATATGTTATCTGCATGCTGTGGGACTTGGCGGCTACGATCAACATCCTGATGTGAAAGATAAGAAATGGTGGGAATATACCAAAGAGGAGCTTATTGAGCTTGGCGATGCGGCGAAGGATATCTTTATAGGCAATGCCGTTCTTCCAGTGGCTATGGGTGGAAATTTATATCTTAACCATGCGGTTCCAAGTACTCATGAATCCGATGCGAAGGTATATACTCAGAAGGGTATGAACGTTGAGATTGATCCTGCGCTAGGTAAGGTGCACATTCAGATCAATGAGCCCGAATTTCTTCGGGGAACCTCTACAATGTTAGTTACCACGGATCTGCTTGGAAAGACTTATCACGCCAACATGAAGTTTGAGGAGCCGGACAGCACTCCATATCATTTTGACTCCGATTTCTTCGGAACAAAGAGACCCGATGCAGATGTTACACCTGGTCCCTTTGAATTAACCGAACAGGGTACTCTTGATTTTGAAATTTAAGTTTATGATTGAGGGTCCAGTCATCTCAGGTGATTGGATCTTTTTTGTGTGTAAAGCCTCTACTCCGCTAATTGTGACAGGGTTCACCGGTTAACTCAAAAAGTCCATATCAATATAAGGCCTGTTATTTAATAAATTTTCATAGTAGAAGCGTCGGGCTTGCTCATACCATTCAGTCCAATCAGGAGCGTTAAAGTCTCTGCTTCTATAGAGCGCAGCTAAAACTCTAGCCTGCCTTAAATTTATAAATAGTGGAACTTTGTTTAACTGGCTTTGGCTTACAGTGTATTCCTTGCAATAGCCATTTAAGAAGTTGCAATAGTAGCGTTTTGCAATCTCCTTCCTCACATCTCCAGACACAACCCAAGGAATTGGGATTTCATAAAATAATGGTGTAGCAATATCAGAAACAAACCAGCTATATTCCACCTCATCATAGTCAATAATAAAGGCTTTGTCCCCATCATTAAGATAATTGCCAGGGCTGATATCCCCATGAATAAGACCGTATGTATTTTTTTCCTTGGGCAGGGCACTAATTTCATTAATTAAACGATCATAGTTACTGTGTAATTCTAACGGACAATACTTCCTAAAAGATTCTAATAGAGTATTACCACTCCATTCATGGCGTGGGTTTTGGGTCGAGTAATTAAGCGATAACTTATGTATTTTTCCGACCATTTGTCCAATATTTTCATAAAACGTATTGCTCTCCTCGGCGATTACTGCATTTCTGCCTGGTGCTTTCTCAAAAGCTGTCACAATAAAGGACCCGTCAATGATATGAATAAGATCCCCTGATGAAGATTGAATAGGCCTTGCTACTTTCATTCCGCGATCAGCCAGAAACATGATGAAATCTAGTTCAGCTCTTGTTAATATTTCATTTCGATGGGTGACATGCGTAATTCTTAAAATGACTTCTCTATTTTCAACGACGCCGGAATAAACGAAATTTTGAAACCCATTTAATTCGATAATGGAGTTCTCACGTATTCCAAAACATTGTGCGGACTCTTTCAATATATCTTTTGTGAATAGTAGTTTAATCTTTTTATCCATATAATTTCTCCCCTTTACTTCTATGGTAACAAGAGGAGCCAAATGAGATATATGCAGAATTTAATTAGAATCAACTTTTACACAAAAAGTCACATCGGAAAGCACGATGTGACTTAAAAATAAATCTATGTTTTTGAGTAAATGATTCTTCAATACTTTCGTAGGAAAGACCTAATTCATTCGAGAGTTCATCGATCCATTTTCCATTGAAATAAGGTGGCGGGTAGAAGTAGCTACTCTCTACTCCCCAATTATTTACACTATTTTGCAAGTTTTCAAGGGTAGGGACATAAGTATGCGAACGTGAGTGTTCTTACTTGTGGTACGGTTCACCGCGATTTATCTTCACCGCACGATAAATCTGCTCCACCAATACCAGCCGCATAAGCTGATGCGGCAGGGTCATGCGCCCGAAGCTCAAGCGCTGCTTGGCTCGGCGCAACACCTCATCGGAGAGCCCGTGGCTTCCTCCGATGACAAACACGACATGGCTCGTCCCATACGTGCCGAGCTTGTCGATCTCCAATGCCAGCTCCTCGGAACTCCAGAGCTGGCCATCCAATGCGAGCGCGACAACGTACGCCTCGCTCTTCACATGCGCGAGGATGCGTTCGCCCTCGCGCTCTTTTACCGCCCGAACCTCAGCTTCGCTCAGGGTATCGGGCGCCTTTTCGTCTGCGACCTCGATCATCTGAAACTTGATGTACGGGGCGAGCCGCTTGGCATATTCCTGTATGCCCAGCGTCAGATACTTTTCCTTCAATTTGCCTACGCCAATAATCTGAATAAACATGAAAATTCATTCCTCCTAAATTGTCTTGCCAGATATTCTATAAGTAAGATGCTTCATAGCATCGTTTGTCACAACTCATATTATCTATACTACACATTTCTCCAAATTCTAACGAAACCCACACACCTTATTCAGCCCCATTTCGGCTACTTTAAAATCTAACGAATCTGAAACACGCTATCTCAGTCAAAACAAGCGTTCCCCACCACTTTCGAGGCCTTTTCAGTAACATAAAGTGTCTACGATTCGTTAGATTTCAACCAGGCGGTATTTGCCACGAATAAGATCCGTCAGGTTCTTTAGAGTTACTCCGCTCCGCCACACCCACGTCCCTACCCACATCGCTGTTACCCAACGTCACTTTTCTCCCATGCTCGGGCTTTCTTTTCTATTACCTACACACCTTGCACCGCTGCTACAACCTGAGCTCCCTCCCAAATCGGAACTCGGCACCTACCTACCTACCTACCTACCTTAATCTTCCCCTACCCTCGCCTACTCCCACGTTAACCCCTACAGCTCCACGCTGCCTAACAACCACCACCAATTCCCCACACAAAGACAAAAAGAGCGCTCATCACGCTCTCCTTGGCTTCTTGCTGTGATGTTCATACCGGATGGAAAGTCAGCCCGAAGCGCCACCTTAAGTCACGCCTCCGGCCATCTAAGTCCTACAGTACGCTAAACGACGAGGAATTCCGCGTGCTGTTCGCACTCGGCGCACTTCGCAGGCGGGTCCCAATCGGCAAATTCCGTCTCCTTCAGATCAACGATATCTGGAGCGTCCTCATACTCATCGACAAACATGTCGATGGCAATGTCCACGTGTTCTTTGCATACAACGTACATCCGTTAAGCATCCTTTCTGTAACCAGCTATGTTCCCGATTCACAACCGCGTATCCCATTACAGGATAGCCACTTCTCAGTTCTATCACACCTGCCGCCGAAAAGAAACCCCTACACGCCTAATGACAGCAAAAACATCCCTCCCACTTAACAGGATAAGGATGTTTGCCCTTTACTTATACCGTTTCTAGAATTCCATCGTTATACTTAAGGCCAAGAAATTTCGCCTTTAATTACCTGAGCGCTCGTCTCCAGATCGCCTGTATTCGTAAAGTCCGGATATGCTTTTTCCATTTTTGCAATCAGTTCTTTTGAATCTTTGGCTGTCTCTGCCTCTGCTTCAAATTTATCAATATAATCACGGGTGAACGTAACACTCGATATATCCCCGGCACTGGTACCCAGGTAATGACCTGGAATCACTCGCTCTGGATTCAATGCAATAATTTGATCCAGCAGTTGGCGCCAGTAGTCACGGCTCTCTGGCGTTTGGTTATCTGCGATCCAGACATGCGAATTTTCGTATACAGGAACACCACCAAGAGCAGTCTTAATGGAAGGAATCCACAGGAACGTATGGGACGGATCGGAACCATCTAGACCAATAATCTCTACGGTTTCCCCATCTACGGTCAATTGAGCACCCTCAAGGACGTTCGGAACAATCTGTGCAGTTGGTGCATTTTCTTTCAAAATCGGATTCCAATATTCATTCTTCACTTGAATTGTTTCCTTGATTCCTTCCACCGTTGCTGGAGTCGCAACGATTTTTGCATCAGGGAACGCCTCACGGATCACCGATAGACCGAAGTAATAGTCCGGGTCCTTGTGGCTGATATATGCGGTGGTCAGTTTTTTACCCGTTTCTTTAATCATTTTGACCAATTGCTCGGCATCATTCTTTTGGAACTGTGCATCAACGAGCACGATTTCAGTTGGACCTTCAATCAGGTTTGATGAAACGCCAAAAATGCTGTTTCCCCCAGGATTATAGGTGATCAATTTCAGCTCCACCGCTGGTGTGTTTGTTTCCTCGCTCTTTGTATTTCCAGCACTAGCAGCATTGGATGAAGAGTCTTCCGCATTTTCGGTTTCACTTGCTGTACCCGCACAAGCACTCAGAATTAACATGAAACATAGAACAAGCATAACGCCCATTGATGATTTTTTAGTAAACATTTAATTAATCTTCCTCTCTTTATGTCGCCGCCATCATCATAACAATGCATCTAGCAGCCAATTCCGTTGATTTTTTAAACCATCCTATAGTCTGGTTGTACAATTGCTTCGACTAAATCCCCCTTCAAATCATTATATGTAACTACTATAGTTACAACTTATACGATGTAATGATTATAGTTACAACTAAATGCATATGTCAAGTTATTATCAGAAAAATCTACATCTAATTATTTCTCTGCTACTCATAGACTTTATAAAAACAACAAAAAAACCAACCAGAATTTTCTGATTGGCCCCCATTTAACTTCCCCTAACCCTGTAATACGCTTTATTCCACAGATTCAGACTCTTCATGTCCAATACTATTTACTTCAATCCCGACTGCGCCTTCGTCAACAGTTTCCCACCTTGAAAAGCAATAACCGCATTGGCACCATTGCCGGCTGTACCTTTGTAGTTGTACACCACCATATTCTCCGCTTCACTCAGCGCTTCACCTTCGCCGCCAAGGATCTCGATGACATCTCCCACCGACATGCCAACCTCAAGCTTCTCATACTGGGCAAAGGTAATCAGCACCCCATCGCCTTTCCCCGCCGATCCGTTGTTTCCCGATGTTACAGGCGTTTGGCCACCAGCCTCACCTACCGCAATCACATTTGTACTCAACTCATTCAACTTGGTCTCAAGTGCTGCGATCTTTTGCTCCTGCTCAACGCTCTTGGCTCCCTGCTCCACCAGTTTCTTCTCAAGCCCTGCAATCTTCTCTTGCAGAGCACTCGTATCTACAGATGCTCCTGTCGTAGCTACCTCAGACCCACAGGCGGACAACATAAATAGGGACAGAGCCAAACTCGTTCCCCCAAGCATCTTTTTCTTCAAATGTTTCATTAAAAATACCCCTTCCATTCTGAAATAAAATCAGATCGACAAACAGATGTTATTGCATCAGCGACCGTCTCCAACATATTGACAACAGTTTACCACAGCACAAGTATTATGTATCTGCTCCTTTGGCTCCGGGTCTAACTGATCATGAGAATATAAAATGGTTGATCTACTCATTTACTGTCGAATGAACAAGTCCACTCATAGTCGGCCAGTGGTAAGTACTCCTTTTCTTATGTAATTACGATCTAGCCCACCCCTTACAACCAAGCATTGCGCAATGCACATCATCCAACAACTAAAAAAGAGTGGTCAGTTGATCTGATCACTCTTCTAGCTTTCCCTATTTCAATCAACGCAACAGTATAGGTTTCGTTGAACTTCCCTTACTCCGGTTTATCCGTCAGCTTCACTGATACTTTCTCCGCTTTGCCATCCCGGTAGAAGGTCACTTCAATGGTATCTCCAATCTTCTTCTCATCGTACAGATACTTCCGTAGATCCAGCGTGGAGGTGATTTTTTGCCCGTCAAATTCCGTAATGACATCATTCAGCTTCATACCTGCTTCAGATGCCGGACCGGATGCTTCCAATACAACCACGCCGCTGTCCACATGAGATGGCAGCTTCAGATCCTTACGTTGCTCGTCATCCAGTGGTGCATAAGGGTTGCTCAGATCCACCGTGTACACGCCGAGGTATGGACGAGATACTTTGCCGTTCAGTAGCAGGGAATCTACCGTTTTCATCACTTCGTTCATCGGAATGGCGAAACCGAGACCTTCAACGCCCGTATCCGAGATTTTCATCGTGTTGATGCCGACCACTTTGCCGTTCAAATCGACCAAAGCACCGCCGCTATTACCTTCATTAATCGCCGCATCCGTCTGGATTACGTTTTGCTCCCAGTCGTACACTCCGTCCTGATTAATCGATACAGGTAGAATACGATCCGTGTAACTGACAATTCCGGATGTCAGGGTACCGCCCAGACCGAGCGGGTTCCCAATCGCCAGCACCGTTTGACCGCGCTGAAGTTTGCTGGAATCGCCAATCTCCGCGACTGCTCCCAGCCCTTTATCTTCTGCAGATAGTACAGCAATGTCACTTACACGATCTTTACCGACCAGCTTTGCCTTATGTGTCTCCCCATCTACGGTTACAATCTCCAGATCACTCGCACCCTCCACAACGTGGTGGTTGGTCATAATATAAGCCTTGCCATCTTCCTTCTTGAAAATGACCCCTGAGCCCAGCGCCGAATCTTCCATCGATAGACTGCTACCCGTTTTATGGTTCACAATGCTCACCACGGAAGGACGAACATGGGCTGCTGCTTGGATAATCCGGTCGTATGGATCAGCTGCCTGCGCTGTCTGTGCACCGCCTCCACCACCGTTACCTGTAGCATTAGCCAGCGGTAACGAAGCGGGCTGTGTGATGAAGCTAAACAGCATGACGGTCACGATGGAGCTGATCACTGAGCTAATCACAGCTACCTTCACTGTGGAACTGATTCCCGTACGCGATCTGCGCGGATTGCTCCAGCGGTCACGTCCACGTGCTCTGCCTCCAGGGCGGATGATCTGAAGTTTGCCTTTCTGTTCAGGTTCGGCGCGTCTTGATACTTTGGTTGAATAAAAATCGTCTCCAAACAATCCCATCGTGATCCTCTCCCCTTCGTTGTCACGCATCAAGACCCTGACTGCCGCCTAAGTTGTCGCATGGATCAACGATGGAGTTCTCACATACACCACTCCGCCAACAGACGAACCTTCCGATCGCTGTTACTCACAAATTTTTTTGATCCCCTCTTCCAAGGTAAAAATTTGTTCCTAAAGGCGAACACTCTGTTTCTTCAGGTTTCTTCTGTCGTCTTCGTTACGTGAAGACTCCAACGGTTTCCCATGCTTTTTTGCAATTTTAAAAAATGGTCTTGCATATCGCCGCATCCCGGCATCAAATCAAGATACAGCGTCTATGTACAACAGAACGGACACGCCATTCTGTCAGTGACTCTATCAATCATGCTCTCGCATTCTATGACATGCCATTTCACACGCAAAACAGCCAAAATCACAATGCTCCTCATATACTAAACACGTCAAATCACAAAAAGTTGCATATTTACGAAAATTAAAGCAAATTTCCGCTATAACGCGCTTAACAATAAAGGTCCATAGTATCTATCACCACAAAATCCGGTCCGCTAAGCGCCATTTTGGCAAATTTGAAGAACTTTTTCACCCCTGCATAGTCACAGGTTCAGCATACACGTCTCATCACACAAATGTTAGCGGCAAAAAGAGGAATGTTTTCCATCAAGCCTGACTACAATAATAGTAAAAGACAATTCGAAGCTTAATAGAGGAGGATATATATGGATCGCACACGTACACTTACAGCCATGGATGAAGTTCATATGGCGGCCAAGCTGGCCGATCTCAAGGAAGAACACTATCGCAATACCCTTGCACTCAGCACCATCATTGAACTACTTATTGATAAAGGCATCCTAACCCGCGAGGAAGTTGAGCGCAAAGCCGCCGAACTGGACAGCTTTATGGCTCACCCACCCTATCCCATGGCGTAGGACGATCGTAATACGTATCACAGAGTTTGAACTCATGATCCCGATAAAAACATCCACGGCTCTCCATCGCGTCGCGCACCGACATTTTCGCCAAGTCCATCATATTATGATCTCGGCTAAGATGTGCCAGATACGTGCGCTTGATGCGTCCGTTCATCAGTTCACTAAGCGCTGCCCCTGCCGCTTCGTTCGACAAATGCCCAATGTCGCTCAAAATCCGGCGCTTGGTGTTCCATGGATAACGTCCCATACGCAGTAATTCGACATCATGATTCGCCTCCAGCACCAGCACGTCAGAATCGGAAATCGCTTCACGAACCTTGTCGCTCATGTACCCAAGATCCGTTGCAACAGACAGCTTCTCCGTACCATCATCGAATGTGTACCCTACCGGCTCAGCCGCATCATGCGAGATCCCGAAGGATTCCACGCGCAGTGACCCAAAATCATGCTTTTCACCTGTCTCAAATACCCTCCGGTTTTCCTCTGGAATCGCCCCAACCGACTTCTCCAGTGCCGCCCACGTATTCAGATTCGCGTAGATTGGTAAATTATATTTCCGAGACATCGCGCCTAGTCCTTTAATGTGATCGGAATGTTCATGTGTAACCAGAATCCCGTCCAATTCTGCCCCAGAAATCTCCCTTTCCTGAAACAGTGCATCCAATCGCTTCGCACTAAGACCCGCGTCAATCATGAGAGAGGTACCCCCATGTTGTATGACTGTGGCATTACCTGTCGAACCGCTGGATAACACGGTAAAATATATCCCCATAACGCATTACTCCCCTGGTTTGTCTGTCTTGGGACTGAATACATCCCCACTGATGCCCTGCACGTACAACACTTCGCCACTTTCCAGCACGAACCGCCATGCCGGCATCGCTACCTGTATATCTGAATTGAACAACTGGCCGTAATAGCCCAGCTGAATATCTTTGACAATTGCATCATTTGGCAAAAAGTTCTCGATCAGCGTTCCCAGCGCCTTCGACGCCGGAAGCACCTGCTGATCGCTCTCCTCTGCGGTCGTAATCCGCACTGGAGTCTGACGGTAACCCGTTATTTTCTGGTCGCTGTAGAATAGCTCCAGACTCACATTGAAGAGCGGCCATTTGCCATCGACCAGTGGGTGAAGCACAAAAGCCCCATCCTCGGCCATCAGCTGATCCAGCCGGTATGTTCCGATCTGTGGAATCTCACGCTGCAAAGCATCTTCCAGTTCACTCTGCGAGAAGATCAACTTGCTATCTACAGGCTGTTCCAGCTCCATATCCACGCCCGCCTTGTCCTCTTCAATGAATTCATAGGACAACTTCGGTAGCTTCGGCGTTTCATTCGGAATCGGAGCCAGCACCTGAATGCCCTTCTCTTCCATCGCCTGCTGTGTATTATCTGCCAGTGAGGTGAAGTCCAGATTGGCTCCGGCCGTCTCTCGCGCATCCATCCAGATCTGGTATCCCAGCACCAGATTGAGCAGCAGAAAGGCATAGATCAACACATTTTTCGCCCGTCCCCAATCCAAAACGTTCCCCCCTAACTTAGCTGCTTGCAATACTTTCTCAAGTTGCCTACACCTTCCACCGGAACTGGCCGTTTATAGCCTTTGAACTTAAAGCTATACGATAACGGAGAGGGCAGAAATAACCTGAAGAAGCGGAGCGTTCGCCTTTACCACCAGATTTCTCCCGTGTTAAAAGGGAATTCAAGAAATCTGGGGGTAACAGCGATCGGAAGGTTATTCTGCACGCGTAGTGATAAAGTACAGCTACTCTTTGGTTCAAAGACTATAACCTATCAAGATACGGTAGTTTCCTCACCATTTCCAAAGCGGATCACCCATACCGGGATCAGCTTTAGTCCGTCCTCAATTGAAGAAGGACGATACGCCGGGTAGACATCCACCACCTGGCGATTCTCACCTGCGACCTTTTTAATAAGAGCCTTCAGCTTGTCTCCGCCAGGCAATTTGACCGATTTCTTCGTCTCTGCACCTTCGTTCAGGTATTCCAGCGATCGTTCATAGCTGGATACCGTCTCCTGTTGCATCTCCATGCTGATCGTGCCAAAGCGGAACTGCATGGAATCCATAATCGGATAGCTACCATAATACTGTTGGAATTCAAGCTGCGTCTTGATGTCGGCAGTCTCCAGCATCATGCGCGAACGGCCTTTCCAGCCACCATGCTGATTCACAAAGTCAACTGCAGACAACGCATCCTTCGCGGGATCAATCTGTCCCGCAGGTGGTGCCGCCGGATCGGTGTAACTGATCCAGCGCTGTTCCTGTTTTACCTGCAGACTACGTTTACTATCCGTGTAGATCTCCGATCCATCTTTTTCCCGGATATTCCGGGTCATGCTTGGATCGAAAAACAGACTACGCTGCATTTGCTCAACCGTGAACTGCCCTGTCGGCACATCTGCCTCAATCGTCTCCAGAGCTTCGGCCGGGATATAATACCCGCCATCCATCAGCGTATATGGCGTCCAGTTCGTACCGAAGTCAACATGCTGCTGCACGTCTTGTACTGTCAGGTCCGCCTGCGTTGCTTCGTATACCACGTCTCCCTTGGCGCTGAAGAACAGCGCATGGGCCTTCGTTTCATTTTTGGACGTATAGATCGAGATTCGGTTAATGGTCTCCCCTTGGAACAAGGAATCCGTCCCAAGCCTCATCACCCGCTGTAACAATGCTACGGGAATACCTTCTTTGAACGATAGCTCAAACCCAGGGTTCTCCTTGCGAATCTGATCCCAGTTCACCGATTGCACACTGCGGCGCTGAAAATCATCGAACGCCCGCCCCTGTAACCGCGAATAGATTAACTGATAGAACGTATTGCCAGGGTAAAACACCGTATGTTTATCCTCACCCAGATGAATAATCATCTGATCAGGGAAGATCAATTCTTCAATATTGCGTTCCTGACCCATATTTTCCGTCTTCACATAGTTCGTTTCTGACGTCACAATGGAATCCCCGCCTCCGGGCAAACGGTAGATCAGAAAATAACTCTGAACCAGACTGGCTACAACAAGGGCAGCAAGCACCAAGGATTTAATCCGTTCCTTCACGGTGCTCACCCCCTTTCTCACGCATCGGCAGTGTGAACGTTACTGTCGTTCCCACATCTACTTCAGACTCCAAAGAGATGCTTCCATCATGTGCCTTCACAATTTCCCGGGCAATGGACAGTCCTAGCCCTGTGCCTCCCATACTGCGGGAACGAGCCTTGTCCACCCGATAAAACCGCTCAAAAATGCGATCCAAATCACGCTGTGGGATACCCATTCCCGTATCCGATACCGAGATGGCAAGTGTGTGTTCATCACTGCGTCTAGCCGCAATCGTAATGGTGCCGCCTTCCAATGTATATTTCAGCGCATTGGATACGACATTATCCAGCACCTGATCAATCTGGTCACGATCCAGCGGAACAGCCGGAATATCATTCTCTACAGACAGCACAGGCTGAATATCCTTCTGATGCATCTGAAACGAGAATCGATCCGTCACTTCCTCCAGCATTTCCAGGATGTCTGTTGGCTGTTTACGTAGCAAAGCCTCTTTGGAATCAAGCCGCGATAAATGCAGCAAATCCGTCACCAGTCGTATCATTCGCTCCGTCTCGTTCTGAATAACACCCACGAAACGACCGGCAAGCTGCGGATCTTCCAGTGCACCGTCATCCAGTGCTTCCGCGTAACTCTTGATCGTAGTCAGTGGTGTACGCAGTTCATGGGATACATTGGCTACGAATTCACGCCGGGATGCCTCAAGCTCTTCCTGCTCGGTAACATCCTGAAGTACGGCAATGGTTCCCGTGATTCCCCGTTCACGTCGATGAACCGGTGTGAACGTCATCCGAATGACCACAGGCTCTTCTTGTCCTGCGGGTGCAATCTGCAGCAAAGTTGAACCTGTGAAACCACTCGCGAGGGCTTCCGCATCCTCCGGATCAATGCCGAGTAATATAGCGAAGTGTCTTCCTTCAATATCAGCAGGATGCATACCCAGAATGCTGCTGGCACGACGGTTTACGAGAATAACTTTACCGTACTCATCCGTAGCAACCACACCATCACTCATATTCGTCAGAATGGAGGTCAACTTCTCCTTCTCCTCTTCATTCAGTGAAAGTGCATCCCGAAGCCTGCTGGTCATATAGTTAAAAGCCCGACTGAGCTGACCAATCTCATCCGTGCCAAATACAGGTGTCTGTTGATCAAAGTTACCTTCTGCGACCGCTGTCGCTCTCCGAGTCACTTCCTTAATCGGCTGCGTGATCGTATGGGACAGAATCACGCCAAGCACCGCCGTTAACACCAGGGCAATCAGGATGCCGGAGATAAAGATTTTGTTGATTCCCTCCATCGTGGAATACAGCTCGTTCATGGATGCCGCGATGTAGACCGCACCAATGATCTTGCCGCCGGACAGCACCGGCTTGGCGACGACCTTTTTGCGAACATTATCCTCGTCCACGATATATTCCTCATTGTCCCGAATGCCTTGCAGCGCACGGCTGACGACGGTCTGGGTGTTTTTGCGACCCACATAGTCCGAATGTGAACTTAGCGAGGTCGTGAGTACCTTGCCGCTGGCATCCAGCACCTGAATCTCGGCACCGTTAATGTTGAACAGGTTGTTCACCAGCACACGCAGATTTTCCGTTTTGTCCTCGCCAGCCTCTGCTTCTCCACCAGCCATCGTCTCCCCCACGAGAACCGACAGCATCTCCGCACGCGCCTGCAAGTCTTCCGTAAAGTTGCTCGTTAGTGAGTTCTTCATCGCGCTCACAAAATAAACCCCGATCAATTGCATCGCAATCAGAATCAGCAGTACATAGATAATGATCAATTTCGCCTGAATCGTTCGGAAGAACGAAAATCGCGCGAATCGGCCCATTATATCCCCACGCTTTTGGCACTGCGCACGAGATAACCGAGCCCACGGCGAGTCAGAATCGTTTCCGGTTTGCTTGGATTCTCCTCAATCTTCTCACGCAGACGACGGATCGTGACATCCACGGTACGTACATCACCGAAATATTCATATCCCCATACCGCTTGCAGCAGATGTTCCCGTGTCATAACCTTGCCGGAATGCTTCGCCATATAATAGAGAAGTTCGTATTCACGGTGGGTCAGATCAAGCGGTTCTCCGCCTTTATAAGCCGTATACATGTCCATATCAAACGCCAGATCAAATAGCCGCATGACCTGCTTCTCTTCGTCTTCGTGCGCTTCTGCCGTAATCGCAAGCTTTTGCCGTCTGCGCATCTGTGCCTTCACCCGTGCAAGCAGCTCACGCGTACTGAATGGCTTCGTCACGTAATCATCCGCACCCAATTCCAGACCAAGTACCTTGTCGATCTCGCCATCCTTGGCGGTAAGCATAATGATTGGCATCTCCAGATGAGCGCGCACCTCACGACAGACATCCATACCGTCCTTGCCCGGGAGCATCAGATCCAGCAGCATCAGGTCCGGTTTCTCGGATAACGCCAATTCAACCGCACGAATGCCATCAAATGCACAGATGACCTCGTAACCCTCTTTTTCCAAATTAAACTTCAGAATGTCTGCGATGGGCTGTTCATCATCCACCACCAAAATCTTCCCCTGCATCGGCTAAGTTCACCCCTATATCCTGCTTAATCCGCGTTAGCGTTTATATCTCTCTTCTATGTTTAGCTTGTACCAAGCCTACTTGATTGGTTTCTCTAGTTTGTTGTTTATACTCTCTAGTTTAACATACCTGAAGCACCGTCACATCCCGATCGGAGGGTTGGAAGGTCTTTCATCTGAAAATTTTTTACAGCAGCAAAAAACAAGGCCAGCATTATAGCCAACCTTGCCCTACTTAAGCTCTATATTAGTTCAGATACGTTAACGGATTTTCTACCGTTCCATTCTTAATAATCTCAAAATGCAGATGTGTTCCAGTCGAACGACCCGTGTTGCCCATAACGCCGATACTCTCGCCTTTTTCAACCACTTGTCCAACCTTAACGCCAATGCTGTTCAAATGTCCATACAGTGTTTCGTATCCGTTACGGTGGTTAATAATGATGACATTACCATAGCCGCTTTTCTGTCCTGCAAAAGTAATTACACCCTCATCAGACGCTTTCACATCGCGGTTACCTACCAGATCGACACCTTTGTGCTGGCGACCCCAACGTTGTCCAAAGCTGCTACTCATCGTTGCATTTGATACCGGCCAAGCAAATTCACCTGTGCCCTCACCAACAACTTTTGTTCCGCTAAGGACTACTTCAGTTACAGCTGCTTTAATCACTTCCTGACCAAGCCACTCTTCCTGAACCACTTCACCATTTTCTTTGGTTATACGATACTGCATGCTTTTCAAGCCGCTTTGTCCTGGGCGCACGACTTTAGTTGTACCAGCTTTCAACTCATCACTTTTGCGCACTTCCACTTGCGGTTTGATCTCAATTTGTTCAACAACCTGCTCAACCGATTTAACGGTTACCGCCGGTTTCGGAACGGTCAAGGTCAGTTCGTCTCCGATTTGAAGCGACGTTTCCTTGATGCCCGGATTATGCTTACGAATCTCGCTTTGTGTAATTTCATACTTGGCAGCGATCGAAGAGATCGTATCTCCTTCACGAACCACATAAGTTACAGGCGCGTCTTTACCAACGGTTAAAGCTTTAACCGCCTCGGACACATCCCATATTTTGTTTGGATCAGCCTTCACCACATCCGTCGCTACATCTTCCTTGATGCCTACAGACTTCAGGGTTGTGCTTGGTCCCTCCTCTTTCTTCGAGGAATTAGCCGATACCGACTTCGTCTTAAGCGAACTTCGCACAGCCGATGCCGATATGTATTTGCTCTGCACTTGTTCCAGGATTGCATCAGCTGTTGCCTGATCCTTCACAATACCAATGACTTCACCGTCTACCTTGAGTTCTACACCTTTGGCGTAGGCTGTCAGCATGTCACCCAGTTTGTCCAGCGTCTCGTCACTGTTCACTTCAGGTTTGTACGCTCTTACCGTTTCGGTTGTGATGCCATCCGTGTTCAGCACCATCTCTGCATCCGGATATTTATGTTGATATTCCTCAGTTTTGTCTGTAAATAGTTGTTGTAATTGTGCCTCATCTGCAATGGTACCAATCTCGCTACCTTTAACCATTACTTTATAGTACGGTACGGTGTTTGCAGTAACATATTGTTTGCCTGCGAACCCGAGCGATGCTGCGATGAATACACCACATGCTGCTGTAATGATCCATTTGCGCGAGGCCAGAACGCGCTTCTTATTCACACTGAAGGTGGACATGCTCATGTTGTTTTTGTCTTCGGCCGTCCGGTGTTCCCCGGATTGTTCGTGTACCCGGTCTTTGCCCGGTTGGCGTATGCCTCTGAAACCTTTCATGATTCTCTCCTTTTCAGCACTTCTCAGTTCGCATTTCTGTCAAGACATCACCCATCGTGTCTGTCCCATGCTCGTTGATACTTGTATTGGGTGTCCGCAAAATCAGGACTTTAGCTGCGCTCGTAAAAGTGTCAAAATTTTAACCTTTTATCACACCCGTATACTTTAACACAGGTTTTACACTCATTTCAACTCTACACGTCACACCGCAAAGCCACGCCCCGCTTGCTTTCCCTGAATTATCCATAAGATAGTACGGCTGATCCATCACCCATTATGCCTCAACATCCGCTGTACTATGTACTTTTGTTCGCAAATTAAGACTAGGTTCTAAGACCCAGTGAAATATGCTTTATTTTTCATAAAAATACATATAAAATCCCTCACCAGATCAACTCTGATAAGGGATTACGTAAACAACCTGTTTGTGGTTTATCTTAAACTGGATTTCAGCTCATGCCACAATAGAAATTAACTTTTATGTCTCTATTCTTTGACTGCAAGAATTACAAATCGCTTTTGCTGTACTTCCCAGAATCCATTGTGCTCCATCTCTATATGAATATCCATTAACGGCTGACGGAACTGTTCCACTTTGAAATCAGGTACTTGCCACGGGATGGTCTTCAGATAATAGACCAGTGCGCCTATATCATAGAAACGTTGTGCAGGGGTTGCTTCCCATTGCTCCAGAGTACGGAATCCAGACTGTTCCAGCTGAAGAACAGCACGATCCAGTTCCCATCCAGCGTAATCCGCTGGCATAGGAATGCCGAGCCGATCATTGATCTCCCTGCAATCTGACCAACCTACCTGTTGAGTTAGAAACATTCCCCCTACCGATAGAATCCGCCTAACTTCCCGCTCATCATACGACTCATGCCGATTAAGAATCAGATCGAATTCCCCATCTGTGAAGGGAAGTTGCGAATCATCAGTCACTGGAAGCACCTTCACACCGAGCGGCTGTAAACGTTCCTCTGCAATAGGTATATTGGGGAGATAGCCCTCGGTCGCACATGTGTATGGAGGAAGGGGACGGAGTCTGGACAGCATCTCTCCTCCACCAGTGCCCATGTCGAGCATTCGTTCTGTTTGATTCAACAATCGGCGCGCCATTGTTCCATATGACCAAGGCAACATTCCGCTCTGGAGTCGCCCACTCCCTGTTACATAGCTAAAATCCCAGCCACTAAACGGCTGGTCCGCCTCTTGCAGCCCTTGCTCGTATCGCTCTTTCGCCGCCTCGGCAAACTCTTTTACTGATGGTTCTGAATTAGAATGATATAAGTTCATGTTCAATACAACCTCCAATTAGTGTATTCGTAAACACAAGTCCATCGGTTCTCTTGAAAGCACCTATGAACGGAGGTCCACGAATTGGACTGGAGGTTTCTGCAATGTTGCCTGAACGTTTTTATATGTTGTGTTCTTTACCTTTATATTTCATACACTTTTCCCTCCTACAGGCATTTCCAGAATTTATTTAAATAAATTATATTCAATCATCCTCGACAAGTCCATTACAATATGAATCAGGCGATACCCGTCTTTGAGCACGCCTGCTTTCTCTGTCTATCATCCTATTCTGTCTGCAGTACTTCCATCAGGTTGTCATACTCTTCACTGGTCAGGTACTTCGAGATCACCTGTTCAATCTCACGTAGTTCCTGTTCCGTTAGGCCACCTTCCATGGCGCCTGAGATCTGTTGCATTTCTTTCTGCGGCAGCTTGTTCATGAGCAGGCTGAAGATTTTTTCTTTCTCCTCTGCTGGCAGCTTGTCCTTCGCTCCTGTAATGTCATCCGGTGATACGACAATGGCGTCATTGCCTGAAGAAGCACCGCCGCTGGTCGATCCGGTTCCATTCCCCGAAGCTGAACCACTACCCTGATCTGTTCCTGACTCACTCCCTTTGCCTGTATCCGTTCCATTGTCTGCACTTGCACCTGAGTTTGATCCAGGGGTCGTATCTGTACCTGAGCCTGCACCTGCGCCCTCGCCTGAACCGCTCCCTTGGGACGCATTGTTGCCCGCATCTATGCCAGATTGACCGCTCTCCGTCCCATTCCCCATAACTGAAACAGCATCTTCCGGAACCTGCTCTTCGTCCGCTCCTGTCGGCTGATCTGTCGTCCCATTTCCTGATTTATTCCCCTCGCTGGTTTTACCACCCAAGGCACCTTGGAACATGGCGGTTAACCCCATGGGTTGACCCTCCCACTGAATATTGAAACTCGCGAGTAGCGACTTCGCATATGACTGTACAATTAATCCGGTCGTGAGCAGTGTCAGTGAACTGACCAGCAACACGGTTAGCACGATTTTAACAAACCACACAAGCAACTTCATTCCGTTCTCTCCCTCCGATTATCCCACCCGTCTAACATGCGCATGTCGGGGTCTGTGACTCTACTGTTAACCAGTATTGACGGAAATCTCGGGATTATATCCGAAAAAAACACAAAAAGCCTCCAGTCATCGCTATAAAAGCAACAACTGGAGGCTTAACATGCCTAAATCGGCAGAGGATTCTATTTTATAATTCAAGAAACAATCTCTCTATTTCTTCGATTACTCGTAGATTGGAAGAACTTGATTCGTTTGCTCACGGTTACGACCAACGGAGAAGATGGCAATTGGAATGCCTGTCAGTTCGGAAACACGTTTTACATAATTCTGTGTGTTCACTGGCAGGTCTTCAAGTTTCTTCGCTCCAGTGATATCTTCGCTCCAACCTGGCATCTCTTCGTATACCGCTTCACATTCTGCCAGCATTTTGAGGCTTGCCGGATAGTGTGTGATGACCTCGCCGCGGAATTTGTATCCTGTGCAGATTTTTACGGTTTCCAGACCTGACATTACGTCCAGAGAGTTCAGGGACAGACCTGTAATTCCACTGACACGACGCGCGTGGCGAACAACAACACTATCGAACCAACCTACACGACGTGGACGTCCAGTTACCGTACCGTACTCATGCCCAGTCTCACGGATTTGGTCACCGATTGCATCATGCAATTCCGTAGGGAATGGGCCATCTCCTACACGGGTTGTGTAAGCTTTCGCTACCCCAATGACTTGCTGAATACGAGCCGGGCCTACGCCAGAACCGATACATACGCCACCTGCGGACGGATTGGATGATGTAACAAATGGATAAGTTCCTTGATCAAGGTCCAACATAACGCCTTGTGCGCCTTCAAACAATACTTTTTTGTCCTCATCAATATATTCGTTCAGAACAACCGATGTATCACGTACGTAAGGACGCAGAATTTCGGCATATCCGAGGTAATCTTGCAGAATCTCTTCCACATCAACAGGCTGGCCGCCGTAGACTTGCTCGATGACGCGGTTTTTTTCTTTGACCAGATGACGCAGTTTCAGTTCGAAATCTTCAGCATCCAGCAGGTCAACCATCCGAATACCAATACGAGCTGATTTGTCCATGTAACATGGGCCAATTCCTTTGCCAGTTGTACCGATTTTGTTCGGGCCTTTGCTCTCTTCTTCGAGTGCATCCAGTACCATGTGATATGGCAGGATGATATGTGCGCGCTCACTGATGGACAGGTTCTTCGTTGTAAAATCATTGTCATGAATATAGTTAATTTCTTCGATGAGTGCCTTCGGGTTGATAACCATTCCGTTACCAATCACACACGCTTTATCCGTGTAGAAAATCCCTGATGGAATCATCGTCAGTTTATATTTTTTGTTATCAATCAGAATTGTATGACCCGCATTGTTACCACCTTGATAACGAGCCACCACATCAGCGCTCTCCGCCAAATAATCCGTGATTTTACCTTTTCCTTCGTCTCCCCATTGCGTTCCCACTACAACTACCGTTGACATAGTTAACATTCCTCCGTGGGTGCCTTGCGCACCTTTGTATTGGTCTGTCCGTCCTCTATCCCGGCAGGCGTGTTACGCAATAAACCGACTGAGAAGCGTGCTAACGGACAGTAAAAATGTCCTTCCGTTACATTCAAGGGAAGGTTTGCGCTGCTTTAACGCAGCAGTATTAGTGTACCAGTACCCTTTTTCAAAGTCAAATCAAATGGCGAACAATTAGATATAGTACAACCGTAATGTTCGGGATTTACCCATTATTTCAACACAAAAAACCGGAGACTTCAGTCCAAGCTTGCTTGACTGCTATCACCGGTTCAAGGATACCCATTTTAATGTGAATCTATATCTGGTATTTATCACACATGTTTGCGTTCAGTTGCTCTAATGGTTGATCTTCGGGACAGACGATTCTGGCTTCTTGATCAAAGCCGTCAGCACCTGCCCATTACATCGCGAAGGCGTCATTGTGCGCCCTCTCGTAATTGACGAATTTATTAAAGTTTTTCAGGAAGACCAGTTCCACCGTACCTACCGGACCGTTACGCTGTTTAGCGATAATGATCTCGATAATATTTTTCTTCTCGGTCTCCTGGTTATAGTAGTCATCCCGGTATAGGAACGCTACGATGTCGGCATCTTGCTCGATCGAACCCGATTCCCGCAAGTCACTCATCATCGGACGTTTGTCCTGACGTTGCTCTACACCCCGGCTCAGCTGGGACAAGGCAATAACCGGAACTTCCAGTTCCCGGCCAATCTGTTTCAGTGTACGTGAAATCTCGGATACCTCTTGTTGACGGTTCTCCCCTGCTTTACCACGACCACTAATCAGTTGAAGATAGTCAATCAGGATCATACCGAGGCCTTTCTCTTTCTTCAGGCGACGGCATTTGGCACGAATATCCGCTACGGTAATCCCTGGCGTATCATCTATGAAGATGTTGGCTTCTGACAAAGCTGCAATACCCATCGTCAGCTTCTGCCAGTCTTCATCACCCTTGAAGTCACCCATACGCATTACGCTGGCATCCAGGTTGGCTTCAGCACAGATCATACGTTGCACCAGCTGGGCAGCTGACATCTCCAGACTGAAGATGGCTACCGTCTCCTGGGCCCGAATGGCTACGTTCTGAGCGATATTCAGGGCGAAGGCCGTCTTACCTACGGAAGGACGGGCCGCTACAATGATCAAGTCACTGCGCTGGAATCCGGCAGTCATCTTGTCCAGATCGATAAACCCGGACGGAATACCTGTTGTTGTACCCTTATTCTGATGAAGTGTTTCCACACGATCGAATACTTCCATCAGTACGTCCTGTATGGCTATAAAACCACTACTGGAGCGACGGTTGGAGATCTCCAGAATGCGACGTTCAGCTTCTCCGAGCATCGCTGCAACATCTTCTCCGCCTGTATATCCTTCGCTCACGATCTGTGTTGCCGTACGAATCAGGCGACGCAGCATCGATTTCTCTTCGATAATCTGAGCGTAATAGTCTACGTTCGCGGCTGTAGGTACACCATGGGCTAGCTTAGCCAGATAACTAACGCCCCCGATGTCCTCCAACTCACCTTTATCCTTCAGAAGCGAAGTCAGTGTAACAAGGTCAATCGGTTGATTTCCCTCACCAAGCTGGATCATCGCTTCAAAGATTAATTGATGGGGTTTATCATAGAAATCCTCGGTTTGCACCCGTTCCATCGCTGTAATCAGGGCCTCGCCCTGCAACAGGATTGCACCCAGCACGGCCTGTTCGGCTTCCAGGTTCTGCGGGGGAATCCGGTCGAATAACATTTCTCCGCCCATCTTACTCTTCCGTTACCTGTACCTTCAAGGTTGCCTTCACTTCAGGGTGAACCTTGACAGTTACTTGTGTTACGCCGAGTGTACGAATAGGCTCGTCCAGCTCAATTTTGCGTTTGTCTACTTTCAGACCCTTTTTAGACAAAGCTTCTGCGATCTGTTTGCTAGTAATGGCGCCAAACAGACGACCACCTTCGCCGGACTTGGCTTTCAGTTCAGTCACTTCTGCTTCCAGCTTTTTCGCAAGTGCTTCCGCTTCCGCTTTCTCTTCCTGTTTGAGTCTTTCTTCAGCCGCCTTCTGGTTGTCCAGTGTCTTCATGTTGCCGTCTGTTGCCAGACGTGCGATTCCCCGTGGCAATAGGAAGTTCTGTGCGTAACCCTCAGATACTTCTTTCACTTGCCCTTTCTTGCCTTGACCCTTCATATCTTTTATAAAAATGACTTTCATTCGAACAGCCCCTCTTCCTTTTCGATTTCAGCCAGTACGTTCGTCAGCCGTTTTTCTGCCTCTCCAAGCGTTCCTTCAAGCTGCACGGCAGCATTCGTCAAATGTCCGCCACCGCCCAGTCGTTCCATGACAACCTGAACATTCATGCGCCCCAGCGATCTCGCGCTGATGCCAATCAGTCCATCCGGACGCTCACTAATTACAAATGAAGCGACCACGTCAGTCATGTTCAGCAATGTGTCCGCCACCTGGGCGATCATCATCTGTGAAATCTTGCTGCCAGGGTCGGTGACCGCCAGCGCAATGTTTCCATATACCATTTTAGCATGCTTTATGATTTCTGCCTTAGCAATATATTCTGACAGATCCTCTTTCATCAACCGCTGGATCATAATGGTGTCCGCACCGCTACGGCGCAAGAAGCCTGCTGCTTCAAACGTCCTGGACCCGGTGTGCAGTGCAAAATGCTTCGTATCCACCGTAATCCCGGCAAGTAGAGCCGTAGCTTCTAGCGGAGTGAATTGTACCTTATCATGAATGTATTGCAAGAGTTCTGTTACCAATTCGGCAGCAGAGGACGCATAAGGTTCCAGATAGATCAACACTGCGTCATTGATGAACTCTTCACCCCGGCGATGGTGATCCACTACTACGACACGGGTAGCAGACTGTACCAGTTTCGGCTCCATGGTCATGGAGGCCTTATGCGTATCGACCACCACCAGCAACGTGTGCTCGGTCATCATCTGGGTTGCCTGTTCCGGTGATACAAATGCTTTGGACAACTTCTCGTCCTTGTTCACTTGCTCCATCATGCGTTCAATCGATGGATTAATTCCATCCAGAACAATCCGTGCTTCCACATTGTACAGACTGGCCGCTTTCCACACTCCGATGGATGCGCCGATCGCGTCCATATCCGGAATTTTGTGCCCCATGATGAGCACCCGGTCGCTCTCCTGCATCAGATCACGCAGCGCGTGCGCAATAACGCGGGCTCTTACCCGTGTCCGTTTCTCCACTGCGTTAGACTTGCCGCCATAGAAAGACAGGCGTTGTCCGGACTTCACGGCAGCCTGATCACCACCACGTCCAAGTGCCATGTCCAGACTGGACTGTGCCAGTTCTCCCATCTCACTGATGCTATCCGATCCAAACGCCAGTCCAACACTGAGTGTCATTGGCACTTTGAGGTCAGCAGTCATCTCCCGAACTTCATCCAAAATGACAAATCGGCTCTGCTCCAGTTCCTGCAAAGACTTATGATTCAGCATCAACAGATAACGATCAGAAGACAGACGGCGCAGGTACACTTCGTACCGCTTGGCCCATGACGTAATCTCGCTAGTCACACGGGCAATCAGCGCTGTACGCTGTTGATCGTCCATGCCTTGGGCAGCCTCGTCCAGATTATCCAGAACGAGAATTCCCAATGCAAGGCGTTCATTTTCATATTTATCACGAAGAATGGCTAGCTCCGTAATCTCGTATACATATACATACCGCTCCTGCGGGTTATGAATAACTCCATAATGCCGATCATCCAACTGGAATTCGTCATGCAACTCCTTGGATGAATGTTCCTTCGTCCCATCCTTCTTCTCTTTAGGCTGAGGAAGTTTGGGAAACATATTAAGTAGCGGATTACCCACCATTGTCTTCTCCTGGAACATCTCCGCGACAAAGCGGTTATGCCACTCTACCGTACGATCTTCGCTGTACAGCACAATTCCGAATGGAAGCATGCTGACCGCTTCCCCCTCCATCCGTTTGATCCGAATAGATAGGCCATTAATGTAGTCGTTAAGCTCACGGCGGAACGCGAGCTCCGCCTTAATCATGACGATTCCCAGCGCCGAAGCCAGTATCAGACTAATCAAACCAAGCGTCCAGTTATAAATGGTAACGAACATAACGAGCAACAGCAGCAGTATGAACGCCCATACGGTATAGTAGCCGTGCCAGCGTTTCTTCAGAAATTTAGGCATGACTCATCACCCTATCGTTTTGATTTCGATATTGCCTCACGAAGCGGGAACGCCAGATCGATAATTCCGATAATCCGAAGCGGACCAATGAAGAAGACCGCAGCCGCCAGGAAATATGGTATAACCGGATTCCATTTCTTTGTATGTGAGAGAAAGAAGAAGAAACCGATCGCTTGAATCATGAAGCCCAGATTGATTAACGGCGACAGATTCATGGCAATCATGGTCCAGTACGTTCCATCACTTTGTCTGGAGATCACTTCGATCAACAGTGCAAGGAAATAATACCAGATCAATGCACGCGGCATACGCCACTCTCTCGCTGGTGGAAGCTTCGATACCACCACACCCATCACGTTCAGAATCGGACGAGCTATGGCGTGTGTAATAAAGGCCATTACCATCGATGTGACAACGAGAGCAAACGGAATCATAAGCTGTGTTTGTTTGGCAACATCCTCGGTCATCTCAGGTGTCCATGCAAACCCGTTGATCATCTGATTCGATGTATTGGTTAACGGTTCAATGGTCAATTTGACCACATCTTCAATATAACTGGACAGGTCGAATTGGAAAATGACACTGCCGACCAAGAGCAACAACAAGTATTCTGCCAACATCATGCCACTTCCCGCCATCAGGGCGAACAGGGCTGATTTGCGTGTTTTATACGCGTGACCCATAACGATCGCAGGCAGGGTAAAGATGAGCAATAGTAACAGATAGATGGGGTGGAATACGACCAAAATAACGGCTACGGGCACGAGATGCCATATAAATGATTTTAAAGATAATGAAGCATACAAAATAACTCCCGGAATCATCATAAAAAATATGGCAAGTACCGATAAAGGAGTTAACAGCGAAAGTAGCAAGAGCAGATAAACTGCGCTCCAAACAGCTGATTTAAAGCTAAATTTCAACAAATTCACCTCTTACGCATATGATCTTCTAGCGCGGAAATATCCTGGTACCAGTCTTCAAGCTGGTGACCTTCCTGTTTATGCTTTTTCAACTTCTCAACTAGCAGTGCATCCAGATCCTTGAAAGGAATACCGAGCCTGCGGCCCAATATGTAACTACTCATAATCAAACTGGCAAGACTGTCCCCGATTCGAGTTGTACTGCCTTCCCATAACGCCTTGAATAATCGGGATACCTGATCAAGCACTTCGGTTTTCAGCCATTCAATCACTTTAGCGCGTTTGGCTACATCCAGTTCTTTAGGCATATTGGCGAAAGTCACTCTCCCCCGAAAAAGCTTTATTCTCGATTATAGCATAAAAAGAGGGCCCGCAAAATTACCCCAAAAAACGGAGAAGTTCTCCGAAACTGATGTCAGGTACTTATGCGGAGTCCTCCGTACATCCTATCGACCTATATATTTGTAAAAAACTTCGAATCCGCCCCTGATTCAGGACTTCTTAAGTTTAACATGATACCGGACGGCTGTGATTATCCCTAATGAAACAATAATGTTTAAATTCGTAACAGACTTACTTAGCCTTGATCGATTCTTTGGCTACAATGCCCTCGCAGTACTCAATAATCTGACTCCGTCTGACAATACCAATGAACCGATCCATATCATCGACCACAGGAACAAAGTTCTGAACTTTAGCCAGATTAATCAGGTCCTCCATGTTGGCGTTAATGGATACAGGTTTAATATCCAAGCGAAGGGGAACATCCTTGAGCAAGAACTTTGAAGCGTTTTCAAATGAAATCTTTCCCTCGGCATTCTTCATATACCACAGTAAGTCGCCTTCGGTAACCGTACCAATATATTTGCCCTCTTTATTCAAAATGGGTACCGCCGTAAAACGATGATATTCCATCCGTTCCAACGTTTGCCGCAGCGT
Organism: Paenibacillus sp. GM1FR; assembly: GCF_002803315.1. Classification (NCBI taxonomy): domain Bacteria; kingdom Bacillati; phylum Bacillota; class Bacilli; order Caryophanales; family Paenibacillaceae; genus Paenibacillus; species Paenibacillus sp. GM1FR. Next base: position 46,009 of record NZ_MKZL01000008.1, on the reverse strand, counting down.
AGAATCCGACGTCACGCACGTAACCTCTTGTTTGGGTAGCAAAAAAAATGCGATGTTCATACCCTTGTGTATCCTCCTTGTGAATTTCTTCGTTCAACTTATCTCGCTCAACTTATATTATACGGATTAGAACGCAGGATGTTCCAAAAGGATAATAGTTCTCAATACAAAGAAAAAAAACAGCAGCCCGCGAATAAACGTACTGCTGATTGTGGTCTACAACACATCATTGGTATGGAATTGGTTATTCAATCTTTTGCCGGTCAGGGATCATGACTTCACCGGCTGGGGTCGATTGATCCATCCAGTTGTTAATCAGCTCTTTGGCATATTGGACATCTTTCTCGTCAGCCTGACCATAATAGATACCGTCTTTTTTCATCCCCTCACCCAGGATGGTGAAGCTTGAAATCTGTGGTTTCTCCTGAGTAAGCACTTGTTTAGCCAGATCAATAATGAAAGAAGCTCGCATATCCGTCTGGAAGCTGTCTCCCATGATCTGAATCAATTCCGGAATTTTGGCGATTTGATTCAAATTCAGCATCTCATTCGCCATCGCGTTCAGGAAAATCTGCTGCCGCTTGGTACGATTAAAATCGCTATCCTCACGGTATCTTACATAATACAGTGCTTCCTGCCCGTCATAGATCGGCTTGCCACCTTCAATCGTGAATTGCACGTGATCCGGATTCTTGTTCACAATGTCCTCATCGATTGGCAGTTTTACACCACCAAGCGCATCAACCACTTTTTTGATTCCGTCGAAGTTGATCGTTGCATAATAACCCACATCAGCATCAAGAAATTTCTCCACGGTATTGATGGACATATTCTCCCCACCAAAAGCATAGGCATGCGCCAGCTTATCATAATCATCTTCGCCGTCCTTGTTGGCATCCCGTCCTACAATCTGCACATACGTATCACGTGGAATCGATACCAGAAGTACACGGGATTCCTTCGGACGTACTACAGCATAGATGACGGTATCGGAACGACCACGCGTTTTCTCATAGGCGCGTTTATCCGAACCGAGCAGTAATACGGAGAAAGGTTCCTTACGGTATACCGTTGGATCAGGCGTGTTGTTGCCTTCCTGCGGTACATAAGAACGGGATAACTGATCTTCTACCGAACCGGCGAGAAACAGATCAAATGCCGCTACAGCCAGTTGCTGACGGAACAAATACCCTCCGATTAACAAAACAACAAGTGAAACGAGCGTTATATATAGGCCTTTTCTTCTTTTCTTCTTCTTATCCTTAGTTCTGCTTTTCATCCATTGATTCCTTCTTCACTATCAAAATGATAATCCATAATACCAATTAAACGTCTGGGATGCCTTGTGACTCGGTGTTCACTGAAGTTTTCTCTCTCTTGAATCAAGACACCGCTTACGCTCGTTCTATTGTAATCATTGCAGGAGCAAGAAAAGTTACAATCCGGTTAAATTGAAAAGAACAGCGACTCCTTTTTAGCTACAAAAGGTGCACTGTTCTCTTCATTTCTTACGTTATCGAATCAGTTTGTGGATATACTTTCCACATGTTGGCTCTTCTCTTTTTGACGCAGACGTCCCGTTATAAGCGCAGCTACCAGCGTAAGCACACTGAATACCACCGCAGACCAGAAAAGGCCATTATAACCCTGCCCTGTCGTTTGATGCACTGCCTGGAGCAACACATCACGGATGCCTTCATCAGGAATCTGGGACAGGCCCTCTGTCAGACTGGAGACATCACTCCCTGCTGCTCCACCCGATGCATATTGCTCCAGCATCTCCGGAGGCACCTGAATTCCTTTGTCAGCGAATCCTGCCTGAATGTTGGACCCCAGATTAACGAAAGAACGTGCCAGGAATCCAGCGAAAATCGTAGGTGCAATAGCCATCGCCATCTGGCGGAATAACGAACTGGTCGCTACCGCGATGCCTTTGTTGTTCTCCCCCGCCTGTTCCGTGACAAGTACGTTAACTGGCGCACCAAGCATCATGCCGAAACCGATACCTACGAGTGTACTCGCGATGACAAATTGCCAGATATGCTCCACCCATAGCGGGAACAGCAGGAATCCAATGGCAGATAACAGCCCCGCAACCGATAACGTCCAGATCGGCCCTTTGCGGTCAACGAGGTATCCACCTCCACCTGCCCCGATGCCAGATGCCAGCGCAAGCGGAGTAAACCAGTACCCGGAAGCCGTATTGGATACGCCGAGATATTGCTCAACAAATCCGGGAATAAAGATCACCGAGGCCAGAATGGCTCCGGAGAAAAAGGCAATCAACAGCGTCCAGCGAAAGGACGCAATGCCCAGAAGCTGTGTCGATACAACAGGTTCACGTTCAGATCCTTCTAGCCTTTTTTCCATGAAGTAAAAGAGCACCAGAATGATCACACCTGCCAAGAAAAAGCCGTAGAACATCGGTGATCCCAGGCTTTGAAGCATGTTCACACCGTCCAGATTGCTAAAGCTATACATTAAACTGAGTACACCCAACGTTAGGACAGCAATACCGCTCCAGTCCACTGCTGCACGATTCAGTTCCTGCTCTTCCTGAATAAATCGAATACCTGCTATGAATAGCAGAATGGCGATAGGCACGTTAATCAGGAATAACCAATGCCAGTTGCCAGTCAGATCCAGTATAAAAGCACCGACATTGGGTCCCAAGATAGCGGCAACACCATTCATCCCTCCCAGCAGACCCAAGGCTGTACCTTGTCGCTCCGCCGGGAACTTGCTTAATACATATGAGCTGGCAATGATAAAAATCCCACCACCGCCCAAAGCTTGAATGACACGAGCAATCAGGAAAAAGGTAAACGATGTGCTCAGCGCGACAAGCAGGGACCCGATCCCAAACAACGCCACTTCAATCAAAAATAGTTTCTTGCGACCATAACGGTCCGACAGTTTGCCTGCAATAGGTACACTCACCGCAAGCCCAAGCGTGTAAAGCGTAATCGTCCATGCTCCCCATGTTGGCGACACACCAAATGATGCATTTAAGGTGGTCAGTGAAGAGGTGATGATCCCATTATCCAGCGCAGCCATAAATACCCCTATGGCAAACAGAACTAGCGGCCATTTCATTTGTTTTTGCATCACATGTTACCTCCCGATCAGATCGTAAATTCAGTATCGTACAGTTGGTTTGGTACATATATATTAAACCGAGTTGAATAATAATGACTCACTGGTCATTTTAAAACAAAAGAAAACCATATGTCAATTTAATAATATGGTTATATGGATCAATTTACCTCCAATTCGATAAAATAGAGCTACCACATGTTCAGTCGAACCTGCGGACAGCCCTCATATCTTATCTAACGTACTAACGCTTGCGTAATGTCAATAATCTGGTCTGACTCGGTTTGTTTGACAGGTGGATCATTGGCGCCCTGAAGGTCTCTTTGATGATGCCTATGTACGCCTTTTTATTTTGAGCCCGAAAACCCATAGTTGAATAACTTCCGAGTCTCCACAAAACGCCCTTCACGAGTATCTGTTCCAAATACAACTGATATCAGCCTTTTGCCATCACGTTCAGCTGTCCCCACAAAATGATATCCGGAATCTTCATCATACCCGGTCTTTAATCCGTCATTCCCATCGTAAGCATACGGCCCGCCAATAGAGGACAACATCCAGTTCGTGTTACTCATGTACATCCCTTTTTGATGCATTGATACTTGCATTTGACTGGAGATTCTTAAAATCTCGGGATGGTTATTCAGCAGATATCGCGCAAGCTTGCATGCATCTATAGCCGTCATTAAGGTCTGCCCTTGTATATCCATTGGACGGTTAGGACCAAGCAACTTTTCACTGAGGCCCGTTGAATTCGTGAATTGTGTATCCTCAGACAGCCCAATCTGAGTTGCTTTCTGATTCATCTGTTGCACAAACTTCTGCTCTGTACCACTGATATGTTCAGCCAGAGCAACCGCTGCATCATTGGCTGAATAGACAGCTATGATCTCGAACAACTCCTGAACGGTGAATTGCTCTCCTTGTTTCAGGGTCAGTTGACTGCCTCCCACGGAGCTGGCATACAGACTCACATTAACAAGATCATTCCAGCCTATATCACCATTGATCACGGCCTCCATTACTAACAGTTCTGTCATCAACTTACTGACGCCTGCCGGAGCAATCTCTTCGGAGCCGTTAAAATCCATTAAGATCTGTTCAGAGTTCATATCCATTAGTACCGCAGATTCAGCTTTAATTCCCGGTTTGCCTACCAGCATGTCCGGTTTCACACCCAAATATATAATAAGCAAGAGAGCTAGCAGCATACCTGCCCGTTTCCACCATTTTTTCATAAGATGATCACCTCTTACCTATATAGACGAAGTAAAGAGGCATTTTGTCTGCACTTTTTTGAAAAAAAGTTAAATTTTTTTTATTTTTTGGTTACAAAAAAAACATGAACCCCATACACCCATGCCAGAGTGTACAGAATCCATGTTTTTAAAGACACTTTTTATTCATTTTCCCAGGAGAATTCTTCATTAATAATCTAGCAACCGGCTTCTTAAAGGACCCCAATCCTTACAGCTGCTAATTTAAGAATGTTTTACTGAGCTACAACTGCTTTGTCTGCATTAACTTGCAGGTCGCTCAGGTAAACGCCTGTTCCATCACCAATCGCATAGTTCATTACACGTTTGTTAACGGGTGCTACAACTGCACGATACAGTGTAGGGAATACAGGAACTTCATCTACCATGTATTGTTGCCATTGATTGTAGATCTCTTTACGCTTGTCTACATCAAATGCTTCAGCAGAGATACCTTGTGCCAGCAATTTGTCATTCTCTTCGCTGGAGAATCTGGAGAAGTTGTAGAGTGCATCACGGCCATACAGACCAGATGGATCTACGTCAATACCAACGCCCCATGCTGCTTGATACACATCAATGTTCGGATCATCTTTACCTGTGTTACCTACACGGTCATAGAAGCTGTTGAACTCAACCATTTCCAGATTTACTTTCAAACCAATAGCTGCCCATGATTGAACATAATAACGAGCCAATGGTTCAGCTGTGTCTCCACCAGTCATGGATACAAAGTTGATTTCGAGTGGTGTTCCATCCGGATTCGTACGGAATTCACCATCCAGTTTGTAACCAGCTTCGTCGAGCAATGCTTTCGCTGCTTCTGGATCATATGCTACACCCGGATTGTTGGAATCATGGAATTCTGGGTGAGACGGTGGAATCAGGGTTGTTGCATTCCAACGCAGACCATTATAGAAACGTTTACCTACTTGATCGTTATCTACAGCCATCCACATTGCTTTACGCAAGTTTTTGTCGCCCATTTTTGCTTCGGCATTGCTTACAACTTTTCCGTTCTCTTCATCCCACGTACCCAGTTTGAAACCGATGTACGTATAAGCACGATCGATTGCGCCCAGGAATTCTACGTTGGACAGGTTAGCATTATCTTTGTATTGATCTGTCGGGAATGCATCCACGAGGTCTACCCCGCCAGATTTCAGTTCTTGAACAACCGTTGTCGGGTTGATAACTTTCAGAGTCACTTTGTCCAGTTTCGGAGCCCCACGCCAGTAGTCTTCATTCTTAACATAAGTTACAGACTCACCCGGAGTGATGACATCCACTTTAAATGGACCAAAACCAATTGGTTTTTCACGTACTTCTTTCGAAGAAGACATTTTTGCTACATCCATATCGCCGAAGATATGTTTAGCCAGTGGATACGTCCATACGCCACCTGTCAGCAGGGACGGAGTGGATTCTTTATACGTAATGCTGATTTGTTTGTCGCTCAGCACTTTAATACCAGAGATTGTTTTTGCTTTTCCAGCATGGAATTCTTCCATACCTACTATGCTAGTAAAGTTGGAGTCATAACGTGGACCATCATACGCTTTGTTACCAATAACTTCATAAGCAAATTGCAGATCTTCAGCCGTTACCGGCTTGCCATCATGCCAGTTTACGTTGTCACGAATGGTCAGTGTGAACGTTTTTCCATCTTCAGATGTCTCATATGTTGCTGCACCATCATTGGTGTACACATAGTCTTTGTCCCATGTAAGTAATGGCTCATCGAACCATTGCAGTACCTGAACATCCGGGTTACCGGAATAGAAGTTATAGTTCAGTGTACCTTCAAAAGCAGTATCCGATACAAGTCCGAATGTAATCGATCCACCCTCGATCGCAGTACCCTCATTCGTTTTGACATTGTTGAAGTCATCAATGGAGTAAACGCCCTCTTCATTAGCAGGTTTTTCCTCCGTTTTTCCCTCTTCTGTGTTGGAAGCTGGAGCTGGAGTAGCTGCTTCCTTCTCAGAGCACGCTGCGAGCACCAATACAAAGACCAACATCATCGTGAAAAATAGTCCCCGTGAAAATAATCCCTTTTTCATGAACCTTTCCTCCCTTTTTTTAACCTCTTCTTTGTCTTGCATCAGTCGCACGCTTTAGGGCTTGACCGACATTATTTATACTCAACATCAATACCAGAATCAGTACCGATGCGGGTAGCCATATCCACCATCTGGACTCCAGGGTTTGCGGATTACGTGCATAACTTACGAGTGTTCCAAGACTAGGCGTACTTTCGGGAAAACCAAACCCGAGGAAAGACAGCCCGGATTCGAGGCCAATGTTGGCAGCGAGATTCAATGTCATCGTTACGATGATAATGGAACTCAGATTCGGAAGAACCTGTGAGAGCATAATCTTCAGATGAGATGAGCCCAATGTTTTTGAAGCTTTTACATAATCCAGTTCCCGTTCCTGTAATGCTTTGGAGCGAATCAACCTGGCGATACCCATCCAGAGAAATGCCGTCATGATTAGAGAGAACGAGATGATATTGTATTTCGGTACTGCCGTAACAAACGCGATAACAATCATCAACATCGGAAGGATCATGAAGAAATCAACAACACGCATAAACAGGTTGTCTATCATTCCACCGAAATAACCGGATAAAAGGCCAATTAAGATACCTATGAAGCCAGTCATTAACGTTACGATAATTCCAATGGTCAGGGAGTTACGTGTACCGATGACCAGTTGGCCAAATACATCACGACCTCCATAGTCCGTTCCAAGCCAATATTTCGCGGATGGAGGTTCATATAAGGCAAACAGATCCACGCGTACGATATCATCCTGATTCAGAATGAGAGACGTGCCATATACCAGCAACATGACCAAGCCCAAGAAAATGAGCGAGATTAGTGCCACCTTATCTCTGACAAGCTCCCTCCATAAAATACTCAAGCTGGAGGGGCTTTTATCAACCTTTTGTGAAGTTACAACTACCTCGTTGGCCTTGCTCATCTTGTTTTCACCCCGAAATCTTCAAGTTCTTACTTGATCCGTATACGTGGATCTACAATTCCTAGAATTATGTCAGACAGCAATGCCCCGAGAATGGAAGCTACGCCATACAACAATACGAGTGCAGTCACAACGCTGAAGTCACGCAATGAGATGGAACTCAGGAACAACTGCCCCATACCTGGATAACTGAATATACTTTCAATAAATACCGTACCTCCGATAAGCCCTGTAATCTCATATCCGAAGAACGCGGCGATAGGTAATAGTGAGTTCCTCAAGATATGCCTGTTGTAGATCCGGGATTCCGAGGCGCCTTTGGCTCTGGCAGTAATAACGAATTCCTTATGCTTGATATCAATGATTTCACTACGTAAATATTGAACCGTAGATACCGTTGTAATTAGTGCCATGGATAATGCCGGCAATAATAGATGATAGAACTTACTCATTACGTAGCTGAATGTGCCTGGTGTAAGACCCGGCGCAACGCTACCTCCTGTCGGGAACCAGCCGAAGTGGAATCCGAAGATCCATACCATCACCAGTGCGAAGATGAACAATGGTGCGGCAAACCCCAGGTAAGTGTATCCCGTGATCAACCGATCAGACCAGGTATCGTTGTAACGACCACTGATGATACCCAGTGGAATAGCGATCAGGTAAGTCAGTACAAGTGTCGCCAGTGCGAGCCAGAATGTATTTGCTACACGCTGACCGATCAAGTCGGTAACCGGCATTTTGAAACGGAAGGATTGCCCAAAATCACCTTGGATGGCGTTTTTGATCCAGTCCCAATATTGCACGTACCAGGGATTATTCAATCCTAGTCTCTCTCGCTGCGCTTCCAATGCTTTGGGATCAACGCTTGGATCAAGCAATCCCGTTAGTGCATCGCCCGGCATGGCTTTGGCCATCAGAAAGACCAAAAGACTAAGTAAAAAGATCTGAGGGATCATTATGATAATTCTGCGTACTATCGTTTTCCACATATGGCCTTCAACCTTTCTGAGGTAGAGCTACTCGGTGAGTATCGGAAATGGATTTGAGCGAGTATGCAAGCCCTTCCTCATCAAAGAAATTTCGGTATGAATGTTCATACTCGGATTTGACCTGTTGACGGAAGGCTACCATTTCCTCTCGTTTGGTTGGGTCCATATCCGGAATGGCTGCAATGAGACGTTTGGTATAGATGTGTTGCGGATTCTCAAAAATATCATTTGTTGTGCCCTGTTCCACATATCGACCTTTATACATAATCCCAATCTGATCACACATATGACGGATGATGCCCAGATCGTGACTGATGAACAGATAGGTCAGATTTAATTCTTTTTGAATTTCCTGCATGAAGTTGAGTACCTGAGCTTGTACCGATACATCGAGTGCAGATACAGGTTCATCCGCGATAATTAGTTTCGGCTTCAGTGCAATAGCCCGTGCAATGCCAATCCGTTGACGCTGTCCGCCGGAGAATTCATGCGGATATTTGTAGATTGATTCCGGACTCAGGCCAACCTTTTCAAGTAATTCTCTTACTTGTCTTTTCTCCTCGGTAGCTGTCAGACGCTCATAGTTACGAAACGGCTCAGCGATAATATCGATAACCCGCTTCTTTGGATTCAGTGATGAATATGGGTCTTGAAAAATCATTTGAACATCCCGCTGGAGTTGCCTGTTCTTACGTCGCTCTGTAGCCAGATTTTTGCCGTTAAACAGGATCTTTCCGTCAGTGACATGGTTTAGCCCAATAATGGCTCTGCCTGTTGTTGTCTTACCTGAACCTGATTCGCCAACTAGACCATAGGTCTGTCCTTCTTCAATGGAGAAGCTAACATCATCAACAGCCTTTACACTGCCAATTTCCCGTTTAAGCAATCCACCGCGAATTGGAAAGTGTATCTTGAGCCCTTCTACTTCGAGTAATGCCATTATGTTATTCCTCCTCAGCTTTGGTCAGGGAAATGAAAGTGCTGGTAACAGGTACACCGTACAAAGTGACCTGGTGCAATTTCATGCATCTGTGGGTTCTCTTCATGAGCCGATTCACTAATCCATGGAATTCGGGCTTTGAATCTGCACCCTTTGCGAGGAAGATTTTTGAGTGATGGTACGATGCCTTGGATGACATGTAATTTGGATCTTTCTTCAGACAGGGTGGGAATAGAGTTCAGCAGTGAGCGGGTATATGGATGCTTCGCATCGTTCATCAATGTGAAGATATCTGCGATTTCAACAATTTCGCCTGCATACATAACTGCAACGCGATCAGCCATCTCAGCTACGACACCCAGATCATGTGTAATCAGAATAATGCCTGCGTTAATTTCACTCTTCAGATCACGGATCAGCTCCAGAATCTGTAGTTGAATCGTAACGTCAAGCGCCGTCGTTGGTTCATCGGCTATGAGTAGTTCCGGTTTGTTGGCAATCGCAATGGCAATAACAATTCTCTGTCTCATACCACCAGATAGTTCGTGGGGATACTGCTTGTATATTTGTTCGGGACGTGGAATCCCTACCTGATTCAATAAGTGAATGACCTTTTCTCTCTTCTCTCTGGAAGAGAGCTTGGACTGATGAAGTGTGAGAATCTCTTCAATCTGTTCACCAATAATCATTAGAGGATTTAGTGCGGACAATGGGTCCTGAAAAATCATGCCCATTTCTTTGCCGCGTAGCTTGTTTAACTTGCTTGGGGAGATGTTGGCAATATCTTGTCCTTTATAGAGGATCTGGCCTTCGATCTTTGCTTTGTTATGCAAACCCATAAGAGAGAATGCAAAAGCACTTTTACCTGACCCGGATTCACCTACAATCGCCAACACTTCATTTTTCTTCACCGTAAGGTTAACGTGATCCACTGCTGCATAATAGTCATCTTCAATTCTGAATGATGTTGTTAGATTTCTGACTTCCAATAGCTCTGTATTCAAATCAATCACCCTAACCCCATAATTTCCGTAGATTGTATTCGTGTGTAGAGAAATGCATCTACTGTATATTTCCAAGTTCTTGAAGATAACGAACAATAGCTTATACAAAATACCAAATTGTTAGGAGAAACAAGTTTAAGAGACTTATATTTAGACCATTGGTCAATTAATGTTGATAATTCCTAGCGGAATTATATATCAAAATAATTAATGTAATCATACGTGTAATTTTAGCTAACGTCAATGCTTATTTTGAGATTTTTGGCATAAATGTTTTTTATAATACAGATTTGGATATTAGTAATATAATAAAGGCATATAGTAGGGAGTTTGAGAGGTATTATCATGTTTTTGGCTGTGAGGTGTACATAGGCAATTAGTCAATTTAACATATACATAACATAATAGTTACATCTAGTGTATGTGTATGTTTTGATTTGAGTAGACATACTTAATTTTGCGTGAGGTAAATGTTACATATATGAGTGATGATTATATCTCGATCTATAGTTGAATTTTATTGAACCGGAGCCGTTATGCTTACAATTGAAATAATATGTGCGATCAAAGTAAAAAATCTAGTTAATCTAGTATAGTTTTATTTATTTGCTAATGTAAAGACCAAATTGTCATCTTTTATCATTTATTTTACAAAAGAAAGAAAAAAGCCCTGCAAAATGCAGAGCTTACCTAATAATTATTCATTTAAGTGTATATATAACACCTTTTACTGAGAGTCAGGGGGGCTTTTACCACGTTTTAACTCATTAATACTCAGTCCAAAATCCATCTGCAAGTGAGGATAGTCCGGAAAGTTTGCCCAATCTCCACCCCAAGTGAAACCTAACTCTTTGGCGAGATCCACAACTTCCATCCAGTCTGTCTTGCCATTGCCGTTATCATCCCGTTCCATATCCCACACCACATCACCCTCAGGCGTCCTCAATGCAAAATCAATTGCTAATCCGTAGTTATGATATGACTCACCACCACGTGCATTAGTAACGATATTGCCTGCGCTTGAGCGTCCTTGGTTGAATAGTGCATCTTGCTCCTCGGAACTTCGGTAACCGTGGGTGATAACAATCTCTATTCCACGTCTCGCTGCCTTACGTACCAATAATTTCTCATTCTCTGCTACCACAGGATGTAGGCCGGTGATTGGCAGAGCTTCTTGGATTGTTGTCCCAGGCCACATATTATTTATATCATCTTTTTGCTGTAACCATACATATATAATGGAAAGTAAAAGAGTAGCTATAATCCAGGTTTTTAGACTTCTCTTTTTTCTCTGTTTGCCTTTACGTTTTGATGTATTCATATCCACTCCTGATGTTTATTCTGAAATAAACAGCTATTCCTGCTGCCTGAACCTTTTCAGTAGATTAGACTCTATTATAATTCATTTGAGCCTTGAATGCTTCTATCACCACAGTATTGAATTCTTCCATTTGTTAGAGTGGATCTGTTATTTCTAATAATTCTATTGATATATACAAAAAAGCAGCCGGCTATAAGCCGACTGCTTCGTATGCAAGCTGAGTAAAAACTACTCAGTTGTGTATGGCAATAATGCGATTTGACGGGAGCGTTTGATTGCAATCGTCAGCATGCGTTGATATTTAGCGCTAGTACCTGTTACACGGCGTGGCAAAATTTTTCCACGTTCGCTGATAAATTTACGAAGCAAGTCCGTATCTTTATAATCGATGTGAGTAATTTTGTTAGCTGTGAAGAAGCACACTTTACGACGTTTATTACGGCCGCCACGACGTGCCGGTCTTTTATCGTTGTCTCCGCCTTCTCTTTGCTTGAAGCCCATGCTTTTCAGTCCTTTCCTATCATGTAACCCATATCTCCTAAGAGTATCAGCTCATGTTAAAATGGCAAATCATCATCCGATATATCAATCGGTTTTCCGTCATCGGAAAAAGGATCCTGATTGTTGCTACGCGAATTATTGTTATTGTTCGCGCGTCCGCCGCCTCCATAAGAAGGCTCTTCACGCATTGGTTGCCCACCGCCGCCACCGCTATTATCACGGTTAGCTGACTCCAAGAAACGGACATTATCGGCAATGACTTCGGTCACGTATACACGTTTTCCTTCGTTATTCTCGTAGTTCCGTACTTGAATGCGTCCTTCGACTGCAGCCAGGCGTCCTTTGCGCAAGTAGTTCGCACAGGTCTCGGCAAGCTGTCTCCAGGTTACGACCGGAATGAAATCGGCTTCCTTTTCTCCCCCTTGGCTTGTAAACGGTCTGTCCACTGCCAAAGTAAATTGCGTAACTGCCACTCCTGCTGGAGTGTAACGCAACTCAGGATCCCGGGTTAACCGTCCGATCAGAATGACACGGTTCAACAATGTAATCCCCTCCTTCAGAGCGTATTGGTGCGTTAATCACGAGTAGTCTTAAGCAGACTTAACGTCGTTGGTAATGAGATAACGAATTACTTCGTCAGAAATCTTCATGAGACGCTCAAGTTCAGTTACAACTGCTGGTTCAGCAGTGAAATGTACCAGAACATAAAAACCATCACGGAATTTCTTGATCTCATACGCAAGACGGCGTTTACCCATAACGTCGTGAGCTGTAACTTCACCACCGCCGTTGGAGATGATGCCTTGGAATTTATCGACTGTAGCTTGAACAACTTCTTGCTCAATGTCAGGACGAATAATGTACATCACTTCATATTTGCGCATAATTTTCACCTCCTTATGGACTCTGGCCCTCAATCTAGGTTGAGAGCAAGGAACGAGCACAAACTCGAACTATATTAATATAACAAATACCGAGTCAAAGTGCAAGCAAACGTTCCCTGTACATATTGGCACATGATCAGCCCGGCTATGGAGCACACTACAGAAGCAACAAAGTAACATAATCTGCAGAGGAGGTTTTATCATGGGTGAAAAAACCGAGTTTGAACCAGGAGACAAAGCCCCAAACGATGGAGAGTACACGGAAGTTGGGGAAAAAAGCTTTGTCACGGAAATTCAGAACCCAAAGCGGGTAACGTTGCAAAAAGGTGAAGCTTTTCCCGAAACAAGCAATCATAATCGCAAGTGGAAGAAGCTGACCAAAGCCCGCGTCCATTAATCGCAATACTTTTTTACGATCCATGTATATAAAACGGAATAAAGCACATAATACAATCAGGCGGTGCACGAGAGAGGTGTGGTTCCGTTGGACAACGAAGCCGATCATTCGCTGTTGGAGATTCATCACGTAATTTAAGAAGCAAGTGGTTATGTGTAGTAAGGCCCTTCGTCTGAAGCACGCGTATTGCTACGTGCAGTACACCAAGTGTCTGATTGTTACGACCGATTGTTTCCTAACAAACAAATGCACCGCCGGATAAAGAGCCCTTCGGGGCTCTTTGTTTTTCGTTCGAGTCATTAATGATGCATCTGATATGGATACATGTTCAATACATATTCAATAAAACGTTATACAAAAAAAGACTTTCCTAATGGAAAGTCTTCTTATCGATCTTTTTATTAAACTCAATGTGTATTGAGTAAATTACAATTGAAGTGGCGGAAAGGGTGGGATTCGAACCCACGCACGCTGTGACACGCCTAACTGATTTCGAGTCAGCCCCCTTGGGCCTCTTGGGTACCTTTCCGCAGCAATATTGATTATAGCATGATCATTTACAGAACGCAACACTCCTACGGAGCCTGCATGTAAACGTTATTACGCATACTGCATACCGAATTATTGCTAGCTCAGGATTCAGTGGAATCTTCGGCTGAACGCAGTACCTTCTTCATATTTTTCTCGAATTTCGCTCTTGGAATCAACACGCTGTGTTTACATCCGACACACTTAATCCGAATATCCATACCCATACGAATGATCTCCATCTCATTGCTGCCACAGGGATGCTGCTTCTTCATCTGCACGATATCCCCAAGCTGGAAACTTTTACGCTCCACCTGTGCCATCCCCCTCATCTTTCTCCAAAGCTACTGCCTGTTCCAATGCGGCTTGATTGCTCATCTCATGATACTCCAGCGTTTTTTTCACATCGCCCTGAATCTGACGTTCCACCGAAGCACGAGAGTTAGGCATACATTCAGCCACAATTCGCACCACATACTCTGATGTAGACATCGACTGTATACCGAGCACATCCGGCACCTTCACAATATTTAGGTCACGCTCTTCAATCCCTACCAAAGACTTCTTCACCAGATGTACCGACTCATCGAGACTTAAGTCCGCCTTCATCGGAATATCCACTACAGCCAGCGAATTCGACATGGAGTAGTTCGTTACACTTGCAATCGCCCCGTTTGGGATAATGTGCACTTCACCTTGCCAGCTGACCAGTTTCGTTGTTCTAAGTCCGATCACTTCAACCGTTCCCTTGTAGGTTCCCGTCTGAATAACATCCCCCACAGCGAACTGATCCTCCAATATAATGAAGAAACCCGTAATAACATCCTTGACCAAACCCTGTGCACCAAAACCAATGGCAAGCCCGAGCACACCAGCACTCGCGAGTAGCGGTCCAACTTGGATATTGATCTCAGATAACAGTAGCAGAATCATAATAAAATTACATGTTATGGAGGTCGCATTTTTCAACAGTTCCCCTACGGTTACGAACCTGCGCGGATTCACGCGAATCTTGCCTTCCTGCTTGCGTTCCATGGAACGATCTATAATTCGATATACCACCTTAATGACAATACGGGTGATGATAAAAATAATGATGATCCGGATTGAGCTGAACATAATGTTAAGCCACATATCAGGATCTGCAATTTTGTTCCAGACTTTATCCGTCCAACGAAGGGCTTCATCCACGGCGGCTACCGGACCGCTAGCTGTAGTCCCTTGAGCAAACTGAAATGACAACATTCATCATCCCTCCTCTACATCGGTATGTTATCATAGCTGTCTTCTGTTTTGAAATAGAGGCCTCGAATCTCTACGAACTCGTTACGAATGATCTTCTGCACTCGCTCCAGATCCTCTTTTGGAAACTGAATACATAGCGCACACCCTGCTGTAATTTCTTTTGGTGTAGGGAACAAATCAATCTCTATCTCAGCAAACTCCAGCAGCATTTCAGCACGCAGTGCCTGCTGGGTTGAATCAAATGCAATCAGCATCCAATCGTTAATCCATTCGTCCATATCCGGCTCCTTTCGCCATACGTCCAACCCTAGAGAAAAAGCTTGTCCTCGTGAAGTATAAAACGCTCTACCTTTCCATATACTGTTACTACTATTCCAAGGGAAAGGATAGATCCTATGAATCCTACTTCGCGTTCCTTTTCATCACAAGACATGACCAGTTTAAAAATCCCCCATACCGATCCAGGTATTCACTCGGCCATTACCCATCGTTTAATGTTCCATCTCTATAAAGCCCATTCTCTGCAAAATGTAGTGATTGTCTGCATCGGCACAGATCGCTCAACAGGTGACTGCCTTGGTCCTCTGGTCGGATCAGCCCTTTCCAAGTGGGACAGCCCTTTATTCCATCTATATGGTACCTTGGATGAACCAGTTCATGCGATGAACCTGCAAGATACACTCCACAACATACAGAAAACACACCATAACCCTTATGTGATTGGCATTGACGCCTGTCTCGGACAATCATCTAGTGTGGGATGCATTCAAGTTGTAAATGGTCCTCTCAAGCCGGGTGCGGGGGTAAATAAAGAATTACCGCCGGTCGGCGATATCCATCTGACAGGTATCGTTAACGTCGGCGGCTTTATGGAATACTTTGTTTTACAGAACACACGGCTCAGTCTCGTTATGCGTATGTCCGAGATTATTTCCAGCAGTCTGTACTCGGCCATCCGGGAATGGCATACACGTTCTACTCTGCTTGCTGTGCCAGAGTAATAGCTTCCTTTTCCTCTGGGGACAGAGTATACGTGGACTCTCCCCCTTTAAGAGGTTTGGCATATACGTAAGAACCGTCACGGTTATATATCCCCGTAAGGATCATGCCATCCTGGCTATCATTAATCATAGCCATTGAGAAGCTCAGATCACTGCCACGCTCTCCATAAGCATTGTATCTTTTCACGCCAACTTTACCTTGAATGCGGGTCAGCTTTTGCATGACAACTTGCAGCTGATTCGTTTGCAGTTTGTGTTCATCCTCAATGCTGTCCATCTGAATTTTCAGATTAACCAGCAACGATTCCAGGTCCTCTACTCCACTGCCAGCCATCATGGCTTCATATTTACGTTTAAACTTTCGTAACTTTGCCCCTTGAACAATACTCACAATCAGCAAGATCACCGTAAGTAATGCCATTCCGCCAATAATCCATAACAGCTGTTCCAGAATCAGCTCGTTTAATTCAGCCATGTAATTGCAACTACCCCTCTATATTTTTGATCAGATTAACGTCTGTCCTGTAATATTATCATTCATTATAAATCAACCCGATATCCATAAGCTTAATCAAGCAACCCTGTATCAAATGAGTTCATCATTTCAACTCTAATCTAGTCTGCCTCAGTTAATTCCAACACTGCCTTAACGAGTGCTTCCACATGTTCTCTAGTTGAATGGTATCCCACACTGGCCCTTACTGCTCCGGTAGCGGTTGTACCAGCAGATTCGTGTGCAAGCGGTGTGCAATGAAAACCGGAGCGTACCGCAATCCCATAATTCCGATCTAAACGGAAGGCCAGTTGTGCTGAATCATACCCATCTACAGTAAAAGATACTAATCCGGTACGAGGCTGTCCAATCTCTGGACCAAGCATTCGTATACCCTTAACGGATGACAACCCATCCATCATAAGTTGGGTCAGTTCCCACTCATGTTGGTAGATGACCGCTGGTGTCATCTCAAGTACATGTTTCACACCCGCATTCAGCCCTGCGATCCCGACAGTATTCGGCGTCCCCGCTTCATACCGATCAGGACGCACCTTTGGCTGCTCCAGAGCTTCTGACTGACTTCCTGTTCCTCCATGAAGTAAAGGCTCTATATCGAGCTCTGGAGCAATGTACAAGCCCCCTGTACCCTGAGGACCAAGCAGTCCCTTATGCCCTGGAAAAGCCAACATATCAATGCCCAATTGTTGTACATTCACAGGCATAACCCCAGCACTCTGCGCTGCATCTACCAATAAGATCGCCTGATGTTTACGACATAGGAGCGAAATTTCTCCAATAGGAAGAATACTGCCAAGCAGATTCGAACTATGTGTACATACCACCAATCTGGTATTGGAGCGAAACATACGTTCCATTTGCATCAGATCAATGGCTCCCGCAGCATCAACAGGTACATAATCAATCTCCACATTTCGGAGTCTGCGCATATACTCTAGTGGTCGTCTGACTGAGTTGTGTTCAGCCATGGTGGCAATCACATGGTCGCCCTCTCTGAGCGAGCCTTGAATCGCCAGATTCAGTGCTTCTGTCGTATTTGATCCGAATGCAATATCATTCGCATTTTTGATTCCAAAAATATCGGATAAAGATTTTCTCGCCTCAAACAATACACGACTTGCCTGAACAGCCATGCGGTGACTTCCTCTGCCAGGATTGGCTCCGGCAATCTCCAATGCACTCAACATCGCATCACCGACAGCAGGTGGTTTAGGCCAAGATGTTGCTGCATGATCTAGATAGATAACTCCCTCCACCTCACAACCACCTCTGTCCCATAAATTAATAATTCGCCTGCACGTATTGCACATATAACCCTATAAACAAAGAATGACATATCGTTTCTCCATGGTACAGAGGCGATATGTCATGACATGAGTAAGCCCCGCATGTTGTTAATGAATCATAGACCCGACTGTTATTGTAACAATTCCAATAGCCGTTCCAGATCCTGTTGACTGTAGTAGTTGAGCTCAATTTTACCTTTATCTTTATTGTGCTTGATTTTCACTGTGGTTTTGAAACGTTCACGAAGAGATTCTTCCAATGTATCAATGAATGGATCTTTCTTTTTTAACTTCGATTTGGCTTTAGCCTCACCTGTTTTGGAGCGATCCAGTTGTTGAACAGCTTCCTCCAACTCACGTACACTCCATTGCTGATCAATGGTCTGTTTCGCAAGTTGCTTCACTATAACCTCGTCTTTAACACCCACGATCGCACGTGCATGTCCCATAGATAATGTTCCACGTGAAACATGGTCTTTTACTTCTTCGGGCAATGATAACAGACGCAAGAAGTTAGCAATGTGAGAACGTGATTTACCTACTTTTACAGACAACTCTTCCTGAGTCAACGCGAATTGATCCATTAACCCCTGATAAGCAACTGCAACTTCCATGGCGTTCAGATTCTCCCGTTGCAGGTTCTCGATCAACGCAATCTCCATTACCTGCTGATCACTGAAGTTGCGGACTACAGCCGGTACCGTGGCATTACCACAATATTGCGAAGCTCTGAACCGTCGTTCTCCGGCAATAATCTCATAACCTCGTAATACAGGACGAACAATAATGGGTTGTATGACACCATGCTGACGAATGGACTCAGCCAGTTCATGTATTGCGCCCTCATCAAATACTTTACGTGGTTGATAGGGGTTAGCCCGCAGTTGACTAATCGGGATTTCTACGACTTTATCATCGTCATTAATTGAAAGCGAAGGAATGAGGGCATCAAGACCTTTTCCAAGCCGCTTACTCATAAGAAATCACTTCCTTTGCGAGCTCTAAATACACTTCCGCCCCTCTTGAACGAGGGTCATACGTAATAATGGATTGACCATGAGATGGTGCTTCACTAAGCCGTACGTTACGCGGAATAATCGTTTGATATACTTTTTGTTGAAAATACTTTTTCACTTCTTCAATAACCTGAATCCCCAGATTGGTCCGCGCATCAAACATCGTCAGCAATACCCCTTCAATCTGCAGGGATGTATTCAGATGTTTCTGTACCAGACGAACTGTATTGAGCAACTGACTTAATCCTTCAAGTGCATAATACTCACACTGAATCGGAATGATCACCGAATCGGAAGCAGTCAACGAATTGATCGTTAACATACCAAGAGATGGTGGACAATCGATCAGTATGTAATCATAGTTTTTTTTCACCATGGCGAGTGATTTTTTCAGGCGAACTTCCCGTGATATCGTGGACACCAATTCGATCTCGGCTCCGGCAAGCTGAATCGTTGCAGGTATGATATGAAGGCCTTCAATCTGAGTCTCCAAAATTGCTTCTTGAGGAGGAACCTCATTAATAATGACATCATATATACAATTAGCCACATCTGCTTTATTGATTCCGACTCCGCTGGTTGTATTCCCCTGAGGGTCAATATCGACAAGCAATACTCTTTTCCCGAGTGAAGCCAGTCCTGCACCCAAGTTAACAGATGTCGTCGTTTTCCCCACACCGCCCTTTTGATTTGCTACGGCCATAATCTTAGACAATTACTTCACCTCAAATAAAATAGGAGTCTTTTCTGTAGGTTGTGAGATATTGTTAACAAAAAGCAGGCGGCTATCGTCCACACAAACAACAACTACCGTTCCATCAATATACCGTTCTTTAAAAATGTCTGACCTAACTTGCTTTATAGACATAAAAAGCGGCCCATTGCCGCCATAAGCTTCAATTATTTGCGTTTTGGAATATGGATAACGATCTCATAATGATCCTCATGGTCTGCTTCTTTTGTTTTGATGTCCAGACCAGAGCCAGTTACCATATCAATGGATTGGCGAATTGTATTAAGTGCAAGCCTTACATCCTTGGTAAAGGAAACACGTCTAGATTTTTTAATCTTGGAAGATTCCTTGTAGAAGGCAACACGTGCCTCTGTCTGTTTCACATTCAATTCTTTTTCGATAATCTCACCGAGCAACTTCATCTGCAGTTCTTCCGTATCCAGAGAAAGTAATGCTCTTGCATGCCGTTCAGAAATTTTGCGTTCCATCAATGCGGCCTTAATGCCGTCCGGGAGCTGTAACAACCGAATTTTGTTCGCGATGGTTGACTGGCTTTTGCCGAGTCGTTGTGCCAGACTTTCTTGTGTCAATTGATGCAAGTCGATCAGCTTCTGATAAGCGACAGCTTCCTCAATGGAAGTCAATCCTTCACGCTGCAAGTTCTCAATCAGTGCAATGGATGCGGCCTGAGAGTCGTTGAATTCACGCACAATAGCCGGAATCGTATCCAAACCCAATTTTCGAACTGCACGCCAGCGACGTTCCCCGGCAATAATCTCATATGATCCATTTCGCACGCGAACGACAATAGGCTGAATTACACCATGTGTTTTGATCGTCTGCAACAACTCATCAATTTTATCATCATCAAAAATAGTACGGGGTTGATATGGGCTGCTCACAATTTCATTAACCGGAATCTGTTTGATCTCATCTCCGTTATTGCGCTCCGCCAAACCAAACAACTTCGAAAATTGTTCTTTCATTCCGCAGATTACCACCTAGTTTCGTAATAGCTCCCACAGTCTTTGCAGGTGCTTCTTATTCAATAAGCGACCTTTCACATGCATCGTTCTTGGAATAAGTTTTGCCTTTCATAACGCTTTCTGTCATGCAACATCGAACGCATATCCATCTATCTATACATATAATCTATGATCGCTGTGACCCAGGATCGGATACTTCTATTCTATCATCTTTTCTATCATAATCCTATGCTTACCTATTCTTTAAACTCTACTAATTATCCTGCTTTTTCTTTGTGAATATTGGAAATATGACGACTTGCACACATTCAATTAATGAAATTGTTCATGAGTTACTGTGCGTAAAATTCATCAATACAGGTTCTTTAAAAGATATGTAATACGAAGTATCTGTAATGTTGATCCAGTCCTCCATTTTAGAAAACAAAAAAAAGAGAATGTTTCACGTGAAACATCCTCTTCATCCATGTCTAAAATTCTATTTTGTTTTGACTTACTTCAAAACCATCACGCAACTATATCAGCGGAGTCTTCATTGGAGTACCTGGTTTACGCGGATACTTATATGGTGTCTTATCAAATTTCTGAATCAGAATGATGTGACGCTCTGATTCTTCAACCGGCAGCTGGAAAGGATGAACGGCCTTAACCCGTCCTTTCAGCTGATTGAAGCTGAACTCCGCTTCCTTCATTTCTTCACGCGGGTCTCCACCCTTCATGGCAGCGAATATTCCACTTTTACGAACAAACGGAAGGCAGAATTCATTCAGCACAGCCAGCTTGGCTACTGCACGCGCCGTAACAAGATCGTAGCTGTCACGATACCCTTCTTTGCGTCCAATCTCTTCAGCACGTCCATGGACCAATTCCACATCAGTCAGGCCAAGGATATCTACCACATGCTGTAGAAAGCCAATCCGTTTATTTAATGAATCAATGATCGTAAGCTTAATATGCGGGAAACAGATCTTCAGTGGCAATCCCGGAAAACCCGCTCCTGATCCAATGTCAGCAAGCTTATTCACTTTGGTCATGTCAGTATAAAATGCCAGCGATACCGAATCATAGAAATGTTTTGTATACACTTGCTCACGATCCGTAATTCCGGTCAGATTCATCTTTTCATTCCAGGATACCAGTTCCTGATAATACAGTTCGAATTGCTCCAACTGGAGTTCGCCCAGCTCTAATCCATGTTTCTTTAAGCGCCGCTGCAGTTGCTGTTGAATATCGTCCATTATTGTCCCCTTGCTGCGGTTACACGGTTATAATGCTCCAGGTAGACCAGCAGAATGGAGATGTCGGCAGGAGTAACTCCAGCAATACGAGAAGCCTGGCCAATCGAGATTGGACGAATCGTAGCGAGCTTCTGTTTGGCTTCCATAGCAAGACCATGAATCTCATCATATACGATGGTGT
This sequence comes from Paenibacillus sp. GM1FR, assembly GCF_002803315.1. Classification (NCBI taxonomy): domain Bacteria; kingdom Bacillati; phylum Bacillota; class Bacilli; order Caryophanales; family Paenibacillaceae; genus Paenibacillus; species Paenibacillus sp. GM1FR. Next base: position 23,902 of record NZ_MKZL01000008.1, on the reverse strand, counting down.
CCGGAATTTTCTTTTTCTCCATCTTTTGCAAACGTTCCACGTGGATCAATTGTTTCTCAATATAACCCGCATATTTAATTTGTATTTCCACTTGTTCTTTCATATCTGCTGTCAGTTCTACCTCAGATGGTGAGAGCTGTTCAATCAGTTCATACCCCAGCTCCGGGCGACGCAGCAAGGTAAGCAACGTACTGCCATCCTGAATAGGTGTAGATCCGTACTCTTCCAGCTTGGCATTCACTTCAACCGGGCGAGCTTTAGCCACTTTCAGACGTGCGACTTCCTGCTCGACTTTCGCCTTTTTATCCAGGAATTTCGCATAACGCTCTTCAGGGATCAGGCCAATGTCATGTCCGATTTCCGTCAAACGCATATCTGCATTATCATGGCGAAGCAACAGACGATACTCAGCGCGTGAAGTCAACAGACGATACGGTTCATTTGTACCTTTTGTCACCAGATCATCAATCAGCACGCCAATATAACCTTGGGAACGATCAAGTATTACCGGCTCTTTCCCCTGTACTTTGAGTGCAGCGTTGATTCCAGCCATAACACCTTGTCCTGCTGCTTCTTCATAGCCGGAGGTACCATTAATCTGACCCGCCGTAAACAGACCTGGTAGACGTTTAGTTTCCAGTGATGGCCACAATTGTGTAGGAACCATCGCATCGTATTCAATCGCATAACCATTACGCATCATTTCCACTTTTTCCATACCTGGAATGGAACGCAGCATAGCCAGTTGAACGTCTTCTGGCATACTCGTAGACAACCCCTGTACGTAATACTCGGATGTGTTCTTGCCTTCCGGCTCAAGGAATATCTGATGTTTCGGCTTGTCGCTGAAACGAACAATTTTATCTTCAATGGAAGGGCAATAACGTGGTCCGGTTCCTTCAATAAGCCCCGAGAACATCGGAGCACGATGCAGATTATCATTAATAATCTGATGTGTATCCACAGATGTATACGTCAACCAGCAAGGCAACTGCTCATTATCAGAAGATTCTGTTTCATAGGAGAAGAACTTCGGCTTGTCATCGCCAGGCTGAATTTCGGTTTTGCTAAAATCAATCGTATCCTTATGCACACGTGGTGGTGTACCCGTTTTGAAACGAACCAGATCAAAGCCCAGTTCACGCAGATTCTCTGACAATTTAAGAGAGGGTTGTTGATTGTTCGGTCCACTCTCATACATCAACTCGCCCATAATTACTTTACCGCGCAAGTATGTGCCTGTTGTCAGAACGACCGCTTTAGCCCGATACTCTGTTCCGGTCTGAGTCACAACGCCTACACATTTTCCATCTTCAACGATCAGTGAATCAACCATACCCTGACGCATCGTCAGATTACGTTCATTCTCCATTGTTTCCTTCATTTTATGCTGGTAGGAGAATTTATCTGCCTGAGCACGAAGCGCGTGAACAGCAGGCCCTTTACCCGTGTTAAGCATCCGCATCTGAATAAAGGTTTTATCGATATTCCGTCCCATTTCTCCACCAAGTGCATCAATCTCACGGACAACATGTCCTTTAGCCGGTCCCCCAATAGATGGGTTACAAGGCATAAAGGCCACCATATCCAGATTGATCGTAATCATTAGTGTTTTGGACCCCATACGAGCTGCGGCCAGCGCGGATTCCACACCAGCATGCCCTGCACCAACGACGATTACATCATAACTGCCGCCATCAAAAGCCATTCCCGTTTACCTCCTTATTCCGCTGCATTTGGTGTAACTCACGCAGACGGATCATGTTCTAAAATAATGAAACTACTTCTAACCGTTCATCGGAACTTGCATCCCTATCTATATGAAACCAACACGTAATGGCTACAATATCATTCTATCCTTTGACAACAGGCAGAAATTGTACCTCTCCATCATACACTACGATTTAACTCAATCGGCAGTATATTATTTTTACTTTCCTAGACAGAACTGGGAGAAAATCTGATCAATTAATGCATCATGTGCTGTATCTCCAACAATCTCGCCCAAATGCTCCCACGCCAAACGAACATCAATCTGTATCATATCGATCGGAATGAACTGCTCTGCTGCTTCATAGGCATCCACCAGAGACTGCTTCGCTTTTTTGAGCAAAGCAATATGACGCACATTACTGACATAGGTCAGATCTGCGGACTCCAGTTTACCACTGAAGAATAGCGTAGAGATGGCATCTTCCAGTCGATCCACACCCAGATCATCTTTCACCGACATCGGTACAAGCCGTTCTTCCGGAATGTAACGAAGCAGCACGTCACGTTCTACCTGTGGCGTTAAGTCCATTTTATTCATAATGATTATCGATTGTCTACCGCGGATTTGTTCCAATAATTCAATCTCATCGGGATGAAGTGGCTCCGCAGCATTCAGAACCATCAAGATCAGATCAGCTTCACTTACCGCAGAACGAGAGCGTTCTACCCCGATTTTCTCAACAACGTCCATCGTTTCCCGTATTCCTGCCGTATCAAGCAACTTGAGCGGGATATTATTGATCGTAATGAACTCCTCGATCACATCACGAGTTGTTCCTGGAATGTCCGTGACGATGGCCCGGTTGTCTTGCGCAAGTGTATTCATCAATGAGGATTTACCTACGTTAGGTCGTCCAACGATAGCCGTCGTGATACCTTCTCGCAGGATCTTACCTTGCTCTGCTGTAGTCAGCAATTTATCAATTTCAGTCATAACCTGACTGGACTTTTCTTTAATAAAATCAGACGTTAACGACTCCACATCATGCTCGGGATAATCGATATTCACTTCAATATGAGCCAGTGTTTCCACCAATGTATATCGTAGATCACGCAATTTGGAGGACAACTTGCCTTCAACCTGTTTCAATGCAACCGAGAAAGCTCGGTCCGACTTGGAACGAATAAGATCCATGACACCTTCCGCCTGAGACAGGTCAATCCGCCCATTAAGGAAAGCACGCTTCGTGAACTCACCGGGTTCAGCCAGACGAATATCAAGCTGCAACAACAGGTCCATGACCCGTTTAACAGACACTACACCGCCATGCGCACTGATCTCCACCACATCTTCTGTTGTGAACGAGCGTGGTGCTCGCATGACCGTAACCAATACTTCCTCAATCTTTTCCCCATTAACGGGATCTATGATATGACCATAATGAACCGTGTGAGATGCTGCCTGAGTTAAAGGGGTTTTGCTGCGAAAAATCTTTTCCGTCTCCGACACTGCTTCCGGGCCGCTGACCCGGATCACGGCGATACCCGCCTCTCCGACAGCCGTTGATATCGCTGTGATCGTATCACTGATCATAGTTATCTCTCCTTGCTCTATTTTAAATTGCCGTCCCTCTGGGGACGCCATATCCATTTTCAAATCTATTAATGATATATCATATGACATGTTGTTTTATCGTATTAAGTCCACTCTTTACTTGTTCTACGCACCTTATCAAATTGCTTCTGTACGAAAAAAGCAATGGCTTCTGCACCGGGCAGGAAGCCATTGCGTCTTCAATTTCGTGTTATTTCGTCGTAATAACCACACGCCGATTAGGCTCCTCGCCCTTACTTAACGTCTTAATCTGCGGGTGATTTTGCAGTTTTGCATGGATGACTTTTCGTTCGAGCGGAGGCATTGGTTCCAGTACAACTTCCTTACCGGTACGGATTGCTTGTCCAGCCAACCGTTCAGCCAGATCCTCCAGTGTCTTCCGCCGACGTTGACGGAAATTCTCCGCGTCAAGCACAATTCGAACGAAGCTTTCCGAATATCGGTTCGCTACAATGTTCGTTAGATACTGAAGCGCATCCAGCGTCTGTCCACGTCTGCCAATAATCATGCCCAGATCTTCGCCGGCAATATTGAAGATATGTCCATCCCGCTGTTTTTTGATATGCACTTCAACATCCAGTCCCATACCTGCTGCGACCTCTTTCAAGAAAGCAGCCGCTTCTTCATAGGGATTTTTAGCTGCAACATCCTCGAGTAATGCATCTACTTCAGATTTGTATGCAGCTGGTTTGATCGGCTGTGGAACAACTTCCGGTACAGGCAATAATTTCACTTCAACTTTGGCCGCCCTCACCCCGAACAAACCCAGGAATCCTTTTGACGGCTGCTCTAACACTTGTATCTCGACCTTGTCCCGACTTACGCCAAGCTCGGTCAATCCTTGGTTTACAGCATCTTCAACGGTTTTTCCTGACGTAATGACTTTGGTCATTTCGATTTTTTGGCCCCTTTCGACCCTTTTCCAGAGACGGTCGCTTTGCCACCGTTTTTGCGTTTAGCTCCATTTTTGGAAGAGCTATTCTGCTTCACGTTGACCTCAGCCACGATTTTATCATTATTCCGGTAAAGGAAATAGTTTTGCACGATCGTGTAGATGTTACTGTAGAACCAGTACAGCGGAAGTGCTGACGGGAACTGATAAGACATCACGAAGATCAAAATCGGGTACACCCACAGCATAAACTGCATCGGACCCACTTGCTGTGCAGGGTTCATACGCATCATCATCCATGTTTGAATGAATGTTGTGATGGCAGCCAGCACTGGCAAAATAAACAGGTGATCGGGTGATCCGAGCTGGAGCCACAAGAAATCATGCGTTCTCAGACTGGAGTTTCCGTAAATTGAGTTATAAAGTGCGATGTAAATCGGCATCTGAATGATAAGTGGCAGACAACCGGCCATCGGATTAACTTTGTTCTCCTGGAACAACTTCATCGTTTCTTGCTGAACTTTCTCAGGTGTATCTTTAAACTTGGCTTGAATCTCCTTCAGCTGCGGCTGAATCGCCTGCATAGCTTTGGAGCTACGGACTTGTTTCATTGTTAATGGTAAAATCAATGTCCGTACAATAAGCACCATCACGAGGACGGCCAGTCCATACTCACCGTTGAACCAGTTGGCGAAAGTATCGAGCGCCAGTGAGAACCAGTAAATAACATTAGCTTGCCAAAAAGAATCACTATTCTTCAGATCTTCCGTAGTAACCCCGGCTCCTTGTGGAGTACATCCGGCGAGTACAGTGACCATTGCAATGACTGCAATGAGGAGAATCCACTTCCCCTTTGATGTCTTCAATCGCGACACTTCATAACCCCTCTCTTAACCAATCCATTCCATCGTAAAATCATACCATAATTAGGAGGACAAATAAACCGAAGCTTACCGCTTGCTCGACTTCAAAAGAGAGCCCTTACGCATCGCGTGTAGCAGGCTTTTTTCCATTTCCTTATAGGGCATGTCCAGTGCACCTTTTCTGACGATAAAAATCAGATCCATCTGCGTGACGATCTCATGCTCATGATGGCGAACAATTTCCTTGATCATGCGTCTCATCCGGTTGCGTACGACAGCGTTTCCGATTTTCTTGCTGCATGATACGCCGACCCGAAATTGTTCCGTATCTTTACGGCGACAACCATACACCACGAATTGATGATTGGCAAACGATTTCCCATACCGGTATACACGGCTAAAGTCCGCCCGGTTTCGTAGACGCAGTCTTTTATACACGGCGCTTCTCCTTGCTGTTCTCCACCAATGTTATTGACGGAGGCCTCATTACTGATTTAGTATAGGCTTTCTTGAATGACGGTAAACCGCCTTGGCGACAACTTCATTTGGGATGATTGTTAATCAGCTACTTGAACTGATCCGCATTCATCCGGGATGAATGTTGATTGGCCATTTCAACCTATCAACGGTTCATCATTATATAAGGTAAGTTTTCGAAAAATGGAAAACTCACTCAACATACATCGTGTGTGTTCAGCACTTTTTCGCAGACCATTCAGACCTGATCTGTAGCAGCATCCAGTCTGATTTGAGCTAATTAAGAAAAAAAAGACCACCTCGGTGGTCTTCAATGCATTAAGCACTCAGGTTTTTACGGCCTTTAAGGCGACGTGCGGCCAAAATTTTACGGCCGTTGCTCGTGCTCATTCTTTTCCGGAAACCATGAACTTTTTTACGTTTGCTAACGTTCGGTTTGAATGTAGGTCTCAATGTATTGCACCTCCTCACAAGGAAATACTTATGTGATGAATCACTTTCATCTTCACAGAAAACACCTTTATATATTTAACCATGATCACCTGGAAAAGTCAACTGCAAGGCGCAAGGCTTCTCCCTCTTTTATATACACTCTTCATCCCACCAATAGTAATGACCACAGTCCGTTCACTTTATTACCAATTTCAAGCCCCGAAGAGAGTCCTGAAAGTTATCCCCAGACCCTGATCAGATCACCCTATTTCAGCGTTTGTAGTTATCCACACCCTCCAATACCTGTTATCTCCTTCATTTCATCCTGTTTGAAGTTATTCACATGTGGATAATGATTATAGGCTATTAATATCGTCATATTCTAATCCCGTTGTATCCGCTTCAATTAAGGTTTACAAGCTTTTGAGAAAGGTGTAGGATAAAAATCACATCTTGTATACAAGTAGTCCTTTGAAAAAAAAGTAGCCGTTAGCTTGTAGCTACAGACTATGGATTGAACTGAATGTCCAGTCCGCAAAATAGTTATGCTATGATCAGTAATGAACTGATTACTTATTAATAGGAGCGTTAGCCATATGTTATTTCCTTCTTCCTGGCTTCAAGGGGCTTCCCGCGGTGAAGCCATTGCCTGCGAATTAAGGCTGCGGATCATCAGCGGTACCCTACGACCTGGAGAGATTTTGTCGGAAAACCGAATTGCGGCTGATTTTGACAGCAGTCGTTCACCTGTCCGTGAAGCGTTACGAACATTGTCCAATGAAGGACTTATTCGACTTGAACGTATGGGTGTCGTTGTCATTGGACTACGAATCAAGGATGTCGAAGAATTGTATGATGTCCGTTTCCTGATTGAAAGTTTTGTGCAGCAGCGACTCGCTGGTGATGTCCCAGAATCATTAATCACCCAATTGCGTAACGTGATCGACAAAATGCAACTTGCTGGACGGCATCAGGACGCCGTCGAATTCGCGTATCAGGATCTCGTTTTCCACGAGACCATCATTGAAGCTGCTCAGCATTCCCGTATTTCACATCTATGGAAGAGTATTCGATATGTTGTGATGACTGTTATGCTGCTTACAACGCGCAGAGTATTTGTTCAAGGCGAGCAGAAAGTAAGCGCTGTAATTGAGAAACACCTTTTGCTCGTTGAAGCACTTGAATCAGGTGACAAGGTGCTCATTCAGGCTGGAGTCCGCACGTATTTCCAAGATTCTGGAAAAACCCTGCACGAAAGCTTTGATTCTTAATCGATGCAAGGCGTTTGCAATCATATCCGTCGTGAATGATTGCGGCTTAACTTGTCGACAAGTATACAAAATGCGATTTTGTTTCAAATTTGGGCATGATAAAACTACATTTTTCGCCAACACCTTCTGTAGTACTGGTACAACTTTAATTGTTGACGCTAATTTCACTTGTAAGCGTTCTATATCAGAAATAAAGGAGCACACAACATCATGAGCACTCTTTTTGGACTATCCCACAACGCAACATTATTGGTTTGGACGTTAATTGCGATCGTTTTTCTGATCGTTTTGATCTCCAAGTATAAATGGAATCCCTTTATCACCCTGCTGTTGTCCGCATTAATGCTCGGTTTGCTTACAGGCATGAAACCTGCCGATGTGATCTCTTCCATTACCGGGGGACTTGGCGGCACACTTGGAACCATTGCAATTGTTATTGCTCTCGGTACAATGCTTGGTAAGATGATGGCCGAATCTGGCGGTGCCGAGCGCATTGCAACTACATTGGTTGATCGGTTCGGTGTGAAACGTGTGCACTGGGCCATGATGATTGTTGGATTTATCGTGGGTATTCCCGTTTTCTTCGAAGTTGGCGTGATTTTGATGATCCCTATCATTTTTACCGTTGCACGTAAAACCAACATGTCTTTGTTGCAGATTGGTATTCCCATCCTGGCGGGTCTGTCGACTGTACACGGTTTGGTTCCACCCCATCCAGCGCCAATGATAGCAATTGAAGCTTTCAGCGCAGACCTGGGTAAAACCATTTTGTACTCCCTTATTGTTGGTATTCCTACAGCGATTATTGCAGGTCCTTTGTTTGGTAAATTTATTGGTAAAAGAATACACACCGAACCGCCAGCAGAACTGGCTGAACAATTCGCAACCAAAACAAACAGCAACATGCCTGGGTTTGGTATTACCCTGTTTACCATATTGCTGCCGGTTATTTTGATGCTGATTGGTTCCATAGCAGTCATCATTGACCCAAATGCCACGAGCGGTTTCACCGTTTTCAGTGAATTTATCGGTCATGAGATCATTGCTTTGCTCATTTCAGTTGTATTTGCCCTCTTTTCACTCGGCTTTGCACGTGGATTCACCAAACACGATATTTCCCGCTTCACCAGTGAATGTCTGGCGCCTACGGCGACCATCATTCTCATTATTGGCGGAGGCGGTGCCTTCAAACAGGTATTGATCAATAGTGGTGTAGGTAACGCCATTGCTGAAGTCGCTACCCATGCCAACATCAACGTGATCCTGTTTGCCTGGCTTGTCGCTGGGCTCATTCGTGTAGCTACCGGTTCAGCAACCGTAGCCATGACAACAGCCGCCGGTATTGTCGCTCCAGTGCTTTCACTCACACCAGGGGCCAATATTGAGCTGGTTGTACTCGCCACAGGTGCGGGGTCACTCATCTTGTCTCATGTAAACGATGCAGGATTCTGGATGATCAAAGAATTCTTCAATATGAGCGTTTCCCAGACATTGAAAACGTGGACCGTTATGGAAACACTATTATCTGTAGTGGGACTGATCTTTATTTTGCTCCTGAGTACAGTGGTATAAATGGAGTATCTATAGTAGAAAGAAATTAAAATCTTATCGCTTTCTGAAGAAAGAAGGATTAAATACATGAACAACTATATGATTGGGATCGATATTGGTACCACCAGTACCAAATCCGTATTATTTACCGAGCAGGGCTCTGTCGTCAGTACCTCAACGCAGGAATACCCTTTGTATACCCCGGCACCCGATGTTGCCGAGCAGGACCCTGAAGAGATTGTACAAGCGGCCCTCCGCTCTGTACGAGGAGTCATGGATCAGAGTGGTGTTGCTGCCGAGAAGATCCTGTTTGTATCCTGTAGCTCGGCCATGCATAGTGTCATTGCCATAGGACAGGATAATAAACCCTTAACCCGTTGCATCACCTGGGCGGATAATCGAAGTGCAGCTTGGTCTGCCAAGCTGCAAGAGAATGGATTGGGCCATCGCATCTACCTGCGCACAGGTACACCGATCCATCCCATGTCACCGCTGACCAAATTAATGTGGCTACGCCACGATGAACCTGAACTTTTTGAGCACACCGCCAAATTCATTTCGATTAAAGAATATCTGTTCTTCCGTCTATTCGGACAATATGTCGTCGACCATTCCATCGCTTCCTGCACAGGTTTGCTCAATCTGGAACAACTGGACTGGGACGCAGAGGCCCTTGAGGTTGCAGGCATTACACCCGACCATCTCTCGAAGCTTGTACCTACAACACATATATTAGAAGGAATGAATCACGAATCGGCTGAAAAAATGGCCCTCTCCCCCTCCACGCCCTTTGTTATTGGCGCAAGTGATGGGGTTTTATCCAATCTCGGCGTGAATGCCATTGAACCTGGTGTTGTCGCAGCAACCATCGGAACCAGCGGGGCCATTCGCACTGTCGTGGACCGTCCGGTTACCGATCCCAAAGGTCGAACCTTCTGTTATGCCCTCACAGAGAATCTTTGGGTCATTGGTGGACCTGTGAATAACGGTGGCATGCTGTTTCGTTGGGTGCGGGATGAATTCGCCGCGTCTGAAGTGGAGACAGCGAAACGACTTGGCATCAATTCCTATGATGTACTGACCAAAATTGCCGAACGTGTCCGGCCGGGATCGGAAGGGCTTCTGTTCCATCCGTACCTTTCGGGCGAACGTGCCCCTTTATGGAATCCGGATGCCCGTGGCTCCTTTTTTGGCTTAACACTCCATCACCAGAAAGAGCATATGATTCGTGCTGTCCTGGAAGGGGTTATTTTCAACCTATATACGGTACTGCTCGCCATGGAAGAACAGATTGGGCAACCTACCTCCATTCAAGCCACCGGTGGGTTTGCACGCTCTCCTCTCTGGCGCCAGATGATGTCTGATATCTTCAATCAGGAAGTGGTTGTACCCGAGAGCTTCGAAAGTTCCTGTCTGGGTGCCGTCGTGCTTGGTTTGTACGCTACAGGGCGGATCCAATCGCTTCATGCCGTTTCTTCCATGGTCGGTACAACGCATCGACATACCCCTGTCAAAGAGAATGCTGTACTCTACCAAGAGCTGCTGCCCATCTTTATTCGGATCTCTCGCAAACTGGAAGAGGAATACGCAGATATCGCTGAATTCCAGCGTAAGATGTCCCTTCCCCGTCTCTAAATCATCAATCCATACTTCGTCCCTGCACCAAAAAAAGAGGATGTCCTCTAAAACCAAAAATCGGTTTTAGAGGACACCCTCTTTTGCTATACACGCATAATCTATCCTTTGATTTCATATTATACATTCATACACTTCAACCTCCATATTCGAGCATCAGCTTACCTCTTGATCCTGATAATTCTCATTACATATGTCTCAAAATGAAGTCATCTATGTCCATTATCCTTATACACTGTCATCACAGAATTACCATCTACTTAGAAAATACACCACTGATCTTGTTCAATTAAAAGCATGAGTTTACTCCCCCTCTCCGTCTCCCATCCAGATACTGAATTCGTCGCTTTCACCATCGCCCCATTGGCAAGAAAAACACGAGGGTGAGAGGTCACTCTTTTTCCGATCTCAATCATGCTCCATTTTTACTTCACGGTTATCCACAGACAGGTTATTCACAAACGAAGAATACTTTTACACACAATTTGGCATCATTTGACGGATAACCTGTGTATAAGACATTTTTGGTTTTTGGGTCATTCTGTCGAAAATTAAACAGTTTATAAACAATATATTGTGTTGTGACTAAAAATTATACACAAGTTATTGAATTTGTGGATAAAATCACGCGATACGTTGAAATGCGGGGTTTCTTTTGCTATGATTGTATTACTTTTGGATGTGAATATGTGATCTGACCCATAATATTATCAACAGCCTGTGGATAAAGTTGTGAACAATTTTCCGTTGTTCATACTTTTTTTGTTTTCGACCTGCGGGGGTTTGGGGATAAATTCAACAATATATCTCGTATTTCGACACTGCATCATGGCTTAAGCCACACTTGGAACATGTAAAAGGAGTGACAGTCTGTGGACAGCCATACTTCTGATTTATGGCAGCAAATTTTATCAATCATACAAAACAAACTTAGCAAACCCAGCTTTGACACCTGGTTCAAAGCAACCAAAGCCACCAAGCTGAATGACCGTTCAATCGTCATTTCCGCACCAACCACGTTTGCCGTCGAATGGCTGGAGAGCCGTTACACCAAATTGGTTGGCTCGACGGTATACGAGTTGCTTGGCAAGCAAGTCGATGTGAAATTTGTCATCGAAGAGAACAAGCCTGCTGAACCGGACCCGCAACTGCCGGCGCCAACGCCTACAGTTGTACAGGAAGAAGCCGTACTCAGCATGCTGAATCCGAAATATACGTTCGATACATTTGTCATCGGGCCGGGCAACCGTTTTGCCCATGCCGCATCGCTGGCGGTCGCTGAAGCGCCCGCCAAAGCTTACAATCCTCTCTTTTTGTATGGAGGAGTAGGTCTCGGTAAAACTCACTTGATGCATGCGATCGGACATTATGTTCTGGAGCATGATCCGGGCAGCAAAGTCGTTTATTTGTCGTCTGAGAAATTCACGAACGAATTCATTAACTCGATCCGTGACAACCGCGGGGAGAGCTTCCGTAACAAATACCGGAGCGTCGACATTTTGCTCATTGATGATATTCAGTTCTTGGCGGGAAAAGAATCAACACAAGAGGAATTTTTCCATACGTTTAATGCGCTGCATGAGGAACGGAAGCAGATTATCATCTCCAGCGACAGACCACCGAAGGAAATTCCGACACTGGAAGAACGGCTTCGTTCTCGCTTTGAATGGGGGTTAATCACGGATATTCAGCCTCCAGATTTGGAGACAAGGATCGCAATTTTGCGTAAAAAGGCACGTGCGGAAAACCTGGATATTCCGAATGAAGCGATGATGTACATTGCCAACCAGATTGACACCAACATCCGTGAACTGGAAGGTGCCCTGATTCGGGTCGTTGCTTATTCTTCGCTGACTAATCAAGATGTAACCACTCATCTGGCAGCTGAAGCACTGAAGGACATCATTCCTTCCAGTCGTCCCAAAATGATCACTATTCATGACATCCAACAAAAGGTCGGCGAGTATTATAGCCTTAAGCTTGAAGATTTCAAAGCACGGAAACGGACCAAGGCAGTTGCCTTCCCAAGACAGATTGCCATGTATCTCTCTCGTGAACTGACAGACTTTTCTCTGCCCAAAATTGGGGAAGCATTCGGAGGACGAGATCACACCACTGTCATACATGCGCACGAAAAAATATCCCAAGCGATTAAAATCGATCAGGATCTCTATAAAGTTATCAACAACTTAACCGAAAAAATAAAGAATCCAACCTGAACAAGTCCCAAGCCTATGCACAACGTATACACATGTGGATAGGCTTGGGTGTACGGGTTTATACCCACTTATCCACATATTCAGTGCCCCTATTACTATTATTACTAAAAAGATCTTAAAGATATCATCTCCAAAATAGCCATTTCGGAGCTTAGCCTTCGGCCTTCGAAAAACACCTTTTAACACCCCAACACCCAAAAAATCAGCTAGGAGTGAAACCATGAAAATCAGCATAATGAAAAACTACTTAAACGATTCCATACAGCAAGTATCCAAAGCGATCTCGAGCCGTACGACGATTCCGATTCTGAGCGGTATTAAATTCGACGTGAATCATCAAGGTGTAACGTTGACAGCAAGTGACACCGATATATCCATTCAATCCTTCATCCCGCTTGAAGATGGAGATAAAAGCGTAGTTCAGGTAGATCAACCCGGCAGTGTAGTTCTGCCGGCCAAGTTTTTTGTGGAGATCATCAAGAAGCTGCCATCACAGGAAGTGCACATGGAAGTCAAAGAGAACTTCAACACCTTTATCTCCGCAGGTGCTACCGAAATTCAACTGGTAGGTCTTGATCCGGAAGAATTCCCGGTACTGCCAAGCATCGAAGAAAACCAAACCGTCTCCATTCCAGGAGATTTGCTGAAAAATATGATCAAACAAACGGTCTTCTCCATTTCCACACATGAGACTACTCCAATCCTGACAGGTGTACTCTGGAGTTTGGGTGACAACGAATTGAAATTTGTGGCAACAGACCGTCACCGTCTTGCTACTCGATCAGCAATGCTGGATAATGCAGAAGGTATCCGCTTTAACAACGTGGTCATTTCCGGTAAAACGCTGAACGAGCTCAGCAAAATTGTTCCGGATCAAAATACCCTTGTGGATATCGTTGTTGCAGATAACCAGGTCCTGTTCAAAATCGACCGTGTATTGTTCTACTCTCGTATTTTGGACGGAACATATCCGGATACTTCTAGAATTATTCCAACGTCATACAAAACAGAACTTGTTTTAGATACAAAAAAATTAAGTGAATCCATTGACCGGGCTTATTTGCTGTCGCGTGAAGAGAAAACAAACATCGTGCGTATGCAAACGATGGATTCAGGATCCGTTGAAATTTCTTCAAGCTCTTCCGAGCTAGGTAAAGTAAGAGAAGAAATCGAACCTGCCGAGTTTACAGGAGATCCGTTAAAAATCTCGTTCAACTCCAAATACATGCTGGATGTGCTGAAAGTTGTTGAAAGTGAGCAGCTGATGATTGCTTTTACAGGAGTCATGAGTCCAATTATCTTGAAACCGCTGGATGACAGTCACAGCCTTTACGTGATATTGCCATATCGGACGACCAACTAACGAAAGGAAGATCATAGTGAACCAAGTTACGATTCGTACGGAATATATTAAGCTTGATCAATTTTTGAAACTGGCTGATTGCATCCCAACTGGAGGTATGGCCAAAGCTCTGCTTCAGGAAGGACTTGTACGTGTGAATAAAGAGCCTGAGGAACGCCGGGGACGTAAGTTATACCCTGGGGATATCGTTGAAGTGGACGGAGAAGGCACATTCGAAGTTGCTGCAGAATAAGAAGACCAGTTCGATCCTGCTGCCTCCTGACGGACGGGATAAAAGGGAGGTTACCGCGTGTTTGTGAACAGCATTGATCTGCAGAATTTCCGCAATTATGAACATCTGAGACTGGATTCTTTTGGTCCCGTAAACTTGTTGATCGGGCAAAATGCCCAAGGCAAGACCAATCTTGCAGAGGCGATTTTTGTACTTGCACTCACCAAGAGCCACCGTACATCCCGTGATAAGGAGTTAATCCGTTTCGGTGAGGAACGTGCCAGACTTGCAGCAGAGGTCGACAAAAAGTACGGATCGGTCAAGCTTGAACTATCTTTGTCGCAACAAGGCAAAAAAGCAAAGATTAACGGCCTGGAGCAGCGCAAGTTAAGTGATTTTGTCGGAGCGCTCAATGTGGTGATGTTTGCACCGGAGGATCTGGAAATTGTAAAAGGCACACCGGGGGTCCGCCGCCGGTTTCTTGACATGGAGATTGGACAGGTTGCACCTGGCTACCTGTACCACCTGCAGCAATACCAAAAAGTGCTCGTCCAACGAAATAATTTGCTTAAGCAGTTATGGGGAAAAGGGGCATCGGCCCAGACCATGCTTGAGGTGTGGAACGAACAACTGGTCGAGCATGGTGTTAAAATCGTCAAAAAAAGGAAACAATTCATAAAGAAACTGCAAAAGTGGGCAGAAACGATTCATCAGGGGATCACCGGAGGCGGAGAAGTCTTGCGGCTGGCCTACCTTCCTTCCTTCAGCGAAGCCGCTGAGGAAGATGAAGCTGTCTTAATGGACCAATTTATGATAAAATTATCACAAATGAAAGAGCAGGAGATTCGCCGAGGCACAACCCTTAGTGGGCCGCATCGGGATGACCTGTCCTTTTTCATTAACGATCGGGAAGTACAAACATATGGCTCGCAGGGGCAGCAGCGCACAACGGCGTTGTCCCTTAAACTTGCGGAAATTGAACTGATTCATGAAGAAATCGGAGAATATCCAGTTCTGTTGCTGGATGATGTTCTGTCCGAGCTGGACCCTTTTCGCCAGACGCAGCTGATCGAAACGTTCCAGAGCAAGGTGCAAACCTTTATTACGGCTACGGGGATCGAGAGCCTGAACGTTGACAAGCTCAAAGATGCCAGTATTTATCACGTTCATGCCGGACAGGTTGAACGCTAAGGAGTGAGGGGCTTATGTACATTCATCTGGGCGGTGAGAAGATCATCCGTTCTTCCGAATTGGTCGCTATTTTTGATATATCGATTGAAAAATCCTCAAAGATCTCCAAGCAGTATGTCACGCATGCCGAGCAGGAAAAAACAGTGGAACACATCGGCGAAGAGGAAGCAAAGTCCATTGTGGTGACCAAAAACATTGTGTACTACTCGCCTATTTCCTCAGCCACGCTGAAAAAGCGGGCTCACATTTTTCCGGATCTCTAGCGTTGTGTGGCATAAAATTAGTTAACGCATATTTACGATATTGAATCTATAGAAGTAGGTGAAAGGCATGTCTATGAATCAACCGTCATATGATGCGAATGAAATTCAGGTCCTTGAAGGATTGGAAGCCGTACGGAAGCGTCCGGGCATGTATATCGGTTCCACCAGTTCCAAGGGCCTGCATCATCTGGTCTGGGAAGTAGTGGACAACAGTATTGACGAAGCGCTTGCAGGTTACTGCGACCACATTGAGGTCAGTATCCATGAAGACAATAGCGTGACTGTAGTCGATAACGGACGGGGTATTCCTGTCGGCGAACATACCAAAATGAAACGTCCTGCACTTGAGGTAGTTATGACTGTCCTCCATGCAGGGGGAAAATTTGGCGGCGGCGGATATAAAGTATCCGGTGGTTTGCATGGTGTTGGTGTGTCCGTTGTGAATGCACTCTCTGAAAAAGTGGTTGTAACGGTTAAACGTGAGGGACATATCTATCAACAGGAATATCGCCGTGGAGCTCCACAGTATGACCTGAAAGTGATCGGTACAACCGACGAAACAGGAACAACGGTTAGATTCCATCCAGATCCTGAAATTTTCACGGAAACAAGAGTGTTCGAATATGACATCTTGCTTGCCCGGATTCGTGAGCTGGCATTCCTGAACAAGGGCATCGGTCTTACATTGACGGATGAGCGTACAGGTGCAACCAACTCGTTCATGTACGAAGGCGGCATTATCGAATACGTCTCCTACCTGAACCAGAAGCGCGAAGTCCTGCATGAGAATCCAATTTACGTCGAAGGTTCCAGAGATAACATTCAGGTGGAAGTTGCCCTGCAATACAATGACAACTACACCGAGAATATCTATTCCTTCGCGAACAATATCAACACGCATGAGGGCGGAACGCACGAATCAGGTTTCAAGAGTGCCCTTACACGGATCATCAACGACTATGCTCGTAAGGCGGGTGTAATCAAGGACAGCACGGGGAACCTTTCCGGAGATGACGTGCGTGAAGGCTTGACAGCTATTATTTCGGTCAAGATTCCGGAACCGCAATTTGAAGGACAGACAAAGACCAAGCTGGGCAACAGCGAAGTGCGTGGGATTGTCGAATCCTTGTTTGCCGAGAAGCTGCAGGAGTTCCTGGAAGAGAATCCTTCCGTATCCCGTCGCATTTTGGAAAAAGGTCTGCAAGCAGCACGTGCGCGTGAAGCTGCCCGTAAAGCCCGTGAACTGACACGTCGTAAAGGTGCACTCGAAGTGAGCTCACTTCCAGGTAAACTGGCAGACTGTTCATCCAAGGATGCTTCAATCAGCGAATTGTACATCGTCGAAGGTGACTCTGCAGGTGGATCAGCAAAGCAAGGTCGGGATCGTCATTTCCAAGCGATTTTGCCACTGCGTGGTAAGATTTTGAACGTGGAAAAAGCTCGTCTCGACCGGATATTGGGTAATGCGGAGATTAGAGCAATTATTACGGCAATGGGTACCGGTATTGGTGATGACTTCGATATTGCCAAAGCACGCTATCACAAAATCATTTTGATGACCGATGCCGACGTTGATGGTGCTCATATCCGAACACTATTGCTGACATTCCTGTATCGGTACATGCGTAAAATCATTGAGGCAGGTTATGTATATATTGCACAACCGCCATTGTTCAAGATTGAGCGTAACAAAGTGATTCGTTATGCCGGTTCCGAGAGAGAGCGCGATGAAATTATTGCAACGCTCGGCGAAAATGCGAAATTCAACGTTCAGCGTTACAAAGGTCTTGGCGAGATGAATGCCGGACAATTGTGGGAAACGACGATGGATCCGGAGAGCCGGACCATGATGCAAGTATCGATTAATGATGCCATACTTGCTGATACCATGTTTGACACCCTGATGGGGGATAACGTTGAACCGCGTCGTGACTTTATCCAAGAAAATGCAAAATACGTGAAAAACCTCGACATTTAACATATTCGAAGAGGCGCCTGAGAGGGCGCCTTTTTTATATTAGGGAAGGTATGGAACAGGGAAGGCGTATACTTAGATCTCCATATCCCTTTGTTATCTGCGTACACGTTTTTTGGCAGATGAAGCCTGTGCTTTAGGGGATGGCCGGGAGCTCTTACCCTTTTTGGAGGGCAAACGACCGTACGCAATCGCATAACGTTTGATCTTCCGGTACGCCTCCTTGTCCGGTAATAAGCCAAAGGCATAAATGCCTGGCAGTGTGTTGACTTCAAGAATCCAGGGACGCCCTGCTTCGTCTAGCGCAATATCAATACCAATCTCTTTGAGTCTTGGAAATGATGTTTGCAATTGCACAGCGGTATGAATACCTAAGCGGTACAGCTCAGTGCGAAGTTTTTTGAAGCCATCCTGGTGAAGATGGGGGAGTACGAGTTCTTCAAACGTGGCCAATCGCCCACCGCCATGAATGTTGGTGATGATTTTACCAGGGGCAGCAATACGTCCCAGAACACCTGTTGTTTCCCAGTTGTGTTGCAGATTTTTCTGAGTTAACACACGCAAGTCAAAAGGCAAATCTTCATGCTTCATCAGCGATATTCCCTGTTGAATGATATAATCACGTTCCTGAATGCGATCATTCAGTGCTCGTTCGAGTTCGTCCAGAGAATGAAATGATCTCTCCTCTGTACCGTATTGGAGATGATATATTGTTGTGAGATAGGTAGCTCTGGAGATAACAGCACTTGCTTCGGGTTCATCAGCCAGGTTTCGATCATTGGTTTCTTCCGAAACCTCTGCATCTGTGGTGGAATCTTCGGAATTAACAACAGGTTTGTATAAACGGGTTGTTCTCACCCGCATAACGCCATTACCGTAAGTGCCACGGTCCGGTTTGATATAATTGGACTCAAATAATTCAGTCATTCGTTCCAGAGTTTGACGGCTATATTTTCGGGTCACTGGGATATATTCGTTCACAATGCGACTGCGTTGTAACACGGCTGTTTTGGCCCATTTGCTGGAGACGCGTTGGATACCCAAGATTCATCAGTCCTTTCATGTTTTGTTCAGTTCTAAAGAGGGACCAGACACGGAGAAATCAAAGGACAAGAGACGATTTCAGTGGTATAATAGAGAAATATGGCGTTTTGTGCGATGAGCTGCACAATTTGCAGTTTGATCGTAGGACGGGAATGGCTTTAGCCTCGGTAGGCACAGTACATATGCCGTTTTTCTAGCATTGTATGTGCAATTGGGGAGGAAGGCAGGGCGTATCCCCAGACACGCAGAAGTTCCCGGAAGAAAGGCTATTGCCCAGCGGACGTTTAATTGTGTAACTTTTGTGAAAGTAATATAATAAAGAGTAGCGTTCTTGCGCGGTTTTAGCCTTGTTAGGCTTTTCACATATAATCAACTTTTTTGCATGACGGAATGGAACGTTTGTTGAAGGACAAGAAGGAGGTCCAGCATGGCGGAAGAAATGAACTCTCAGATTACAGATCGGGATATAGGCGTCGAGATGCGTGAATCGTTTATGGATTATGCGATGAGCATCATCGTTAGCCGTGCCTTACCTGACGTTCGTGATGGATTAAAGCCGGTTCACCGGCGTATTCTGTACGCGATGTCAGAGCTCGGCATGACACCCGATAAACCACATAAAAAATCAGCCAGAATCGTCGGCGAAGTTATCGGTAAGTATCACCCACACGGTGACTCTGCTGTTTACGAGACGATGGTACGGATGGCACAGGATTTCTCCCTGCGTTATATGCATGTAGATGGACATGGTAACTTTGGATCGGTCGATGGTGATATGGCAGCAGCCATGCGTTATACCGAAGCACGTTTGTCCAAGATTGCTATGGAAATGCTCAGAGATATCAACAAGGATACGATTGATTTCCAACCAAACTATGACGGTGAAGAACATGAGCCAATCGTTCTGCCTGCTCGTTTTCCTAACTTGCTTGTCAATGGGGTCGGCGGGATCGCGGTAGGTATGGCTACCAATATTCCTCCTCATAACCTGGGTGAGGTCATTGATGGTGTACAGGCCATGATTCAAAATCCGGACATTACATCCATGGAACTCATGGATTACATTCAAGGACCAGACTTCCCTACGTCCGGCTACATTTTGGGCCGTTCAGGCATTCGCCAGGCGTATCAGACCGGACGTGGTTCAGTAACGATGCGGGCTAAAACCAACATCGAAGAGAATAACAACAAGGCACGAATTATCGTTACAGAGTTGCCTTATCAGGTAAACAAGGCGAGACTCGTTGAGAAAATCGCCGAGTTGGTACGTGATAAAAAGATTGATGGTATTACTGACCTTCGTGATGAGTCTGACCGTAATGGTATGCGGGTTGTAATTGAGCTTCGCAGAGACGTGAATCCGGGGGTTGTCCTGAACAACCTGTACAAACATACATCGATGCAATCCACTTTCGGGATTAACATGCTTGCGATTGTTAATAAAGAACCTAAAATTCTGAACTTGCGTGAAGTGTTGTATCACTACCTGCAGCATCAGATTGAGGTTATTCGCAGACGTACGCAGTTTGAACTGAAAAAGGCTGAAGCTCGTGCACACATTCTAGAAGGTTTACGTATTGCGCTGGATCATATCGACGAGATTATTACGTTGATTCGTTCATCCAGTAATGCGGATGCAGCAAGAGAAGGTTTGATTGAGCGCTTCTCACTCAGTCATGATCAGGCTCAAGCTATTCTCGATATGCGTTTGCAACGACTCACAGGTCTGGAACGCGAACGTATTGAAAATGAATATAACGAACTGATGGTCAAAATCAGAGAGTATCGCGAAATTCTGGCCAATGAGCATCTGGTGCTTGAGATTATCAGTACGGAACTGCAAGAGATCCGCGACCGCTTCAGCGATGATCGTCGTACGGAGATCACTGTAGGTGAAGAGAGTATTCTGGATGAGGACCTGATTCCACGTGAAGAGGTTATCATTACGATTACTCATACAGGCTACGTGAAACGTCTGCCGGTATCCACATACCGCAGCCAGAAACGTGGTGGACGTGGAGTCGTGGGTATGGATACGAAAGATACCGACTTTGTCGAGCATCTGTTTGTGACCAACTCCCACAATTACCTCATGTTCTTCACTGACAAAGGTAAAGTGTACCGTCTCAAAGCTTACGAGATTCCAGAGCTTGGACGTACCGCACGGGGAACGCCGATTATCAACCTGATCCAGATCGAGCAGGGCGAATCGGTCAATGCCGTAATTCCGGTCCAGGAATTCGAAAGTGACCGATACTTGTTCTTTGCTACCCGCCAAGGGGTTGTGAAGAAGACGCCACTTGAGGATTACACCAATATTCGCAAAGGCGGCTTGATTGGTATTTCCTTACGTGATGATGACGTTCTGATCGATGTTAAGCTGACCGATGGATTGCAAGAGATCATCATGGGTACAGCTCACGGAATGTCTATTCGATTCTCGGAAGGTAACGTACGTTCCATGGGACGAAGCGCAACCGGGGTCAAAGGGATTACATTGGATGAACAGGATGCTGTTATCGGCATGGATGTAGTTGATAAAGAGCTTGATGTTCTGATCGTTACAGCGAAAGGTTACGGTAAACGTACACCTGTCAGTGATTATCGGATGCAGACTCGTGGCGGTAAAGGGATCAAGACTATTAATGTCACAGAGAAGAACGGCTCAGTAGTCAGCCTCAAAATGGTTAAAACCGAAGAGGATCTGATGATTATCACGTCCAGCGGTACGTTGATCCGGATGAGCATGGAAGGCATATCCACTATGGGTCGATACACGCAGGGTGTGAAGCTGATTCATATTCGTGACGAGGATTCAGTAGCTACAGTCAGCCGAATTGACAAAAATGAAGAGGAACCAGACGATGAGTCGCTTGAAGGCTTGGAAGGCGAGGAGTCCCAAGCTCCGGAAGTAAGCTTGGAAGAAGGCACCGTTTCTGACGCTGAGGTTAATGAAGTTGAGGGCGACGACGATTCCGGTTCGGAAGCATAAAATAGAATTTTATAAAGACTGATCTCTTTGAGATTGGAAGAAGATTGCGAGGGCTCCCACCGGGAGCCCTTTTGTTTGTATAAAGGAATCTCTTCTTTTATTCTTTCGAATCTGGGATGTACAGCCTGATTCCTGAGTAATATAATGGGAAATATCATGAAAAACCGGGACTATGGTCTTGTTTGTATTAACATAGAAGAACGATGAGTGAGGGGAATACACATGGGATTAATCACCCTGTCAGAAGTCAAACCAGGACTCAAACTTGGGAGTGATGTGCAAACACTTCGCGGCAACGTTCTGCTTCAGAAGGGAAAAGTCATTTTACCCAAGGATATGGAAGTGCTCAGAGCCTTTATGATTCAACAGGTAGATATTGAACAAGAAAGAATGGCGTCGAGTAGTACAGGAACCAAAGGTGCATCTGTGCCCGCAGAAAGTTCTGCCAATGATAACAATGGTGAACGGGCAGGGAAGACAGGGAACGTCACCACAGCTCCTGTAGTAACGTCTTTGCAGGATGAGTATGAGAAGATGGTTGGTCTAACCAAAAATGCTTTCCTGTCCTCTCTAGCGGCTGAATTACCGGTCTATGAGTTACGTACACAGTTGGAGGCTGTGTTTGCACATCTTAAACAATATAATGTGCTTACCTTCAGTCCACGAGTAATGCAAGAACATGATTATGTATATCACCATGCCGTACTGAGTGCGATCACATCCTATCAACTGGCTCAATGGATCGATCTCCCCTCCAAGGATTGGATGCAAGTGGCTTTTGCAGGCTTGTTCCATGATATTGGTAACAACAAGGTAGATCCGCAGATACTCCATAAACCATCCACGTTGACGGCTACAGAGCAAGAAGAGATTCGTCAGCATACGAAATATGGTTATCAGATCCTTAAACAGGCAAAGGCCATTAATGAGGGAGCCAGACTTGCAGCGTTGCAGCATCATGAAAAAGTGGATGGTTCAGGCTACCCGTTGCAGCTTAGTGGGACGCAGATTCATATTTATGCCAAGATTGTAGCTATCGCTGATATTTTCCACGCCATGACGCTGGAGAAGATCTACCGCAAGGCACAATCACCATACCTAGTCCTAGAACAGATCCAAAGTGAGGCATTTGGGAAATTGGACCCTGCAATTGTAAGTGTATTTGTTCAACGGTCGACCCAGATCCATAATGGCATCCGAGTAAAACTCAGCAATAACCAAATTGGAGAGATCGTATTCTCTGATCGAGATCATCCTACACGGCCTATGGTGTCAGTAGAAGGAACCATCATTAATCTGATGCAGCAACGGCAGCTTCACATCCAAGAGGTTATCGGATAACAAATAGATATTAAAGTAAATTGATGAGAGGGTCTTTCTTTTATAGAGAGGCCTTTTACGTGAGATAAATGTGGAAATGTAGAAAAACCAGAAAGATTATAGAGTTATATATAATTACTCAAAAAAAGACTTGCATTCAATATCTGTACATGGTATATTCTAATTCCGGCCAAGAAAACACGGTTTACACGGTGCGGCAAGCAAATGAAATAAGCTTCGAAAGAAACTTAAAAAAAGAGCTTGCAAAGTTGGTTCGGATGTGATAAGATATAAAAGTTGCTGAAGAGAACGACATTCGGTAACAAAATAAGTTTGATCTTTGAAAACTGAACAACGAGTGAGTAAACATTCTGCTTGCAGAATGAACGCGAAAGTTTGAGACAAGCCTTGGCTTGGATCGACTGGAGCACAAATGAGATTTTTAATCTCGTCAGATTCAAAATGAGCTTATCGCTCTTTTCAATACTTTATTGGAGAGTTTGATCCTGGCTCAGGACGAACGCTGGCGGCATGCCTAATACATGCAAGTCGAGCGGAGTTGATAGGAAGCTTGCTTCCTTGATACTTAGCGGCGGACGGGTGAGTAACACGTAGGCAACCTGCCCTCAAGTTTGGGACAACTACCGGAAACGGTAGCTAATACCGAATAATTGTTTTCTTCGCCTGAAGGAAACTGGAAAGACGGAGCAATCTGTCACTTGGGGATGGGCCTGCGGCGCATTAGCTAGTTGGTGAGGTAACGGCTCACCAAGGCGACGATGCGTAGCCGACCTGAGAGGGTGATCGGCCACACTGGGACTGAGACACGGCCCAGACTCCTACGGGAGGCAGCAGTAGGGAATCTTCCGCAATGG
>NZ_MKZL01000007.1:0-117136 GCF_002803315.1 Paenibacillus sp. GM1FR | reverse complement strand
GTAGCTATGTACGGACGGGATAAACGCTGAAAGCATCTAAGCGTGAAGCCCCCCTCAAGATGAGATTTCCCAGTATGTAAGACCCCTTGAAGACGACGAGGTAGATAGGCTGGGGGTGGAAGTGCAGCAATGCATGGAGCTGACCAGTACTAATCGGTCGAGGGCTTATCCAATAGCAAGTTATAATTCGCGTGTTTCGTTTCGAATCTAGTTTTCAGAGAACAACAACTCTGAAATGTAAGCTACGCGTTTGGTGGCGATGGCGGAGGGGTTCCACACGTACCCATCCCGAACACGACCGTTAAGCCCTCTAGCGCCGATGGTACTTGGACCGCAGGGTCCTGGGAGAGTAGGACGCCGCCAAGCAATAGGAAGACACACTTGATGATATCGAGTGTGTCTTTTTGTGTTACTATTTTATACATTGCATATAAAGAATTGAGTGAAAGCCGAGGGGTCTCCCCTGCGCTGTATGACATTCCATAAGTAAACAAATACAGTATGATTCCTACGACTTAGTATATTTTAATAGTGAATTTGGTAATCTCCTCCCCCACCATTAGGTGAGTACCCTACGATTTTATGGTAACCATACAAATTACTTAAAGTGATGTTTTTCGTTCTCAAGTCTGATGCGATTACTCGTCCACTTCCCTTCAAATTTCCACTCATATCAACAACATTAAATACATATTCCCCAGTCGAACGAGGAAGAAAAGAAAACGTGACATTCCCACTCAAATATATATCCGTTGAGTAACCTCCATCGAAATACTCTACTATAAGGTTTTGGGCAAAGATAGTAGCTTCTTGTTCCTGTTTTATCTGAGTATCTTGTGAAGGAATTATAGGCATAGACGTTTCATCAGCAAATACTGCTGGAACAGATGCTAGGAGCAAAGCCATGGAAGAGAGAGCTGAAATTGCAGTTTTTT
This sequence comes from Paenibacillus sp. GM1FR, assembly GCF_002803315.1. Classification (NCBI taxonomy): domain Bacteria; kingdom Bacillati; phylum Bacillota; class Bacilli; order Caryophanales; family Paenibacillaceae; genus Paenibacillus; species Paenibacillus sp. GM1FR. Next base: position 116,201 of record NZ_MKZL01000007.1, on the reverse strand, counting down.
GATATTTCTTCACAATCGAACATCTCCTTTTCATATATATAAGTCGGGATTGGTCATACTCGCAGTAGCTTTCCTCACAGTCATTTCCTAGGATGAAAGTGAGGGGAGGTCTGGCGCCGTATATAGTTTGACAAGACAACCATACTCCAATTAACAAATATATACAATTATATAAAGATAGTTTTATATCCTATTTTTGTTAAATATACACTTTATTCATAGATCATTCACATTTTCTATAGCTATAGTGCTCAAGCAACTGTTAATAGCAATGGACGATACGATATTTGGTTCTGATTATATTTGCTTCAAGCATAACAAAGTCCTGCCCGATCTATGTAGACCGAGCAGGACTATATCTGTTCTCTATACGTTCATTTAATCCATTATGGCTACTCAGACTGCAACGCGTTTATTCGATCCGTAAGGGATCGTTTTCTATAGTACAGGGCTATGGTTGCGAGAACCAGCATTTCGGACAGCGGTACGGCAAGCCAGACACCCGTGACACCAAAAAATGAAGGCAGGACTGCAATCAACGCAATCATGATAATCATTTCACGCGCAGCTGTAATCCAGATGGCCATTTTGGCATTACCTACAGATTGGAAATAGGTGCTCATGACAAAGTTAACACCCATAAACACATAGGCAAATGTAAATATACGTAATCCGTAGACGGCATTATCTGTTACGCCGGTACTGAAGTTTCCAAAGATTTGCACGAAATAAGGCGCACCGATCTGAACAACAACCAGTAACAACAGACCGCATGCGAGAGCTGTTTTAGTGGCTAAACGTATCGTTTGTTGTACCCGTTTAATCTGATTGGCACCGTGATAATAGCTGATCAGAGGTTGGGCAGCGGATGCCAGACCCAGGAAAGCCAACAATACAACACCATGAATATAGTTCAACACGGTAAAGGATGCTACACCATCCGTGCCTGCAATGCGGTCCATGGAGATATTGTGAGAGACAGAGAAGACCGACATGCCAAGTTCAGCCAGAAAGCTGGGGAAACCAATGAGTAGAAGGGAAGCCAGCAGTTTGTTTTTCCATTTGAACCGGGTGAACGTGAGATTATTTGTTTTTTTGAAAAAATGAGTAAACAGGACAAGTAGCGCAAGAGACGCCGATACAATTGTACCGAGGGCCACACCGCGTACACCCCATTCGAGTACATACAGTGTTATATAATTGATGATGATATTGGCTACAGCAAACGTAATCTGAGAGTACATGGATGTGTTGGGATTCCCATCGTTCCGTACAAAGATAGAGAGTGCATTCTCGATGGTGAAAACGAACCCGAACAATAACATGATATTCATATAGTCTGAAGCAAACGGGAAGGTCTCGGCGTTCGCACCGAGGGAGTATACCAGTTTGTCTTTGAATGTAAATGCAACATATCCAATGGCTACCGTAACTAACATAATGAGCATAATGGATTTGGTGAAAATTTGTTTGGCTGATGTGATATCTTTTCTACCCATAGCGTTGGAGTACAAGGTTGCCCCGCCCATACCAATCCACAGCGACATGGCAACAAAGAGCGTGTAGACAGGTGAGGCAATGCCGATCCCGGCCATTGCGGTAGAACCCAGTTTGTGTCCAACCATAATGCCGTCGATAATAAAATTAAAAGCAACTACCAGCATCCCTAATACAGAAGGCACGAGGTAACTTATAAAAGCTTTACCTACAGATTGCTCTTCCAATGGATGCGTCCAATTCGTATTCATAATGACCTCCGTTAGTAAACTGAATGTTCATTCTGTATATAATAATACTGAACGTTCGTTCTGTATGATAACACGCCATGAATTCTCTTGGCAACTTTTGCGTTTAAATATTGTTTATGTGATAGAGTAGGTGGATATTTTTAAGGCGGGAGGAATCTCTTGATGAAACAAAATAAATACGATGAAGCTGAATTTTTCGACAACTATAGTAAGATGGCTCGTTCCGTTCAAGGGCTGGATGCAGCCGGGGAGTGGCATGAACTGCAGACTCTTTTGCCTGATTTGAAGGACAAGCGTGTGCTGGATTTGGGATGTGGTTTTGGGTGGCACTGCCGGTATGCGCGAGAGCAACAAGCGAGTTCAGTGATCGGTGTAGATCTGTCTGAAAATATGCTTCAGCGTGCTCGTGAAATGACGGACGATCCGCAGATCGAGTACAAGCAGCTGGCGATTGAAGATGTTGATTTTGCACCGGCACAATTCGATGTTGTGATCAGTTCACTTGCTTTGCATTATATTGAAAGCTTAGACACGGTGTATGCTAAGATCAATGATTTTCTCGTAGAAGGGGGCACATTTGTACTATCTTCCGAACATCCCATCTTCACCGCTCGCGCTGCGCAGGATTGGCATTACGGACCCGAAGGTGAAATCCTGCACTGGCCCGTGGATGATTACCATGATGAAGGGAAACGTGTGGCGAACTTTCTGAATCAGGATGTGGTTAAATATCATCGCACACTGGCAACACATCTAAATGAACTCATTAAGGCAGGGTTTGCTATTCAAAAGGTGGCTGAATCCAAACCATCACCGGAGATGATTGAACAGGTTCCTGGCATGCGAGACGAAAATCGGAGACCGATGTTTCTGATGATTGCTGCGGTGAAAGTATAACGATGAAAATGATATGATAGACCAGAGGGCAGAAAGAAACTGAGGAAGTGGAGCGTTCGCTTAAAAGCTTTCTGATAGAGATTTCTAACTAAGCAAACTTGAAGGAATCAGCGTGTTCAGCGATGTTGAACATGCTGTTTTTTATTTTGCTACAATAATAAGAAATAATGTCCAAAACAGGGAACCAAATCACATTAGACTCAGTCATATTAAGTGAGGTGAACAACAGTTGGATGATCAATTACTGGCACAGGCTCAGACCATAGACAATTACACACTTAGCAGCATAATGGATGACTACGGAAATGACGTCTGGAATTACGCTTATTTTCTGACCAAAAGTGCCGAACAGGCAGATGAATTGTCACAGGAGGTATTTATTCGGGCGTACTCAGGGATCGCTCATTATCGTGGAGATTGCTCACTGAAAACCTGGCTATTGACGATTACTAGAAACACCACTTTTACATATCGAAAATCCAGATTTTTTCGTAACAGTCTGTGGGGAGAGACGTTACCCATTGAGACAGAGCATGGGGGTTCGAACCAAAGAGTCATGATTGCAGAGCAGCCTGCACATCCTTCGGCCGAGATGGAAGTGATGCGTAAGGAGCATATCCATGAAATCTGGGATATTGTTCTGGCGTTGCCAAAGAAGTTTCGGGAGATTCTTTTGCTGAATCTGAAGTATGAGCTTACGACGAGTGAGATTGCTGAGATGTTGAAAATCAGCTCAGGTACAGTAAAATCCAGACTTTCCCGAGGTAAGGATAAGGTACGGAAACAATGGGAGGAGCGAAGCAAATGACACACAAGGATGAGCAATGGGAGAAGGAAATCCGGAAGGGACCGTTTGCGTCGTCTCCTTTTACAGAGGATCACAAGCGAAAGGTGCTTCAACAGGTGGAGTGGATGAAGAAGTCGGAAGAGGGAAGCAAGGGAGATAGGCCAGAGAGCAGATCCAGGTCATCCAGGCCGTTTAGACCGCAAGTGAAAAATGCGTCACACAAGCGTCGCCTTAGAAGAGGGCCTCTTGTTGCCGGCACGGGCGCGTTGGTTATTGCTGCTGGATTGTTCCTATGGATCTGGGATGATGGACAGCTGGTGAAACCCGTGATCGAGCATGTCTATCCGACAGCAGCGTTACAGTTATCCGATGGTTTGAACACAAATCTGCTAACCGACAAAATGAAAAGAAATGTTGCAACTACCATGCGAGATGATCTGGGTAAACAGCTGAAAATTATGAAAGTGGAAGACTTGCCTGTGTCCGGCAGAATATATGTAGAGGCTGGAAATGAAAGTGAGAAGGAGTATGCACAGATATGGCTCGATGCGACAACAGGAAATCTGCGTGAAGTAGGAATGAGACGTGAGATGCAGCCAAGCGAGCTGGAACACCGTTATCTGCGTCAAGTTCCATCGCTTTTGCAAAGTATAGGCAGCACTCCAACGCTTAAACCTGCATCAGTCCAACGTTTTGTGAGTATGAAGCAAGGGGAATTGGAGCCGATATCACATACGACATTAGCGTTAGAGAATGAGACTGGCGATGGTTATGGGGAGATTGTATGGCAACAGGACAAGGCTGTCTCGATCACAGGCGACCTTAGACCTGATCAAGTATCCCAGGCAGCGCTGACGGATGCCAGAAACGCGATTGAGGCTCTGTCTGGTAAAGCCAATCTTGATCTGGTAAGAGCAAGCCGAAGCAAAGATGATGAACTCGGCAAGGATACAGTCTCCTTTTCCTTTAAAGATAACTACTTTGTCCAGATAACCGAAGGAAAAGCGGGCTTGGGTTATACGGTTGGGGATGCTAATCATTATGAGCAAGACTTTGCAGACTGGGAAGAAATAGAGGCTTATTATCAGGAACTATATAACATACAGGAGTCTCTTCTTAGAGGAGAAGTAGAACCTATAATTAAAAAAATATTTAAAATGGATCTTCAAGCGTATAAACTTCACCGTAATCCTGACCATCCAGGCATGGTCACATTTGAACTGGAGTCGAGCAAGGATGTTTTTCAGGTTGAATATAGGGAAGATGGACGGATCAAGATGATCACCAGAGGCGAGTTATAGGGCTGATCTTATATGTTACAATTTACTTCATAGATGGAATAAGTATAAGGAGATAGCGATGAAATATTTGGTGAGTTCATGTCTGGCAGGGGTAGCTTGCCGTTACAATGGAACAGCGAGCCTGGATGAGCAGATTCAGGAGCTGGTGGAGCAGAAGCAGGCTAAGATGGTATGTCCGGAGCTGCTTGGCGGATTCTCCACTCCACGGGAAGCGGCTGAAATTATCGGTGGCACGGGCAAGGACGTGCTGGCAGGCACTGCAAAAGTGATCGAGAAAAGCGGCAAGGATGTCACAGAGTTGTATATTAAGGGAGCCTATCAGACGCTCGAATGGGCGCGAGAAATGAATGTATCGTGTGTGGTACTGAAGGAGTTTAGTCCGTCCTGTGGTACACAGATGATCTATGATGGGAATTTTGCCAATCACAAGGTAACTGGAGAAGGTGTCACCTCAGCATTGCTGCGACAAGAAGGATATACCGTCATTTCTGAAAATGAATGGATGCAGCAACTATAGGTCGCACAGATTATCGTTTCATATTCACAGAAAAGCCGCTGGATTATATCCTGGCGGCTTTTCTGTTGTCTCCCATTACTTTTCTCATCAAATGAATAAAGTCGATTTTCCTGAAATGCTAACAAACAATATGGATACATACGATATAGATATAAGATATATAAGGCTATCTACTATTTAAAGTGGGGGAATAATCATGTCAATTCAGTCTAAGCCAAAATATAAGAAAGGAAATAAACTCAAAAATATTAAATTAACAACAACGATGGTCATCATGACTGTGATTAGTCTAATCGGCTTGTTTACTGTTTTTCTGATTGGGATTTTCGGAATGAACGAAGCAAAAACGGGACAAGGCATCCTCTATAATGACCGCTTCCAGCACCAAACCAATGTTCTTGAATTGAAAAGTAATTTCTATAATATGCGTGCCAATTATACAAAGGTCCTTGATAATGCAGAGTATACCGACAAACAGTACGATCAGGTTCAGAAAGGTAAGAAGAGTATCACGGATGGCTTGAATGAATTTTCAGCAAGAACATTGGATACCAAAGAAAAAGAGATATTTGCAGATTTGGTAGCAAAGATGGATACATATTATCAGGATATTGAGCAAATTATGGATACCAAAAAGATGTCAGGCACCTACGATAGTGAAGAGAGAGGAAGAATTAACAAAAGCAGTACAGCGATTGTGGAGACGATCACCCTTTTGAGTGCGCATAACGAAGAAGAGTCAGCCAAGCTCTATGCGGATACACAGGAAATAATTCAGCAGCGAGCATTGGTGCTCGGTTCGGTTCTTTTGTTTTCACTTGCAGCACTCATTCTTATTTCATTTGTAGTGATTCGCAGTATACGTCAACGAATGAAAGCGATCACCCGTTATTGTGAAGAAATAACGCAAGGCAACTTAACGGCATCCTTAGATCCGCGTCTAACACAGGGAAATAATGAGATAAGTGTCATCGCACGAGCTATTCGTACAATGACCGATTCCACAACAAATGTCATTCGTGGTGTAATTCAGGAATCTCATCATATCAACCAGGTTAGCGATCTTACCAACCAGAACATGGCTGGTCTGAATGAACGGATTCGTGAAGTATCAGCTACAGTTGAAGAGCTCTCGGCTGCAATGGAAGAGGCTTCAGCCCATACGGAAAATATGAATCATTCGGCTGCTGAGATGCAACAGGGAGCCGAATATATATCGGAACAGACATCTAAACAAGCAGAGTCCGCCTATGTGACCAGCACGAAGGCTGAAAAGTTGAAGCAGGAAGCCCGCGAATCGAGCCGAGCAGCCATAGACATGGTTGATCATACGAGTAAGAAGATGTCAGAAGCGCTGGAACGTGCAACTGCTGTAGATCAGATTGGTATATTATCTCAATCTATTTTGGATGTTACAGCGCAGACTAATCTGCTTGCACTCAATGCATCCATTGAAGCTGCAAGAGCTGGAGAAGCAGGCAGGGGTTTTGCGGTTGTTGCAAGCGAGATTAGAAAGTTGGCTGATGATTCCAGACAGGCTGCCGATCAAATTCAGCAGGTCACGGAAGAAGTTATGCAGTCTGTAACCAATCTGTCCTCGAATGCCAAAGAATTGCTATCCTTTATGTTCAATCAGGTTGGCAAAGATTATAAATTATTGGAGGATACAGCTGAACAGTATTATGTCGATTCCCTTGATCATGCCAATGCAGTTAAAGATCTCAATGCAACCTCACAACAAGTGACTGCAAATATCAAAATACTAGTGGGTTCCATTCACGAGATTGCATCAGCAAGTGAACAATCAGCCGCATCCAGTCAGGAAATTGCAGGACATATGGTCGCTTCTGCTGCGCAATCTGTGGAAGTAGTTAAACAATCTGATCAAGTCAAGGATAGTGCATTAAATCTGAATAAGCTGGTTCAAGATTTCAAGATTTAAAAGAAAAGAGTCATAGATAATCCACTAGGGCCATGTATGTGCCCAGTGGATTATTGCTGTCTTTCATCCAATACTTACTTTTATAAACCAAGAAACAATAATGTGCGTACTTTTAATTTATACACATAGGTCCTAAACTAATACTTGAGATGAAACCAGTTAAACATTATTGTTCAACATAAAAAAAGTTATAAAAAGGACGTGGAGCTCCATGGAAGTTACAGCAAAGTCAAAGACAAAGGAAGACATCTTAAAGGCGTATCATTTCCGGCATGCAACAAAGATATTTGATGATACCCGCAAAATCTCGGATGAGGATTTCCAATTTATATTGGAAACAGGCAGATTATCTCCAAGTTCCATTGGACTTGAACCGTGGAAGTTTCTGATTGTACAAAATCCGAACCTGCGTAAGCGTCTGTCCGAAGTCTCTTCCGGCGCGCAAAAGCAATTGGCTACAGCAAGCCATTTTGTTGTTATTTTGGCCCGGTCAGATGCCAGTTATAATTCTCCTTATGCGGAGTACATGTTGAAGGAAACAAAGGGAATGCCAAATAACGTATTTGAGATAACAAGTGAGGCTTATGGAAAGTTTCAAAGTAACCAGAAGATTCTGGATAATCCACGATCATTATTTGACTGGGCATCTAAACAAACTTATATTGCACTCGGCAACATGATGACGGCGGCAGCTCAGATCGAGATTGATTCTTGTCCGATCGAAGGTTTCAGCCGTGAGGGCGTCCACCGTATTATGGAAGAAGAGGGCTTGCTGGAAAATGGCGCATGGGGCGTCTCTATGATGGCAGCCTTCGGTTATCGGGTAGAGGAGCCCCAGCGTGAAAAGTCCCGACAATCCGTTGAGAAAATCACGCAATGGATTAACTGAATTCAGCATGAATTCAACATGAATTTAAAAACGATTATCTAAGATCTAACATAAAGATCAGGATCAAAGTAGAATCGAAACAGCCCGATATTTTCCACATGTTAGCAGGGTGGAGAGGGCTGTTTTTCTTTTCATAAAAAAAACTTGAAAATACATAGATGTCTATGTATAATGAGGTCATGCCTAAATACAACGCAATTGCACTGATTGCAAGAATCAGAGACCATGTCAACAAACGGATTGTACACGAATTGGAACAGCATGAGGTAACAGGGATTGTTCCTTCTCATGGAGATGTATTGATGTTCTTGTACCGGGAAGAGACGCTGTCAATCAAGATGTTGGCTGAACGTGTTCAACGCACGCAACCAACGGTAACGGTACTGGTCAACAAGCTGGAGAAGCTTGGCTATGTTGAACGCAACAAGAGTGCGGAAGATAGCCGGGTGACGATGATTCGCCTAACCGAACAGGGGAAGCGACTCGAACCGATCTTCCATCAGGTATCAGAGCAGATTAATGATATCATCTATAGTGGCTTGTCCGATGAACAGTCGGAGCAATTGGAGAGCTTGTTATCCATTATTGTCCGAAAGTTATAATGAATGAACTCTTCTGTCTGCAACCCTTCCAGATTTGACTGGGGTGGAGGCAGAGGAGCCCAAATATTTTTTTGCCTATATACATAGATATCTATGTATGCTGGAGCGTATCAATGTAACCCCATTTTCGCAACCTAACTCAAACCAAACCTGGAGGGATTCAAACTATGAAACATCTTATCGTATATGCTCACCCGCACACAGACAGCTTGAATAACGCAATCCTCAATACTGCTGTAGAAGCTCTCAAAGCTCAAGGACATGAAGTGGTTGTTCGTGACTTGTACAAACTTGGATTCCAACCCGTACTGACTGAAGCTGACACAGCTTCCATGCGTGCAGGACAGACACCACAGGATATCGCAACAGAGCAACAGTTTGTTACGGATGCAGAAGTTATCACATTCATCTATCCGATCTGGTGGACAGGTCTTCCTGCCATTATGAAAGGATATGTTGACCGTGTATTCGCCTATGGTTTTGCATATGCAGCAGGTGAAGCGGGAATCGAGAAATTGCTGACAGGCAAAAAAGGACTCATCATCAACACACATGGTACACCAAGTGAAATTTATGATCAGATTGGCATGACTGCTGGACTGAAATTAACTTCAGACGTAGGTATCTTCGATTTTGTAGGTATAGAAGCCGTAGATCATCTGCTCTTCGGTAGTATTGGATACCTGGATGCCCCTGCATATCAAGCCATGTTGGATCAGGTTAAACAGACGATTACAACCAAATTCTAATATAGATGTTGGTACCCTATAGGGATTCCATATGATACCAGACCGACTCGATCATGAGTCGGTTTGTTTGTTCATGTGTTTGCAAAATGGATGAAAGGGGGTATAATCGTACCCATGGAACCTATACTTATATTCAAAGCTTTATCGAACGAGACACGTAGACAAATCCTGTTGTGGCTCAAAAACCCGGAGCAACACTTCCCACCGCTGGAACTATCTCAGCATCCGGATGGTGGCAAGAACGGAATCTGTGTTGGCACGATTCAACTGAAGGCTGGACTGGCTCAGTCGGTTATATCCAGTTATCTGCTGACTATGCTCAAGGCAGGGTTGCTGCTCTCCGAGCGCAGAGGACAATGGACGTATTATCGGCGCAACGAGGAGACGATACGTCAGTTTGCCGAGTATGTACAGAACGAGTTATAAGCCGGATGCCGGAACGGAAGCTAGGATGCATATGCAGGCAGGGATTCCGTCCGGATGTAAACGGCTAGTTTATGAACACATCACCATATCCAGTTGTGATTTAATTAATCTATATATCTGGATATACAAAAATATAATCATCGAGGAGATTAAACGATAATGACTACTGAAAATACGGCTTCATCCCATAAAGAACATATTAATGACGTTAAGCTTTCCATCCTGGATCTGGCTCCCGTCGTTGTGGGTGCAACACCTGCTGATGCTTTGCGCAACAGTCTCGATCTGGCACAGCATGCTGAGCGTTGGGGGTATCACCGTTACTGGGTAGCTGAACATCATAACATGCCGGGTATTGCTTCATCCGCAACTTCGGTTGTTATTGGATATCTGGCTGGTGGAACCAAAACGATTCGTCTGGGTTCAGGAGGCATCATGTTGCCCAACCATGCACCGCTTGTCATCGCTGAGCAGTTCGGCACATTGGAATCCTTGTATCCTGGCAGAATTGACCTAGGACTGGGTCGCGCACCAGGTAGTGACCGCCGTACATCACTTGCGCTACGCAAAGATCTGAACAGTGGGGAAGATTTCCCTGAGCTGTTGGCAGAACTTAGAGCATACTTTGATGCTTCGGCGACATCTTATCATGCACCTGTTCGCGCAGTTCCTGGAGAAGGATTGAATATTCCAATTTACCTCTTGGGTTCCAGTGATTTCAGTGCACGTCTGGCAGGTCAGCTGGGATTGCCGTTTGCTTTTGCCAGCCACTTCTCGCCCGATTATACCCGGATCGCATTAGAGACGTATCGAAACAACTTCCAACCATCTGATAGCTTGAAGGAGCCACATGTGATTGTTGGTGTTAACGCCGTTGTTGCGGATACAGACGAGGAAGCAGCATGGCTGGGTACAACGATGCAACAGCAGTTCCTGAACATTATTCGCGGCACAACGGGATTGGTACAGCCTCCGGCAGAGATGGAAGGCAAATGGACGGATCGTGAGAAAGCTGGTGTGGAGCAGACGCTGAAGGCAGCTGTTAATGGTTCACCAGAAACCGTACGTGGACAGTTGGAATCTTTCATTCGGCAGACGCAGGCAGATGAGCTGATTATTACGTCGATGATCTATGATCATAAGGCACGGCTGCACTCCTATGAGTTAATCGCACAATTGGCGGGGAAAGCTTAATCTTCATTTTTCAGCGTAAAAGCTGGATTAATGGTAGGGTATAGCTATAAATTTACGGTTCGTCTCCCAGTGAGGCGAGCCGTTTTTGAATAGGGAGAATTTGCAAATGATTCGTGTGGGGCAGAAGACTCATTTTGGGGTAAAATGACTTTACCGGTTTAATTTGAAACGGTTAATCAGCACCATACGTATAAATCCAGAGTGTTATACATATGTTGGCTTGTACAAGGTATTTTTTCGTGTGTGGGCATTTATTTAGCTTTATAGTTTAGTTTTGATTAAGGGTCATAAGAGAGGACGACACGCCTATGGAGCAACCTGAGCAACCCCGCGTTTGGCCGGAGCGGTTCAAGCGATTTTTTCTTAACAACAAGTTTGTCCTATTTCTGCTAATTCTGCTGTTGGTGGGACTGAACGTGATGGTTCTGACCAAAGTATCCTTTGTTCTTCATCCGCTCGCAGTACTCATCAAAACCATTGTGTTACCTATTATTCTGTCAGGCATACTCTACTATCTGCTTAATCCGATTGTGGATGTGATGGAGCGGTGGAAAATTAAGCGCGGCTGGTCCATTCTAATCCTGTATCTTGCGATTGGAGGCATTCTGACCGTCGTAGTGCTGGCAGTCATTCCGGTTGTGCGTAACCAGATTGTGGGGCTGATTGAAAATTTCCCAACCTACAGTGAGACGGTAAAACAGCAGTTTGAGGAGCTTACGGGCAGTAAATTGTTCGGTCAGTTCCAGGAAACGGTGAATCTGAATTCGCAGGACTGGTGGGGAACAATCTCCCAAAAGGCTACTGAAATTCTGAACTCGACCTGGACCAAATTGGGCGGATTCCTCGGAGCTTTCACTGAGACCGTGCTGTCTATCGTAACGGTTCCATTCATTCTGTTCTATCTGCTGAAAGACGGCAAGAAGCTGCCAGCGAAAATTCTGTCTTTCCTGCCGATCAAGAGCCGTACGGGCGCAATGCATGTGCTGGAAGACATCAATCACCAGATCAGTTCATTCATTCGTGGACAGATTATCGTCAGCTTCTGCATCGGTATTCTGCTCTACATCGGTTATATGGTCATTGGTCTGGATTATGCATTGATTCTTGCAATTATCGCATCGTTCACAAGTGTTGTTCCGTATCTGGGACCTGCAATTGCGATTACACCAGCATTGATCGTGGCACTCGTCACTTCTCCGGTGATGCTGCTGAAAATGGTTGCCGTATGGACGATCGTACAGTTAATTGAAGGTAAATTCATCTCACCACAGATCATGGGTAAAACGCTGAAAATCCATCCTATCACGATTATCTTTGTCATTCTGACTTCGGGTAATCTGTTTGGAGTCGTGGGCATTCTGCTCGCTGTTCCAGGATACGCGGTGCTCAAAGTATGTGTATCACATATCTTCAACTGGTTTAAGGACAGATCGGGCCTGTACGACCCGAACAAGAACAATCTTTTATAACCGAAGTGGCAAGCTCCAAGAGATAGTTAATCAGAAGATTTAGTCACTTTGTATCCTGTATAAAACGGTACCCTTACCAAGAAGAACCCCCGTCCATCGGCATACAGCCGAGAGGCGGGGGTTCTTCTGCATGAACAAGCTTGGCTGCTGCCTAGCTGTGTTTAATATGTTGGAGCGTTTGCAGGAAAATCTGCTCAATATGAGTATCATCCAGAGAGTAGTACACGGTCTTACCTTCCTTGCGCCGCTTGACGATCCGCATGTTGCGGAGTGAACGCAGCTGGTGTGAAATGGCCGACTGTCCCATGTCGAGCAGAACCGTCAGGTCATGAACACATAATTCCTTCTGTAACAGCGCATCAATAATACGTAGACGTGTGGGGTCGCTGAATGCCTTGAACCAATCTGCCATCTCGGAAGACGTCTCCCGATCTATGAGTGAAGTGCGAATCGTCTGCACGTCGGCTTCAGTACCTGAGCAGGCTGCATCACATTCGCTTGGTGCTTTAACCGGTTGTTCCATTTCCTATCACCGCCTATGTTAACTCAACATTTGCATAATTCGATTTAACCATTTGGTAAGTACAACAACTAGACGAATAAAACCATTTCGATCTAATTGTTGTTGATTGGAATTCACTGGTTCGGATTTATGCAAAAGTTTAACTATAGCTCTATTATATCCAAAACCCGCCTAAAGCGAAATGATTACTATTAGCATAATCTGTATGAAAAATCAACAACGATTGTTGACACTCATGTTTAGGCGTGCATATAATAGGGGTAACCAAACATATGAATGAGTGCTCATATATTGAATACAATTGAAATATAACATCGTTTTTGTACTGCAAAGGGGAGAATTCACATGGGAACCGGACAGGAACAGGTGAAAAGGGAACTGCTGCTTGATGGACTGGATTGTGCGAACTGCGCATTAAAGATCGAGAATGGGGTCAAAAAAATTAAGGGCATTAACGAATGCTCTGTCAATTTTGTTACCAAAACACTATCGCTACACACCACTTCCGATATGGATGAACAGGTAGTGGAAGAAGCAAAGCGCAAAGTGCTTCGGCTGGAGCCGCATATTCGCATTTCGGAAAAAGGAAAACACGTGAACGGACATGTGCACACCCATACAGGTAGTGCAGGTGGTGCGCATAACCACAGTCATGACCATACTGGACATGATCATGATCATGGACATTCACATTCACATGGGAAACACTCGCATACTCATGATCAACATCAACATGGTCATACACATGAGCACGGGAGTCATGCTGGGCATGATCACAGCCATACCCATGATGATGCCCATGCAGGCCACTCGCATGAACATGGTGCAGGACAGACAAAAGTGTTGCTTGCTCGTCTTGCTGCAGGTTCTGTGCTGCTCGCAGCCGCAATCTGGTCGCCGCTGGAGGGCTGGGCACAGTTTACTCTCTATGCGCTCGCTTATCTGATTGCCGGGGGAGATATCGTGCTCCAGGCGTCCAAAAACATCATCCGCGGTCAGGTGTTCGATGAATACTTCCTGATGTCCGTCGCTACCTTGGGTGCCTTTGCGATTGGAGAGTATCCCGAAGGGGTAGCCGTCATGCTCTTTTATCAGCTCGGGGAGCTGTTTCAGGGTATGGCGGTTAATCGGTCACGCAAGTCCATTCAGGCGCTCATGGACATTCGTCCGGATTACGCGAATGTCCTGACGGGTTCGGGTGACGAAACCAAACGGGTTTCTCCAGAAGATGTACGGATTGGTGACCGGATTGTAGTGAAAGCAGGAGAGCGAGTACCGCTGGATGGTATCGTTAGAGCTGGGCGTTCCATGGTGGACACTTCTGCTCTGACAGGTGAATCCGTACCTCGTGAGCTGGAGTCCGGAAGTGATGTACTGAGTGGATTTGTGAACAAAAATGGTATGCTGACAATTGAAGTTACCAAAACGTTTGGTGAATCAACAGTATCCAAAATTTTGGACCTGGTGCAGAACGCGAGCAGTCGGAAAGCGAAAACAGAACATTTTATTAGTAAATTCGCCCGATATTACACACCGGTTGTTGTTATCCTTGCAGCCGTGATTGCATTTGTTCCGCCGTTGATACTTAGTGGTGCAACATTTGCTGACTGGATCTATCGTGCATTGGTCTTCCTGGTTATCTCATGCCCTTGTGCGCTCGTGGTCTCTATTCCACTTGGTTTCTTTGGTGGTATCGGAGCAGCTTCACGTAACGGGATTCTTGTCAAAGGCAGTAACTACCTTGAAGCGTTGAACGATGTGAAAGTTGTTGTTTTTGATAAAACGGGTACACTAACCAAAGGTGTATTCAAAGTAACAGCCATTCATCCCGAAGGTGGACGCACGGAAGAAGAACTGATGGAGCTTGCAGCCATTGCCGAAGCCAATTCCAATCATCCGATTGCTGAATCCATTCGCGCAGCTTGGGCCAAAGCCATTCCCACGCAAGGTGTGGAAGGTTATGACGAAGTTGCCGGACATGGGATTAAGGTGAGCGTCGATGGTCGGGAAGTGCTGGCAGGCAACGCCAAATTAATGAAGCAGGCGGGTATATCCTATACCACACCAGAGACAGCCGGAACGATAGTCCACGTGGCTGAAGCTGGCACGTATGTAGGTCATCTGATCATTGCCGATGAAGTGAAGGATGACGCAGCTGCAGCCATTCAGGCGCTGAAGAAACTCGGCATCCGCAAAACGGTCATGCTGACAGGTGATGCCAAAGCCGTAGGTGAAGCGGTAGGACGTGAGCTGGGTGTGGATGAGGTCTACGCTGAATTGTTGCCACAGGATAAAGTCGAACGACTGGAGCAACTGGAAGCAGTTAAATCTCCGAAGGAAAAAATGGTGTTTGTCGGTGACGGCATCAACGATACACCTGTACTGGCGCGCGCCGATGTGGGTGTGGCGATGGGTGGACTCGGTTCAGATGCCGCGATTGAAGCGGCAGATGTGGTCATCATGACCGATGAACCGTCGAAACTAGCGAGTGCAATCCGCATTGCGAAGCGTACACGAATGATTGTGTGGCAAAATATCGCGTTTGCTCTGGGAGTTAAAGCGATCTTCCTGTTACTCGGTGTGTTTGGCATAGCCACCATGTGGGAAGCTGTATTCTCGGATGTCGGTGTCACGGTGCTGGCTGTCCTGAACGCCATGCGTGTACTTCGTGTGAAGAATATCTAAGTTTACGAAACGATCCAGGCGGCTCTTCGTATATACGTAGAGCCGTTTTTATATTTTTATGTAGATAAGTCTAACCAGACATTTACACGAGAACGGAGAGGACAGAGATGACCTGAAGAAGCGAAGCGTTCGCCTTTATCCCCGGATTTTCCCCTTTCAATAAGGAATCAAAAATCTGAGGGTAACAGTGATTGGCAGGTTATTCTGTCATCGGAGTGCCAGTGTAAGCAGCTCTATGGAAGACAACAGTGAAGGGGAGAACGTTTTGACAGGAGCAGTAGTAGGGATCATCATTGGGGTGTGTTATTTCATTCTGGGGTTCATGGTGTTCAAAAAACCACCGAAAATGATTAACGGAATATATGGTTATCGGACCCCGCGTGCAATGAGTAATCCCGAGTTGTGGGACGAAGCGCAAAGTTATAGCGCCAATCTGATGATGCAATTTGGTGTGATTATCACGATATTCGGTATTATCGGTTTCTGGCTTACAGATGTACGAGCTTTGGTGCTGAGTCTTGTGGCTACAGGGTTCTATACGTTCAGACTGTTTACCAGAGTTGAAGGCCGGTTGAAGCAAATGCAACGTGCTCAACAGCAACAGAATGAGCAGAGCGTTTAAGGTAATTTGAATGAATAGTGTACAGAGGAAGACCTGCGTGTGAAGCGGGTCTTTTTTTTGTTGAAGATATAGAATGGAAGTCGATGTTCAACTCGGTAAGACTTTAAAATCTAACGTTGACGTTAACGTTAATATTATATATAATTATGTACATAACATTATAGACATATAAAAAAGAAGAAAGAGGTGAGGGAAATGAGTTTATATAAAATCGACGACGTAGCCAAGGAATGCGGTTTGACCAAGCGAACCATTCGGTATTATGAAGAGATTGGTGTCATGCCTTCACCTCAGCGGACAGATGGCGGGACGCGGTTGTACACTCGGGAGGATATCGATTATCTGAAAAAGGTGGTTCGCGCCAAAGAGGTACTTGGATTCTCCCTTCAGGAGTTACATACCTATGTGGCAACGGCAGATGCCTTGAACGAACAACGTTTTGACTACCAGCAAACGACCGAAGTAAGAGAACGGATCGAGAAGCTTACCGCGATGGAAACAACGCTGGATGGTCAGCTGCAACTGATTGAGCAGAAACTTCAAAGCATACATGCCGTACAGACTGAACTGGAAGAGCTGCGTGAACGCGTTCGGAGCGGTATTCAGAAGTTACAGACACATGATCCGCAGAATGATGAAGACGGCTAACCGAAAGCATCTAATATTTAATAAACAAAACTGTATACACATAATCGCTACATGGAGTGAGCACTATAGTACCTGTGGCGATCCTGTACAAACACCGGATGTTCCGGTGTCATTTGTGCCGTTTTGTTACCTCTAATTCTGAAAATGTATAGAATTTTTCATTATTTTCACGGTCGTTTTCAAATATAAAGCTTAACCACATAAATTATTCACAGGAGGAATTACGTATGAAAAGAGAGCCATCATTACCGGATGAATTGCCGTCATCACGTGGGGGCCTGTTATCCCAGCCGCGAGCGGTATGGGCGGTAGCCTTTGCGTGTATCATATCCTTTATGGGTCTTGGTCTGGTTGACCCAATTCTGCCCGCGATTGCAGATCAGCTGCATGCTTCGAAAAGCCAGGTGTCACTACTATTTACCAGTTATAACGCTGTAACCGGGGTAGCGATGCTGATTACAGGTGTCGTATCCAGCCGGATTGGTGTGAAGTGGACGCTGCTCAGCGGTATATTGTTGATTATTATCTTCTCATTCCTCGGCGGTACCTCAGACACGGTAGGTGCACTGGTTGGTTACCGTGGCGGTTGGGGACTGGGTAATGCCTTGTTCATCGCAACGGCGTTATCTGCCATTGTGGGACTGTCCACGTCGGGGACAGCCAAGGCAATTATTTTGTACGAAGCAGCACTTGGTCTCGGGATTGCGGTTGGACCGCTGCTTGGTGGTGAGCTGGGTTCCATCTCTTGGCGTGGCCCGTTCTATGGGGTGGCTGTTCTGATGGCGATTGCCTTTATAAGCATTACATTTATGTTGCCCAAGATGGCCAAACCGAAAACACGCAGTTCTTTGTCCGATCCATTCAAAGCATTAAGTTATCCTTCATTGAAAACATTGGCGATTACCGCCTTCCTGTATAACTTTGGTTTCTTTACCTTGATGGCTTATTCACCATATGTCATGAATCTGGATGAGCACGGGTTGGGTTATGTATTCTTTGGCTGGGGACTGATGCTGGCGATTACGTCGGTATTCGTCGCACCAAGATTACAACGCCGATTCGGATCGGTTCCGTCTATGAGTGTCATGCTTACATTGTTCGCGATTGATCTGGTTGTTATGGCAGTAGGTACGGTGATGGGTTCACCAACTACCGTTATTGTGGCGGTCATTGTAGCGGGGATTTTCCTTGGGATTAACAATACGTTGATTACAACGGCTGTTATGGAAGCTGCACCTGTAGAGCGTTCTGTTGCTTCCGCTGCATACAGTTTTGTCCGTTTCCTGGGTGGTGCACTTGCTCCATGGCTTGCGGGTAAATTGTCCGAGTGGTTCCTACCGGAAACGCCGTTTTATTTTGGTGCATTAATGGTTCTGGTTGGTGTCGTGGTATTGCTGGTGCGCCGTCATCATCTGCGGGATATCGATTCCGCCATTACATCTCACTAATTCACAGGAGGAATTGCAATGTTGAAACGTATATTAGTTGCTGTTGATGGTTCGGATCATGCTCATAAGGCTTTGGAACAAGCTCTGATCCTGGCTGAAGATATGAAACATCCCGCAAGTCTGTTGATCGTGCACGTGAATCCTGCCATTTCGATCAATGAACCTGCATTGGGTGTTGATCTGGAAGCTCGGATTGCCGAAGAAGGGCAACATATTATAGAACCTGTGACTAATCAGTTGTCAGGGCGTGACGTTGCATATAAAACGCTGTTGATTGCAGGTGATCCCGTTAATGAGATCTGCCGTGTGGCGCGTGAACGAGATTGTGGAATGATTGTGATGGGTACCGGCGGGAAAGGCATGCTCGCAGAGATGATCGTGGGCAGTGTCAGTCATGGCGTGTTAAAACATGCAGAATGCCCCGTCCTGACGGTTAAATAGGTTGTGAAATCCTTTATAATGCAATAGCTCAAGATCGCCACAATGGCTCATCAGGTACGTTACAAGCTATGATTGCCGAATACCGTAGTGGGTTGATGGCACGGAAATAGTGTATAAATAGATTATATAAATTAAACTGAACTTTTATATGAGACTATGGTTGTTCTGTCATCGAAGTGGCAGTGTAATATTCTTTAGTTCAATAGTTCTAAAAGATGGAGGATGCAGCATATGAAAAAACAACATCTGTTTATCGGTGGCAAACTGACCGAATCCGTAGATTATAAAACACTTCAAGCACCATACTCCGGGGAAACGCTGGCAGAAGTCTCGTCGGCTTCAGCCGAGGAAGCGGAGGCTGCTGTTGCAGCTGCGGTTCAAGCTGGGAAGGCAATGCGCCAGATGCCTGCACATCAGCGTGCAGATATTCTGTACAAGTTGTCCTCCATGCTTGAAGAACGCAAGGAAGAAGCAGCGCGAATCATTGCGCTTGAAGCGGCGAAGCCAATTACGGCAGCACTGGCCGAGGTTGACCGGACGGTGGAAACATATCGTTTTGCCGCTGAGGAAGCCAAGCGGCTGACCGGAGAGACGGTTCCGATGGATGCAGCCAAAGGTGGAGAAGGACGTATCGGTTATACGATGCGGCAACCTCTAGGTGTCATCGGTGCGATTACGCCGTTTAATTTTCCAATGAATCTGGTAGCCCACAAAGTAGGCCCAGCGCTGGCAGCGGGCAATACGATTGTTCTCAAACCTGCGGAGCAGACGCCTCTGTCTTCCTATTACATCGCTAATCTGCTTCAGGAGGCCGGATTGCCGGATGGTGCACTGAACGTGGTGAGTGGTGATGGCAAAACCATTGGTGATGTGCTTGTAGAGCACCCCCGTGTTGCTCATATTACGTTTACAGGCAGTCCAGCGGTAGGGACGAGCATTCGTAGCAAAGCAGGACTCAAACGCGTGACACTGGAGCTTGGGTCGAATGCAGCGGTGATTGTGGATAAGGACGCAGATCTGGACAAAGTGGTTCCTCGATGTGTGACCGGTGCTTTCACGTATCAGGGACAGGTATGTATCTCGCTACAGCGGATTTACGTACATCGTGATATTTCCGATGAATTTATTCGGCGTTTCGCTGAAGCGGCTAAACAAGTGGTGGTCGGAGACCCACTGAGCCCGGATACGGTGGTTTCTGCGCTGATTACCTCCAAGGATGTACAGCGTACACTCGACTGGATAGAAGAAGCCAAACAGGCAGGGGCTGAAGTGGCAGCAGGCGGTCAAGCTGAAGGAGGCGTTCTGCGTCCAACGGTACTGATTAACGTTCCGCGTGATGCGAAGGTATCCTGTCAGGAAGTGTTTGCACCCATCGTTGTGATCAATACGGTAGATTCCGTTGAAGAGGGTATCGAACATGTTAACGATTCGATGTACGGGCTTCAGGCAGGCGTATTTACAAACGATATCCATACCGCCCTCCATGCTGTCGATCAGATTGAAGCAGGCGGAGTTATGATTAATGATATTCCGACGTTCCGAGTGGATCACATGCCCTATGGTGGGGTGAAACAGAGTGGTATCGGACGTGAAGGTGTAAAATATGCTGTAGAGGAAATGACGGAATTGAAATTTGTTATGTTTAACAAAGGGTGATTATCTTCCATTATTTTACTCAATATACCGTATGCCAATGAAAACATAACCACACACGCCTGTGCCAGAATAATGGCACAGGTTTTTTTATATGAAGATCATGGAAAAAGTTTTCAAAAATACATGCGGATTCTTCGCCGACTGCGGGTTCACATCTGATGAGACGGGTATAACATAGTTAACATACCGCAACATAACTGACCAAACGCCGCTCATATCACTGAAGCATGATGTACCCATCCAGAGCACGAGCGGAATGAAGCGGTACAGCATTGCCGAAAGTCTTATATTCTCTCATTATTCAAATACAATGCAGTATGAATTAAGCCTGAACTCTGGAGTTGCAGGACAGGCAGGAGGTGTATTCAAATGGCATATTCCATGGTTGACGTATCGGGAATGTCAGGCGTAAGTCTGAACGAACTGAGCCAGTATGCGGAGACAGGTCTTCTGAATCCGGCATTTGGGGATGTAGATGAGGACATCTATTATGAAAAGCAGGAATTGTTGAGACTCCAGCAAATCCTTTTCTGTAAGGAAGTGGGTATGAAGGAGAATGAGATTGGACCGTTGCTCCGGGATAATCCTCAGGATGTCATACGCATCATGAAGCAGCATCGCATTGATATTCTGGAGAAGGCACTCCGTCTGCATGGATTGATTCAGACACTGGACAAAACGATCTCTCATTTGCAAGGTGAACAGGAAATTGATGAACATGATCTTTATATCGGTTTTGTAAATAAGGGGCGTCACCAGTTGCTGAATGAATCGGGTTCTGAAGCTGTAGTCACTAATGATATGAACGATGTGCAAACAGACGATGCTCAGAGGTCCGACATCCAATCTTCCAATTCATCCACATTACCTGAAAAGCAGGAGATGAAGTCAAAAGAAGATTATCTGGATTCCCAGGCGAAAATTGATCAAGTTCATCTGGACTTGCAACAGGCCATTGAGGACGGATTGGAGCCCGGTAGTGCAAAAGTACAACAGATTATTGGCAGGCATCTTGAATGGATCAAAGGTTATTATACACCCACCGCTGAGATCTATCGGGATTTGGCCAATCTGTATGTAGAGCATAAAAATTTCCGTCAGATGTATGATGGTTACCACCCAAGACTGGCTGAATTCCTGCGTGATGGGATGATGGTTAAAGCGGAACATGATTTATCCTAGATGCATAAAGTAACATGGGCGAGCAAGAACATGGGTGTGAATCATAATGGATAACAAAGAGCGCAGACCTCTGAGAGGACTGCGCTCTTTGTTATTACGGGTTCTTCATCATCGTGTGTGATGAGACTCCGATCACCTTATTCATCATTTCCTAAAGGGGTATGGTTGCTTCCAACTGCTCTGTGAGCAGGCTTACGGCTTTCTCCAGGAAGACGCGGTCTTCGTCGTCAAAACGGTTTTTGATCGGGCTGTCGATATCCAGCACCCCGTACAGTTCGCCGTTTTTGATAATCGGCACGACAATCTCACTGTTCGATGCTGAATCACAGGCAATGTGGCCTGGGAAGGCATGAACATCATCAACGACCAGGGTACGTTTTTCCGCAGCAGATGTGCCGCATACACCACGTCCCAATGGAATTCGGATACAGGCAGGCAGTCCTTGGAATGGCCCGAGGACCAGTTCTTTTCCATCATACAGATAGAAGCCGACCCAATTGGTGTCGGTCATAAATACATTGAGCAGCGCAGCAGCGTTGGCCAGATTGGCAATCGCACTAGGTTCATCGCGGATCAGAGCACTTAACTGTCCCAGGACGGCGGTGTGCTGCTCACTTCGTGTTCCTTCATAGGAAACAGCTTGAAACATGGTAAATCACCCTCCCGAGCAAAATGGTACTTATTTTCAAGATAGTGCAGAGGATGCGGTTAGTCAAGCGGAGGATTTCGGAAAGGGAAGGGAATACCTGAAGAATCCTCCTGTTTCTCAGCTTCTTACGTGGGGTAATTACTTAGCAACCACGGAGGGCTATAACCCGGGAAGGAGCTTGGCTTATGCATGCAGAGGTACAGAATCTTTTTGTACGGATTCATCTACTATATTTCGCGCAAAATCAGGATTTGAACGTTAGCGAGGCACTGCCCCTATTGGAAGAACGGGGATATCGCGTTGGAGAGCGGGAGATCAAGCAGGAGCTTGAACACCTGACACAGGAGAACTTCCTGACCGCCCACGGGGACCAATGGAGCCTGACCGGGACTGGCATCGAAGAATTCAAGGAAATCACGGCTGTGTTTGGCCGGGTTAGCGATGAATTACTGGGAAAGGGCAAGAAAACGTCCAAAGCTTAAAATTCATTTGGACAAGCCATGATTCATGTAATTCACTCAAACTTTGAATTGTTCCATACGTACAACAAGACCGGGAGCGAAACTGGCCCGGTTTTTTGACGTGTGTCCATGACTGAACAGTTGCCATTCGGCGCAGGTTATGATTAGATGACTAGTGAATATTATGGTCTGCGGAGATAGATCGGATCGGAGTGTCTTTATATGTATAAATGCAAAGGAAGAATTCCCGAAATGGAGACTGCGCGGCTTCGTCTGCGTAAAATGCGTCGCCGGGATGCGGCCCAGATGTTCGCATGCTGGTCAGATCGCGAGGTGACCCGTTACATGAATCTTGCACCCATGATTGGGACAAGCGAAGCGGCGGACATGATTGGGCTGCTCAACCAAATGGCAGGAGAAGAGGATGCGATCCGGTGGGGGATCGAACTCAAAGAAACAGGCAAGCTCATCGGTAGCTGTGGCTTTAACACATGGCAGCTTGAAGGCGCATTCCGGGGTGAGATCGGTTATGAGCTGGGACGTGATTATTGGCGACATGGTTATATGACGGAGGCTTTCTCCGCATTGCTGCCCTTTGGATATGAGACCATGGGTCTTAATCGAATTGAAGCGCTGGTTGATCCGCGTAATCTGGCGTCTGGCGAGTTCCTGACGAACCGCGGCTTCACGCGTGAAGGATTGCTGCGACAGGTGCAACATACGTCCACCGGATACAAGGATATGGTGATGTATTCCATGTTGTATGATGAGTTCCTTCGCAAGAAAGGTAAATAAAAGAGACAATATATAATTGCTTTTAAATTTACACGTAAACGAAGAAACAGAACAGAGCTGGAGAAGCGAAGCGTTCGCCTTTAAAGCTTTCTGAAAGAAAGCTACATCGGAAGCATACGCTATCACCGGATTTCTCCTTTAGAGAGGAGAAGAAAAAATCTGGGGATAACAGCGATTGGAAGCTTGTTCTGGTTCGTAGTAGAGGTGTAAATTAACGTACCAATTATATAGAGAATGAAGAGAGAAGGGTTTGTGTGAATGCAACCGGAGGTTTGAAGCGCAGTTTCATCTTGACGGGGCTGTTGCTCGCGACATTTCTGTCAGCGATTGAAGGCACCGTAATTGGTCCGGCAGGGCCGACCATTGTCAGTGAGCTGGGGAGTGTACAGCTGCTGAGCTGGATTTTCACCGCATACCTGTTGACGATGGCTGTGAGTACGCCCATTTTCGGTAAAATCAGTGACTTGTATGGACGAAAGCCTGTATTTCTGATTGGCTGCGCCTTATTTTTACTGGGTTCACTCCTGTGCTGCCTATCGCAGAACATGGAGCAATTAATTATTTTCCGTGCTATTCAAGGGATTGGTGCGGGTGCGGTAGTTCCTGTTACATTTACGATTATTGGGGACATCTACGCCATTGAAGAACGTGGCAAAATCCAGGGCTGGATTAGCTCCGTGTGGGGTATTTCCTCTCTGGCTGGACCGCTGCTTGGCGGTTATTTTGTAGACAATCTCGGCTGGCAGTGGATCTTTGGTTTTAATGTGCCGTTTGGTCTGCTCGCGATGTGGTTTGTGTTTCGTTATTTGAAGGAAGATATCTCGCCGCGTACAGCCAAAATTGACTATGTCGGTGCGCTGACCTTCACGGTGGGTATTACCGCATTGTTATTTGTCCTGTCGGCGGGTGGGCAATATTATGCCTGGAGTTCTCCGTTAATTGTTGTGCTGAGTGTGGTCGCCGCTCTGTTTATTATTTTATTTTTTGTGGTGGAAAAAAGAGCTCAGGCCCCTATGGTTCCACTACATTTGTTCCGAATTCGGGACATCCGTGTGGCGAATATCGCCGGACTGCTGACCAGTACTTTGATGATTGGCCTGACCAGTTATTTGCCGCTCTGGGTGCAGGGGGTTCGGGGAGGTAATGCGACGGAATCCGGGCTGCTGCTCGCACCGATGTCGGTGGGTTGGCTCATTGGTAGTGTGATGGCAGGCCGTCTGTTAATGAAAATTGGATCACGTATGACCGCATTGATTGGGTTAACCGGTATTGCGATCGGATCGGGTGGACTCTTTCTGGTGGGCGGGACATCTCCACAGGCTGTACTATTTGTATTGACCTTTATTTATGGTCTCGGCTTCGGATTTGCGTTTACAATCTTCACCATTATTGCGCAGTCGTCTGTAGGGTATAAGGAGCGTGGCTCCTCTACGGCACTACATACGTTCATGCGTACGTTGGGACAGACGATTGGTGCAGCGGCTTTTGGCACTTGGTTGAATTATCGGATCTCCACGTTATCCAGTGAGCAGAATCTGGCGGAAGCCGGAATTTCGGAAAATGATCTGAACGAGCTTCTCGCTCCACATACGGATGCTGCCCTATCGGATGACAAATGGGCGTTGCTGCGTAACGTTTTGGAAGGAAGCTTGCATTCCCTGTTTGTGATCATGTTTGTCATTGCACTGATCTCGTGGGTAACCACGCTTGCTTTACGCAAACGTTTGATCGTACCCGAAGATGCAGATGCTCCACGGCAGCCACAAGGCTCAAAGTAAAAGTGGATGTATACGAAAAACCGGATTCGCCGATGTCAGGCAAATCCGGTTATTTTTGTTGATGGCACATGTGCGTGGAATAGAGTGTATCTTCAAACTCAGGCAAGCAATACGTTGGGGGATGTCCGGGTCTAAAGCATTTTGAAGTACAGGCTGGCTGATCCTGGTGAATCGTCCAGACGAATTTCTAAGGAACGGAGGACGTCTTATTTGACCTTCTGCTCCTCTTTCTCAATTGTAAGGAACATGAGACAACTTATTTCCCGAAATCACCTGAAAAAACACGTTGTAAGCGGCTGTTTCTTCAAAGATAGCGTGTGTCAGATTCCTTAATATGCTGCGAGCGCTTCAGACCCCTGAATAAGACGTCACAGGTTCGTTAGCGCTCCCGCTTTCGACAGGTTTAAAGATACGCTCTAGCTGCTCGCTGATAAACGGTCTGCGGAATGTGCAAGCCTTCCCAAGAGTTCGGACAGCAATTCCTTGTCTTCCTCACTTAGTCCACTTACCGCCCGATCAATCTTCAACGCATAGCCTGGATAGATGTCATCCATGGTGCGCTGTCCTTCTTCGGTCAGTTCCACAAAGATGATACGTCTGTCTTGCGGACAATGTTTGCGGTGTAACAATCCTTTTTGCTCCAGCTTATCGATCACATAGGTCACATTACCACTTTGCAGCAGAAGTTGTGCGCCAACCTGTTGAATCGGCTGAGCTCCTTTCATATATAACACTTCGAGCACCCCGTATGCGGTGGGGTTGAAGCCATGCACTTTGCTTCCGGATACAGCGTGTTCATTCACGCTCTTGAATGTCTGGGCCAAGGTGCGGTACAGATGAAGTGAACGTTCGGTTCCGATTTCTTGTAATTCCAGCATGCTGATCCCGCCTTTTCAGATTAGTTTTATAAGTTGAAATGATAAAGTTACAACCTACCACTACGAGGACAGAACAACCTTCCAATCACTGTTATCCCCAGATTTTTTGAAATATTCTTCAAAGGTAAAATCCGGTGATAGCGTATGCTTCCGATGGAGCTTTCTTTCAGAAAGCTTTTAGGTGAACGCTTCGCTTTTTCAGGTTATTTCTGTCCTCTCCGTTATGCTGTTCATGTAAAAGAGTATTTCAACTTATATGAGTTGGTTATTTATGTTTGACGATTCAGGTTGTCGCCATGGTTTAATTGTAAACTTCTATTTCTACGAAAAACATGCGATATGTCACAAGATTTGCATTTTTAGCATTTAAAATTTGATCATTCATCATGCTGAAAATTCATCCTTCAGATGTCGCTTTTTCTCCGCCTCTGGCAGGAGGTCGAGTCAATGGCTGCTCTATATAATGAGTTCATACTATGAATTGGAATATAATGGAGGAGAAGAAGGATGACAAGTGATTTAACGTTTGAAGGACAACGACCGCTGAAGAATAACCGATCTTTTGTAACATTGATGGTGGCACAGGCCATTTCCAATCTGGGTGATTGGTTGCATCTGCTCGCAATCCTGACCCTTGTGGGTATCCGCTGGAATGCAACGCCTTGGGAGATTACATTTGTCACACTTTCCGCAGCACTACCCATTCTGTTGACAGGGCCATTCGCAGGCACGCTTGCAGATCGCCTGAACCGAAAATGGCTGATGATTGTAGCTGATGGTGCACGGATCATCATCGTGGGTGCGTTAATTTTTGCTGACCAGATCTGGCACGTCTACATACTGCTTGTCCTCAAATCCCTGTTTGATGTAATCTTCTCTCCGGCCAAAAACGGAAAGCTGAAGGAAATTGTACCTCGCGAACACCTTGCCCAAGCTGTATCCATCAGCTCGGTGATCGAACAGATGTCCAAAATTATTGGTCCGGCGCTTGGCGGACTTTTGGTAGCCGCTTTTGGCATTACCTGGTGTTTTGTTCTCGATTCAGCGTCTTTTCTGATCTCCGGCATCATTTTATTGTGGATTCCTGGAACTCGGGTGATCCAAACCGCAATTCATAACGTAACAGAAGTAGAGGAAGAGCCAGCTGGGGACGTTCGCAACCGCCCAAAAGACTCTTTTTGGAAAGAAACACTGGAGGGTATCCGCATGCTCGCATCTCTCCCTTATGTAGGAACGTCTCTGATTTTGCTTGCTTCAGCCATACTTTTTCTGCAATTTGCCGATTCACAGACTGTGGTGTTATTCAGACAACTTCCCGGAATTTCAACTGATCTGCTGGGATGGTGCGTGGCAGCAAGTGGCGCAGGTACATTAATTGCAGCGATGAGTGTACGGAAGTGGAAGCATGCAGGGCATGTTTTGAAAATGGGTCTGGGTACCACACTCATGGGTCTGGTTATCGGCGGAGCCGGAGTTATTGTTGGGATTTGGCCGCACGCCGGGCTAGGTGCCAATCTGTTGTTAGTATCCCTTTTTGCCTTGGCAGGTGTCGGAATTGGGTTCGCAATTGTCCCCTTTCAGATCCTGTTGCAGGAACAAACACCTGAGGCGATGACAGGCAGGGTATTTGGAACGGTAGGTAGCGTGATGACTGCCAGTAATATTATGGGCCCGGTGGTAGGCGGGTTTATGGTCACCTCATTTGGTGTAGTGCCGGCTTTTGTGTGTTCAGGCATTTTGCTGACCCTGCTTGGTTTGATTTATTTGATGAAACGTAGCGGGGAAAAAGCCGATCTGAATGGCTCCATTGCAGCCAAGACCATGATTGCAGGCGACTGAAGACAGGCCGAAATCTGCTCAGGTTAGAACAGTTAAAATGAAGGTTTGGATTTACTTCAAATTTTAAGTTTTTGATTAAAAAGCGTTTGAGTAAACGCCTTCACGTTTAATGAGGAACAGGCAGAAATCCCTGTATTCTAATTATTCCTAGGGGGAAAACTCATATGCCTTGTCCCACCAACGCAATAGCGGAAAGGGGGTGAAGCAACTTGAATGTAAAGTTACCAAAATCGATTGTGCGACTTGGAAGCATACCACTGGCTATACTTGCCGGGACTTTGCTTCTGGGAGTTGGATCGTCACATGTATACGCGGATGATGCTCAGGTATCTTCTGAAAAACCGTCCAGCGGATTGTCGCTAAATTTGTTTTCACGCGATTCGGATGGCGGGTTGAATCTGACTCCGTCAGTATCGGTATCCACACCACTGCTGGATGTTGAAGTTCCATCGATCAAAGCGAATGAATCCACAGGTATGCTGAGTGTATCTGAGCTGAAAGTAGATACACCGCTTGGATCGGCCGGAACATCAGAGATTGGGATTGATGCGAAGAAGGGAACCGTCGAACTGCCGTCTGTACAGGCGGATACACCGGTGATCAAAGCCGATGTATCAAGCAGTCAGGTGAACCTGAACGATGGTACAGCTTCCTTGCCTGGCGTTACCGCAGAGGTACCGGAGGTTATCAAAGCAGAGACGTCTGCTGTGAAAACAGACCTTCGGCAGGGTAAGGTTGAATTGCCTTCCGTGAAGGTGGATGTACCTGAAGTTACTTCCGTCAATATCTCCTCATCCCGTGTGGATCTGAGTAAGGGAAATGTCCAGCTGCCATCTGTGAAAGCAGAAGTTCCAGTTGTAGACGTATCCGCTGAACTCAATCCTGATCAGGAAAAGGTGGAGATTCCAAGTGTGAAGCCGGAACGGACTGTAGTCACTCCGGAACAACCGGCGGTCGTCAAAACACCGAATGGTGAAACTTCCAATACGAGTGCACTAGCAGATCCTGTTTCAACTCAGAACAACGAGGAAGGACAGGACGCAGTACAGGTTACGGGGAAAGTGATTGAAGTCACCCCGGAATCAGAAGTACGTCCAGAGCAACCTGTTGTTCCGCAGGCATTGCCTGTGGAAGGAACCGATCTGACGCAGGATTCCGATGTTAATGCAGATTTCCCAGATAACGAGTTGTTCCTCGTAGATCAGACAACTGCTAAACCAGCTGTCACTGAACAAGTGCAGAGTCACCAGGAAGCCGATCTGAAACAAGATGATGTCGATGCAACATCTCCATTGCAGCCTCGCACAGAACGACCAACAAGTTGGTCTGTTGCAGCAACTTCCCCCGGAGCAGCTAATGCTTCCGCAGGGACAAGCTCCGGTTCGTCCGGTGTAACTGGAGGTGGAGCAACCGCTCCAGCCGCTGCACTTCCGGGAGCAACAACGGGTCTGGTTACGCCAGATTACGATTTTTCCTTCCGAATGGAACGGCTCGATGGGTTCAGTCAATGGTCACAGGCACCACCTGGGCGGCCGCCGCAATATACCTCTTTCTCATAGGCAACAATGGCGTTAATTCAACCAAAATTGAGAAGGAGTGTATATAATCATGAAAAAAGTGAATCGTTGGGTAAAATTGTCGGTATTGTCGGGTACGTTGGTAGCTGGATTGCTGGGAGCTTCGCAGGCAACTTATGCCGATAGCTATAGCAATAACAGCAGTGGTAATCTGGATCTAAATGCAGGTTTGCGCCTGGAACTTGGATCTCTTCTGTCAGGACACCGTGACACAGGTTACGGTAACCATGGTAGCTACGGAGGTTCATCCAGTGCAACTGGAGCATTGAATCTGGATCTTGGCCTTAACGCCGGCTTATCTTCCGAGAGTATGAACCGTTACAATGATCGTTCTTCCGACCACACAGTTGAGCGTAGCAGTTCTGGCAAGCTGGGCCTTGGCCTGAATGCCAATGTGTCGGGAGAAGGTACAACGATGAGCGACTATTCACGAGGTGGCGAGGATCGGAACGTAAACAGCAGCTATGCGAGTGAAAGCCGCGGAGCGCTGGGTCTCGGTCTGAACGTGAATGCCGAAGGTGAGAGTGCGACATGGACTCAATCTGAACGCAACAATAGCGTGAATGACCGTGAGCGTAACGTAAACAGCAGCACTGCGAGCGAAAGCCGCGGAGCGCTTGACCTGGGTCTGAACGTAAATGCAGAAGGAGAGAGTGCAACGATGGCTCAATCTGAACGCACTAACAGCGTGAAAGACGGCGAGCGTAACACGAACAGTAGCTATGCGAGTGAAAGTCGTGGCGCACTGGACCTGGGTCTGAACGTGAATGCCGAAGGAGAGAGTGCAACGATGGCTCAATCTGAACGCACTAACAGCGTGAAAGACGGCGAGCGTAACACGAACAGTAGCTATGCGAGTGAAAGTCGTGGCGCACTGGACCTGGGTCTGAACGTGAATGCCGAAGGAGAGAGTGCAACGATGGCTCAATCCGAACGCAACAGCAACGTGAAAGACAGCGAGCGTAACACGAACAGTAGCTATGCGAGTGAAAGTCGTGGCGCACTGGACCTGGGTCTGAACGTGAATGCCGAAGGAGAGAGTGCAACGATGGCTCAATCCGAACGAAACAGCAATGTGAAAGACAGCGAGCGTAACGACAACAGCAGCTATGCGAGCGAAAGCCGCGGAGCGCTTGATCTGGGTCTGAACGTGGATGCAGAAGGAGAGAGTGCGACGTGGACTCAATCCGAACGCAACAATAGCGTGAATGACCGTGAGCGTAACGACAACAGTAGCACTGCGAGCGAAAGCCGCGGAGCCTTGGATCTGGGCCTGAACGCAAAAGCTGAAGGAGAGAGTGCAACAATGGCTCAATCCGAACGCAACAACAGCGTGAAAGACCGTGAGCGTACCGACAGCAGCAGCTACGCGAGCGAAAGCCGCGGCGCACTGGATCTGGGTCTGAACGCAAAAGCAGAAGGAGAGAGTGCAACATGGACTCAATCCGAACGCACTAACAGCGTGAAAGACAGCGAGCGTAACACGAACAGTAGCTATGCGAGCGAAAGCCGCGGAGCACTGGATCTGAACGTGGATGCGGATGCAGAGAGTGCAACTACATCTATGGTGGAGACAAATCGGTAATATGAGATTTTCACTGTAATATGAAGAAGCAGGGGCTCCGGAACCCCTGCTTCTTTTTTTTGCATTTCAAAATTCAAAATAATATGCAAATTGATAAAAGTTTCACTATAATTGTTATACCAATTAAGTATAACTAGAGGTAGTAATGAATGAATAGGGTGAGTAAGATGGAACGAAAAGTAACGAAATTCGGTAATAGTCTTGGATTAACAATGACAGATGCCTTCAAACAAATTGGTCTTGAGCAAGGCGATATGGTTCAAATCGAGGTAAATCAGTCTAATGGGGAGATTATTATTAAAAAGGCTACAAAAGTTAATTTGCCTAACGGAATCAGTAGTGATTTTATGGATACATTGGCTGATGTGATAGGTGAATATGATCAAACATTGAAGGGTCTCAAGGATAGGTGAGTATGACCCGGTATTTGAGTATTCAAGAGGTTATTGCGATCAACGTAGCTGCAGATTGGAATTAAAGATTCTGGTCTGCTTGAATCTGCTGCAATCTTTCAATCTTTGGGCCAAAACCAACCTTTCCATAATGCTAATAAAAGAACGGCTTTTACCGCATTGGTAATCTTTCTGCGTTATAACAATGTGTATCTTAAAATGGATCAAACGTTTGCTGAGGACTTTACTGTTGATATGGTGAACCACAAGTTCACATTTGAACAATTAGTCTCAATTATTCGTACATACTGTGTTACTGAAAATGAAATATAATAGTAAGCAATAAGTCATTCATTACTATGATTTATTGCTTTATTTTTTTAAGAAAAGAACAACGTTCAAATAATCAAACACGCAGCCCGAAATATATATTTACACGATAACGTAGAGGACAGAAAGAACCTGAAGAAGCGAAGCGTTCGCCTTTATCCCCCGATTTTAACATTTGTGATATTGATTCAAAAAATCGGGGGATAACAGTGATCGGAAGGTTGTTCTGTCATCGGAGTGGCAAGTGTAAATAGTCTTTAGTTCAAGCCCGAATCAGAACAGGAGTGTTCAATATGAAGATAGAGCATGAAGGTACAGCCATACAGGAGTCCATATTGGACGTACATATTACAGAGGCAGGATACGGGCCGGGACAATCGACCATTCGCAATATTCGAATGAATGTGGCGCGAGGAGAGCTGGTAGGTATTATCGGACCCAATGGTGCGGGCAAAAGTACCACAATCAAAACGCTTCTTGGTCTGCTGGAACATGCGAACTATGAAGTGACGATTGGGGGAGATGGTCGTTATGCCTATATCCCGGAGCAACCGGTTTTTTATGAATATATGACCCTATGGGAACATCTTGATCTGGCCGCAGCGGCGTATGAAATGGAGGAAGAAGCTTTTATTGCCAGAGCGGAGGAACTGTTGATTCGTTTCGGTATGGACCATGTTCGGAATGATCTTCCAGCCAGTTTCTCAAAGGGCATGCGGCAGAAAATGATGCTGATGATCGGATTCCTGTCTTCACCGGATATCTATATTGTGGACGAGCCGTTCATCGGACTGGACCCTCGTGCAACCAAGGATTTTCTAAAATTACTGGATGATGAACGTCGCCGTGGTGCGGGTGTGCTCATGTCTACGCATGTGCTGGATACCGCTGAACGAATCTGTGATCGGTTTATTCTGATTGCTTCGGGCAGATCTGCTGCCGAGGGAACATTGGATGAGATCCGTGAAGTGGCAGGATTGCCGGAAGCCTCTTTGTTTGACTGTTTTGATGTACTGACGTCTTAGATAGAGAGAGGGTGAGAGAGAATGGAAACTTCCCAGCGTTATACCCCACTTCGTTTATACAGACGAAGACGCAAAGAGCATTTCAAGGAACAGATGAAAAATCTCAGACTCGTCGTGGATTGGACAGTGTGGGTATACCTGCTTGTTCCGGGTCTGCTCTATCTGATTGGATGGTACACGAGTCTGTGGACCAAACCGCTGCCTGCATGGGCGACAGGATTACCGCTCCCCGTACTGACTGGGCTGATCGACGTGGTTATGCTTACTGGGGGTGTGTTGATATTTGTGGAGGAAGCGGATGTATTGTTTTTGAAATCAAGACCGTTGTGGATGCGCACGTTAATGAGGCAAGGGCTCTACCGGTCCTGTCTGCAACATCTGGGCAAAATGATCCTGATTACAGCGCTGACCGCTCCCCTGTGGTCCCGTGTATATGAGATGTCGAATCTCCAGATTGCACTTATGGCTGTCTGGTTTGGTGCAGTAGCTTCATTCCAAGCCATAACACTACATATCACAAAGGTTCGACATACAGGATGGCGACGCTGGATTCAGATGATCCCTCTCGTCATAGGCATAGGATATATGACCATTAATACGACATCATGGATGCATGGACAGACGTGGAAAATCAGTTTTGGAATCGTAATTATCATGCTTTTTCTGATTACAGTTGGACAGATGAGGCTGTTGATGAAGGGAACATTTGAAGGGGATGTGCGGGAGGATCTGCGGAGCAGGCTGCAGCTTACAGCTCTAATGTTAAGCCGGGCGGTGAGCAAGCCGAAAGCCCCACGAACACGGTCCATCATCTTCCGTAAACCGCGTAAACTGTTACGTAATCGTTCCATCGCGAATCGGACAGCGGAGATTGCATTCAAGGCATTTTTCAGGAACTCGGCCACGATGAAATTGTATCTGCAGCTTGGCGGACTATCCATCGCAGCAGTTGCATTGCCACCTTTTCCGGTCAATATCATTGTGTGTGCGTTATTAATCATCATGCTGACGGTGATGTTTTATCGTTCCTGGGATGTTTTTGCCACGTCCGACTATGTTCAGCTCATAACGTATGACTCGGAGGCGCTGCATCTTGCAGGTTCAATGATGGTTCGGATGTTGTTTGTCCCGATTGGTATTCTTATGGGATTCACGCTGGGATTCGCTTGGCTCGGCTGGATCGTCGGTATTCTGACAGCTGCAGGTGCGGTGGCCTTCGGACTATGTGTGTTATCAATTGCCGGATGGGTTCGGCTGACCCGGGCCTAGGACGTGTCTCAAAAACTCGCTGAAGTTCATCTTTTACCGCCTTTTCGCCCCATGCTGTGTCACTTTCCCTTGACGTGCCCCGGCACGCCTGCGGAAAACTTCCTTGCTTGGAACGAAAATTCGGCAAAATCTGATTCCTTCGGAGTTTTCAGACACGCCCTAAAGGAATTCCTTTCTAATTCGGAGCATATCGTGCGC
This sequence comes from Paenibacillus sp. GM1FR, assembly GCF_002803315.1. Classification (NCBI taxonomy): domain Bacteria; kingdom Bacillati; phylum Bacillota; class Bacilli; order Caryophanales; family Paenibacillaceae; genus Paenibacillus; species Paenibacillus sp. GM1FR. The sequence goes on along the minus strand of NZ_MKZL01000007.1, from coordinate 81,699 downwards.
TAGTTCTGCCCATGCTATAGAAGAAGAATCTCATCTATGGATGATGAGAGATTAGCTGTAGCAAGGAGGAAGAGACGATGATGGATAATAGCGAACTACAGGTGCATTTTTCAGACGATTCAGCGTTGAATGCCGCCAGGGCAACCTTGGAGGAATTGGGATATAAGCCGTATCAGTCCGGCCCGCTGGAATTGTACATCCCTACAGATCGCCAAGATCCTCAGTCTGCCGTAGAGATTGTACAATCTCATGGAGGAAGTGCCGTATTTGCCTCACAGACGGAAGAACTGGATCAGTTTCAGAATATATCGATTCCGGCTCATCTCGTGAACGAAGATTGGAATGAGGGTTATGCAAACGTAAACCAGGGAAGCCAGGCTGAGCAAGGCAGACATAACTATAGCGATGACCCGACATACGATGATTCGGCTGATGGATTTTCAGGCAGTGTGAAAGCATAGAAGTATCACATTCTAAGCAGTTCGAGCCAATTTTTCTAAAATGGAACAATACCCAAAAACCCCGATCGTCCACAGATGTGGATATCGGGGTTTTTGGCATCTGAGCTAATTCATTATCGGGTTAAAAGGTGTAATACCTAGTAGTGAGAGTTCAAAAGTTCGGTTTTCAGTACCGAGAAGATGGAATGAAGATAGAAATGGAGTAGCGGAGCGTAGGAAAACTACGTGAGCAACGGACATTTCGGCTGAATTTCATATTCGATGCTGATGATGCCATTAGGCATGATTCGTAATCAAAAGCGGACTTTTTGAACAACCTCTATTATGATGTAACGTGTTTATATTCAGCCGCATGCATACCAGCCGTGTATCCTGTGGAGAATGCAGCGGTGATATTATACCCTCCGGTGTAGCCGTGAATATCCAAAACTTCACCGCAAAAGAATAGTCCAGGCAGCAGCTTGGATTCCATTGTTTTTGGGTATATCTCCTTTAAGTGGATTCCTCCCCCAGTAACAAAGGCTTCTTTAAGTGATCTCGTTCCGTCTGCACGGAAGCTAAAAGCTTTCATTAGCCCACACAAGTTGCTTAACATACCTTTGGGAAAATGGTGGAACGTGAGGTCATCGCTGATCTCTGCCCGTTTCATCATTAAGGGAATCATACGTTCAGGAACCCATGTTTTTAAAATGTTTTTGACAGCCTTGCGGGACTCTTGTTCCAATACCTGTTGCACCTGTGCTTCCAAGGCACCTGGGGACAGCTCCGGGAACAGATCAATACTCATAATGACCTGTGGGTTTCCAGACTTCATCTGAACCTTGCGGATAAATTGGCTGCAGCGCAGTGCAACCGGTCCTGACACGCCAAAATGCGTGAAGATCATATCCCCGCGATGAGAGATGACTGTTTTTCCTTTGGCATCTACTACGGATAGAGCGATATCCCTTAAAGACAAACCTTGCAGTTCTTTGGACTGAATCCAACTCTCTCCAGACACAATGGGCACTTCGGTCGGATATAACTCCGTTATCGTGTGACCCGCAGCCTCAGCCCAAGGATAACCATCTCCGGTAGATCCCGTTTGGGGTACGGACTTGCCGCCGGTAGCGATGATGACAGAGCGCCCAAGAATGGTTTTACCGGATATCAATTTAACACCTTGTATCTGCTGACCATTCTGAATAATTTCCTTGACCGGTTCTTTGGTGCGAATCTCAACGCCGAGGGAGACAATCTTGCCAACCAGCGCATCCACAACTGTTTTCGCTTTATCGGTTACAGGGAACATTCTGCCGTTGTCTTCTTCTTTCAGGGCAATTCCGAGATTCTCGAAGAAACGCATGATTCCCTGGTTGTCCAGATTTTGAAACGAACTATATAAAAAGCGTCCATTACCCGGAATATGTCGGATGAGTTCATCCGTTTCCTTGGCATTGGTTACATTGCATCGACCTCCGCCAGAGATACCGAGTTTACGACCCAGTTGATCTCCTTTATCCAGCAGAAGCACGGAGGCTCCGTGCTCGGCAGCAGCAACGCAAGCCATCAGGCCCGCAGATCCACCACCAATTACAATGACATCATACATATGTTATTACCCTCTTTTTTCATTGATTTTGTCTGTTTTACGAAAAATGTGTCTACTCCTGGCTTTTTCTGAAATATAATGGAGTTATGAGCAGTTCTATTGTGCAGTCTTAAGGGATATATTGTAATATACTGTCGCCTATGTTTTAATCAGAAATACATGAGGGAATGTGCAGGCAGAGGAGGAGATGGCATTGTGGTTGCGTTAAAGGACATGCTTTTACAAGTACTGCTGGCAGGGTCGGCGGTATTTCTGATTCCCTTATTCCGTCTGGTACTCTCCAAGCGGGTTATTGCCAGAATGGAACATGCCGGAATCGTTCATACCAGTTTTGCTGTGACAAGTGTCGCGAGCATGTTATTGTGTCTGCTGTTTGCGCTCTATGCAAGCCCGGTGGCCGTACCCATATCATTAAGCATCGTACCTGTGATACTTGTTATTTTGTATTGTAAGTCCGCTATAGGCGTAACGCTGTCCATTCTACATATTCTCTTCTATTTTCTTTTTGCGCATCCCTATGATCTGTACGGATTTCTCCTTCATACGGGCATTCTTCTCTATCCTATTGTATGGTTGTCTGCCAAACGATTCAAGCATAATACACCTTCACGCAAAATGGCGATCCTCATCATCCTGATTACAATGGAACTGGTTGTAACGAGTCTGTTATGGATCGCATCCCTCCAGAATGAATCCACTTACTCTGCGACCTACATGATACTTACAGCACTTGGATATACCGCTGGAGCCATTGTTGCGGGTAGTCTGAGTCTGCTATGGCTGGAACGGATGAAGCACTATCGTGGGCTGGAGCAGCATCTCTCGGAAGTCCACCACCGATACATAGCTGAAACGGAGAAACTTCATCAGATTCTAAATGCAGTGCCTCTCTCCATTGCCACCGTAGATAAACAAGGCACAGTCATGTTTGTCAATGAGATGATGGAGCAAACCGCAAGGGAGCAGTTACCTTGTACCTCCACACCTGATCTCATTGGACAGCCTGCCAGTCAATTTGTTGAACAAGGTCAGGCGGATAAGATGGATAAAAGCATTCGCAGAGCCGTCGTTCATGGTGAGATTAGTGGGTTGACCGTTCGTTACGGTGCACATGTATTTCAGTCCCGAACCGTACCGATTTATGCCTTTTCAACAGAGTCTGCGAGAGAAGTTACAGGAGCCATGCTGATCATCCAGGATATCACGGAGCTTGAGATGTTGCGAAATGAACTGGATAATGTGGACCGTCTCAGTCTGGTGGGGCAGATGGCTGCAAGCATTACGCATGAGGTGCGTAATCCAATGGCGGTTGTGCGGGGGTTTCTTCAACTCATGCAGGAAAAGAGTCCTGATTCCCTCGATCACTATTACCGGATCGTTCTGGAAGAGCTGGACCGGGCCAACAGTATCATTAATGATTTCTTGTCTTTGGCTCAGAATCGTATTGCCGAGAAAGAAGAATCCCAGCTGCACGATATCATCCATGAACTCAGTCCGTTGTTATGGGCGGATGCGAACCTGCGTGGTCAGAGTATAGAACTCATGTTGGCCCATAATGTGCCAAAGCTGCATCTCAATTCTAAGGAAATCAAACAGGTGGTGTTGAACCTGGCCCGTAACGGGATGGAAGCCATGAATGAGAAGGGTGTGCTTACGCTGGAGACGCGGATAGTGGATGATAAGGTGGAACTGTGTGTACGTGACACAGGACCTGGTCTACCCAGAGTGAAGAAGGAAAAGCTGTTTGAACCTTTCTATACGACAAAAGCCAAGGGAACCGGACTTGGATTGTCCATGTGCCTGAGTATTGTGGAACGACATAATGGAACCATTACTGTGGAATCAGAGGAAGGCCAGGGCACAACCTTCAAAGTGGCATTTGAACGTTAGTCATTCAGCATATTTTGCCAGACATTGAGACATAATATTATGGAAGAAGCCTTTCCGCAGGCGGTTTCTGAATCTTGCTTTCATTGCTTATGGATGTATAATAGGAATAGCACATCATTACATCCATAATGTTCGATATGAATGTAACGTTGTTTTGGAGAGTAATTGGCCTTTAATTCTATCGAGATCATAGAACAACCATTTATAAGGAGTGAAACCGAATGTCGATGTCATTTGATCAATACATGAAAGATATGGTTCAACCGATGCGGGATGATTTAACTCGTCTAGGAATCCAGGAGTTGCGTACTCCTGAAGAAGTGGAAGCAAGTCTTCCGGATGCAAAAGGAACAGCGCTGGTTGTCATTAACTCTGTATGCGGATGTGCCGCAGGTCAATGTCGCCCAGGTGTGTCCCAAGCACTGCAGCACGATATTACACCGGATCATCTGTACACTGTATTTGCTGGTCAGGACAAAGAAGCAACTGCAAAAGCACGTGAATTCTTTGCACCGTATCCTCCATCTTCACCGTCCATCGCTCTGATGAAAGACGGAGAACTCGTTCACTTTATCGAGCGTCATCAAGTGGAAGACCGTTCTGCAGAGGATATTGCGGCTGATCTCAAAAGTGCATTTGACCGTTACTGCCGTTAATTCGCTCCAATAGAACGCCCCGCCCTTCGGATCACCGATGCCGGGGCGTTTCATTTTGGATAGATAAGGTTATTGATCCATTCGGACCTTTCAAGCTGGACATCAAATTTCATTCATTTAGAAACGGGGTGTGTGAACGATGAGTTTGCAACAACAGATCATCGCTGAATTGAAGGTTAAACCAAGCATTAATGAAGAAGAGGAAGTACGCAAGCGTGTTGATTTTCTGAAGACGTATGTGAAAAATGCGGGTGCCAAGGGTTTGCTGATTGCGATCAGCGGCGGTATTGACAGTGCAGTGGCTACGGCGCTTTGCAAAAGAGCGACGGACGAGCTCACGCAAGAGAACAACCAAGAGTACAAAACGCTTGGTGTGTTCCAACCTTATGGTGAACAATCCGATATCGACCACAGCTACGCTGTAGCCAAAGCATACGATCTGAAGCATGTCGTGGAAACCAATATCGAAGATGCAGTTAACGAGATTGCGCTGGAAGTGGAGCAAGGTTTCAAATCCTTGGGTAGCCCACGTCATATGACTCACCAAGGCAAAGGTAATGTAAAGGCGAGAACTCGTATGGTTATGCAATATGCGCTTTCGTTTGAAGAGAACCTGCTCGTTGTAGGTACGGATCACGCTTCTGAAGCCATTACAGGCTTCTATACCAAATGGGGCGACGGTGCTGTGGATATCACGCCACTGAGCACCCTGAACAAACGTCAGGTACGCCAGTTGGCAGCATATCTGAACGTTCCACAGGCTGTTTTGGACAAAGCACCATCGGCAGGGCTATGGGAAGGTCAGACGGACGAAGATGAGCTGGGAATTTCGTATGAAGCGAACAGCGACTATCTCGAAGGCAAACAGATCGATCCGGCTGCACAAGAGCGCCTCGAAGCGTTCTATACGCGTACACATCACAAACGCAATGCCATTCCTGGTATCTAATACGGGTGGGTGAGCATGCTCGTTATATAGGGAATGCAAAAAGAGTCACTGCGTGAGCAGTGACTCTTTTTGTTATGTGGAACGAGAAACCGCAAAAATCCAGGTGACTACTATATTAAAGATGAGTTAGCTATTCCAGTCTTTGATCTGTTGCAGGGTTTGGGTGATGGCTTGTTCCAGTTGTGGAGTGGTTTCTTTAAATGGATGTACCGTATTAAAGGTGTGGTTCCCTTCAGGTATCTGGTGCCATGGGATATCAGGGCGTGCTTGAACCAGTGCGGCTGAACCGTCCCGCAGACGCTGGGGATCTTCTGTTCCCTGAATGAGTGCGACTCGCAAAGTTGAAGAAGCCAAGCGGTCAAGGATAGCGTAACGTTTGCTATGCTTGTCCAGGTCTTCCAGAATAGCCACGTCCAGTGGCATCTGCTGGCCTGTTCGTCCGTTAACGACATGGCTGCGGCCATGTGTACGCATTTCTTCTTTTTGCTCCGCTGTGAAGAGATCCAGATTGGTTACGCCATTCCAGGAGATGACACCTGCCACCTGCTCGGGATGATCCAGTGCATAGACGAGACTTATGCCCGCACCGCGGCTATGGCCAACCAGGTATACAGGAAGTCCACTGAGTTCAGGTTGTGTAGCCACATGTTCCAATACCAGGGCCAGATCGGCAAGCTCCCGGCTGTAGGTATTCACTGCGAACTTTTCAAGTTCAGAGAATTGCTCCAGATATTCGCCGATACCGTTGTGAGAGAAATTAAAGGTAAGCACATGATGCGTCTGGCTTAGCTGTGCAGCTGCATAGGGGAACATGCCCCAGTCTTTGAAGCCTTTGTATCCGTGAGCCAGAATGATGACACCTTGAGCAGGTTGTTGTGCAGGGAAAAAGTCTCCGCGAATGATCGCATCTACGTCAGTGGGCAATTCAAAAGTTATGGGCATTATTCAGACCTCCTAAGAATTTCAGACGATTCCTGATTCATATTTTAGCATATATGGTAATGCGGATAGGTACTCGCTTCTGATCGTCCCTCCTGCTACAATAGAATACGTGTTCGGAGAGTTACGGATCATGTGATTGAATGGAGATCTTTTACAATGAAGGTTCAAAAAGAGCGGTTTTCAGTACCAAGAAGATGGAACTTTTTGAATAACCTCTTACAGTATAAAAGATTAAGCGGGTGAAGCGTTGATGATATATGGCATAGGTAATGATGTGCTGGAGATTGGACGTATGCGGAAGCTACTGTCCGGTCGCCATGCGGAAGCTTTCATAAAACGAATTTTAACGCCAGCAGAGCGGGAGATCGCAGTTCGTCGAGGGAAGCGGATGACGGAGTTTGTATCCGGTCGATTTGCAGCGAAAGAAGCGGTGTCTAAGGCATTTGGCTGCGGTATTGGTGGTGTCATGGGCTTCACTGACATTGAGGTGCTACCTGATGGGACAGGACGTCCAGTGGCCTCGCTGTCCAGTCAAGCCTGGGAACGTCTGCAGTTGCCATATGATAAGCAATATGACATTCATTTGAGTATTACACATCAGACGGAATTGGCAGCGGCCTTTGCGATCGTGGAGCAGATGGAAAAGTAGTTAGCTTGGCAATAGGAGAGGACGGAAATATGGGTTTACAGGAACAGAAACAACATTTCAGCGTGAATTTGCTGGACTGGTATATGATCAACCGACGGGATTTGCCGTGGCGTCGCCACAACAATCCGTATTTCACATGGGTGTCGGAGATTATGCTTCAGCAGACTCGGGTAGATACGGTAATTCCGTATTTCAATCGTTTTATCGGGAATTTCCCGACCGTGCAGGCGTTGGCGGAGGCACCTGAAGAAGACGTCTTGAAAAATTGGGAGGGACTCGGTTATTACTCCCGTGCACGTAATCTTCAGGCAGCCGCCAGACAAGTCATGGAGCTGCACGGAGGCGAGATGCCGCAGGACAAGCCGGCTGTCTTTGCATTAAAAGGGGTGGGCCCGTATACTGCCGGGGCCATTCTCAGCATTGCCTTCAATCAGCCGCAACCTGCGGTAGATGGCAATGTCATGCGGGTACTGTCCCGATACTTCCTCATCGATGAGGACATTATGAAGGGCAGCACCCGGGTGTTGATGGAAGAGCTCGCAGGAGAGCTCATTCCGGAAGGGCGGGCGCGTGATTTCAATCAGGCGCTGATGGAGCTTGGCGCGCTGGTGTGTACACCCAAAGCGCCGCACTGCCTGACTTGCCCGGTCATGGAGCAATGTTCCGGCCGCATCGCCGGAAGAGAGCTTACGCTGCCGGTCAAGACCAAGGCGAAGCCGCCGCGCCCTGAGCAGCGGCTGGTCGCGATTGTGGAGGGCCGCGGTGCTCATCGCGGCCAAGTGCTTGTGCGCCAGCGCCCAGACACGGGCCTATTGGCCCGCATGTGGGAGCTGCCGCATGTGCTCGCGGCGCCCGCCGCAGCCAGCAAGAAGGCGGCGCCGCTGGCGGATGAGCCGGCCATGGCATTGTTGGCCGGCAGTCTGTGGGCGGAAGGCTTCGCTGCCCGCCCGGAAGGGCTGGCTACCCATGCGGAGCATGTGTTCAGCCACATTGTCTGGAGCCTGCAGGTGTACAAGTGTACCGAGCAGGACCAGAGCAGTGAGCTTCCGCTGATCGCAGCGGAAGCCAGAGCCGCCTACGATGCACAGGCGGCAACAAGGGAGGGCACAGCTTCATCATCAGCTGTGTCAGCTGTGTCACCTGAGTCAGACACAATGCATTCATCGGAGCCAGGCACGCCTAATGCGCAGAACATCTCAACATCGCTTAACGATGGAGAGATGTTGGCACCATCTGATGTTAGTGACCTTGCGCTGAGCACGCCGACACTGACAGGTAAAGGCGATGGCTTGACCTACCGCTGGATCGGTCCGGAAGATATGGATAAGATGGCATTCCCGAATATCTTCCTGAAGCTGATCAGCAGTTATTTTGCTGGTGCGTATGATCAAGTGAATGATTAAATGTGGGAGCTAACGAACTCCAGAGGTCTTATAATGTGGATATACCACAATTATAAATTCTAACGAACCTGAGTGACGTTATCATAGCCAAATCAATCCAAAAGTGCGCATTAAAGCCCGTATTTGGGGAAATAGCTACTCTGAGATTCGTTAGGTTCGCGATACGATGAAATATGGGGAAATAACGTGTCCTGGGTTCGTTAGAAACAAAACACCCTTTAACTATAACTATAGCGATAGCAAAAAAGAGAGCCTGATCACGGTCACGATGACCGAATCAGGCTCTCTTTTATGTTAACTGTTCATACTAACAGTCTTATTTTGCAGAAGCGTAACGTTTGTTCACTTCATCCCAGTTGATTACATTCCAGAAAGCGGCGATGTAGTCAGGACGTTTGTTTTGGTAGTTCAGGTAGTAAGCGTGCTCCCATACATCCAGACCCAGAACCGGAGTCAGACCTTCGAAGAGAGGGCTGTCTTGGTTAGGTGTGCTAGTGATGGACAACTTGCCATCTTTACCAACTACGAGCCAAGCCCAGCCGGAACCGAAACGAGTTGTAGCTGCTTTAGCGAAATCTTCTTTGAATTTATCAAAGCCACCCAGTTCGCTATCGATAGCTGCTGCGATATCGCCTGTAGGAGCGCCGCCGCCGTTAGGTCCGATGATTTCCCAGAACAAGCTGTGGTTAGCATGTCCACCACCATTGTTGCGAACCGCTGTGCGGATGCCTTCTGGTACGCTGTCAAGGTTAGCAATCAGATCTTCCAAGCTTTTTTCTTGCAGTTCAGGAGCGCTTTCCAGAGCTGCGTTCAAGTTGGTTACATACGTATTGTGATGGCGATCGTGGTGGATTTCCATCGTTTTTGCATCGATATGTGGTTCCAGTGCGTCGTTAGCGTAAGGAAGTGCTGGTAATTGAAAAGTCATAATGAAATACCTCCTGAGATTTTTAGTTTTTTTGAAAACAGGTACATATGTAATAATACCCTTGCCACTAATATTAAACCGCATTCGAGCTAATTAAGCAACATTTTTGTTTATTAAGTCCCCCGAGGTGTTGATCTAATGATGGGCCAGAGATAACAAACATATTTTACCCTTTATGCAACTATTTATGTGTTTTCAGGTATTTAAATGGATGAAAAGTTTAATATTCGTATGTAAACGGTTACAATTAAGCGCTTTCAAAAGAAAATGCGTGTTTTATGGAGAAAAGTATGGTTTAATTGACGAAGAAGCGGTATTTTCTCGTTTTTTGTCATTATATGAACATTGGGTTTTTGGTAAAAAGGGATTCCCTTTTTGTAAAAAACCTCATCTAAGCTAACGAAAAGGGAGATTTAAGACATGCACGTTCGTTCCTTTCAGTTGAGTGATGCAAGCCAGATGACGGAGCTTCTCCAGGTTGCACTATCGGAAGAGTGTTATGAGAACACGATGGGCCCGTTTGCCCGTCAATTGTCATGGGATTCTGACCTGATCATGGTTGCGGAAGAAGAGGGAGACCTCGTCGGCGCTTTGATTGGTACGATTGATCACAACCAAGGTTGCATCTACCGTATTGCGGTACATCCAGACTATCGTCGCCGTGGAGTCGGCAAAACACTTGTCGAGGCTATGGAACAACGGTTCCAGCAGCGTAAAGTCAGCCAGGTATGGGTGGCGGGTGATGAGCACAACAAAGTAGCTATGCCTCTATATGAAGCAATGGGTTACGGTGCCAATCAGATTATGAGCGCTTTCCAGACTCTTAGTATTTTGTCCAAAGCTTAGTTTGCATGTTTAAAAAGAAATAAAAAAAAGATGTTCATTTCATATTAGGCATATCTCTTTAACGTGTAAGAACGTGAGGGATGTGCCTTTCTATTTATATGAGTGTTCTTCACGTCATATTCCTCTGGTTTCCTCATTTTCTAACATACTTCGGTGTCTCCGAATTCTATTTAAATTAACGCGACTATCCCGGTTATATTCAAGATATCCAAGGTATTGGTGCTCATAACCAATTGTTTCACTCCCTCAAATGAAGTAAACTGAAAAGGAGTATGGTCACCATGTTACAAGTTTAATTCAACTATTTAATAAATGAGGTGTCCCTTTGAATTCCAATAATCATTCAATGGAACATGTGACTTCCGAGCAACATAATGAACCGTCAAAGCCTGAACAACCGGGGAAATCCTGGGTTGTCGAGCTGTGGGACTGGGTCAAAACAATTGTTGTTGCTTTTGTAATTATGATGCTGCTGAACCTGTTTGTGTTTAATCTGTCAATGGTCAAGGGACAGTCCATGCAGCCGACACTGGTTGAGCGAGATCGCCTTTTCGTCAACAAAATCGTATACCATCTGGGTACTCCTTCCCGATCAGATGTGATCGTACTTCGTGATCCAAGTGAAGGTGTAGAGAAGAAGGATTTTCTGGTGAAACGGATCGTTGGACTTCCGGGAGATACCATTGAAGTTAGGGATCACCATCTATATGTGAACGGCGAGCAACAAGCGGAAACGTATACCGATATTGAGGTGCAGGACCCTGATTTTGGCCCAATCACACTTGCGCCGGATCATTTCTTCGTGATGGGGGATAATCGTCATGAAGGCAAAAGTAAGGATAGCCGAGTGTTTGGCAGTATTACATCCGATCAGATTGTAGGCAAGGCTGAATTTATTTTCTGGCCGTTTTCTGAATTGAAGAAATTGTAAAATGCTTACAGGACAACAACTTCAGACTGCATTTTGCGTTAAACCATATAGACTCGTTCCGTTTGAATTCAAGTATGTAAGGCATATATAGAAATTAACGCCTGTCCTCTTACCGTGAGGCGGGCGTTCACTATTTACGGAATAAGTGTTGGAAGAAGAGAGGGAAGAGAAATGACGAGCGTACAGACCGGGGCAGCACAGGATGCCTCCGTATGGGAAAAGTTAAAACAGGAGATCAAGGCAGCTGGCCCCGGACTGGGCATTGATGATATCGGTTTTGCTTCGGCTGATCCCTTTGTTTCCCTAAAGTCGCTGTTGGAGCAGTCGCGGGATAAGGGCTATGCTTCAGGATTTGAAGAGCCGGATATTGAAAAAAGGGTGCACCCCGCCTTAAAAGACGGCGAGCCCGCTTCACTTATTGCAATAGCCGTGGCATACCCATCCAAAATGGTGAATCCGCCGAAATCGGAGCCTGGTGCGTATCGAGGCATTTTTGCCCGTTCGGCTTGGGGTCAGGATTATCATCAGGTCCTGCGTGCAGCGATGGACAAGTTGGTCAATTTTATAAAGGAACGCGTACCTGAAGCCATGATCGAAAGCATGGTAGACACCGGAGCATTGGTGGATCGTGCGGTGTCTCAGCGTGCGGGGATTGGTTTTAGCGCCAAAAACTGTGCCATTATATCACCCAAATTTGGTTCATGGATTTTTCTCGGAGAACTGGTAACAAATATTCCTTTTCAACCAGACACACCTGTGACCGAAGACTGCGGTGAATGTACAAAATGTATCGATGCCTGTCCTACAGGAGCATTAGTGGGGCCGGGGCAGTTGAATGCACAGCGCTGTATTTCTTTTGTAACCCAGACGAAAGGGTTCGTGGATGAAGAATTTATGCTGAAAATAGGCAACCGTCTGTACGGTTGTGACACGTGTCAGATTGTCTGTCCGAAGAACCGGGGCAAGAACTGGGATCACCATCCCGAGTTTCATCCCGATCCGGAGATTGTGAAGCCACTCCTACTGCCGCTGCTGGACATCGGTAACCGGGAATTCAAGGAACGTTTCGGTCAGAGTTCCGCCGCCTGGCGGGGCAAAAAGCCGATTCAACGCAACGCCGTTATTGCCCTGGGCAATTTCAAAGACAAAAGTGCTGTACCCAAACTTACAGAAGTACTAAAACGTGATCCGCGCCCCGAGTTGCGGGGAACCGCAGCCTGGGCGTTAAGCAGAATTGGAGGAGAAGACGCCATGAGAGCAATTGGGGAAGCTGCCGCTAACGAACAAGATGGGAACGTACTAAGCATGCTGCAGAAGGCCGAGGAGCGACTGAGTTCGTCCGAGACCTTACCCAAACAACCACGGGCTGGGCAAGTGAGTGAGAAGCAGCCAGAGGAACAGAACAACGAGAACAATGCCTTACGTGCGTTACAACAGGATTTGAAAATGGAAGCTGGGATTGAACCGGGTAGTGAGCAGTCTGAACAGCCTGCCAAACCGGAAGCTGCAGCATGGAAACCTTCAGCCGTTACGGGTCTTCATGGCAAGCCCGTATACTACGATGAGGTACTGACACCGATTGGTACTCTTACGTTATGCGCGACGGATGAAGGACTGTGTCACATTGATTTTGGCGCCTTCCACGTACGCGAAGCTCATCTGCAACAATGGGCCCGCATCTGGATTGGCGAGTATCGATATGAGAAGAATGAAGAGAAGCTCAGCGAAGCTGCAAAGCAGTTAACGGAGTATTTTGCAGGGGAGAGAAAAACGTTCGACTTGCAGCTTGATCGGCTTGGAACACCATTCCAGCTACAAGTATGGCGAGTTCTGTCCGATATATCTTATGGAGAGGCCTCATCACACCAACAGGTTGCGGAAATCATCGGCAGACCCAAGGCTGTTCGTGCAGTTCTGGACGCCATTAGCAAGAATCCGATTCCGATTATTATTCCCTGTCACCGTATCAGTGGTAAAGACGGTACCCTGGTGGGTTATGTAGGCGGTCTGCAAACCAAGGAGCAATTGCTCGCATTGGAGCAGCTATCGTAACGTAAGAGCGGGGGACGTTCATGAAGTATGTAAACGTGGAGAGCGTGGAAGCGGGGGAGCTTCTGGGCAAGACGGTATATTCCAGTAACGGCACGGTACTGCTGTCTGCCGGAGTCCAGCTCACCGTATATATGGTCAATACGCTGAAGCGTATTGGCGTGACCATGTTATACATCCAGGATGAAGCGTATAAAGATGTGGATGCAGAAGACATTCTGGATGAAACCACGAAACGGGCAATAATTAACGAAATGAGTGTCACACTCGAATCCATTCGATCCGGGAAAGACTGGAGTCCGAGAAAGGTTGCCCTCAGTATAGAGAAGTTGCTGAATGATGTACTGAACGGGCGTGAAATGCTTGTGCAGCTCACCGATATTCGTACCAAAGACAATGCACAGTATGTTCATGCGATGAATGTATGTTTGTTGTCTTCGGTCATCGGACTGAATATGGGACTCAATTATAATCAACTGAAGGACCTTGCTGTGGGGGCATTATTGCATGATATTGGCAAAGTGGGGGAACCTCCGGGCAGTGGCTCTGCTGCGAATTCTTCGCTGCACCACACGTGGCGTGGATTCGAAGTGATTAAGAACAAACGGGAGTTCAGTCTGTTGGTCGCTCATACAGCCCTGCAACATCATGAGCATGTAGATGGTACAGGCATGCCGAGAGGGATCAAGGGGAGTGACATTCATCTGTTTGCGAGAATCGTTAGTGTGGCTAATATCTATGATAATCTCATTAATGGTTTATCCAAGGATAGTTTGATGCCACATGAGGCCTGTGAAGAGATGATGGCGTTGTCTGGTACGAAGTTGGATCGGGACATTCTGATTGAGTTCAACAAGAGTGTATCCGTGTATCCCAATGGTACAGCGGTACGACTGTCCACCAAAGAGACTGGAGTCATTGTGCGTCAGCATCGAGGATTGCCCGGCAGACCTGTAATCAGGGTGGCGCGCGGAAGTACGCGTTATTCTCTGGATGTGGTTGAAATCGATCTGGCTCAGCATACAACCGTTTTCATTGAAGCAGTCATGACGTAGCTTGTGTGCGGTTCAACTGGAAAATCCGTTTGCTCAAGGCGGGCGGAAATGCTATGATACTTTCAGGAAATCCGCTCTGTGTCAGGTTTACAACTTATGTGTCGAACATCATGAAGTGACACAGATTATCAGGCTTTTTAGAATGCATACAGAGGTGTCTAAGAGATGGATATTGTTATACCGATTATTACATTGATTGTTGGTCTGGTCGGGGGATTTTTCATCGGGGTGTTCTACTTGCGTAAACAACTTGAGAAAATGCAAAGCAATCCGGACATGCTTCAGAAAATGGCGAAGCAAATGGGCTACAACCTGAATGGCAAGCAAATGCAGCGTGCCCAGCAGATGATGAAGAATCAGCAGCCAGGAGCGAAAATGCCTCAGCCGCAACAGCATCCTGCGCGTAAAAGTTCGGGCCGCCGAAAATAATAGCAGTGAATAACTGCTTACCTTATTGTGGTTCGAAAGGAGGCGTTTGGCAGTGGCTGGCGTTAAAGATTATTTGAATTCAAAAGTATCCGACAATCGGGAGAAGATCGAGTATCATGTAGAGCAGATCCTGAAATTGATCGGAGAAGATAGTACACGTGAAGGGCTACTTGAAACGCCTGCACGTGTGACCCGAATGTATGAAGAAATTTTTGGCGGATATGAAGTAGACCCGCGCGATGTGCTCGGTGTAACGTTTGACGAGAATCATGAAGAACTGGTTATCGTCAAGGATATTGTCTACTACAGTCAGTGTGAGCACCACATGGCGCCGTTTTTCGGCAAGGTACACATTGGGTATATACCAAGCGGCAAGATCGTTGGTCTGAGCAAAATGGCTCGTCTGGTCGAAGCAGTAACACGTCGCCTTCAAGTTCAGGAACGTATTACTTCACAGATCGCTGACATTTTGACAGAGGCTGTAGGGCCGCACGGAGTTATGGTCGTTGTGGAAGGCGAGCACTTGTGCATGTGTTCCCGCGGCGTGAAGAAACCGGGAAGCAAGACGGTAACGTCTGCTGTACGTGGTTCTTTCCGTGAGAACCCGGCACAACGTGCAGAATTCTTGTCTTTGGTGAAAGATTAAGATCAGGTATGTCCACTCGCTGGACAAGCCGGATTAGCAAGTTCCTTTGGTTTTGGAAGCAGCAGTTTCTAAGCCATAGGATGTGATATAAATAAGCCGTGTTCCCTGGGAACCGGCTTATTTATATATGCGTTGTCATTCCTATATACTGGATACATATGAATTCGTTAAGCCGGAGGTAATGGAACGATGAGTGTACCTTCCCATTCAGATCAACCGGTTCAGCCGGAAAAGGGACTACAGGCAGATCAACAGGCTACATTGTGTCTGCAAATCTGGGAGACACCACTCATGCGACAAGGTAGTAGTGTACTCGAAGCTTTTGCTTGGGAAGAAGTTATGTGCAGGCGGGTTGGGGCAGGGCATCCACCTGTTGCACATATATGGAGACACCCAGATGCCTTTGTAGCGGGTCTGCGTGACCGCAGGTTGCCACAGGCTGTAGAAGCGATGGAACAGATTAGAAGCCAAGGGACAGCGGTCTGTGTTCGGCCTTCCGGTGGAGCGGCAGTACCCTTGAACCCAGGGGTAGTTAATGTGTCGCTGATTCTGCCTAATCCCGGACATGCCATCAATATTCATGATGATTTCCGGGAGATGGCTTCGATTATTGCCGAGTCGTTAACGCCGTGGTCGAATCAGGCGCAAACTGGTGAGGTCCAGGGTGCTTTTTGCCCGGGAGATTATGATGTCAGTGTAGGTGGGCTGAAATTCTGTGGTATTGCCCAGCGCAGGCAGGCAAAGGCGTATATTATTACTGCTTTTATCATCGTGGAAGGTCAGGGAGATCAACTAGCAGCAGATGTGCGACAATTCTATCAGCATGCAGCAGGCGGGGTGAGTGAAGGATATCCCAATGTTCAGCCTGGCACGATGGCAAGTCTGAACGAATTGGCAGGTGTACCTTCAGCTGCGGCATATACTGCGGCTTTGGTTCGAACACTGCGAGATCGCTATCCACAGGCGGAGACCAGCAGGGTGCTTAGCGTTGGCTCTGAAGAAGTACGCCTGACAGCTGAGCAGATGAAACTGCGATACGATTAACACTTTTTACTAGGGCTTGGAATTGGTTAATAGAGATGATATGATGTGATTTCGGAAGGAGAGTGTTAGGATGGACACATTGAGATATACGTATTTATATGAGGTTGTATCAACAGGCGAAAAATCCGAGTTCAGCCAAATGGCAACAAGCAAGGAAGAGGCTGCTGCACTGATCGTTGCACGTATAGCCGATCTGGAGTTTACAGATGAGTCTGATATCAAGCTGGGCGATCTGATCTCCATTAGCAAACAGGTTGGCGACAACTATGTGGCGTGCGAGGGCTGTGCTTCTTAAGTGAACATTTAGAAATAGGAAGTCTCTCAAAATACAAGCAAGTCTCTTTTTACAGGAGACTTGCTTTTTTGTATACACCAAAAGAGATATCGTTCAGTCATTCGGCTGGAGATATCTCTTTTTTCTCTAATCCATCTAACCCCAATCTTAATAAGGCGGCCACAACAACTTGCGTGCTGTTTCGTAACGTTCGGCAACAGCGGGCCAGTAGACCACATTCCACCAATCCTCGATATACTTTTTGCGTTCGTTTTGATGTTTCAGATAGTAGGCGTGTTCCCACACATCCAGTGGCAGGAGCGGTACGATATCGGACTGGGACAGGTTCTGGTGTTTTTCCGCCTGCAAAATCTCCAAACGATGTGCTCTCGGGCTCCAGACAAGCATCGCCCAGCCACTGCCTTCCACCTTGTTCGCAGCTTCCGTGAATTGATTCTTAAACGCTTCATAACTTCCGAAATCTCGCTTGATTTGCTCTGCCAGCATACCGGAAGGTTTGCCGCCGCCAGCAGGATTCATAATTGTCCAGAAGATCGTATGCAGGTAGTGGCCTGCCCCGTTGAAGGCGAGTTCACGTTCCCAATGTTTGATGAGTTCAAAGTTATTCTTTTTTCGCGATTCCGCCAGCTTCTTCTCTGCTACATTTAGTCCATCCACATAAGATTGATGGTGTTTGTCATGATGGATACGCATCGTCAGCTCATCAATATGTGGCTCCAGCGCATTGTACGCATAGGGGAGAGGAGGCAGGGTGTGTCCTCCGATGGGAACCGGCTTCTCTTTTACGGGAGGTGCTGTAGAGCTGGGTGTGGCTTGTGTTGTTCCCGTAGAAGGCGGTTGAATGGTTGCGGATTGAATCTGAGCTGAACCGGCAGGTGCATTTACATTTCCCTCTGGAGAAGTTGGGGCTTCTGAAGCTTGGCGATGGATGCTTCCTGGCCCTGACGTATGCAGCGCATTTTCCAGAAAAAGTGACGGTTCCGAATCCGTTTCACGCAAGATGCCAGGTTGGCCAAGCGTATCCAATACGCCCAGAAAATACTCCGACTCGCGGATAAAATGCAGAATGAGTACTTTGGCAAGCGGAACAGCTTGCACAGCAGCACTTTGCTCCAGAAGAACATACAGCTGTTTGATGAACTCTCTCGATTGCTGCCGAGCTGCCAAAACAAGTTGATCGATACAACGAACCATGTAGGGAGCAGGTGGATGGGTTGCGGGCAATAGTTGTTTTAAAAGCTGATTGGCTACTCGCTCACTGTTTGCAAAGGTAACCTCCCATTCCTCCAGTAGCTTGACGTATGGGGGCTCCAGATCAGGAACCAGGGCACGGATGACGAGTGTATGTTCTTTCTCCTGCTCTTTCCAGAAACGGATTTCCTCCAATGTCCGCAGAGGCAGCAGGTGACCATATCCATACCAGTTCATCTATGTTGAACCTCCTTCAGATGAAATTCATTGCATGCAGACCGTCTGTTCATGCGTCCCAAGAGTATATTCCGCGAGCTTGTTGTCCTATGAGTGCAAAAAAAAGAGCCCCTGAGGGCTCTGGAAAAAATTCGATGATTGAAATTTGGTTATTGTCCATTATTCGTGTTCTGCACATCGTCACTGCTTGTTTTCGTTACATGACTGAGGAAAGTTGAAACACGGCGCAGATATTCCTTTGGATGCTCCCGGAAGATCAACTCATGATGCGCATCCTGGACAATCCATACATCGGAGTACGGATTGGTCTGGTTGGCGGCGAGTTGCTCCGCAATTGGATAAGGCGCCTTCTCGTCCTCTGTACCATGGATGAAGAAAATCGGGAACGGATAATCTTCCTTTTTCACTTCCTGGTATGGAATCTGTTGTAATCCGGTACCATTCAGAACAGGGAACAACAGTTTCATGATCTCCAGTGTAGGCTGACGTGGCAGATCGATCTGGTTGTGAATGTTGTGGTACAGCGTATCTGGCTCCAGCAGGAACGCACTGTCCAGAATCATTGCATCCACTTCCTTCGTAATCAGTCCGGTTTGTAACGCTGTACCGGCACCCATCGAGAAGCCCCAGACAACCAGTTCCTGCGCACCACGTTGCTTGGCGAACTGGATCGCACCGAGCAGTTGCTGTGACTCAGCTTTGCCACCTGTGGCTACAGCTTTGTTCACTTGAGAAGCGAAGCCGTAATCGAACATCACCACGTTGAACCCAAGTTGATGGGCATAGTGTGCCAGGTCATACATGGGTACCCATGTTTCTTCACGATTGGCACCATAGCCGTGACTGAAAATAATCGTTTTGCTTGCAGCATTGTCAGCAGGAATATACCATCCCTGCATCGTGCGGCTGCCATCTGCTGCCGGGAACGTGATGTCTTCATACTTCATGTTCTTGGCTTGCATCGGATTGGAGAAGACAGGCGCTACCGTTGGATTGGATAATACCCATGCGATATAACCATGCAGTGCAATAAAACAAAACAGTAGAAAAAATACAACGGAGAGCAGCAACGCTACGATAATATGTTTGAACCGAATCAGCCTCGGTGATAGGGAAGAGGGCAGATCGGACACTTTTGTTTGCAGCGGGGCTTCGCTCTGGGATGATTGATACATGAATGCCCCTCCTTTGAAGTTCAGTTGAAGATAACAACGACATGAAAAGAGAATTGCGTCGATTTCAGAGCCTGCTTCAGAGCGATATCTTAATGTAATATATCTTTATCGTATGTTCCCGTATAGTCAAAGTCAATTGATTGAGGGCATTTGTTACGCAATTGTTATATAGTTCTTAAGATATATGGGTAACATTACCTTAGTGTGTAAATTACAGGGGATTAAGTCTTATAAAAAGGAAAAATTTACACGTTGGCCTATTTTGATTTTGGCTCTTTTTGGTTTACAGATGAGACCGTTTCTCATATAATTTATGTAACCAAGTTTCATGTGATGAAACATGAGGAGGGCATTATGCCATGGAAGATCGCAAGTTAACCGTCCGGGCTGTGGAACGGGCGCTGGATATATTATTATGTTTTACCACACGCAGTGATCTGGGACTCACCGAAATTGCCAGCCAGATTGGCCTGCACAAAAGTACAGTGCACCGCTTGATGGCTACGCTGGAGGATCGAGGGTTCGTGATCCGCGATGCAGCAACAGAGAAGTACCGACTTGGCATCCGAATCTGGGAGCTGTCAGCTCATATGTCCCGCAGTGATGATCCCGCTATTCTGCTGTTGCCTGCGATGGAGCGACTGAGAGATCGATTGGGGGAGACCGTGAGTCTGTACCTGCGTGATGGGAGTGAACGGATTCGTATTCAGGCGGTGCAAAGTGATCAGGCGATCCGCCGAGTTGCTCCCGTTGGTGTTAGACTCCCGCTGTCTGTGGGGGCTTCCAGCAAAGTCCTGATGGCGTTTGCCACGGACGAGGATCGTGAAGAACTGATGAACGGGCCGGAATGGCCGGTGTTTATTGATCCGGCGGTGTATTTGGCGCAGATGGGAGATATCCGGGATAACGGATATGCGACGAGTTATGAGGAACGTGAGCCGGGAGCCGCCGCGGTATCTGTTCCGATTATGGATCGCAGAGGCAATATTGCAGCTGCCCTCTCGGTCTCAGGGCCTGTCAGCCGACTCTCGCAGGAGACATTGCATGAATACGCACCTGTGTTGAAGGATGCTGCTACGCAAATGGGGCTCATGTTATCCTGATGTTGAGTTAAGATTTTTCTCCAATTGGGTTGGTGTTCTGGAATATAAAGGTTGTTTTTATGTTCCGGTTGCGCTACTCTGTAATGGACGGCCCAACGGAGCCAGCTTCATTGAATATGAACGGCGGCTTATGTAAGCCGCAACTTATTAACGTTACTGGGGGAGTCCGAATTGTCCGGACTGAGACGGAATCGCATGAGATTCCGGACCCTTTGCACCTGATCTGGATCATACCAGCGTAGGGAAGTAATCGGCGATATGACCACAACCACCACATGATGTGACCCTTGTAGGGCTCCGTTAAGGAGCTGCATAAAGGTGCATTATTGGTGATGGACATAAAAGTCGGTTCCTTCGGGGACCGGCTTTTTTATATACAGGGAACGGGCGATATAGCGCGGATTCTATGGGCTTCTTTTTCACTAACCTGCAAAAGCGGGCTTGGATGAGGAGGGAAGTCTCATAGATCGATGATCTGTGGTGACCTCCGTCTGTTGTTAACTGTACATGAAAAGTGTCTCCCCTGGTCTGGTGTAGGATCGCTCTTTCTTCTCTGCATTGCGCATGATTTGGGACAGGTACGTAAGTGAGCTAATGACTATTCCAACCAAACAAGCGACGAATACTGAGGAGGAGACAAGCGAACATGAGTACAGGAAATCAAACGGGACAACAAGCGACGGAGCAGGGACATAACGATCAGCAGGTGGAAAAAGAAACAGGAGCGGCCGGACGGGTTCAGCCCTTTCCCGGTAGCCGCAAAGTCTACATTCAGGGCTCACGGCCGGACATTGCTGTACCGGAGCGTGAGATAGCCCTTCATGACACGAATACTCCCCAAGGAGTGGAGCATAACGAACCGCTGCGTGTCTACGATACGAGCGGCCCCATGACCGATCCCAAATTTCATGCGGATATCCGTGCAGGTCTGCCAGCCCTGCGCACTCGCTGGATCACAGAGCGTGGCGATGTCGAAACTTACCAAGGCCGTACAGTTAAACCGGAGGATAACGGACTGAAGCCCGGAGGGAAGAGAGCTGGCGCTGAAGAGTACCCCGGATTACGAGGCAAACCGCTGCGAGCACAGACAGGACGCTGTGTGACTCAGATGCACTACGCGAGGCAGGGAGTCATTACGGCAGAGATGGAGTTTGCCGCCATTCGTGAAGGCGTGGAACCGGAATTTGTGAGACAGGAGCTGGCGAGTGGACGGGCCATTCTGCCATCCAACATCAATCACCCGGAGAGTGAGCCGATGTTGATCGGTCGTCATTTTCATGTGAAGATCAATGCCAATATAGGCAACTCTTCTGTATCTTCCTCCATCGAGGAAGAGGTGGAGAAGATGACTTGGGCGGTACGCTGGGGATCGGATACGGTGATGGATCTGTCCACAGGCAAAAACATTCATACCACCCGGGAATGGATTATCCGCAATTCACCTGTGCCGATTGGTACGGTGCCGCTGTATCAGGCGCTGGAGAAGGTGAATGGCGAAGCGGAAGCGCTGACCTGGGAGTTGTACCGTGACACACTCATTGAGCAGGCAGAGCAGGGCGTGGACTACTTTACGATTCATGCAGGTGTACTGCTGCGTTATATCCCCATGACCGCCAAGCGAATGACAGGCATTGTGTCTCGGGGCGGTTCCATTATGGCAGCATGGTGTCTGGCGCATCATCAGGAGAATTTTTTGTACACCCATTTTGAAGAAATCTGCGAGATTATGAAAAGGTATGATGTGGCGTTTTCGCTGGGAGATGGACTTCGTCCAGGCAGTATCTACGATGCCAACGATGAAGCTCAGATGGCGGAACTGGCTACGCTCGGGGAACTGACGCAGATCGCATGGAAGCATGATGTGCAGGTGATGATCGAAGGTCCGGGTCACGTGCCGATGCATAAGATCAAGGAGAATGTGGACTTGCAGATGGAAATCTGTAAAGAAGCACCGTTCTACACACTTGGGCCGCTAACGACCGACATTGCGCCAGGATATGATCACATCACGTCCGCCATTGGGGCAGCCATGATTGGCTGGTTCGGCACGTCCATGCTCTGTTATGTTACGCCAAAAGAACATTTGGGCCTGCCCAACAAGGATGATGTGCGGGAAGGGGTCATCGCCTACAAGATCGCAGCTCATGCCGCCGATCTGGCGAAAGGCCATCCGCGTGCTCAACGCCGCGATGACGCATTGTCCAAAGCGCGGTTCGAGTTCCGTTGGCGTGACCAGTTCAACCTGTCACTGGACCCGGAACGTGCGCTGTCCTACCATGATGAGACGCTGCCAGCAGAAGGAGCCAAAGAAGCTCATTTCTGCTCCATGTGCGGACCAAAGTTCTGTAGCATGCGCATCACGCAGGACATTCGTGCCTTTGCCGCGGATAAAGGATTGTCCGAGAATGAGGCTGTAGCTGCCGGGATGCAGGAAAAAGCCGAGGAATATCGGACACGTTCCTAGGCGCCGGTACAGCGCAAGCTGGGCAGTCTGACATCGTTTGAAGGTGAGAATACTGCTATCATGTCGTCTTCTTCATCTTATTGATCAGCTTCCTGATACTTTTTATCAGCATTATGGTTGATTGTCTAGCAGATGTTTAATAAAATGAATGTAAGTAAACACCAATAAGAGTAGCCAGGCCAATGGCTACTCCTGCACAGCATTTGCGGTGGGTATTCCTCCGAGTGCAGCAAGTTCAGATGAAGTGACCCGTCAGGCCGTCAACCTGTGGCGGGTCACTTCTTTTTACGATCGATGTATGTCAGGAGCGCAATAATTAACATCGCGAACACGATTACGTCGTTAAAAGAGAAGTTCATAGGATCACCTCCCACTGGAGGCAAGCCTATTTCCCACCACAAATTGGCTGTACAAAGTGATTATACCATTTGAAATGCTCTTGTTCGAGAGCATTTTTATTTTGCAAAAGGAGTCGATATAGTAGTTTTCACATCTTTTTAGTGATTGTAATATTTCACTCCAAATCAGCAGCTACTGTCGAGCCAAGCCCAAATCCTTCTCCAAATACGCCGCAAGCAATGCCAGCGGGCTATGGATTGGAATACCGTGATCTATTGTAACCTGTGCAGCAGCGGGAGCCATAGACAGTTGGGCCGCCACTACCGCTTTACCCGGGTACTGCTCAGCAATCTGCTGTAAGCCTTCTCGTACCGCTTCGAGATACCCTTGCTGATCTCCACGCATAATCAACTCAAATGTCCCAGGGATGCACACCGCTTCCGTCTGAGATGTCTTGGCAACGTGTAGTTGCCCATTCTCATCCTCTTGCTGTAATGTCTGATTCACCCGCGCCATCGTTCCTTCAATGGTTGCCGGGTTGGTGAATGCGATTATGTAATCTCCTGCTACTCGCCGCATCTCCTGCAATAACGGATCATCTATGCCGATCACAGGCACAGGGACCTGTGTGGCTTCCTGCTCCAGTACTGTCGCAAACAGGGTACACGTGACCAGAATGGCATCGGCATGACACTCAGCGATCCATTGGAGCGTCTGGGCTACCTTCTCGCGAACGACAACCTCGGAAAAGTCAGCGTCATGTTTAAGACGGTCCAGACCTGGATCGACGTAATGGACCAATTCAACTTCATAAGGAGCAAGCGTCTCTTCAATTAAGGCGATGTTGGAATAATGAGCGTGAAAACAACCAATGGTGATCATGTGCTAAGTCCCCTTTTACAGTTCGTATATGTCATGGATCTTTTAGATATTTAAACCATTATAGAAACATGCCTGAGAACTGTACAGTCGTTTATGGCTCAACGCCAATAACCGCCCTTCCGCCAAGCTGCGGAAAGACGGTTGATAACCTGACTCGACTAGGGTCGGTCCGGTGTCCATTTTTATCTAAGGGAAGGAGAAGCATTTTTCTTCGCCATTTTTTGTTGCAGAATTTCATGAAAGGATAGACCTTGAGTGTTCTCATTCTCCTTTTTAGGAGCAGTGGTCGCCGTGTTGCGCGGATATTGGTGATGGTACGGGATCATTTGCTGAATAGGCATGCGGATCATCTTGGTTCCTCCTTTGATGCGTTTTTTTGAATTATGTATTTCGACTGGTTACCATGCCAGGTGCGCATATAGGTACATGTGACTTGTTAGACGAAATAAAAGAGTTTAAAGCGTAATTCCAATTGGATTGTAGTGATTTTACCCGGTTTTAAGGAGATGTAAACGTTTTTAGGGAAATTCAGGAGTAAAGGACCTAATATTAAAGGTTTGATATGGGAGGATCGAATCGGTTGTTATGTGAATAGTCCCAATTTTAAGGAAGTCAATGGTACCCGCATATGAGGCATATTATCTGGTTAAATGATGCAAAGCATGCTAACTAACTTGGTACCATGGTCGGGTTGTTTAGGGGATAATGTAGTTCCGGATATAACAAAAAAACTGCCGAGCGAACCCGGCAGCTTGCTTGATTATGAAGAAAGATGCGATGAAACTTTGATTCTGTCTGAGGTGGTATCGTGTTGGTTTTATCTACTTTGGCGAACAGCGATGTATATATCCACTTGTACACTTTCGGGATTCAGGCTGCGTTCATCATATAATTCAAAATCCCCGGTGAACGTACGATCACTTTGTTTATCCCAGGCCCACACGGCTCCCCAGGCTTCGCCAACAACCTCTGCCATCGGTCCTTTTCTGGAAGTGAATACGGCGTAAGTTGCAGGAGGGAGTAAAATGTCGTCCAATCCTTCAGGCAATGATTCGTTCGGACTGACCTCATGCCCTACCAGTATGGTGTATTCTCCGGTTATCCCATCGGTGTAATCCGTGTAACAACCATAGCGAACAACTTCAGGTGCAGGGAGGTGCTCTGAGGCAAAATAATTGTTCCAGAGTCCCTGAATACAGCCTTTGCCACTGATCTCAATGGCGTTGGTTGTGCGGGCGGATACGCCGGCAATACGTTTGCCAGGGAGCGTGACATAACGAACGGGCTGGGCAGAGAACGAATGCTCTGTTGTTACCTGACCAGGATTAGCGGAAGCAGTAGAGTTTTCAGCCAGAGATTCTGTGTGTTGATCCGTTGTATTCGTGCGCCAACGCTTCAAAAAAGGAAGCTGGTTACGCAGCATCGAACGAGCGGATTCCTCATCCATGCCTTCGTCCTTCAGAATGGCAGTGCACATCTCGGTCATGCCTTCAAGTGACATACCGGGCTGCTCAAACTTGCCCTCTTTGTAACAATAGATACAGTACTCACGGGTTGTGCTTCCATCTGCTTCCGTTCCGAATTGGGCAGGGGTTGTGAGCGGCATGCCGCAGCTTTGACATACAGTGACGTTCATGATTAGTTCCTCCTCATATATGTACAGATTGAATATATCTGAAGTATAAGGGTAGGAACTGGACAGCTGTCTGTCAGGTTTGAGTCGGAGGTATATAATTTTGTACAATTTGCTCCGCGATACGGCAGATTTCATCCCGAATATGCTGAGGTTCCAATACTTCAACGTCCGCGCCGAAGCCCAGAATGAACCCATATAACCAGCCATCCTCGGGAAAAGCAACCTGGCTGATGTAATACCCTGTCCCATCAGGCATGACGTTCTCGATCCCAAACCATTCTTCCGCAATATGACGGACGCGAGCATGGAATTTCAAGGTTAACCTAGCTTGATTGTCCGGACGGCTCCATTCCTGTTGCCAGGGTCTGTCCTGTGGGTTGATGACTTTACGCTCGAAGTGCTCATTAGCAAGCGTGACATCTTGCATGCGCACAAGCTTGAACATGCGAAATTGATTCCGCTCGTGACAAAAAGCATACAGATACCAGGAATGCTTCTTGAGTACGATGGTATGAGGGTCGGCAGTTCGGTGAGTATGGATACCTTCCGCACTGCAGTAGGTAAAGGTTACGGGGCGTAATTGATCCATACCCTGTTCGATAAGTTCAAGCTTGATTTTCAGCGCTTCGGGATGCGTCCAGGTTGAATAATCCACGATGAATCGATTCGTATTGGCCTGAAAATCGTCATTTTTGGATTCAGGTACGATACTGCTGAGTTTTTCGACCAGAAGCTCACGCGCCGCATTAGCATGGGAAGTGGATACACTGCGCAGTGCAGTGACGATGGAGGCGAGGTCCTTGTCTGTTAATACGTTTCGATCCAGACGGTAACCCTCTGCCAGACCAATCCCACCGCTTGCCCCCTGATATGTCACCACGGGGATGCCTGCTTGACCCAATGTATCGATGTCCCGATAGATGGTCCGGATTGATACTTCGAACATATCTGCCAAGTCTTTGGCTTGTACCCGTCCACGATTGATTAGCAACACCACGATGGCTAATAAACGCTCCAGTTTCATATGTATGGATTCCTTTCATTGGTTTATCTGTTGGATTCAAATATGTTATATTGTTGAGCATCACACATAGGAGTGGAATAAGCAATGAAGCGAATTACGATTCTGATCGCAGACGATGAAGTTGAGATCGCTGATCTGGTTGCTTTACATTTACAAAAAGAAGGATATCACACCATTAAGGCCTTTGATGGGAAGGCGGCGGTTCAAGCTGTTCAGACCCAAGCGATAGATTTGGCGATTCTGGACATTATGATGCCTGGCATGGATGGGTATGAGGTGACCCGTAAAATTCGGGAGCAGCATCATTTGCCGATCATTTTCCTGAGTGCCAAAACATCAGATATGGACAAAATTACGGGACTTGTGATGGGTGCGGACGATTATATGACCAAACCGTTTAATCCGATGGAGCTTGTTGCCCGGGTTAACTCCCAGTTACGTCGTTCGCTGCAATTCAGCCAGTCTGCGCCTGTGCAGAGGTCCATTCTGGAGAAAGGTGGGCTCATCATCACGCCAGATCAACATCGCGTTACACTCTACGGCAAACCAGTGGAACTAACACCGAAGGAGTTTGACATTTTGTATCTGCTCGCGAGCCACCCCAAGCAGGTATTCAGTGCAGAAAACATTTTTGAACAGGTCTGGGGAGAAGCCTATTACGAGAGTGGGAATACCGTGATGGTCCACATTCGGACCCTGCGCAAAAAGCTGGGGGAAGATGTGAACAAGAACAAGTTTATCAAAACCATCTGGGGTGTGGGGTACACGTTTAATGACTAAACGAAGAAGTTTTCGTACAACCATGATTATGTTGCTAGGGTTAAGCATGCTTGCCTCTGGTGCAATTACCTATGGGATTTACAAGCTTATGCAAGCCTATTATTCGGGTGTCCGTGCAGAAGATCAGCTCGCTGAATATCGTCATTTTATGAGAAGTATCGGGGATATCTATTTCTTTCTGATTTTATTTATCCCACTCGCCATTCTATTTTTCTTCTGGTTTACCAAACCCTACGCGACGTATTTCAAAGATATTTCTACAGGGATCAGGCATTTGGCCAACGGTGACTTTCAGCATCGTGTGCAGATCTCCTCGAAGGACGAGTTAGGTACGATTGCGGAAGATGTGAACCTGGCAAGTGAGAAGTTAAAGGAAGCAGTAGAACGAGGGGATTTTGCTGAAAATAGTAAGGACCAGCTTGTTGTCAATCTGGCGCATGACCTGCGAACACCGCTGACGTCTGTGCTTGGATATTTGGATCTGCTCATGAAGGATGATCAGTTAACGGAGGAGCAGGTTAGGCACTTTACGTCGATTGCATTCACCAAATCACAGCGCCTGGAGAAGCTGATTGATGATTTGTTCGAAATTACCCGTATGAATTATGGCATGTTGCCTATAAACAAGACACAGCTGGATCTTAGCGAACTGCTGAAGCAGATGAACGAAGAACTCTATCCTGTATTTGAAAAGAACCAACTAGTCGCCCGACTAAAAATAGACACTGACCTTACGGTCTCCGGTGATGGCGAGCTGCTGGCTCGTGTGTTCGAGAATCTGCTAATTAACGCTGCACGGCATGGCAAGGATGGCATGTACGTAGATATTAATGGATATCGGGATGCAGAACAGGTCATCATTCAGGTGATTAACTATGGTGGACATATTCGTCCGGAGGAATTGCCACATATCTTCGATATGTATTACACCGGAGATCGTGCCAGGACCCCTCAGGAGGGTGGGACAGGCCTTGGACTGTTTATCGCTCGTAATATTGTAGAGCAGCATGACGGTACGATCTCGGCTCAAAGCGACGTGGTACAGACGTTATTCGAGGTTCGTTTGCCCGTCTTCCAATAAGGTTGACGTCAAAATTTAAGAAAAACTTTAAAATTGCCCTGCTTTTTCTTTAAGTTGTGTTGTCTATCCTTGATGTATGAGGTAAAAGGAGGAACAAGCATGAAGAAGTGGGGCTTTTTGATATGTATTATTTTGATCGGATATATCGTTACGCAATCACCGGGATGGATTCAGCAGAAGGATGAGTTGCCCATCGAGATTCAGAATACGCGTGAAAATCCCGCAGGTTATACCGTATCCGTCACCGGAAACATTCAGGATCAGGTACATAAGGGCAATTTGTTACTGGTTGATAAGCAATACCCCGTACACCCGGAAGGAGTTAAATCCGATATTGTATATGTGGCACATGAGGATGATCTGCTTCGTGGATATGGGATACTGGATCAGAAAATCATGTTATCACGACAGGTGGCGCAGGAGTTTCAGAGGATGGTTGAAGCAGCAGGCGAAGAGGGAGTCCGATATTTTCTCGTCAGCAGTGGGTACAGGGACTTTGAAAAGCAGGACGAGTTATATCGGGAAAAGGGATCAGATTATGCACTTCCTGCGGGACACAGTGAGCACAATCTTGGTTTATCCCTGGATATCGGCTCGAGCTTGGCTGCGATGAATGAAGCACCAGAGGGTGCCTGGCTGGAAAAGAATGCATGGAAATACGGATTTATTTTACGTTACCCAAAGGATAAAGTGCGCATCACCGGTATTCAGTATGAACCATGGCACTTTCGATATGTAGGGCTGCCGCACAGTGCTGTCATGTATAAGAATAATCTGGTGCTGGAAGAGTATCTCGATATGCTTAAAGAGAAAGAGAACATTACTGTGGAAGTAGAGGGTCGGGAGTATCATATCCGCTATTATCGGGCCACCAGAGACACAACCGTTTACATACCTGAGCAAGGCCAAACTGAAATATCGGGTGATAACATGGGTGGCGTCATCGTCACCGTAAAGAAATAACAGGGCAACACAAGGGAGGCGAAACAACATGAAGCACAACAACCAGAAGAAAACCAAACATTACATCCTTTGGATTGCCGTTTTCATTATCTATTTATATCTGCTGACTAAGCTGATTCTGTTTAAAGGAAGCCCGGTCGATTTGGGCATCGTGAAGGATCGACTGATGGCGTTCTTGCAACAACCGGATCTGGTCCATAACCGAACCGTCAACCTGACACCATTTCAGGAAATCTCACGAGACTGGAACAGTCTGTCGTTACATCGTCCTGGCACCGCAATCCATCTGGTAGGCAATATACTGGCCTTTATCCCTCTGGGCATCTTCATCCCTGTGTTGACGGGTAACAAGTTATTCTCTGGAGTAAAAGTGCTACTGTTGTCTTTGCTGCTCAGTTTGGGTTATGAAATGACACAGCTGTTGACGGGCATGGGGATATTCGATGTGGATGATCTGATGCTCAATACGCTCGGCGGCTTGATTGGATACATTGTTTTCACTATGGCTATGGGTTTGAAAAAGGTGTTCTCGGTAGGAGAATCCCGCGTGACGACGAAAAAGTTAAATTCTAAGGAGAGTCACGTGTAAGGAGGGGAAGAACTTGATTATAATGGCTGTACTGTTCATTAGCGCAGGGCTAATATTTCTCGTGTATCCACACAAGGTAACGGATGCTTCGGAAAAACAGATTGCGGAGCGAGTGATCATGTCTAGATGGGTTGGAGGCTCGTTAATTGCTCTGTCGTGTTTGTTTCTGATCATGGGCACGATTCAACTGTTAGATCAAGCCTCACATCACATTGGGCATTAAAAGGCAGTTGGCTTTGAAGATTGATTTTTAAACATATCCCGAGTATAAAAAGCAAAGCAAAAAAAAGCTCCTCGCCACGTGCTGATTGCACGTGGCAGGGAGCTTTTCTGTATAACTTCATCACATTAATGATTTATATCATTAAGCTTTTTTCATCATTTGACGCAATACGGTTTGCAGGATACCGCCGTTATGGTAGTAATCCACGTCAACCATGCTGTCCAGACGAGCGATGACAGGGAATTCGAACTGTGTACCGTCTTCACGAGTTACGGTTACTTTCAACTCTTGTCCTGGCTTCACGTCATTGCTGAGGCCAGTAATGTCATACGTTTCACGTCCGTTCAGACCAAGGCTGGACCAGCCGTGACCTTCCTGGAATTGCAATGGCATTACGCCCATGCCGACCAAGTTACTACGGTGAATCCGCTCGAAGCTTTCTGCGATAACGGCTTTGACGCCGAGCAAGAATGTTCCCTTTGCCGCCCAGTCACGGGAGCTTCCTGTACCATATTCTTTACCAGCGATAACGATCAGGTTCTGTCCTTCATCCTGATACTTCATGGAAGCATCGTAGATGGACATTTCCTCGTCCGTTGGCAGGTACTTCGTGATACCGCCTTCTGTACCAGGAGCTACCTGGTTACGAATACGAATGTTGGCAAACGTACCACGCATCATCACTTCATGGTTACCACGGCGTGAACCGTAGGAGTTGAAGTCCTTGCGCTCTACGCCATGCTCTTTCAGGTACAGTCCAGCCGGGCTGGATGGTGCAATATTACCTGCTGGCGAGATGTGATCCGTTGTTACGGAATCCGCAAGCAATGCCATAACACGTGCAGAACGGATATCTGCGATATCGTTCAACTTGTCGCCAAGCTCTTGGAAGAACGGAGGGTTCTGAATGTACGTGGAGTTCGGGTCCCACTCGTACAGTTCACCTTCCGGTACAGAAATTGAATTCCAACGCTCATTGGCTGTAAATACATTCTCGTACTTGTTGCGGAACATCTGAGCGTTCAGGGAACTTGCGATGGTATCCTTGATTTCCTCGGAGGTAGGCCAGAGGTCTTTCAGGAATACAGGCTCATTGTTCGTATCATAACCGATTGGATCGGTTTCAAAGTCAATATTTACGGTACCCGCAAGTGCATATGCCACAACGAGTGGTGGTGATGCCAGGTAGTTGGCTTTAACCTGTGCGTGTACACGGCCTTCGAAGTTACGGTTACCGGACAATACAGCCGCTACGGTCATATCGTTCTCAGCAATAGCTTCGCTCACTTCGTCCGGCAGTGGGCCGGAGTTACCGATACATGTTGCACAACCGTAGCCGGCAACGTTGAATCCGAGTTTGTCGAGATACGTGATCAGACCTGCTTTTTCCAGGTACTCGGTAACAACAAGGGAACCTGGTGTCAGACTGCTTTTCACATATCCTGGTTTGGTCAGGCCGCGTTCAACTGCTTTTTTCGCCAGTAGTCCCGCTCCAACCATAACACTTGGATTCGAAGTGTTCGTACAACTTGTGATCGCCGCGATCACAACAGCGCCTGCCTTCAGTTCACTGTTGGAACCGTCCGGGTGCTTCACAGGTACGGATTGTTCGATTTTCTCATCGCTCAGACCGTAGCCGCCTTTATCTACAGGTGTGCGAATGATGCTGTTGAAGCTTTCTTTCATTTGTGTCAGCTCGATGCGATCCTGTGGACGTTTTGGTCCTGCAAGACTTGGTACAACAGAGCCGAGATCCAGTTCAATCACATCTGTGAATTCAGGATCAACGGTGCTTGAAGTACGGAACATGCCTTGAGCTTTGTAATAAGCTTCAACCAATTCTACCTGCTCGTCAGGACGGCCAGTGTTACGCAGATAGTTCAACGTTTCACTATCAACAGGGAAGAAACCGATCGTTGCGCCATATTCTGGTGCCATGTTGGCTACTGTTGCACGGTCAGCCAGACCGATGTTGGCAAGACCTGGTCCGTAGAACTCTACGAATTTACCAACAACGCCTTTTTTACGAAGCAATTGGGTAACGGTCAGTGCCAGATCCGTTGCTGTTGCGCCTTCACTCAGGCTGCCTGTCAGTTTGAAACCGATAACGTCCGGTGTTACAAAATAAAGCGGTTGTCCCAGCATACCTGCTTCAGCCTCAATACCACCAACACCCCAACCAACAACACCAAGTCCGTTGATCATGGTGGTGTGGGAGTCTGTACCTACGAGGGAATCCGGGAATACAACGGTTTCGCCGTCCACAGTTTTTGTTGCTGCCACGGAAGCCAGATACTCCAGGTTAACCTGGTGAACGATCCCTGTGGATGGTGGAACTGCACGGAAGTTGTTGAATGCCGTTTGCGCCCAACGCAAGAAGCGGTAACGCTCTTCATTACGCTCAAACTCAACTTTGATATTGTAATCAAGTGCATCGTTGGTACCAAAAGCATCAACCATAACGGAGTGGTCGATAACGAGATCGACGGGTACGAGCGGGTTGATCTGTTTTGGATCGCCACCTGCTTTTTTCACAGTATCACGCATTGCAGCGAGGTCAACGACAACCGGTACACCGGTGAAATCCTGCAGAACGATACGTGCAGGGATGAATGGAATTTCCTTGTTATTGTCACGGCCATCTGCCCAGCCGGTCAGTTGTTTTACGTGTTCTTCGGTGATGGCACGTCCGTCGAATTGACGAATTGCTGCTTCAAGCAACACTTTAATGGAGAAAGGGAGCCTGGAAAGATCGCCGTGGCCGTTTTCCTGAAGAGCATCGAGACTGTAGTAGCGGTAAGACTTGCCTCCAACCTCAAGACTGCGAGCGGCGGAGAAATGATTCTTTGCTGACATACATGTACCTCCTTGGGATGTGTCGGTGAGATGAAGAAAACGTTCATTTAGGTGAAGAACAGGCCTTCATCGTTCCGTGTTCTTGTTCGTTAGTTTCATCAGATGAAACGTAATTTCATAATCATAACTTTAGTTTTAAGTATACCGTTTTCACCTCCGTACGTAAAGGTCTTTTTGCCTGATCAAGCAAGCTTTTGGACCGATGAAGGCGTTTTCGTGAAGCGAGCAGGAATAAGATATCTTGTGTACCTGTATTTGCCGAATTTCGGATCTCCCTCCTGAGCCGTGTACATACAACCGAAGACCCTTTCATATGAATAGTAGGAGTTTATATACGCAATGAAATATTTCAGACAGAACTCATGCCAAAGGGGGACATAGGCTTGGAACGGGAATGGAAGAGTGCCTTATATACTTACGTGAACCAGTACAATCGCTGTGAGATCGACTACCGTCCACAGACCAGCGAACGGATCGTTACCGATCCTGACTTCGTGGTGGAACGGGGAGAGCGTATGGCAAGGCTGGACGAATGGTATCGTAAGCGGCGCGCCGTGCCTCTTCGCAGCGAGACCAGCGCCAAGCTTGTGCGCACGCTTATGGATGGCCAGGAAGAAGCGGTGGTGGATGTACAATTGTACAGCAGACTGTTCTACGAGAAGAGCGGGATCACCCACCGGGAGGACCGGATTGAGCGGGAGCGGTTAACCTTTCTGCGGCAGAGTGGTGGATGGATTATTGGACGGGTCGAGCGAGAAGTGCCGGAGCGTCGCCCTGCTGGGGAGGGACGTCCGTTTCAACAAGCTGATTTTGTACAGGCGATGAATCGGCCGCTGCTGAATCGGGAAGTGTTGGGTCAAGGAAGAAGCTCACGGCAGCAGTCATATCGCAGAGATCTGGCGGTTGCCTATGCAGATCGGTGGTGGAATGCGGGGAATCCGGCATTTGAGGAATTTGATGTAGATTGCACCAATTACGTGTCCCAATGTCTCTTTGCAGGGGGCGCACCCATCCACTATACTGGTAGAAGAGAAGCTGGCTGGTGGTATAAAGGGTATGTGAACGGCTCCGAAATGTGGAGTTACAGTTGGGCAGTTTCCAACAGTCTGGAGCGTTATTTGTCAGGCAGCAGCTGGGGTCTGACCGCGACAGAAGTGGAGCGTCCTGAGCAGCTGATGCTCGGCGATGTTATTCTCTACGATTGGGATGGAGATGGACGATTTCAGCACAGCACCGTTGTGACCGCGTTTGATGCGGGCGGCATGCCGCTTGTTAACGCACATACGGTTAGTAGCCGTCACCGATTTTGGGATTACCGGGATTCTTACGCTTGGACGGAGCGGACGGTATACCGGCTTTTTCATATTGCAGATGAATTTTGATGACGAAAGATTTTCGGGATGCGGTGACGCAGACATCCAGTTCCGTGTAAAATAAGACCAGATAATGCAAGCAGAATAACAAGGGTGCTGAGCATGCAAGCATGACAGCATCAGGCACAGATAATCGGAGGGTACACATGAGTATGGATAAATTAAAAGTAGGCGTCGTGTACGGCGGAAAATCGGGCGAGCATGAGGTGTCGCTGCAAACGGCGTTTGCTGTAACAAACGCATTTGATTATGAAAAGTATGAACTGGTTCCTTTTTATATCTCCAAGCAGGGGACGTGGAAAAAAGGACCTGTCATGCATGCGCCGTTCGCGCAGATTGAAGACTTGAAGCTGGAGCAATCGGCGGGTGGAACGCAGGATGCACTGAACGCCCTGTTTGGCCGTTTGTATGGCGGAGCAGAAGCGCTGGACGTGATGTTCCCTCTGCTGCATGGTACGTTTGGAGAGGATGGTACCATTCAGGGCATGTTTGAGATGGCGGATATGCCATATGTAGGTGCAGGTGTACTGGCTTCTGCTGGCGGCATGGACAAAGTGGTCATGAAAAAGTTGTTTGCACAGGCTGGCATTGACCAATGTGCCTTTACGTATTTTAACGCGACACAATGGAAGCAGACAGAGCACGAAATGATCGTACAGGTCGAAGATCAGCTGGGGTATCCTTGTTTTATCAAACCGGCAAATCTGGGCTCCAGTGTAGGCATCTCCAAAGCACGTAACCGCGATGAGTTGAAGACAGCTGTCGAGTTTGCACTTCGGTATGACACGAAGGTTGTCATTGAGGAGTTCGTTGAAGCACGCGAGGTTGAAGTCAGCGTCCTCGGCAATGACGAGCCCATGGCTTCCGTTCCAGGTGAGATCGTATCCTCCGGTGAGTATTATGACTATGCAGCTAAGTATATTGATGGTCAATCACAGATGCTGATTCCAGCTCCACTGGACCCAGAGGCCGCAGATCGCATTCGCGAGGCAGCTTTGCAGGCGTTCCGTGCGATTGAAGGTAACGGTATTTCACGTGCCGACTTCTTCATTCGTAAAAATGACGGCGCTTTGCTTATTAATGAAGTCAACACCATGCCTGGTTTCACACCATACAGCATGTATCCACTTCTTTGGCGTGAGACAGGTGTATCGTATGCCGAACTGCTGGATCGCATGATTGAACTGGCACTGGAGCGTTACAACCGCAAGCAGGCACTGAATTACGAGAACGGCGTACAGGCGTAGCCTGCGACCACAAGATCAGGAGGGATATGCATGGGATTTCAGACTGAATTCAATTCCGTATGCAAGTTCAAGAATGAGCAGGAGCTGTTCGAACTGCTTGAATACGGACGCGGCAAAATGGTCAAACAGGGCTTCCGGGTATTTCCTACCGGCCAGAAAGTGATTGCATACACACCGGATAACGTGGCTGTAGCCATCGTCAAGATCGTGGTTTCCATTGCGGAGATCAACTTCCAGGGGCAAGAGGTAACTGAGGTGGAGATGCAACTCATCCGCAAATTGACTGAGGAAGAATCACGCATTCAGACTGCCCTTGCAGATGAGATGTTCTTTGGAGAGCAAGCACAGGAATAGTTGTTGACTGTAAGTGCGGGTCGGAAGGACGGATTTGCCAGAATACGATTATGGTCACTCTTTTAGGGTAAAACTTGGTTATATACAGTGACGGTACATCCTGACGGCTGAATATGCCGTGTGGGTTCTCCGCCCTAATAGAGAGGAAGAGATTCATGCTCGTACGCTTTGGTTACGTGGCAATGTCCGTGCTTATTGAGAACGCCTCGCCTTCCCGGACCATGACCATGTCGAGTTTTAACAAAATCGATGACAGGGAAGCGGCGATCCGCAAGCTCGAACGGATTGCAGCCGAGAACCTGCACAATACATTACGTTTGCTCAGGCACAACAAGGGTAGCCATATTCATGTATATCGCTTCTCTTCCAAATTGATTCCACTGGCAACACACGAGGACCTGAATGACTGGGACCCGTTCCCGGCGCTGAAGCAGGACTTTGCGGCCATTGGTGATTTTGTGAAGGAAAATCATATGCGTGTGTCCTTTCATCCGGATCATTTTACCGTACTTAGTACCCCCCGCGAGCAAGTTCTGCACAACTCGATTCGCGACCTTCGTCATCATGTTCGGATGCTGGATGCCATGGGGCTAAATGCCACTGCCAAGAACAATATACATATTGGTGGTGCATACGGGGACAAGCCTTCGGCGGCGCTTCGTTTTGAAGAAAACTTTTTGAAGCTGGATCGGGATATTCAGGAGCGGCTCACACTCGAAAATGATGACAAAACGTTCAATGCGCCTGAGACACTTGCCGTGTGCCAGCGCTTGGGATTGCCCATGGTACTTGATATCCATCACCATTGGGTGAACAACGAAGGAGAACAGGCATGGGATCTGTGGCCTGATATTCTAAAGACCTGGCAGTCACCGCTTGCCCAGGCAGATTCACCGGCTGATCAGCCATTGCCACCCAAAATCCATGTCTCCAGTCCGAAGAGCGAGAAGGATCTGCGAGGTCATGCTGATGGTGTAGAGGTAGAGCCTGTGCTTGATTTCTTGCGTCATATCGCAGCTGACACCCCAAGACTTGACGTGATGATTGAGGCCAAACGCAAGGATGAGGCTCTTGTGCAACTGATGCAGAAGCTGGCATTCTATCACGAAGAGGGTGTGGAGTGGGTGGACGAGTCTACCGTCATCATTCATCCGTAGTGCCAAAAGGGGCCTGGGCAACGAGAAACTTTATGACCTGTGGGGCGTATACTTTTAACAAGTATTTCAACTTTTCGTAGATTGATATAGAAAGTAGAGTGAACGCTTTGAATGAGAAGGAAAAGACACCTTATGTCGTGACAAGCAAAAGCTATACTGCCGTTGCCATTAATGCAGCTTCCAAAGCTGGCGAATGGATCAAAAGCCGTCTTGGGACGGTAGCTGAACTTGGCACCAAATATTCACCCCAAGATCTGGTGACCGAAGTGGATAAAGGAGCGGAGCAGATGATCCGCCGCCTGATTCTCACGCATTTTCCCCACCATGCCATTCTGGGTGAAGAAGGCGTCGAACCGGGACCGGAAGCTTCGGCAAAAGCACTGAAAGAGACCGAGGAAGAAGAGTTCCTGTGGATTGTTGATCCTGTGGACGGAACGACGAACTTTGTACACGGATTCCCGTTTTATTCGGTGTCCATCGCATTGGCTCATAATGGTGAAGTCATTGTCGGCGTGATCTACGACCCTTCCCGTGATGAAATGTTTGTTGCGGAAAAAGGGAAAGGAGCTTATGTTCACGGAAACCGGATGCTGGTATCTGGTGAAAAGGAACTGGCTCAGAGCCTGATTGCGGTTGGATTCCCGGCAGACACAACCTTTGCGTTACCACTGAATATGGCCGCTGTGCAGGCGCTTGCTCCGCAAGTTCGTAACTTGCGTGCAGGCGGATCTGCCGCCCTTCATCTGGCATATGTTGCCGCAGGACGTCTCAGCGCCTACACCGAAGTTGGACTGAAACCTTGGGATATTGCCGCAGGCGCGCTGCTGGTTGAAGAATCAGGCGGTAAGGTAACCGATACCATCGGAACGCCTTATCAACTGTCTGTGAATCATGTCGTTGCCAGCAATGGCAAAATCCATGATGCACTGACGGATGTGCTGAAGGAAGCGAAGGCAACCGGTCTGGAGTGAAATTCATTATAAGGAGCGAAAACAATGGATGAATCCAAAGAACTGGAACGACGGCTCAGTGATATGCTGACGGAAGGGGACATGGAAGAGTCCGGCGACACCGATCAGCGTGAACGCCAGCTGATTCCTCCCAAGTATGAAGTGCGAATCCAGACGGAACGTGATCCAATTGTCGAGGAAACGTTAAAGTACCGGAAGATGGCACGCGAAGTGGACGATCGTTATGATCGGTATCTGGAGCGAGCTACCGGGAACAAACCGGAGAGCGACACGGATCATTCGAATTCTGAGGACTTGGATAAGCCGCAATCTTAATTAATCACAGAACGTCATATCTGAACTTAGTAAATAACAGGCTCCCCATCAGGGAGTCTGTTATTTCATGTGTGTTCTCAGCAGAGAGGACAGCGCCTACTTTAGAATGATAGAATAGAGTAACACCAACCGATGTCATTGGAATGACCAATGTACTATATATTAGTGAGGTTGTTCAAAAAGTCCGCTTTTGATTACGAAGGATGCCTAGCTTCATCCCATCTTCTCGGTACTGAAAACCGACCTTTTTGAACACGTACATTTAGTGTAATCATAGATTCACGAAAAGGAGTGTTACCCTGAATGAAGCGTAAACGTATATGGGAAAATACAGCTGCCGGTTTAACGGCAAGCATGTTGGCAGGAATGCTGCTCTTTACATCATCTGCACTGCCTGCACACGCGGCTGACACCAAAACCGGTGTATTGCCAGCGGGTACAAACGAGACTTCGCTGACTGCGAAGAAAGATGCAGTAGCCGTAACTAAGGAGTTCCGCATCGTCACATTGGGAGATTCCATAACGGTAGGTTATGAGCCCAACACAAAAGAATTGCCTTATGGTTATGTAGAACGTTTGAATGAGCAGGGTTTGCTGCATGGACGTACACAGGTGGACAACTACGGGATTGCCGGATTGAAAACCAGTGGCTTGAAAAACTTCACTACTGCAATTAAGGATGGCAAAACGCTGACTTCTGAAGCCATTCAACCAAGTCTTCCTGATCCAAGAGCGGGACAGATCGGAGCCAATACTGCTGCAATCCGGGAGAGTGTAGCGCAGGCGAATCTGGTTGCAATCACCATTGGGGGAAATGATGTATCTGAGCTTCTCGGTACAGCAGACAAACTGAGTGATCAGGAGCTGCAAGCGAAGGTAAAAGAATTACTCGCAACATATACAGCTAATGTAAGTGCAACGATTAATGATATCCATGAAATTAATCCGACAGCTACAATTGTCATCGCCGACCAGTATCAACCGATGCCAGAAGTAGCAGGCAAGGCACTCTATGCCAAATTGATGGAGGCATCCCAAGGCTTCACAAAGACCATTGATGGAATTGCAGCTCAATTCACTGCTCAGGGTACCGATGTCAAAGTCGCACACGTGGCCAAGGAGTTTGTTGGTGGTGAAGGCACGATGACTCATATGATCAAAGATCGTGATTTCCACCCGAATCAATTCGGATATACAGCGATTGCCGAAGTATTTGCCAAAACGATCTGGGGAGATTACACCAAGCTGACTGCACCTGCGACAGGTGAACCAATGAACATTATCGTGAGTGGCAAAACATTGAATACACCGTACAAACCAATTATCCGTAACGGCAAAAACTTTGTGGCGATTCAAGACATCGTGAATGCGGTCGGTGCAACAACGGTGTGGGATAACAAAACTTCAACTGCAACGATTACATACGGAGACCGGAAGGTTGCCGTGAAGATTGGTGCCAATGCGGTGAAGGTCAACGGAGCATCCGTTACCGTGGATACACCTGCATTCCTGAACAAGGTAGGCAAAGAGTCCAAAACATATGTACCGCTTGCCATGGTAGCTGAAGGTCTTGGCTTTGATGTGCAATATGTAGCGAAGCTGAAAACTGTTTTTGTTAATCCGTAAATTGTATATACGTATTTATTAAATAAGGTTTGGAAATACGAAACTAATTAAAATGAGAATGCCGACACCTTCCTTTATGATTAGGAAGGCGTAGGCATTTTTACTTGGCAGACTGAATGAAATTATAAGGTTGTACTACTTTTGCGCTTTTTGTACAGATGGTGAATCCAGGTGAAGATCCATTCCATAATATGATATAAAACGGAAATGGATAGAGCGGACCAGAAATCCTGGATATACACCCCTTCAAAGATCGAGGCCAAAAAATAAATAATGATACTGTCTATTATTATTGTGACAGAATTTCTAGTATAAACTGAAACCCGTCTTTGTACACCATAGTTCAAGGCAGCAATGATAATAGGATGAATGATTGTTTCGAAGAATATAAATCCAATTAAAATAAATACAGAAAATATAATCCCATCACCAATCTGTTCAAAATATAAAGAATTACTCATTTCACCAAAAGTATAAAAAAACAAACTGTATAATGCTGTGAAAAAAGCAATAGGCACAATGATCAATAGAGATAATAAAGGGATAAGCCAAAGTCTTACGTTTACGGGTGGGGGTGTTTCTTTATCTCTGCGAGCTATAAACTTAATGACTTCATTTAGTGATACAAAAAGAAAAAGTAATAAAATAAAGAGAATAAGTATATGGGTAGAATTCATATTTCCTCCTTTGGAATTATTAGTATCTAAATTGCTTTAATTGCCATAAAAATAAAATATACTTTACTTCTTAAGAAGTAAAGTATATTTTTTCAACTACCTCAAGATTATGCTAAAAAAGTGATTTTTGATAAATTACAAGTAATAAAGTCTGATTGAGGTAAAAGTATTTTTAAAATACCTTTAATTTAAAGCCCTGCTAACCAAACAATGTATGTTGCAATTTCATAAGCCTCTGCTGGTGGAATTCCAATACTAACAAGCCCAGAAGCAATAATATTTTCTTGCCAGTTCGTAATAGAATCGAGTAAATCTGCAATTTTACTTGAATATTTGATCACAAAATTACCTGCACTAGGACTAAGTTTTGAGAGTAATTTACCTAGGTAGTCTCCACCGTAGCGAAGGGCAGAAGTGATTGCTTTTTTAATAACATTTGAAATAAGATTTTGTGCTCCTACATCACCATTATTTACAGCAGTTGGAGTTATAGTAACTGTATTAGATGAAACAGTAGGGAAAGATCTTGTAGTTAAATTGTTGGGAACGATTGTTGAACTAACAGATACAACTGTTTTCGTAGGAGCGGGACTTGCAAAAATAGTAGCCGGCCCAGATAAGGCGCCTACAAGCATTGCTGCGGCTAAAGTAGAAGTAATTGTTTTTTTGAATTTCAAGATTGTACCCTCCATTTTATTAAAAATATGGATTATAATCCCTGTATTTCAGCGCTATCCTATTTATAGTACAATAAAAAACAAATGTCTACACTAAAGACAAAAAAAGTCATTTAAATACAATATAATACATTTTTATTGTTAAGAGTTTGTGTAGTATAGAAATGGCTTTCATTTTTCCCTAACTTTCTTATTTAATTGGAATTGAGCATTGTGCAAAACTCATCTCTATATTGTTGCATAAATATATCTTGTCAGATGACCAATGGATGTGTGAATATGAAAATAACTTACAATAAAACCACTAACCTATAGCATGACAGGCACCCCTCGCAAGCCAAAGGAGCGCTTAGGATGAACAAAATTAAGAACGCTTTCACAACACTGCCGATTCATCACAAAACGATTCTTCTCATCGGACTTTTGATGTTGATCAGCTTTACGTTTTATGCGTCCGTACTCCGATATGTGTTCAGCATCTATGACCGCCAGATCTATGAGAAATCCTCGCAGGTCCTCAATATGTCTTCGGTAGGTATTGAGAATCAACTTCGTGAAATTTCTAATCTCTCCTTCAAGGTGATGTCGGACGAGCCGCTTCAGCAATATCTGCTCCAACTGAAAAAGGCCGAAACGGGTTACGAGAAAAATGGATTACGTAAAAAAATTACCAACAGGTTAGTCGCTTATGCCGGTTCCGAAAAATACGTCTATTCCATGTTATTTATCGATAATGATAATAACGTTATGGCCGCAGGCAATCGGGAGGGAATTTCGGAGTCGAAGCAAAAGGAACTGGTTGCACTGGGACAGCAATACTCGGGCTCCAATGCCTGGCATACCAGTGGGGATAAACAGTCCCGACTCTTGTCGGTCCGACAGGTGAAATCCTTTATTGGCGGAGCATTTACATTGGAGGACCTCGGCACACTGATCATCCGCGTCCGGCTGGACCGAATTGTACAGGACCAGATGCAAGAACCGGCTGAGGACTCCCAATTACTCATTACGGATGGAAAAGAAGTGATCTATCCAACAGAATCAGCCGTCAGTGAAGCCGAGATTGAGTCTGAACTGAAGCGCACCCAGCCCTATGGGATTGCCATGTTGGAGCAGGGGAGACACTTTGTAGCTCGTGCTCATTCTTCCTATACGGATTGGACCTATCTGTACACAACCCCGTTTGACCAGATGTTTAAAAAGATCCAGTTTGTCAAACAGTTGGTCACGGTGATCTTCATCATGATCTTTCTGGCGGCGCTTATCATTGGAGCGAGATTCTCTCGCAGTATTACCCATCCGATTGCACAGTTGATCAAAAAGATGCGTAATATCGAAAAAGGTGATTTGGATAAGCTGGAGGAGGCTGCTCTCGGCAATGTTCCGATATCTCCACAGAATGAGGTTGGGCTGCTGCATCGGACATTCAAGATGATGCTTCAACGGATACGTGAATTGATTGATGAGAATTATGCGAAGCAACTGGTGATTCGTGAGACGGAGTTGAAAGCGCTTCAGGCGCAGATTAATCCACATTTTTTATACAACACGCTGGAATCGATTAACTGGCTGGCTAAAGTACAGAAGCAACGACAGATCTCGGAAATGGTTGAGGCTCTCGGATTTCTGCTGCGTAGCTCTGTGAACATGTCCGAGAAGTGGATCACGCTGGAAAGAGAGCTGGACATTGTCCGCAGTTACGTGACGATTCAGCGCACGCGTTTTGAGGAAAGACTGGACTTCGATATGGAGATTGCCCCAGAGGTAGGAACGGCGCGGATACCGAAGTTAACATTACAGCCGTTAGTGGAGAACGCCATACATTATGCACTCGAACCAAGCATTGACCCTTGCCGGATTCGGATCCGGGCGAGAGCAGAGGGAGATAAGGTGATTATTGAAGTCGAGGACGACGGTCCGGGGATGACACCGGAATTCCTGGAACAACTACACGAAGGACGTATTCAGACAAGAGGACAGGGCATTGGGTTATCTAACATCCAGGAACGAATCAGACTGACCTTCGGCGATGAAGGTGGAATGGTGATGAGCAGCAAGCCCGGATCAGGAACTGTAGTATCGATCAGCATACCTTGGATCAGAGAGGACGATGACGATGTACAAAGTGATGCTCGTAGATGATGAACGTGTCATTCTGGAGGGAATTTCTCAAGTGGTCGATTGGGCCGCAGCAGGTACGGAATTGGTGGGTACGGCGAGGAACGGGATTGAAGCATTGGACAAAATTGGGCAGTCGAGACCCGATATTATCATTACGGATATTTCCATGCCAGGTCTGGATGGTCTTGGACTCATAGCGAAGGCATCTGAATCATACCCTGGAGTACGTTTCATTATGTTATCCGGCTACAAGGAGTTCGAATATGCCCGCAGAGCGATGCAATATGGTGTGAAGCATTATTTGCTCAAGCCCTGTAACGAGAATCAGATCCATGATGCGTTAACTGAACTGTTGCAGGAGCATCAGGATGCCCAGGTGAAGGAGCATGTTGCTGGTGAGATGAAACAGCGATTGCAGCGTGTCCTTCCGCATGTGAAGGAGCAATTTCTGCTGGAGTTCATGACCAACCGCACCTATGGGCCGGTTGATCTGGAGTATTATCAGGAGCTGTTTGATCTGGAGCTTGAAGAGAACGCAGTTCGGTTACTGTTGTTCCGAATTGTGGATGAACATGATTACAGCCACTTATTTGCGATCAAAAACATTGCCAGTGACCTGCTCCCACATGTCCTGTTAAGCACAACCATTGAAGGCAAACTCCTCATTCTGCT
This sequence comes from Paenibacillus sp. GM1FR, assembly GCF_002803315.1. Lineage (NCBI taxonomy): Bacteria > Bacillati > Bacillota > Bacilli > Caryophanales > Paenibacillaceae > Paenibacillus > Paenibacillus sp. GM1FR. The sequence continues at coordinate 37,202 of NZ_MKZL01000007.1, read as the reverse complement.
CGCGGATTCAGCTGATCCGGCTGGACTGAAAGAAAGTATTGAAGAGGTTCGGGCTGCATTTACCAGACTATATAAATTAGAAGTGACCGCTGCGCTGAGTGAAGCAGATCGAATGATTCAGTCGCGGCGGTTGTTTCGTGAGGCGTTGCAGTATCTGAACCATCGCTTCTTTATCGGTGAAGGCAAGCTGATTACGAAGAATGATCTGGTACTGGCCGGAGAATGCGACGGATTGCATGTAGAACAGGATGCCGAGCAACTGTGTCAGTTGATCAAATCGGGCAATACCGAGGAAACAGCGGTAGAGGTGGAGCGTCTGTTTGATCTATTATCACGTCAGCAGCTGGAAATTGAAGTGACTCGCTCTTACGTAGTGCAGCTATATTCTGCGATGGTTCATGTCTGTCCGCCAGAGGAGGCAACGGAATTCACCCAGCGTATGGCAGAACTGCCGCATATCGATACGTTATCTGGTTTGAAGTCTTTTGTTGCAAGCAGTGCGGCACGATTAACTTCAGGGTATTACAAAAACCATATCAGCCGCCAGTCTTCAGCCGTGGAGAAGATGATGGATATCGTGGATCGTCATTTTGGAGAGGCAGATCTCTCGCTCAATGGAGTCGCTCATCAGATGCTCTATATGAATCCAGATTACCTGGGCAAGATTTTCAAAAAAGTCACAGGGGAGAATTTCTCCAACTACGTGAATCGCCTGCGCATTGAACGCGCATGTGACCATATTCGCAGAGGTGGGGATGTGAAAGTGTTTGAGCTTGCTGAATTGTTCGGATTTGGCGGGAATTCACAATATTTCAGTCAGGTGTTCAAAAAATGGACCGGGATGACACCTACGGAATTCCGCAGGATCGGCATATAACAATGAGCTACCAATCATGTGATTCATGTCTGGGGAGGACGAACAGCGCCGAGAGGGGGACTGTTGTCCTCCTCTGTTTTTTGAACCAACAAGACGGTTTTGTGTATTCAACTATGGTCGTACATTTGCGAAAATGACATTAACAAGTTTGTGAAAGCGTTATCAGAGATAAAAAGGATAACTCGTTCACACAACCATATCAACATAAAAGGGGAGATTGGCATGGTGAAAAAGGCAATATTCCTGATGATGGCTGCTTTGCTCGTGTTTACAGCGGCATGTAGCTCAGGTGGAGGAACTGAAGGAGCATCTGGAGATGACTCAGTTACCCTGCGGATCGCTTGGTGGGGCTCGGATGCAAGGCATGAATATACACAGAAGGTCATCGACCTGTACAAATCGAAAAACCCGAATGTCAAAATCGACGTGGAATATGCTTCATTTGATGACTACTGGAAAAAGCTCGCACCACAAGCAGCGGCAAATCAGTTGCCTGACATCGTTCAGATGGATATTTCCTACATCAGCCAATATGCACAGAATGGTCAGCTTGAGGATCTAGCGCCTTATCTGGGCAACCAGATCAAAGTGGACGATGTGTCCGAGAATGTTATCAGCACAGGTGTAATTAACGGTAAACAATACGGTGTACCTGCCGGTGTTAACGTTCTGGGCTTCCAATATGATCCGGCATTGCTTAAAAAAGCAGGCGAGGATGCAATCCCTGACAATATGACTTGGGAATCGTACGAAGCACTGGGTAAACAAACCGCAGAGAAAGGCCTGTATTTGGATGGAGGGATAGCTCCGGATATTTTCTTCCACTACTTCCTGCGTACCAAAGGATTGTCGCTTTACAATGCGGAAGGAACAGGTCTTGGTTATGATGATGACCAATTGTTTGTGGAGTTCTTCGGACTTATGCGCCGCATGATCGAGCAAGGTGCAGCACCTACGCCGGATGTAGCCAACCAAACCAAAGGCATTATTGAGGAATCGGATCTCGTGAAGGAAAAAGGAATTGGCGTATGGCAATGGTCCAACCAGTTCGTAGCCTTGCAACAGGTAGCGAACCGTCCGCTCGAAATCGCTCCAATGCCAGGACCAGATATGGAAAAAGGACTATATATGCAGCCAAGTATGTACTGGGGTGTGACATCCAACTCCAAAGTGAAGGAAGAAGCGGCTAAATTCATTGATTTCTGGGTGAATGACGTGGAAGCGAACAAACTGATCAAAGGTGAGCGCGGTGTGCCAATTTCAGGAGCAATCAAAGAAGCTATCGCACCTGAGCTGAGTGACGCAACAAAACAGGTCTTTGAATTCGTAGCAGCCATGGAGCCTAAGGCTTCACCAATGAGTTCTCCGCCACCGGTTGGTTCACCTGAAGTAATCTCTTCCCTGGCAGATGTGGTAGAAGAGTTGAACTTTGGCAAAATTACACCTGAACAAGCAGCAGAGACATTCCGCAAGAACGCCGAATCTGTACTTGCGAACAATAAATAACAGTTGAATGATGGCTTGCTCGTCCCACTTCAGGGATGGCCGGAAATGGGGCTACTCGCAAATGCGAGGGCCTTTCCCCGTCCAGATGACCGAAGCCAGGATGAGGGGGCAAGCTGATCCATGAAGGAGGTTCGTTCCATTGAGGCAGTATTCGTCGTTACGTAGAAACTTAACTGGATATGCGTTTATAAGCCCGTTTATTATTGGATTCCTGGGCTTCACACTCATCCCCATGTTTGTGTCCTTATATATGTCGTTCACGAGTTATAACTTGTTCACTTCTCCACGGTGGATTGGGCTTGATAACTACACCAAAATGTTTTTTGATGACCCGAAATATTGGAACTCGGTCAAAGTGACGTTTCTGTATGTATTCATTGGGGTACCGTTAAGGTTGATCTTTGCCCTCTTCGTAGCGATGGTCCTAAACACTGGCTCTCGTATGATTGGAACGTACCGGACGCTGTATTACCTGCCATCCATTATCGGTGGTAGTGTGGCCGTATCCATTATGTGGCGTAACCTCTTCAGTAATGAGGGTGTTATCAACAGTGCTCTAACGGCAATAGGGATCGGGCCAATCAGCTGGTTTGGTGACCCGAATGCGTCTCTCGTTATGCTTATCTCACTGTCTGTGTGGCAGTTTGGTTCGTCCATGCTGATCTTCCTGGCTGGTCTCAAAAATATCCCTACTGAGATGTACGAGGCAGCAGGTGTGGATGGCGCGAACCCTATACGGAAATTTTTCAGCATCACCTTGCCACTGCTTAGCCCGATCGTTCTATTTAATATGATTATGCAAACGATTGGTGCATTCATGACGTTTGTACCAGCCTACATTATCTCCAAAGGAGAAGGCGGTCCAATGGATGGTACCATGCTTTATTCTCTGTATCTGTTCCGTCAGGCGTTTATGTTTAACAACATGGGTTATGCTTCGGCGATGGCCTGGATCATGCTTCTTATGATTGGTGGACTTACAGTAGCAGTATTCTTAACATCCAAGTACTGGGTGTTTTACGAATCTGAAGGAGGGAAGTAACGATGGTTTGGAGAAATGTGAAATGGCCCATTTATCACCTGTTCGTTGCAGCGCTTGCCCTCCTGATGTTGTATCCCGTCCTATGGATGCTATTCAGTTCATTCAAGGAAAGCCGTACAATTTTCGTCACAGCGGATACCCTGTTTCCTGCGGAGTGGATCTGGAGTAACTATGTGGATGGCTGGAAAGGAACCGCTGGAAGACCGTTCATGGATTACATCACTAATTCACTTGTTATCGTGGTGATTTCCACCATCGGTGCCGTAATATCATCATCGCTGATCGCTTTTGGTTTTGCCAGACTTAACTTCAAGGGACGTACATTCTGGTTCTCCTTGATGATGTTAACGCTGATGCTGCCACATGACGTGGTATTGGTTCCTCAGTACATCATTTTCACGAAGCTCGGCTGGCTAAACACTATCTTGCCAATCGTTGTACCTACATTCTTCGGAATGCCGTTTTTCATCTTCCTGATGGTACAGTTCATTCGAACGATTCCAAAGGAGCTGGATGAGGCTGCAACCATCGATGGATGTAACAAATTCAGACTGTATATCCAGATTATTATGCCGCTGATCAAGTCTTCTCTGGCGACTGCAGCCATCTTCTCCTTCTACTGGAGATGGGAGGATCTGCTTGGTCCGGTATTGTACCTGAACTCGCCTGATAAATACACCGTGTCGATGGCGCTGAAAATGTTCCTCGATAGCGAATCTGCTTCCAACTGGGGCGCAATGTTCGCCATGTCCATCGTCAGTCTGGTTCCGGTTGTAGCTGTGTTCTTCATCTTCCAGAAACAAATTGTTCAAGGGATGAGCACCAGCGGATTGAAAGGATAAGCCAGATTACTGTATCTTCGTATCTTCGCCCGAATGAACGTTTACGAAAGTTAACCAAGGAGGTTATCGCTTTTGAATAAAGCTCAGGGTAGTCAGGCCGTTGCCATGGAGGCAGCGGCAGAGGGCCAGGCAGTGTCCGTGACAAGCTGGAAGTTTAACTTTGGACCGGACTCGGGAAGAGCAGATGAGACAGGGGATTATCTGAAAGTAACTGCAACAACCGCATATGAGGAACGCGGAGGGTACGGATTCGAGGCAGGATCCCTGGTGTATGAGAAACAACGCATTCGTGATTACGATGTGTCGGATCCCTCGAAACAACATCATAACAATCCGGGGCAGACAACCATGTCTGCCCGATTGCGTTCAGGCTTCTGTATTCCGCTCAAAGCATCGTTCATCGTGGATGTTCCCGACGGAACCTACCAAGTATTACTTGTTGCAGGGGATGAATTGGCTGAGACAGTGACCCGCGTGAAAGCTGGTGAGGGCAGGCTTGTACTGCCAACCATTCGCACACTTCCCGGACAATACGCAGAGTTTAGATTCTCGGTTGTTGTTCGCGGCGGCAGACTTCGTCTGTCATTCTCCGGTCCTGCACCAAGAATCAATGCGTTAGAGATTACCCTTGCGAACCAGACCATGACCGTATTTCTTGCCGGGGATTCAACCGTAACGGATCAGCCGGAAAGTGGATATCCGTATTGCGGTTGGGGCCAGTTATTGCCAGCACAGTTCAAACATGATGTGGCAGTGGATAATCACGCCCAGTCAGGGCGCAGTTCCCGCAGTTTTATTAATGAAGGCAGATTAAGCGCCATTCTGGAGCGAATCAAGCCTGAAGATTTTCTGTTTATTCAATTTGGACATAACGATGAGAAGCCGGACCCTGAACGTGGGACGGACCCATTCACAACATATAAGGAATATTTGAAAAAGTATATCGATGCTGCACGCGAAGCCAAGGCTCGTCCGGTGCTCATCACCCCAGTACATCGTCGCTATTTTGCGGACGATGGCACATTGACCGATACCCACGGCGATTATATCATCGCCGTGCGTGAGCTGGCGGGAGAGGAAGATGTTCCGCTGATCGATCTGGCTGAGCGTAGCCGTCTTCTGTTCGAGCAGGCGGGCGTTGAAGGCACTAAGGACGACTTTATGTGGGTACTGCCAGGCGAGTATGTGAACTTCCCATCAGGCGTGGAGGATAACACGCATTTTCAGGAACGAGGTGCCCGCCGCCTTGCCCAGCAGGTGGCAGAAGCCATCCGCGAGTTGCAATTGCAACCGTTGCAGATGTATCTGCGGTAGGTTCATGCCCTTAATAATTAAGCGAGTTAATTAAATAACGAGCCAGCAAAAGTTGCCCAGCGAATAGCGAAGGCAATAATCTTTTAAAAAACAGCGAGCGTAGCAGCGGAGGAGGGCGGAATCGGGTAGAGGGAGCGAAGCATCCGCCTTTGGGGCGGGATTTCCCCTGCTGAGGGGGAATTGAATAGAAATCCCGAGCCAACAGCGGCCCACAGCCCGATCCGCCCGCCAAAGCGGCTGCCTTGCGAGCTATTCAGGGTTTAAAAGCTGTAGCGAGTTAAACGAAGTAACGAGCCAGCAAAAGTTGCCCAGCGAATAGCGAAGGCAATAAACTTTTAAAAAATAGGCGAGCGTAGCAGCGGAGGAGGGCGGAATCGGGTAGAGGGAGCGAAGCGTCCGCCTTTGGAGCGGGATTTCCCCTGCTGAAGGGGAATTGAATAGAGTTCCCGAGCCAACAGCGGCCCACAGCCCGATCCGCCCGCCGAAGCTACCGCCCCGCGAGCCCACGCATTTTTAACCTATATTGCACTCGCAAAAAAAAGGAGGAGGTATATCAATGACACCTGACCAGACAGAATCAGGCACATCTGCCCGTAAGAACGTTTCAGCAGCTACAGGTCACACCTACTGGGTCATTCCGGATGGTTACATTCCCCCGGAGAGCCGGGGCACATTGGAGAGTCATGAGAGCATCTGTGTACTGAACACCAGTGCCACGGATGCGGAGCTGCACATCACGATTTACTTTGAAGACAGAGAACCACTCGAAGGTATGGTCGCTGAAGTGCCAGCGAGAAGGACGAAGCATATTCGCACTGCATCGCTACGATCCGGGGAGCAGTCTATTCCGCCGGGCGTGCCTTATGCGATTACGGTTTCGAGCAATATCCCCGTTATCGTCCAGTACAGTCGTTTGGATACGACCCAGCCTGAATTGGCTTTGATGAGTGTCATGGCGTATCCATTAGGATAACTTCCCGAATCGACAGCAGTTGGAGATGGTAAGAAGCCCCGTAACCTTGCATCCAATGCAGGTACGGGGCTTCTTTTTCTTCATTTATTCGCTGTATTTATACGTGCTCGCATTAAGGATATCCACGTGAACCTCCACTTTTCCAAGCTTAAAACGTTGGAGTGGGTCCGCCCGGTTGTAGACTTCCTGTTTCCATAAGGGAAGGTTGTGGCGATATAAGTGTTCCACAAGACCGTATGAATCAATCTTGTGTGACTTGGTTTTTTCAAACGTATCTCGGATTTGGGATTCGATTTGTTTCTCCGCTTCTTGTTCCATGGCCTGAGGCGTGCGCGGGGCTCCATGGTCTTCTGTGATGGAACTTTTGACCGAGGTAACCAGATCAAATGTGACGCCATCTCCTTGTTTCCTTGCCTTGATTCTAGTCTTGGGATCACGAAGCATCAGGGTTAAATCAGGAGTCTTTCGACCATTCCCATATACGTATAATGGGTACTGATGTACGCGCTCATAATTTACGTATCGTGTACCGTCCGCGTCTGCTCCTGCAACTCTACCCTGACTTGTTCCTTTGGAAATAACATAAAATCCATCCATTCTAACAAGGGGGGGAGTTTTATTCCCGTTGAACCAAGTCTCGTTCCTTGTTGAAACCGAGGGTAAAAGAACAACGGAAGCTGGCTCCCGTAGTCCATCAAGAAGCTGATGGAGCCGGATTGGTTCGTAACCGGAATGCTGTTTGTATAGCCTCATGGGCTCAAATAACTCAATGGTCTGGGCGGATTGGTTCAGCAGCGCAGAAGGGGAGAGCACGTCCGGAATGTTATGTTCTGTCGCGTAAATCCAGGGTGTATATCTCAGTTGACCTGAATGCAGCAACGTGTTAAATATATCCTCCAGCTTCCCGTCGAGAGCATTTTTCGATAAAACAATGGCTTTAACATGAGTCCAGAGCGTTTGCTGCTGTGACGTTTCATACAAGTCGTTAATAGCCATGCTCAGTGTTGTACCCTCGCCCCGTCCAATCCAGATATCCCTTGTCTCCCGGGAAGTTGGTGTTTCCTGTTTTGCAATACTGGAGAAGTCAATCAGTTGGGCATACGCAATATACTGGTTGTCTACATAATCAATTCCTATCGCCGTAATGAAGTTTATACTTTGCACCTCTTTGGAATCCCAGCACCCCGTTAGCAGGATCAAGCAGCATATAAGAAGGCCGCTTATGGATACCCATCGTTTCACGGACGTTTCCTCCGGCGGGTAGAATCCTGTGTATGAAGTGCTTCTGGGCGCTTGGTTCTTTTCATGGAAGGTGGCATGGATACGGCCTGAGTGAAGTCTCCGGGAATGTAAGGAGATACAGGTGACAGATAGGATACGCCATAACACTCCAACGATACGAGATGCACCAACAGGGCGAATAGTCCGATCATAAAACCGAACAATCCAAGAATGGAAGAGACGAGTAACATCCCGATCCGAACATGGGCAGTAGCCCCGCTTAGCACAGTATTCACGAGAATATAACTAGAGATGACCGAGATCGCAACCGTGACTATTATGGTGGGAGAAGTAATCCCTGCACGAATAGCGGCATCCCCAATAATAAGCCCGCCAACAACGCTGACCGTTTGCCCCAACGCACGTGGTAATCTACGCCCTGCTTCGTTGAATAGCTCAAACATAAAGATCATCAGGAACGCTTCCAGCGTCACCGGCATGGGCAGGCCCATTCGAGTACCAGCAATTGTAGCCAAGAGAGGTAGTGGGATCTGTTCCACATTGAAACTGGTCAGGCCGATATAGAAGGCTGGGAAGAAACAGGCAATCAGCAGTCCGGATATACGCAAAATTCGTTCGAAAGTAACGATGAAAAAGGGTGTACTTTCGTCTTCAGGAGATTTCAATTGATTGAAAAGTGTAGTTGGCGCGATGACCGCTACAGGAGAGCCTTCAATAAGAACGGCAAAACGTCCATTTAACAGGGAATCGACAACAAAATCAGGACGTTCAGTGTTATCCGTGAGCGGAAAGATGCTCCGAACCCCTCCCATTACAGCCCGCTCCATGATCGAGGTACCCAGAATGCCATCGATCTCAATCTGATCCAGATTGTGTCGTGCTTCTTTTAGAATGTCTGGATTAATAATATCTTTTACATATAGAAGTCCAATGGCAGTTTGAGTACGTCCGCCTTTGACATATTTCTCATAACACATCGAAGATGTTTTCATTCGTTTGCGTATAAGGCCCACGTTGGTAGTGAGTTCTTCGGTGAATCCATCGCGCGGGCCTTTAACTGATGTTTCAATGGCTGATTCTTCGGGACTGCGTCCCGGGATATCAGCAATATCTACACTGCAGGACTGTACACCATTACCGAAAATGATCAATAGTTGTCCACTAAATATCAACATATTAAGCTTGTTAGTATCTTTGAGGTCATCCAACGGATTCAATGTTAATCCGAGTTCTTTGGGATGTGATTCCTCAATGATCAGGGAGTGCTGTTCCAGACGGGGAATGATAAATTGGTTAATTTGTTTACCGTCGACGAGACCGTCACAATAAAGCAGAATTACGGGCTGATCAGATTCGTCTTTAACAGGAAAGGTCTGAATAACGACATCTGCACATGGATTGAATTGCTCTTTCAAAGAGGCAAGCAGTGTTTCATGGGACGTGGTGTCAATCGCTTGATGCTCCATGATGTTTCCTCCTCTGATGGCGTGAATGGATAAAGGCAACCGTCGTCGCGATAATCGCAAGTCCGCTCAGATACACGAGATTGAACGGAAATATGTATTCGACCAGAAGCTTTTCGAAGGTCATATCATCCATAGGATACAACATGGTCAGGATAAAGAAGACACCCAACGAGATACAACTGATAAGCCTTTTGGTAGAGCTCTTAATATTCCATATTTCAACTACAATATACATGGCAAGACTAATTCGGGTGAATGCACCTGCCAGCCATTGGTAGATGGAAAAGAAGTCGGTCTGGGCAATGTATTTGCCCAGAGAGGCAATTCGCCATTCTTCAAAGGCGGGATATCTCATTTTGGCAGCCTCAAAAGGATCGAATTCCACAATCGCCCCAATGAGTGGGCCGACAGTCAGTCCTACGAGAATGAGTGCGAGCATCAGATACTGCCATACACGTATACGTTTGGTGAGATGAGGCTGGATGTACCAGATGAACAGCAGTTCAAACATGCCTGCAAGACTGTAGACCATGCCATTAAGAATAGGATGCCATCCATGTTCAAGAACGGGCAACAGACGACTGTAGTCCTTGTATTGGGTATTTACGATAGCAACATAGAAACCTAACAAGACAACTAGTGGCAGGACTAACCCTGCGGTAAAGGCCAGCGAGCGAATACCTTTATACGCAGCGTAGGCACAGAGAGACATCAGGGCAATACTGGTTACCAACACGGGCGTTTCGGTCAGATAGTTCGTTTTAGCCCAAGCCGTGGTATCATGCAGTGTGAAAAAGATTACGCTTAGAAAAAAGAGACTGTTACCAACTCGAAATAACATGCCAATGGGCTTCCCGAGACGGGAGGTTAACCAATCATGCAGGGTTTGATGCTGTAGGAAACGAGAGACATAGGCGAGCATTAGCGCAAATATCAGAAATGGTCCGGCTGATAGCAGGACGGAAATCCAAGAATCCCTTTTGGCCGCAGCCAAAAGGGCAGGAATAATCAGAACATGGCTGATCAAGCCAACGGACAACATGATCAACATCATAGCTTGTAAAAAAGAAGGCTGTGTTCGTTTCATGCTGAGGGGTCCCCTTTTCCCAATAGACTGTCCTCAGCAGTGTTAACGTGATTGGGGCGCTTCATACCGTCAGTTGAAATAACGAATACCCATGGCTTCTCTTACCTCTAACATCGTTTCCCGGGCCGCTCTCCGATCAAAATGCGAGGTTCGGGGAGGATGGGAGCGTATAACTCGTTGAACCGGCGAACCAACTCCCGTTGTCTCAATATGGGGAATCTTACTTGATTCCACTGACCAGCCTATGTTTGCGACCGCTCATATTGGTGCCAAGCACACCAGCGATAATCAACAATGCACCAATATAGTGGTAGCTACCCACTGGTTCATGCAATATCCATGCACCTCCTACGATGGAGATGAGCGTGGACAGATTACTGAATACACTCATTTGCGAAGCCTCCAGATGGGTCAGGGCATAGCTCGCGAGCAGGGTGGAGATCATGGTGGAGAGGATCGCCAGATAAGCGAGTGCACCCAGGTAGGATGTATCTCCAAGCGGTTTGATATAGTCCATCATGGAGCCGTTGGACGCATGTCGGATCAGGGAAGCGGCGTTAAATACAATACAGCCAACCATCAGTGTGACCCAAGTTAATTCCATTGGTTTATACTTCTGGGTTAATGGTCTTGCAAGCACACCATACCCTGCAAAACATACCGTGGATAGTAGCAATAATGCAATGCCCTTCAGGTTACTCATAGATACGCCGCTTCCTTGCATCATGAAAATAAAAACCACTCCAGCGACAGACAGAAGCAGGAACAACTTCTGCATCGTGGATGTGCGTTCCTTCAGGAAAACTGAAGCCAGAACGAGTGTGAATACAGGGGCCATAGCCTGAATAATACCGGCTTCCGATGAGTTGGAAGATACGAGTCCAAAGGCTTGAAAGGCAAAAAATAGGACGGGAGATAACAGCCCCAGTGGAATGATTCGCCACAGATCACGAAGGCTCAGTCGTATTTTGATCCAGCCAAAAATGACAGGAATGCTGACAACGATCAGCGACAGGGCGAATCGGTGGGCAAGCACATCAATCGGATGTGCAACAGTGACGGTCATTTTAACAAATAGAAAAGATAGACCTATAATAGCCGCGTATAGAATAGCTGCGATATAAGCGTATCCCCGAGTGTGTGTTGTGTTCATGAATGCTCCTCCAATGCAGTAGTCATAGCGTTTTATCTTTTATTATCCTGAAATATGTCAGGTTCGAGGCATGTGCTGGCCTTATTCAATATACTGCCGGGTGCATCGTGCTACAATAGATAAAAGGTTGAACTGTATCGGTACAGTTGTTGGAGAGGGATGGGTACAATGAGAAAATACGAAGTGATTGCCGAAGCATTAAAGCAATGGATTCAGGAACAGATGCAGCAGCAGGATCGTCGCCAGTGGGCAGATAAAGGCATTCGACTGCCAGCAGTTCGAGTTGTAGCAGAACAATATCAATGCAGTGTAAGTACAGCGATTCGAGCATATGAGTGGCTGGAGCAACGGCACTTGGTGTACGCCATACCTCAATCTGGCTACTATGCTGTACAGAACGGGACAGGTGCTCAGGATATGGACTGGCAGGGAGCGCTGGACTTCGCTTCGGCTGCTCCTGATCCGCGGGTGTTCCCTTATGCAGACTTTCGTCATTGTGTGGATCAGGCGATGGAAAAGAAGCAGGCAGAGCTATTCATGTACGGTACAGATCAGGGATTACCATCGCTTATTCTGCTGTTGCAGAAGCAGTTTGCGGATTATCAGGTGTTTGCGAGAACAGAGCAGTTCTTTATCACATCAGGTGTGCAACAGGCACTGGCTGTACTTGCATTGATGCCTTTTCCCAATGGAAAGAGAAAAGTATTGGTGGAACTACCGACCTATCACAATATGCCCTCCCTGCTGAGTGGGTTGAATGTGCCGATTGCCGGTGTGAGACGTGCCCTGGATGGACTGGACTGGGCCTCGCTTGAACGTCAGTTTGCTGAGGGAGATATCAAGTTTTTTTATGTCATGCCGCGTTTTCACAATCCGATTGGCACTTCGTTAACTGTTGCTGAGAAGAAGAGACTAATCCGGCTAGCACAGCGGTACGATGTCTATCTGGTGGAGGACGATTATTTGGCCGATCTGGAGGACAACACGAAACAGGACCCGCTATGGTCTTATGATACGGAAGGTCGGGTCATCTATCTGAAGAGTTACTCCAAAATTTTGTTTCCAGGCTTACGCATTGGTGTAGCTGTTCTGCCCACACCTTTAATCCAGTCCTTTGGTGCGTACAAAAAAATGCTCGATATCGACACTTCCGTCCTGTCTCAAGCTGCTCTGGAAATCTATGTGCACAGCGGTATGTTTGCTCATCACAGGAAAGTGATCCGTAACCGGTATGCTACCCGGATGAACGCGGTGCATGAGCAACTGGACTCATATCCAGACTTTGCTCCGTTTATGGAGGCTCCTCGAACAGGAGGGGAGCATACCGTATTACCTTTGGCGGGTGATGTGCCGCTTCGTGTTCTGGTGTCCCGGCTCCAAAAGCGCGGAGTCATCGTTGATACGACTGAACGGTATTATCCGGAGGGAACATATCAGGTGCATCAGGATCAGATGCTGCGCTTGAACATCTCCAATGTGCCGAAGCAGCGAATCGAAGAAGGGATACAGAAGATCCGGGAGGAAATTTTGAAACTTCAGATCAGGCAGAGATAAAGACAAAGCTATAACAGCAAGGCCATTACAATAATACGCATATAGTTGTTACACTCAGCATCTATCTAGTCGTATTGGCCACTCACCACTGTCTGTATATAATAACAAAAGGCGTCCACACAAGTTGATCACTTGTTGGACGCCTTTTCCTTGAGTTGCTATCTATCAACGATGCAGCTTGTACGCTACATTGTGAGTGGAAATAATCTAATTTATTCTTGAGCCATCGCTTTGAAGGAAGCTTCTGCGGCTTCCAATGTAGCCTGAACATCCTCGTCTGTATGAGCCGTGGTCAGGAACCAGGCCTCATATTTGGATGGAGCCAGGTTAATGCCACGGTTCAGCATGTGACGGAAGAAGGAAGCAAACAGCTCTCCATCCGTGTCTTGAGCATGATCATAATTCGTAACCGGATGGTCACAGAAATGAGTGGAGAACGCACCGCGGATCCGGTTGATCGTCAGTGCAATGCCATGACGGTCAGCGGAAGCTTGCAGACCTGCCGTTAGGTCGATAGCAAGGCGTTCCATCTCTTCGTATACACCCGCGCCTTGCAGGACCTCCAGACATGCGATACCAGCCGAGATGGATGCAGGGTTACCAGCCATCGTTCCCGCCTGATAAGCAGGGCCGAGCGGAGCAACCTGCTCCATAACGTGTTTGCGTCCGCCGTAAGCACCGATTGGCAGGCCACCACCAATAATTTTACCAAGAGCCGTCAGATCCGGTTCAATCTCTGCATGGTTATCGAGTCCGGCATACGTCTGAGTAGAACCGTAATGGAAACGGAAAGCCGTAATGACCTCGTCATAGATAACCAGTGAGCCGTTAGCCCGTGTCATGGCACAGAGGCCTTCCAGGAAGCCAGGTTCCGGCATAACCATACCAAAGTTACCAACGATCGGTTCAACCATGACCGCGGCAACATCATCACCCCAGCGCTCCAAAGCATCCTTCAGGGCTTCCAGATCATTGTAGGGCACAGTAATGACTTCTTGTGCAATACTGGCTGGAACTCCCGCGCTGTCAGGAATTCCGAGCGTGGACGGGCCTGAACCGGCAGCGACAAGCACCAGATCGGAGTGACCATGGTAACATCCGGCGAATTTTACGATCTTGTTGCGTTTGGTGTAGGCACGAGCGACCCGAATCGTAGTCATGACCGCCTCCGTACCGGAGTTTACAAAACGCACTTTATCCATGGAAGGAATGGCTTCCTTCAGCATTTTGGCGAGCTTGATCTCAAGCTCTGTTGGGGTACCGTACAGTACACCATTTGCTGCTGCTTCCGTAATGGCCTGCGTTATATGCGGGTGGGCATGTCCTGTAACAATCGGACCGTAAGCGGCCAGATAGTCAATATAACGGTTGTCATCGACATCCCAGAAGTGGGCGCCTTGGGCTTTTTTCATAAATACAGGTGCACCGCCACCAACGGCTTTGAACGAGCGTGAAGGGCTGTTAACACCTCCTACAATATGCTCAAGTGCTTCTGCGTATAGAAGTTCGGAACGGGAACGTGATGGTTTCATAAGATAACTTCCTTTCGTAATTCAAAATATGATAAATTAACAAGCCACAGAAAGATATGATGATTTTCTCATAATAGTATAGCCGGGCACAACGAGAGGGCAGCGTAATGGCTGCCCTCTGCATGTTTAGGTTACTGAGCCGGTTGTTCTGACTTTTGATCGTCACCACTGGCTGTTTTATCTTCGGTACTGGTCGCACTATCATCCGTTGTAGCAGGCGGGTGAATAATATCCTGAATATGCTGCTTCAATTTCTCTTCATTGGTAACCGTCAATACTTGCGCACCACCTGCTGTACGTTCTTCTTTCAGCAGGTTCATTGGCGGAATCTGCTCACTGCCGTTCATGCTGCTCTGGTAACCGAGGCCACCCAGCTTCCACATATCGGAGAGTGTCAGATTTGTATCCACATAAGGATTAACCTGTTCCAGTATGGAAGGCAGTTTGGCAATGGTAGTTGTTGACTGCATTTTCGCTGTTACAGCTTTCAGCAACTCACGCTGACGCTCGGACCGAGCGAAATCAGACATTGCATCATGACGGAAACGAACGTACATGAGCGCTGTCTCGCCATCCAGATGCTGATATCCTTTTTTGAGATCAATATCGTATTCGTTATTGTCTGCTTTACTTGTATAGTGCATGTCTTTCTCCACATCAAAATCAACACCGCCAACGGCATCCACCAATTTGATGAATCCCTGGAAATCCGTATACACATAATACTGTACAGGAATGCCGAGCAGGTCGCCGGCAGCTTGCATCGCTGCATTAGGACCATGGGTGATGGCAGTGTTGATCCGTTCCTTGCCATATCCGTCAATATTGACGTAAGTGTCGCGCAGAATGGAGAACAGATTGATTTTTTTGGTAAGTGGGTCGAGCGATACAACCATCATGCTGTCGGAGCGGGGAACTTCACCTTTTTTCAATCCGCGCGCATCGACACCCATAACGAGAATATTTACCGTTTCTGTACCTTCCCATTTGGGTGGGTCAGGAGTATTTACTTTCTCCACATTTTCGATACCTGCGAATGGTGATTCGTCACCGTCTTTTGCCAAACCGTCCAACTGATTGAGAATAGAACCGAAATAATATGCCGCTGCTCCTCCAATAATTAACACGAAGGCGGCAAGAGAAATCCATATGGTTCTCTTCGTCTTTCTGGTCATGCTAGCTCTCCTTTGTATTTGAGATGAAATAAAAAAACGAGTTCGAGTATTCAAGTAAGATCTAGTCGGAGCTTTCCGTACACGTCTTTTCCCAACATAAGGGGAGGAACGCGGCTCCAGACTATTTTAAAGCTTGCTGAATTTTGACTGATACCATTATAATTTCTTTTTGGGCTACAAGCAATTTCAACAAAATCCAAGTGAGGTATAATCATGCTGGCGATTGATGTCAAAGATTTGCGCAAGTCGTTTAGCGTCCAGAAAAGCCGAGGTGGGCTGAAGGGCGCGTTCCAGGACCTGTTTGCACGTCAATACCAAGAGGTATTGGCTGTAAATGATATTTCATTTCAGATTCCGCAAGGCGAAATATGCGGATATATTGGGGAGAACGGTGCCGGTAAATCAACAACAATCAAGATGTTGACCGGCATTTTGGTGCCTACTTCAGGGCAAATATCGGTTGGTGGCTATGTTCCGCATCAGGAACGGGAGAAGTTTGTACAGAATATTGGTGTTGTTTTTGGTCAGCGCAGTCAATTGTGGTGGGATATTGGCGTTATCGAATCCTTCCATTTATTGCGCAAAGTATATCGTGTCGGAGAGGTCGATTTCCGTAAACGGCTGGATGAACTGGTTGAGCGATTACAGCTTCAGGATCTGCTAAGTCGTCCGGTACGGAAGCTCAGTCTTGGTCAGCGTATGCGCTGCGAGTTAGTTGCAGCATTATTGCATAACCCAAGTATTGTTTTTCTGGACGAGCCAACTATTGGTTTGGATATTGTGGTGAAGTCGGAAATTCGGGATTTCTTGAAAGACATGAACAAGGAGCATGGAACGACCATTCTGCTCACAACCCATGATTTGCAGGACATTGAGGCACTGTGCTCCCGGGTGATCATGCTTGATGCAGGCAACATCATTTATGATGGAGGTCTGGATCATCTCAAGTCCCAGTGGGGTAAGGAGCGGGAGATCCGCTTCAAGTTTGGTTCAGCTCACAACATCAGTCAGATGCAGGAATGGACTGCTGCGTTGCCTGTACGTTGGACGGTTGAGAATGAACTGTCCGCATCCGTATGGATTCCGCTGGAACTGAACGTTTCGGATGTACTCGGACGTGTCGTTGGACAAGCTGATATTACCGATATTCAGATTATTGAGATTAACACGGATGAGATTGTGCGCAGTATTTACCAATCCGGTTCCGCCGAGCGTCCCGAGATTGTGGGAGCAGGGAAAGAAGCGGTGGGTGTATCCTGAGATGAATAGTGCATTTATTGATTTTATGCGCATCCGTTTTCTAACGATGCTGGCATACCGGGTGAATTATTACTCCGGCATTTTGATATATACGCTGAATATCGGCGTGTATTACTTTACCTGGCAAGCTATTTACGGTAGCAGTGGTGAACTCGGCGGCTTCACGGCAGCGCAGATGACCACTTACATCGCTGTATCCTGGATGGCACGTGCCTTTTACTTTAACAACCTGGACCGGGAGATTGCCGCAGATATACGGGATGGCTCCATTGCGATTCAATTCATCAGGCCGATCAATTACGTTATGGTCAAAATGATGCAGGGTCTTGGGGAAGGTATTTTCCGCTTCCTGCTGCTCATGATTCCGGGGATGCTCATTGCCATTCTGCTGTTCCCGGTTGAATTGCCTACGGCGCCATCGGCGTGGATTGGCTTTCTCGTCATGCTGTTCTTCAGTTTCCTCATTAATTCCCAGATTAATGTGATAACGGGACTGGCGGCATTCTTTGTGGAAAACAATGAAGGCATGATGCGTATGAAACGCGTCGTGGTTGATTTGTTCTCCGGTCTAATCATCCCGATCAGCCTGTATCCAGGCTGGATGTCTGCGGTGATGAAAGTATTGCCTTTTCAGGCCATTACGTATCTGCCCGGTTCTGTGTTCACTGGAAGAGTGGAAGGTACCGCCATCTGGAGTGTACTCGGTATTCAGGTGTTCTGGTTTGCCGTACTGCTGCTTCCGATGGTATTGATCTGGCGTAAGGCGCGCAAGCGTCTGTTCGTGCAAGGGGGATAACAGATATGTACTATATGGGTCTGATCTGGGAATATTTGAAAAATTACATGAAAACACGACTCACGTACCGTGCTGATTTCTGGGTGGAGATCCTATCGGATCTGCTGTTCCAGGCAACCAACCTGATCTTTATCTTTGTGGTCTTTCGCCATACGGATAACCTTGGCGGCTGGAGTGAGAGTGAAGTGCTCTTTGTTTATGGATATTTTATGGTGCCCTATGGCATCTTCAGTTGTTTTATCAATCTGTGGGGATTCAGTGAGCGATACATCGTCAAAGGTGAGATGGATCGGATCCTGACACGTCCTGCACATAACCTGTTCCAGATATTGCTTGAAAATGTAGATCCGCCTGCACTCGTGGGTTCGTTTATCGGCCTGATCATCATGATCTTCAGTGGCGCAGAGATGGGTCTGATGCTGGAGTGGTGGCATATCCCTGCCTTGATTATTTTGGCACTCAGCTCAGTCATGATCTATGCGGGCATCTACACCACATTGACTTCACTATCCTTTTATTCAGACGCGCCAACAGGTATCCTGCCGTTGATGTATAACATTCAAGGATATGGACGCTACCCGGTAACGATCTATAACCGTGCCATTCAGGTACTGTTAACCTGGATCATTCCGTTTGCCTTCGTGGGGATATATCCCGCAGCGTTGTTCCTGGAGAGGTCTGAGATGCATCGCATGGCGCTGCTTACACCTGTGATGGGATTGGTGTTTGGCTCCATGGGCTTGCTGTTGTGGAATTTTGGCGTGAAGCGGTATCGCGGAGCAGGTTCATAATAACGCCCTATAGCATTTCATGGGGGAGATTAGGGAGGAACTGACATGACGTTAGTTGTAGGCGAATTGGCACCGGATTTTGAACTTCCGTCCAGTACGGGAGAATCGGTAAAGCTTTTGGATTACCGCGGACAGCGGGTACTGCTTTATTTTTACCCCAAGGATATGACTTCGTCCTGTACGCAACAGGCTTGTGATTTCCGGGATCGACATGCTGAATTTGAAGGGCTGAACACGGTCATTCTCGGAATCAGCACCGATCCGATGAAACAACATGACAAGTTTATTGCCAAATATGGACTTCCGTTCACTTTGTTATCGGATGAAGAGCACGTTGTAGCCGAGCAATACGGGGTATGGCAGCTGAAGAAAATGTATGGCAAAGAGTACATGGGTATGGTTCGCTCCACTTTTCTGATTGATGAAGAAGGGAAATTGATCAAGGACTGGTCCAAGGTTCGGGTCAAAGGACATATCGAGGCTGCGCTTGAGGCTTTGAAGACATTGTAATTAATGAACTAGACATGTGTGAATAAATACATCTTAACCGTTTCATCATTAAAGGCTGTGCTTCGCGGAATTTACCGTGAACACAGCCTTTTTAGGTGGGCAATCGTTTATGATTGGTTGAATTGTTCTTGCTCTTGCCCGAACGAAGTCGATGCACAAGCAGTAGGAATAGCGGAATAATAAAGCTTACCGTGATATCCCAATCCACCCAAGCGGGCATGATCGTATTGGTGTAGAAAATGACATTGGGAGAAATCAGTACAGCTAACGCGAATAATAACATCGCTGATGGCAGGATGAGAGGTTTATATGTCTTTAACCGAAATAGCTGAGCTGTTCCAACGACAAAGGAGAACATATACAGCAGACTCTTGAAATAGGTAGCAATTAACCAAGCAGTCGCCATGAACGCCTCAATTCGCTCGAAAAAGTTGCCGATATTAATTTTTTGGGACAGGGTGTAGGAGATGTAGATGTCGTGTTGGGTCAGAAAGGGGCCAAATATCATCAGTGAAATGACCAACAGTGTGGTTAGTAACAGCCCTCCACATAAAGTAGCGAGTAACATGTCACGTTTGATGTGAGGTCCGGCCATCACATAAGGAAGAACCATGGTGATCACGATTAGTTCACCAAAGGAAGTGAATGCCCCTCTAATGACAGACTGCATCAGATGAAGCCAAGGGGTGTCCAAGTAAGGCTGTAGATTTGAACTGTTTACTTTGGGCATCAGCCCCAGAAATAATAGAATCATAAATGCAACAACGATTGGAGTCAGCATTTCACTGCTTCCTCCTATTGTATGCAAACCATGCATAAGCCCCCAGACCAGAGCGCACATAAGGATAATTAGAATGACCCGGATGGGGGTCTGAAGGTAGATCTGTGTGGTCATGAAGTCACCGACTTCACGGATACATATGACAGCGCCTATGGCGAAATAAAATAGATATGCAGCTGCTAAAACAGACCCTGCCCACCGGCCAAGTATTTTTTGGCAGATTTCAATAAGGGAAAGATCAGGGTGTGTCTGATGAAGTTTGTATAGCACCCACATGATAAGTATGCCGATCGGTTGACCGATAAGAGAACAGATCCATGCATCCTGTTTACCGGAAGCAGTAACCACGGAGGGATAGAGTAGAATCATGTCCCCAATCATGACGAGAAAGGTAAGGACTGCAAATTGCCTAATGGTGATTTTCTCCTTAATTAACATAGACACCGTTCTCCTTCTCTATATTCAGCATGGATGAACCATTTTTCCACCCACACCAGGCTCCTTCCTCAAAAAAATAGTACTCATTCCTGTGAGGAATTGTTGGGAGTAACCGATGATTTTCTGTAAGACTTGAGCAATTGTATCAGCAGAAGACAGCCCGGCAGAATGATCCCCAGTGTGGTATCCCAGTCTACCCAATATGGAACAATGGTGATCACGATAAAAGTAATGCTTGGTGAGATCAGATTGGCTAATCCGAACACAAGTAAGGACGCAGGGAGTACCAGCATCTGATACTGCTTAAGCTTGAACAGTTCCGCACAACCAACAATAAAGGCGTATAAGTATATCATCGCTTTGAAGTACGTAGAGATCAGCCAGGAAGAAGCCATAATGGCTTCAATACGTTCAAAAAAGCTCCCAATACTAATTTTCTGGGACAAAACAAAAGAAGCATATATGTTATGTTGCGTAAGAAAGGCACCCAAGACCAGCAGAGATATGGTAACGAGCGTTGCCAATACCAAGCTGCCTAAACCAGCTGCAATAATTACGTCCCGTGTTCGATGAGCCTGCTTGGCAACATAGGGTAGTATCATCATGATGGGAACGACTTCACCGATCGGATATATAATGCTTACCAGAATGCCTTGCGAGATAGAGACAACACCCGTATCACTTACTGGCTTCAAATTTCTAGTATCAATCTGAGGAAGCAGGCAGACTGCAAGGACGACAATAAACACAATAACGACGGGCATCAGTAGTTCACTGCTTCGCCCCATCGTCTCTAATCCGTGAGACACTCCCCAGGCGATCACGATGACAAACATCAGAATGATGATGCGAATGGGAGTGTACGGGAAGATTTGAGTGGTCATGAAATCGCCGACTTCTCTCGTATGCGTGGAAGCACCAATAATGAAAAAGAACAGGTAGAAGCAGGAAAAGAAAGTACCTGGCCAGAACCCTAGAATGCTTCGTGCCATCTGCACCAGATTTTTTTCTGGGTGCATGCTACATAGCTTCAGGAACATGGCCATCAGTGCCATCCCCAGAGGAACGCCTATAAAAGCACAAATCCAGGAGTCTTGTTTGGCATAGGACGTGATGACCGAGGGGTAGATCAGCATCATATCCCCGACCACCATCATAAAGATGAGAGTGGTCAATTGTCTTGTTCCAAGGCGCCCCTGTTCCAGCATAATGGTCCTCTCCTTTTTCTAGGTTCCCGTCAGATGTGCCAGGAATTGATTAACAGGTTCATAGATCCACATGATGATATAGAGCGGACTAGGAAAGTCCCACAGGTTTGCTGCAATCACGCTGAACCCTGTGGCAATGACGAGCATTCCGCTGTACACAGCTGTTTCCCTCCATTCCTTGCGGCGGATGAGACCTGGAAGATCAACCAAGCTTACAAGTCCTCCTATGACAATGACAGTAATTGTAATCAACATCCGGCCTCACTCCTTCAAATCCTCCTTGAATGAATCATCCAGTGTACCTACACGTTTGATCTGTACATTGGCTTCGTACTTAACATCCAGATTTTCAAAATATTGATCCCAATCCTTCTCAATCTTTTTGAAAAATTTAGGATCGGCATGATACACTTCCTGACCGAATCCAAAAATGTCAACATGGAATTTTCGCCGCACTGAATTCACGGATTTTTTCATTAGTTCTATCAGTCCCTCCTCATTGTCCCTTTCCAACTCTTTGAGGGTTTTCATCGAACCAATTCTGATTCCACACTCTACTGCACCAATGGAAGACACATTTTTGATTTTGATGTTGATTACGGGCTGTTCTCCAATGACCTTTGCTTTTCGTTGAGTCTTGGTGCGAAGGGTTTTTAAAGTCACATTTCCTCCTTTTCTGCAAGGCAGGTGATTTATGGTAGATACTACGTTGTCGCGGATATAGTTGTACCCTTTGGATTCATCTTCCGTTAACCAGCCAATCAGTTTGTCCTTTTTGAAGACACTCAATCCCGTTGAAACTATACGAGCTGTGGACTTGATCGTCGCAACATTGTCTTTGCTTCCGCTTCTCTCTGAATTGCCCAAAACCTCTACACCAGTGATTACGGGTTGTATTCCAGGAGTAAGCATATATTCCATCAACTGATCACCGGTTACAATAGTTGTAGGTGACCAGGTCTTGGTGGATACGTCCAGGGAATTAAATAACTTCTCTGCAGGTATATTTTCCAATGGAGTAAGTGTGTCCAATACCTTGGAAGCTGTAGTATTTCGAGCAACCATGACGTAATAATCGGGTCTAGCAGTAGGTTCCCTCATTAACGCTTCTATGACATCGTAGATTCCCTCTTTGCGTGCATATTCTTCTCCGAACACCAGTACACGGATATGTGCCATGAATATGCGGCGTGGGCTTGTCTCGGTCAGCTTTTGAATTGCTTCAAACAGTGTGGACGCGGATGCTTCGTACAGCGTGACAGGAGTACCATTACCTCCCCCTGACTTGGAGGAAACTTCATTTGGCACAACGACCTGGGCACTCACTTTAATCATATCTCCATCTTTGTCCACACCGAGACCCAGCATAATGCCAAGTTCATTCAGTTCCTGGCGATCCCAGCATCCGGTAAGGAGAGGGAGCAGGAATGCAATGCATACAATTAATGGGAAGCACTTGTTCATACGTTGTTCTCCTTACCGAATTAACGCTTCATTTTTTTGCTGGCTTGTCGGATTTTGTTCGGGGTACCCGTAGAGAATGGACGTGTTTTCATACGGGACCAGGGTACACGAAACAGCGTATCTTTCAGATCTTTCTGAATTAGAGGTGCAAAGGGGGACATATACGGTACGCCAAAAGAACGCAAGCTGCACAGGTGTGTAACTGTAATGAGCAGAACAATGAGAATACCGTAGAATCCAAAAGCTGCCGCGAGTATCATCAATACAAATCGCAAAATTCGGACAGAGATAGAAAGTCCATTCTCTGGAATGACATAACTGGATATGGCCGTTATGGAAACGATAATAACCATTGCAGCGGAGACAACTCCTGCATCTACGGCTGCTTGGCCAATCACCAGTGTTCCGACAATGGAAACGGCCTGACCGACCGTTTTTGGAATACGTATACCTGCTTCTCGCAAAATTTCATAGGTCAGTTCCATCAGTATGGCTTCAATGAATGCGGGAAAAGGAACGCCCTCACGTTGAGCCGCCAGACTAATGAGCATATTGGTGGGCAACATTTCCTGGTGAAAGGTGGTAATGGCAATATAGAAGGATGGAGCTAGTAAAGCGATAAAAAAGGACAGATAACGAATCAAGCGAATCAATGTGCTGATATCGGCCCGTTGATAGTAATCCTCCGGCGATTGGAAGAAATGCACGAACAAGGCGGGAACCAGCAGCACAAAAGGCGTACCGTCCACGATGATGGCTACTCTACCCTCAAGCAAAGCAGCACAAACCGTATCTGGACGTTCACTATTGTAAACCGTGGGGAATAACGTTCTGGTTTCGTCTTGTACAAGTTCCTCGATGTACCCGCTCTCCAGAATCCCATCAATATCGATCTCATCGAGCCTGCGCCTTAGTTCCTCTACCACTTCTGGATCAACGGTATGCTTCAGATATAAGACCGCAACCCTTGTTTTGGTGATACGACCAATCTCCTTTTCTTCGATCCAGAGATGAGGGTCACGAATCCGTTTGCGAATCAAGGATGTATTTGTACGCAAATTTTCATTAAATCCCTCCATAGGACCCCGTACAACGGTCTGTGAGATGGGTTCACCAACAGCACGGTCCTCCCAACCGGCTGCGGCAATTTTCAATCCTCTTGCACAGCCTTCGAGTAGCAGGATGGCCGAACCGGACAGGAGAGCATTAAGCACATCTTCCATGTCATCCACAAATGTTACATTGCTCGCAGCCAGAATGTCATTCTGGAGGTAGCTCAGATGCTCATCATCTGCAGAGAATTCCGGAAGTTCATGTGTCTTTAACAGGGATTCCAGGATGGAATGATTCAGAATCTGCACATCCACTAATCCATCGATGTACAACATAACTGCAGGCCATTTATGTAAACACTGGAGAGGGCGCATCATCAAGTCGTTGCTGTTCCCCATCACTTGCTTGCAGTATTCCATATTTTCGCTTAGATCCGGAGAGATTTGCCTCTGATCTTGGCGTTCCAGCGACGATTCACTCATGCCTTCACCTCCCTATACACCCTATATTTTCAAGTTAGTATGACCTGGATGAATTCGGATTATCACAAAAAAAAGGAGCTGCGATTATTCGCAACTCCCTGCCTGCTTATTATAGATGGACTTTTGTCCGAATTTACTTTTGTCTTTGTCGAACAGGGGCTGGCTTGGATACGGTGGATCTTGCTGCCCATGCTTTGCGGTAACGATAGAACACGGCTGCGATGAGCAATAGGCCGATTCCTCCCACGATATATGCTGCATATTGATGAGCCAGATGGAATACGGCGTTCCACTGAGGGCCAAATATTTTGCCAATGCCCAGAAACAATACAACCCAGAACAGTGCGCCTGAATAGGCGTAGAGAGCGAATTTGCGAAAGGGAACAGCGGCTATGCCCGCGAAATACCCCGTGAAATGCCTTACACCCGGAATGAAATAACCGATGAAGATTAAGGCATTACCATACTTGGCGAACCACTTTTGCGTTTTATCGAGCTTGTCCTGCTTCATCAGAAACCATTTTCCGTATCGTGTTATAAAGGGCAGTCCTGCTTTGGCTCCAATAAAATAAGTGATGGTCATGCCAATCGTTGTTCCCAGAAAAGCTAGTATGGTGAGGATTCCGAAGTCCAGATGCCCCTTGTAGGAGAGAAACCCTGCGTAAGCCATCGTTGTTTCACCAGGAAAGGGAAGTGCGATGAATTCAAGCAACAAGCCAAAAAACAATACGCTGTATCCGTAGGACCCAAACAGATGTTGGATCTTCTCAAGCAATTCCAATAGATTTCACTCTCCTGAATACGGGGTGGGAGCATGAATACTCTCCAAGGTGTTTTAATGTGTTCTGCCTGTTCATTATGCTACCTAATCTGAAGCGAAGAATCAATCAGGCTACATAGCAAATTGTGAAAAAATATTAAACAAAATCACGTCTTTTTTCAATGTAGCCTCCATATAATTCTAACAAATCTGCTGAAGTCTATCAGCAAATTACTAGAGACGGTGGAGGTCGATTCATAAATGGTACAGAGACCGGAATTGAGAATCAAGGAATTAGGGGGAAACTCTGCAACAACCATACATATGTTTTTAGCTGGACAGTGGTCTGTCATTCTCATGCGTATTGCGATACTGTTATGTGCATTTGCTGTATATGCAGGCACGGCTTATGCATCTGCTGCTTCCGGCTCAAGTGATCCAATCCCGGAAGATAAGAATATTCAAGACAAGGTAGTTTATCTGAGTTTTGACGATGGACCGGGTAACCATACCCGTGAAGTATTGGATATTTTGCGCAAGGAGAAGGTTTTGGCTACATTTTTTGTGCTGGGTGAGCAGGCAGAGCGGTATCCGGAGTTAATCCGTGGGCTTGTGGAGGATGGACATGCTTTGGGCAATCATACGTTTAATCATCAATACGAACAGCTGTACAGTGATTTTAAAGTGTTCTGGAAACAGATTAAGCAGACAGAGGAAGTGCTGGAGCGTATAACCGGTTTCCGTCCGAATCTGGTGCGAGCACCAGGCGGTACTTACGGGCATTTTGACCAGAGTTATTTTGATTTGCTCCAACTGGGTGGATACACCGTCATGGACTGGAACGTCGATAGTGGAGATTCCAAGCGTAAAGGTGTTCCAGCCAAAGAGATCCTCAGCAATTCGACCAAAGTACCTGCGGGGGCACGTTCGGTCATTGTCCTGATGCATGACGGTGGTGCACATGCTGAAACGGTAAAAGCACTTCCGGGTATTATCAAATATTATCGTGATCATGGATATCGTTTTGAGACCATAAAGAGTACGGATCAACCAGTTCAATTCCGTGTACATCCAGATGGTAAGTATAAGGCCCGCAAGGCGCCAGGAAAGGCCTGGATCGCAGAGCATGTAGAAGCGAACGCGACGTTATGGCTTGCAAGCAAGAAGCTGAAGGTAGAGGTGGGCTTGGCTGCAGCTACCTTGCAACCGGGCGAGTTCCGCATGGAGGGGCAGCGAATCATGGTGCCATTGCGTACTTTCATGAAAAAATTCGGGGGCAGCACTCGCTGGGACTCTGAAACAAGGACGGCCATAGCAGTATGGAAGGAAAGAACGATTCATGCAGACAGTGTGAGTGGAACACTGACTACAACCGGGGCAATTGAAACGGACGCAGTACAGAGTCAAGGTGGAACCATCTGGGTTCCGTTACGTGAGTTACTGGAGCAGATGGGGTTGAGGGTGAATTCCTTAACCAGTAATGAAGCAGAGTGGACGGTGAAGGCGGGCACTTCCAGATCCATTTCGGCAATGAATAACATATTTAAGTATAAAATGATCTGAAGAAAGTCATTCTTGCAGGACTATTCTCTCTACTTCCGGGCAACACTGAATCATAGATTACTATGGTTCAGGAATACTGATGAACGGAAGGAGATCAGAGAAATGTCTTATATTCGAATGGAACATGAACATGCGGTTGAATTGCTAAACAGGGTCATGAAGCGTGTTGAGAGTGTGATTATTGGCAAAAAAACAGAGATTCGTTATGTCCTCACTGCAATGCTCAGCGGAGGTCATGTACTTCTGGAAGATGTGCCGGGTACCGGGAAAACGATGCTGGTTCGTGCCGTTGCTTCCGCACTGGACTGCTCCATGGGCCGGATTCAATTCACGTCCGATGTCATGCCGGCAGATGTTACGGGCACTTCAATCTATCATCCACATACAGCTGAATTCAAGTTTCGGCCCGGACCTGTCATGTCCAACGTTGTCCTGGCTGATGAAATAAATCGCGCTTCACCACGCACTCAGTCTGCCCTGCTGGAGGCAATGGAGGAACGACGTATTACGGTTGATGGCACAACCTATGCCTTGCCACGCCCGTTCTTTCTGCTGGCGACACAGAATCCGTTGCAGTTCGAGGGTACGTACCGTCTGCCTGAAGCGCAGCTGGATCGATTTATCATGAGAATTGGATTGGGGTATCCCGATCCGGAACAGGAATTGGAATTGTTAACCCGCATGCAAGGTAGAGAAGCGATTGATGAACTTCGCCCTGTCCTGCTTGCTGAAGAGGTCGTAGCCATGCAGCGTGAAGTCAAACAGGTACATGTTGATCCGGTCGTTAAACAGTATCTGGTGGCTGTTGCTGTAGCCTCTCGCAGCCTTCCGGCGGTCAGACTGGGCATTAGTCCGCGTGGAACACTGGCCTGGATGGCTGCAGCGCAGTCATTTGCCTATCTTCAAGGGCGCAGTTATGTCATTCCGGATGATGTGAAAGAGGTAGCTGTGCCTGTCCTTTCCCACCGTATTCAATTGAAGGCACAGAACAGAGCGGAGGTTTGGGGGCAAGTACAGGTCATTGAAGAAGCATTGTCATCGGTCCCGGTACCTGTACAGATGGCATCACAGGGAAGGGGACGGAGGCAATGACTGCGCTGGGACAACGGATTGTGAGTGCTGTCTTGGTGGTGGCTTTTGCTTCCTTGTATCAGTGGCATGGGGGCAAAGCGGCGTTGTTTCTATCCGTTATAGCTTTCTTGATGTTCACAGGAGGTCTGCTTCTCCATTGGTTCGGACCACGGCGTATTCACATCCGTCGGAAAATACACACGAACCGGATTGAGGCAGGCGAGCAGGTACGGGTTCTAGTCGAACTGGAATTCAATTGCCGTATTCCATTGTTATGGATCGTTCTGTGTGAGAACACACCTGCAGGTGTTCATCGCAAATTGATTTTCCCGGGAACACGGCGACAATTTTCCTATCAATATGAATGTTCCGGGTTACGCAGAGGAGTTTACAGATGGGATACGGGCAGATTGTACTGGGGTGATATGTTTGGCTGGAATACCCTCTCCGCAGAGACCGCGGGAGGTACCCCCTTGATTGTTGTTCCTCAAGCAACAGCTTGGGGGAAGGGTGATTCGGTAGAATTCGCAGCGATGATCGAAGGGACTCTGTCAGAGCGAAGAAATAGCCAGGGTAACCGTAGCCCTGAGTTCCGTGAATATCAGCAGGGTGACCCACTGGGACGAGTTCATTGGAAAAGTACAGCCAAAACGGGAAAACTTCAGACCTTTCTGCCTGATACCACGGATCTGGCTTCGCTCGGCATCCTTGTGTATGAAGGCGCGTCGGGTTATGACGTAAAACAACGGGAGAACATGGATGCACCTGCTTTTGAACGAGTGGTTCGTGCAGCTGCCCGCTGGATTCATACCGCTGAACGGGATGACATTCCTTATCATCTGTGGATGGAAGGCGGCGATAAGAACTATGATGCACAAGATCAATGGAAACATGGGCCGTTCCATGCAGATGATGAGAATCATGGACTGGACAAGTTAGCGGGGGCACGAATATCCAAAGCACAATCAGGCCCTGTTTCGCTTCGAACGGAGATGCTGGATGGACTGGCGAGCGGGTCGCGAATTGTGGTTCTCACAGGTAAGATGGATCAGGTTCTGGCCGAATGGATCATAACTGCAATCGGGTCGGGTTATCGTGTAGAGGTGCAATTGACTGAAGCAAACCAGAACCAAAACCAATTAGGATCAACGGATAGATTGATGAATGGATTGGGATATGACAGCTTAAGCTTGGAGCGGCTTCGTCACAGCGGGGTGCCGATCCATGCGGTTACAGACGTTGCGTTATCTTCATTGGGAAAGGTGGAGGTAACGGATGTGGGAGCGTAATGGTAACCAGCAACCCGATTCCACTATGGCCGACTTAGAGTCAACGGCCCGTACGAGAATGGAATTGGCCTATTCTGTACATCAAACTGTGAACCAGAATTCTGTGACGGACATAAAGGATGAGGGAGATGTTAGCGTACCTGTCCTGTACAAAATTTTTATTTCGGTCATTTTACTTATACTGTCTCTGGAGTGGATATATCCGGTTACATCATCAGATCAGCAGGGCAGTGAACGGTTCTTGTCCGTAATGGCGGGATTAACGGGAGCATTGTTGCTTGCGGGGTTGATTCGTACAGGATGGATCACCGGAGTACTGATCCGATTATTCATTGCAGTCGCTGCTTTATGTCTGATGTACGGAGGAAGTGATCCTGTCCGTTGGGCCGTCGCATATCCGGGAATATTTTCAGCGGATATGGACACGTTTATAAATAACTGGCGATTCCACTCGATTAGTACAGAAACGAGAGGTTTGTTCATGATGTGCGGCTGGAGCATGCTCATGGCTTCTGTGCAATCCCTTGTATTGTTACGTCGAAGCGTTATGCTGTTTGGCAGTGCAACACTGCTCTATTTGCTTTTGCTTGAATCCTTTGCGGGGCTGGAAGTGTATGCTTCTGTAATACGGTCTGTCCTATGGACTTTTCTTATTCAGGCTCTGCTCCAGCTACTACGTCTCAATGGAGGAGTCACGACTCCGAGTTACCGCGGCAGCCCCTATGGCCGTTGGAGTGCAGTAACTATCGTTGTTTCCGCAGGTATGGTGTTTCTCTCCGCGTTACCTGGCCAGTTTGCTTCCATTCCTCAACCGGAACGCATATCTTTGGAGCAGATGGGTGAACGCCTAGCTCGCTGGGCAGGTTATACACAGCACAGTAGTATCCCTGCTGCAACGGCAGTCACGGGATATAGCACAGCTGACGCGCCTATGGGAGCACCGTTAGTGCAGGGCAACTCCATCTTTTTTATAGCAAAGAGTCCAAAAGTGACGTATTGGCGAGGGGAGACCCGTTCATATTATAACGGTAGTACTTGGAGTGATCCGGGTCAAAGCTTCGAAACGGCAAGTCCATCCGGAATGCTGCGTGCTGATGGTTGGGAGAATCCAACCTATTGGAGTCGCATTCGCCAAACTGTCACGATGCAGCGAGAGTGGAAAGGACCAAATCCTCTCTTTACCGGGGGCATACCGGTTAACGTATCGTTCCAGGATAAGAACAAGGATAATCAGGAAAACATGTTTTCTTTGCTGTCTAATCGCGATTCGGCAACATTGTGGCTCGCGAGCTCAGGGGACGATAAAATACTTAAAAATTATTCGGCAGATGTCATGGTTCCTGTCGCAACACCTGAACAGTTACGTCTACTTGAGGAAACGAATAAAGGGAAAGATCCGGCAGCCATCCGGAGGGATTATCTGCAATTGCCTGCATCACTCCCTGGTCGAGTGCAGACGCTTGCCAAGGAAATCATTCATGGCAGTGAGACCCGGTATGACGCTGTGCAAGCCGTCAAGACTTATCTGGCTGCTCATGCCGAGTATACGTTGGATACCCGTATGCCACCGCGAGGAACAGATTTTGTGGACGATTTTTTATTCGTCACCCGGCAGGGGTATTGCAATCATTTCTCCACAGCCATGATTGTGTTGCTGCGTGCAGAGGGCATCCCCGCACGCTGGGTTAAAGGTTTTGGCCCCGGAGTTGCTGACCCGGATGTGCCCAGTCAGTATGTGATTTCACAGGGAGATGCACATTCCTGGGTAGAGGTATATTTTCCGGGTGCAGGCTGGATGCCGTTTGAGGCCACGCCAGGCTTCGCCATGGCGCAAGGCGCGGGCGAAAGTGTCGCAGCACTCGCCGGGCCGCAGCCTGTTGCGGAGAATCCGCCGTATATGAGCGGCGGATTGGGTTACGCGGGCGCGTGGCTGCTCGCCCGCGCACGGGCCATTGCCGCGGAGCCATGGCTCGCGGCAGCCCTTGTGGCAGCGGCCCTGCTGGGCGCCGCTGCTCTGGTCCGCATGCGGCGGCTACGCCCCGCGCTGCGGTTAGGGCTGCTGCTGGCGTGGCCACGCAGCAGCTTTCCAGACCGCGAGCGGCTGCTGCGCGCCGCCGCTCCGGTCTGGGCCGCGCTCGCGCGCCGGTACGGCCCGCGGCCGCCGGGTATGACGCTGCGTGAATATGCAGCGTCACCGGCTTTGGCCGCAGGCGCGGACGGCGCGGACATCGCGCGGTTTGCAGCCGACTGGGAACGGCTGCTGTATGGGCCAGACCGTCCGCTGCGCACGGACAGTCTGGACTTCCTGCGCCGGGCACTTCGTCTGGCCCGGCGGTTGCAGGCGTTGTAACACAAGGATGTTACAACGTTACACCAAAGATGCGAAGCAGCCATACAATCGCTATCGCTTTCCAATAAAGCTTGGCCACTTGTGGGCAGATGAAGATCACCATTGGCTGGCGCACTGTTTTTAAACGCAGCATTTGGTTTATGCTGCATGCCATACATAAGACGCCTTTCGCGCTGCGCTGCGAACGAGGCGTCTTTCCACTATCATACACTTGAACCAGCATCTTGCTGCCAAGCTTTTCTATTCGGAATTTCATATTTAGAGGCATTTGGTAATCCTGTTTTGATATGTCGAAAAAAGGAGTTTCGCCTTTCCTTGACGGTATGTTTTGTCGTTGCGTATAATTAGTTTCATTGAATTGAGGGAGGCACGGTTATGAATAAGCAGAATGAGATTGTGGTTGTCCTTGACTTTGGGGGCCAATACAACCAGTTAATCGCCAGAAGAATCCGGGATCTTGGCGTATACAGCGAGCTTTTGCCGTATAACACACCGGCGGAAAAGATCGCAGAAATGGCACCAAAAGGAATCGTATTTTCAGGTGGGCCGTCCAGCGTATACGCTGAGAATGCTCCACACGTGGACCCAGGTGTCTATGACCTGGGCTTGCCAATCTTCGGTATCTGCTACGGGATGCAGCTTATGGCCCAACAGCTCGAAGGTAAAGTAGAACGTTCCGAGAAGCGAGAGTACGGTAAAGCAGACCTTGAGTTTGCTGCTGGATCTACACTGGCAAAAGGTATTGAAGGCGAACATACGGTATGGATGAGTCACGGTGACCACGTGGTTACACTTCCTCCAGGTTTCAAACTGGATGCAGGCACGGAAAGTGCGCCAATTGCTGCCATGAGCAACGATGAGCGCAAATTGTATGCTGTTCAGTTCCACCCTGAGGTACGTCACTCTGTTCGCGGTAACGACATGATTCGTAACTTCCTGTTCGAAATCTGTGGTTGCGAAGGCAACTGGACGATGGAGACATTCATTGATGACACCATCAGAGACATTCGTGAAAAAGTGGGCGACAGTAAAGTACTGTGTGCACTGAGCGGCGGTGTAGATTCTTCCGTTGTAGCTGCATTGCTTCACAAAGCCATTGGTGATCAACTGACATGTATGTTTATCGACCACGGTCTGTTGCGTAAAGGTGAAGCAGAAAGTGTAATGGAGACGTTTGTCGGCAAATTCGACATGAAAGTTGTCAAAATTGATGCACAAGAGCGCTTCATGTCCAAACTGGCTGGCGTGGATGATCCAGAACAAAAACGTAAAATCATCGGTAACGAGTTTATTTACGTATTTGACGAAGAGTCCAAGCAGTTCGATGACTTTGCATTCCTGGCACAAGGTACACTGTACACGGACATCGTAGAAAGTGGTACAGCGACTGCACAGACCATCAAATCCCACCACAACGTGGGCGGTCTGCCTGAGGACATGAACTTCAAACTGATCGAGCCACTGAGCACGTTGTTCAAGGATGAAGTACGTAAAGTCGGTACCGAGTGTGGCTTGCCGGACGAAATTGTACACCGTCAGCCGTTCCCTGGTCCGGGTCTTGCGATCCGTGTTCTTGGTGAGGTTACCGAAGAGAAACTTACCATCGTTCGTGATTCAGACTACATCCTGCGTGAAGAGATTGCCAAAGCCGGTCTCGACCGCGAAATCTGGCAGTACTTCACAGCCCTGCCTAACATGAAGAGTGTCGGCGTTATGGGTGATGCACGTACGTATTCCTACACTGTAGGTATCCGTGCTGTAACATCCATCGACGGTATGACTGCGGACTGGGCACGTATCCCTTGGGATGTGCTGGAGAAAATCTCCGTACGGATCGTTAACGAAGTTGATAACGTAAACCGTATCGTCTATGACGTAACTTCCAAACCACCTGCAACAATCGAGTGGGAATAGGGTATAGACTCTTAACGATAGATTATAAAAAATGCTCTTTTATCTGCGGTATTTCGCAAATAAAAGGGCGTTTTTTTATTAAGAAGAATATTGTGATCAAATTTTTGTAGGGCTACTTTTTTTACAAGTAATAAACTTTCAAAATTCATCCCATTTTAAAGTTCACTTCATGATCCTTTCAGGTCGGGCCTGTACAATAAGTACATACTAAGAGCTATATGGCTACTGAAGGGAGAATTGAATGTATGCGTAAAACCGACTATATGAGCAAATGGAAGATGGGCATTGGAAGTGCGTTTCTGATGGTGATGCTGGCAGGATGCGGTTCAGGTATGCAAGATCTGGCTTCCGGTTCGGGGGACTTTCCATTTGTGAATTTAGAGGCAGCGGATGCTTCTTCCGATCAGTCCAGTAACCAGGAGTTATCCTCTGACTCAACAACGAACGCAAATCAGGAACAACAAGAGATACAGGATGCTTCGCAGACAGAGATATAATTAACATAGGACTGATCCGGTAAAAAATAGCTCCGGAACATGTCGCAAATTGCTCCATATACCTAATGAGTATAAGTCTTCGGAATACGAGACATCGTTATTATTCCTATATCATCATACACCTGATTGCTAAGACGCATCAGAAATATAAGCTAGCCTGATTAGAGCGCTTCTGCTCTTTGACCAGGCTAGCTTTTTATGTTATCCTGCGGAACTTTCAGTCTGAAAGAATGGACATATCCCATTGAGATTACACTGAAAAAAGCGTATTCAATTGGGTTGTAAACCGCTGAACTGGTTCAATCTGTTAAATAATACGAACGATATTCTAAAAGCTTGATATTAATATTCGTTTTTCTCATTGACAAAAACATACTGCCCTCCTAAAATAGTGATGGGAAACAAACAAATAGCGCATACTTATTCGTATAATCCTGGGGATTGGCCCGGGAGTCTCTACGAGATCACCCTAATGATCTGGCTACGAAGAGGAGAAGGCTAAGCACATGAATTCTACATGATTGCGGGGACATCACGCACATTAGAATTTTTTTTGTTCTTAGTAAAGGCATCATGCCACTCCTTGTCAGCTGAACCCTGGGTGAAGAATCTTCATCAGGGTCATTTGTCGTTTTTCAATATGGCTTCAACATCTCTAAGGGGGAGTTAGTAATTATGGATCGTTTCTTTAAATTAAAAGAAAACGGAACAAACGTTAGAACGGAGATTGTTGCGGGTCTCACTACGTTTATGACAATGGCTTACATTCTTTTTGTAAATACGTTGTTCTTGGGACAAGCCGGTGCGGGGATGTCGGATAATGCAGTATTCTTTGCAACAGCCGTCGGCGCCGGATTAATGACTATTATTATGGGATTGTTCGTGAATATTCCGATCGCACTTGCACCAGGTATGGGGCTGAATGCGTACTTCATGACTGTCGTTCTAAGTTCGAATGGAGCGATTACTTGGCAGGCTGCTCTCGGAGCGGTATTCCTTTCCGGTATCGTGTTCATTATTTTGACCGTGACGAAGATTCGGCAAATGCTGCTTGTAGCAGTTCCGCAGTCAATCAAAATGGCCATTACGGTTGGTATCGGTCTTTTTATTACCATTATTGGTTTCAAACTTGCTAATCTCGTGGCTGTAACAGTTAATGTTGCACCAGACGCAGATCTGAGTCAGCCGATTCCAGGTAGTAGTTTTAATCTGTCATTGGGTAACTTTATAACACATCATGATGCATTGCTGGCCCTGATTGGTTTGCTCCTTATTGCTATACTGATGGTTATGCGCGTCAAAGGCGCTCTGCTGATCGGGATCGTAGCAACAACGCTGATTGGTATTCCGATGGGCGTTACGAATCTGAGTGGTCTTTCAGGCGCAAGCTGGTTGCCTAACTTCAGTGATCTGGCGGTTGGACAGCTGGATTTGAAAGGTGCCATCAGTCTGGGATTGTTTGAGATCATCTTCATCTTTACCTTCGTTGAATTGTTCGACACGTTTGGTACGATGGTAGGTACTGCAACACGTATGGGGATTATGAAGGATAAGAAAAAAGGCGAGAAAACGATCGGTAAAGCGATGCTCGTCGATGCAGTTGGTGTCAGCGCAGGTGCTGCACTGGGTACAAGTACAATTACAGCATACGTTGAAAGTGCTTCAGGTGTTGAGGCAGGTGGACGTACAGGACTGACTTCGGTAACGACAGGTTTGTTGTTCATTTTGGCCCTGTTTATCGCACCGCTTGCGCTTGTTGTTCCATCCGCTGCGACAGCTCCGGCTTTGATCATCGTGGGTGTGCTTATGATGAGTCAAGTGCGCAGCATTGAGTGGGATGATTTCCTGCAAGCTTTCCCTGCATTCCTTACCATTGTATTGATGCCTTTCACAGGTGGAATCGCAAACGGGATATCCGCAGGTATCGTATCTTATGTAATTCTGGCGGTGTTCAGTAACTTGGTTACAGAGCGTAAAGTGAAAATTCACTGGCTTATGTGGATCTTGGCGCTCATTGTAGTTTGCCGATACGTATTTATTGGCGGGGAGTAAGCGTACATTAGGTTTAATGAAGAATACGGAGATAAGTTTGATACCATATATATGAAAGAAGCGGAAGCCACGGGATTTAAACCCGGAGCTTTCGCTTTTTTTTGTATTCTTTTCTTGAGTAAAATGAATCTCAAAAATGTTTTCCTTCTATATAGAAGGAATGAGTATAATGATTTATGATCTGTTGGTTGTTTAACCGATGAAATCATCGGTTAATAGGTTCTATAACGCGATGAGTATGTACGTATACAACATGAGTTTCTCTATAAGTTGGATTAAGGATCATATAAAAAAACTTATTGCGTTTGTAAGTTAATTACTCTGATCATCAAAGTTAGTGCGCAGATGTATCATTTAGCTGGTTATAAGGAGATACTTGTTAAAAGGTCTATAGGGTACTCATTTTATAAGAATTTAATGTTTATCTAAAAAAGACTTGCGTTTCATAACTGTACATGGTATATTCTATTTCCGGCCAAAAAAACACGAGATACACGGTGCGGCAAGCGAATGAAATAAGCTTCGAAAGAAACTTAAAAAAAGAGCTTGCAAAGTTGGTTCGGACATGATATTATATAAGAGTTGCTGAAGAGAACAACATTCAGTAACGAAACAAGTTTGATCTTTGAAAACTGAACAACGAGTGAGTAAACATTCTGCTTGCAGAATGAACGCAAAAGTTTGAGATAAGCCTTGGCTTGGATCGACTGGAGCACAAATGAGATTTTTAATCTCGTCAGATTCAAAATGAGCATATCGCTCTTTTCAATACTTTATTGGAGAGTTTGATCCTGGCTCAGGACGAACGCTGGCGGCATGCCTAATACATGCAAGTCGAGCGGAGTGGATAGGAAGCTTGCTTCCTTGATACTTAGCGGCGGACGGGTGAGTAACACGTAGGCAACCTGCCCTCAAGTTTGGGACAACTACCGGAAACGGTAGCTAATACCGAATAATTGTTTTCTTCGCCTGAAGGAAACTGGAAAGACGGAGCAATCTGTCACTTGGGGATGGGCCTGCGGCGCATTAGCTAGTTGGTGAGGTAACGGCTCACCAAGGCGACGATGCGTAGCCGACCTGAGAGGGTGATCGGCCACACTGGGACTGAGACACGGCCCAGACTCCTACGGGAGGCAGCAGTAGGGAATCTTCCGCAATGG
>NZ_MKZL01000006.1:0-125509 GCF_002803315.1 Paenibacillus sp. GM1FR | reverse complement strand
AGATTACGTGTACAATTACAACTACCGACGCTTTCAAGCCAAACTCAAACAGCGCGCACCGATTGAATATCGATGCGCGCTGGCAGCATAGCTTTTTTCATCTGTCTACTTGACAGGGGTATGACCAGTAGCCGGTGTTTTTTCGTTATGTTCTCTTCCCTATAGCCAAGCCTCGCTAAAACTACATGTTTCAATTCAAAATGCGGTAATCCATTTTTTAACTATTGGACCTGCCACAATGCAGGGACATTGGATGGTTCCCACCCAGACAAGGATGTGTGGGATTGCAAACATTTATACGTCTTACCGCTATAGGTGACCAGCTGTCCTACAGTATAGGCTGTATTCGCCTGCCAGGCGGAAACGCCCGGATTTGTCGTTCCTGCTGTTGTTTTCACGGTCACCGCATTGCTCGCAGCAGAACCATTACCCGCCGCATCCTTTGCTTTTACCGTAAATGTATACGAGGTATCCGCTGCAAGCCCGCTGATCGTTGCTGTTGTTCCGGTCACGGATGTCGCCAGAGCCGTTCCGTTGTACACATCATAACTCGTTACACCCACGTTATCCGTAGATGCCGCCCAGCTCAGCGTTATGCTGGATATTGTTTGCGCGGTTGATGCCAGATTCGTCGGTGCAGTTGGTGCTTGCGTATCACCTCCCGGTTGAGTCGTAGTGCTCACGTTTACAACATTACTGGCTGCAGACAGATTGCCTGCCGCATCTTTTGCTTTGATCGTGAAAGTATAGGAAGTACCCGCGGACAGGCCGCTGATTGTTGCGGTCGTTCCGTTGACGGAGGCAGCAAGATTGGCACCATTGTAGACGTTATACCCAGTAACCCCCACATTATCCGTTGAAGCATTCCAGGCCAGCGTCACCGAATTGGCCGTCACACCTGTCGAGCGGGCATTACCGGGTACACTTGGCGCCGTCGTATCTGCTGGAGGCACTGTACCTCCAGTAGGCAGATCGGCTTTCAGTTTATTTTGGAGTGTTTTGTTCCGGTCACCGCTAAGCTCCCAGAACATCGCTCCGCCGAGTCCTTTGCTTTTGATATAAGCGGTTTTATATCCAATAGACTCCGCATCGTCATAGCTAATAAATCGCTTGTTGGTCGCATTATAGAGATATGGCACCTTGGCAATGTCATTCCAGTAACGCGTGTACCCGTTTTTGTTAATGTAGTTAGTCTCCAGATCATAAAAATCAAAGGAGCCTGCTTCCCATGTTCCAACGGAAGAACCTCCCGCGCAGGTCTGATACTGGCCATTACTCGCCTGTGCGCATCCATCCCAGCCACGTCCATAGAACGGAACACCAAGCACAAGTTTAGCGGCTGGTACGCCTGCATTCAAATGTCCTTGTGCTCCGGCAGCCACATTAAATGTATTGGCATCCGGCACCCCAGCAGCCGAAGCCGCAGGGTCATAGTTCAACGGCGCGTTATGCGCGCTGACTTTTTGCCAGGCCCCGTTAAAATCGTATGTCATAATATTAATCCAGTCGACGATGGCAGCTATATTGGCAAGCTCAGTATTCGCAGCATAGGTCGTAGATGCACCGCTTGCAATCGTAAGCAGATACTTCTTGCCGTCCACAGCTCCGGCAGCATCCAACTTCTCACGGATTTTGCTCAGAAGCAGTGTGTAATTTTGCTTATCCTCAGGACGTTTGCTGTTACCATCAAGTCCGCCTGATACCGGGTACTCCCAGTCCAGATCTACCCCGTCAAAATTGTATTTCCGCAGGAAGTCGACGGCAGAGTTTGCAAATACCTCTCGCGTTGCAGCAGTCGCAGCTACATCGGAGAAGCGGTTGGACCATGTCCATCCTCCCACGGAGATGATTGTCTTCAGATTAGGATTGATCTGTTTCAGCTTGTTAAGCTGATTGATATTGCCTGCAATGGGCTGATCCCACGTATCCCCTGCAAATGTCTTGCCGGTATCAATCCATGGATCGCCAAGCACGATCGTGCCATTCGGTACATTGATCGTCTGGCTCTTCTCATTCTGACACGTCCAGGTCACCGGGTTAGGGCCTGAAGGGTCCGGATTTCCATGAATACCGTTCCAGCAAATATCGGCAAACGCATAGTTGATATGCGTGACTTTGGTTGGGTCGATGTCCGTTACATTATAGTTTCTCCCATACGCAGCCCAGGACGGGTAGTAACCAACAATTTTATAAGAATCTGCAGCTGCTGCCGTAGCGGGTTGGAGCACAAAAGAAGGAATAATGACGGATAAGAGCAGGGATAGACCCAAGAGAAACTTCGCGGTTTTCTTGACAGCAGTGTGTTTATTTAAATGTATCATCTAATACACAACCTCCTTTGTCGTTTGCGTACTCAGCCCGTTCAGGAACGGACGATGTGCGCTCGAAAACTGGTTATTCGTATATGCATCCCAGTTGATTGACCAGGTCATAATCCCTTTTATCCCCGCATAGCCCGCAGGCTGGAGCAAAGTATAGGAACCGCCGTACGACACACCTTTGATCAAATAATTCAGTGCCTTCTGCAGATCGGCTGGCGTTGTATAACCACCTCCGGCAGCCTGTTGGGAAGCCGGCACACCGATGGCAATCTGGTCCGGTCGCAAGGGACTAAAGAATGGGCCTGTGCTACCGCCTACATGAAAGCCTTGAAGCAGCATCTCCGCCATGGCCACATGGAAATCAGCTGTTCCCTGGGCGTAAGAGCGCCCATCCAACCCCACCATGGAGCCCGTGTTATAGTGCTGCACATGAAGCAGGGTCAGGTCATTACGCAAGGCATGGATGACTGGCAAGTATGCTCCCCAAGGACCGCCGTAGCTCAGATATCCACCCTGTACATAGGCCGTCTCCGGCGCAGCCGTCAGGATGAAATTGGCGCCAAAGTGTGACTTAACCGCTTTCACGCCATGGATGAGGTTAACAATTTTCGGTGTAGTTGGACTACGGAAATCGGTATCCCCTGCATTCAGAGACAGGGAGCTTCCTTCCAGATCGATATCTAGACCATTGAAACCATACGTGGAAATGATTGATTTTAACGAATCTTCGAACTGCTGTCTCTTGGTCGCATCAGTGAGCTCAATGGTACCGTTGGCTCCCCCCATGGAAAGAAGTACTTTTTTCCCCTGGCTTTGCAGATAGGCAATATCGGATTTGAATTCAGCTACCGTTGCATTGTATGGAGTAAAAGCAAGCGTTCCGCTGCCATGTGAAATCGGTTCAGCAAAGGAGACATTAATGACGTCATAGGCTGTTGATACGTTACGAAGTCTGATATTCGTTGAACCATTATCGAAGTTATGCCAGTAGCCGATCAGCCATTTGCTGCCGGTTGGCCCCGGATTGGAAGATCCATTGGAAGTTGTCACACTGAGGGAGGTGCTCGCAGCGGATATATTGCCTGCGGCATCTTTGGCTTTTACCGTAAAAGCATAAGTCGTGCTAGCTGTCAGTCCTGTGACTACAGCCGTTGTAGTTGAAGTACTTGTCACAAGAACGCCGTTCCGGTATACCTCATACCCCGCTACGCCCACATTATCCGTGGATGCATTCCAGGAAAGACTCACAGAGGTGTTCGTGATGAAGGATGAAGTCAGACCCGCAGGAACAGAAGGTGGTGCCGTATCTGGCGTTGGCGTTTCCCCTCCCGAACCTTCCCCGACGTATTTCCACAACGCGGGCACAACAGAGGGCTCCCATCCGCTCAACGCCGTGTGGGCCTGAATACACTCATAATCTTTATTTTGATATGTTACGAGGTCTCCTTTCTTGTATGCGGTGCCTGCCTGCCACTGGGCGGCGGCATCGGCTCTCGGTGCAAACCACGAAATAAGAAGAAGAAATGCCAAAGCAAATGTAATGACCGGGCGGAATCGAACAGCTTGATTCAAGCAAAATCCCTCCTGTACTAAGGATACGTTCACCTTGCAAACAAAACTTCAATTGTCCACCTGCATCTGATCTGTGATCGATTAGAGCCAGCCCCATTCAGCCATCTGATGTTGCGTGTCACTTCACTCCCTTCCCTTACCAAAATGGACCTTCCCTCTCGTGTTCTTTTTTTGCAGGCACCATCCAAATTTTACAGGGAATTTACAGATCCTCACCCTGTATTTAATCAGTAAACTGCAAAAGAGATAAGGGATAAAATAGTTCTATTGGGGGCGAAAAATGTAATATAGCGCACAAAAAAGGTTTTCTTTCAACTCCTTAGGAGACTTGAAAGAAAACCTGTGTTAGATATTTCGCAGAGAAGAGGGCGTATCTTACTGCCGCTACTCCCCTCTCCTTTCCAAAGGCTTCCATCCATCCACGCCGGACAGAATCAGAGGTACAGTGTACTCGGCCGCTTCCTGTTCGGTCAGTATTTTGGCCCAAGGCACACGATCAGCAGCACATCCGGCACCAGGCCCTGCGCTGTTGTATTCCGCATACTGAACGGTCTGCTCTGCATCTGTCTTGTTCCAGTTGTGCCATCCCTCCCGCTTCACATGAGCGCCGATCCAGCAGTTCAGAAAACAGACTTTGGCATGATGACGCCACGGTCTGCCCAGATACACCGACTGCGGCGGAGCATTGCTGGTCAGATCACAGTCCAGAAACACATAGCCGTAACGCACATCCTCCGGCGTAGAGGCTGCGGTAATCCAACCGTTCACTTGTCCATCCGCAGCCTCCGCTTCAGTCAGACGATTCTTCGTAAAGATCTCGCAGCCCTTAAACACCACCGTAGCCGAACCAAAAATAAAATCGATATCACCTTCGATGTAACAGTCCTCGAAATACTGCCGCAGTTTGCGCCGCTCGGCACCATCGCGTGGCCCACCAAAATAACTGCGATCCATGGGCTGCTCCGGCAGCGGGCCGGTGAAGATCGTATCCTGGTGACCGATCAAACGACAGCGGCGAAAGACCGCCCGGTCTCCATCCACATAAACGGCCAGGGCCTGACCAACTTGCTTGCCCGGCCCGGCAGCATTTACGAAGGAAATCCCCTCTGCCGTGAAATCATCGGCACCAACGAAAGCCGTATAGGAATGAAACGTATGATATGGCGACCCGTCCGGAAACTTCTTGAGTGCATGATCATCATACGTAATGATCGTCTGCTCCGCCCCCTCACCAATCAGGTGGATGCCCGGCTTCTCCATATGCAGCTTCTCATGATAGACACCAGCCTTCACTCGAATTGGAACGATTCCGATGCCATTCTCCGGCAGCGCATCAACTGCGGCCTGAATCGTCACATAATCCCCTGTCCCATCTGAAGCAACAGTCAGACAGGGAGCTGATGATTCCAATGCTGTATTTGGCAATCTCTGCTGCGTCATGGCAGTCGCTCCATTTCCAGTGCTGCCAGCAGAAGCGGAGCCACACCCATAAAGGAATCGCTTACAACCGCTTCGGTTACATAGTAGTTGTACGAGCCATCCCGATCCAGGCTTAGTCCTGCGCCATGACAGATCCCGTTTAACCGAACGCCGTCAGCCGTCTCCTCCACCAATCTGGAGGACAGTCCCTGCCATCCCTTCTCCGCCGCAGCTCTGAAATGCGGCTCCAGATACCTTAGTCGCACACCCTTCGCAAGTGCATATACAAACATGCTTGACCCGGATGCTTCCAGATAGTTGCCTTTGCGGAAGCCCTGATCCAGCACCTGGAACCATAACCCGCTCTCCTGCTCCTGCACGCGTACCAGAGCATGACACATCCGTTCGAAGATGCCGATGATGGTTCCGCGCTTTGGATGATTCACGGGGAAATGCTCCACGCTGTCTACAATCGCCATGGCATACCAGCCCATCGCCCGGCTCCAGAAGTGTGGTGAGCACCCTGTCGATGAATCTGCCCAGACCTGCTCCTTCGATTCATCCCAGCCATGATAGAGCAGCCCGGTCCGCGGATCACGGGCCTGGCGTTCGATCAGCAGAATCTGATGTGCCACTTCGTCCCACAGCTCAGGTAGATCAAACGTCTTGGCATACTCTGCAAGGAAAGGCGACGACATATACAATCCATCCAGCCACATCTGGAATGGATAGATTTTTTTGTGCCAGAAACCGCCCTCCGACGTGCGGGGTTGCCCTGCGAGCTGTGCTGCCAAGAGATGAGCCGCTTCTACGTAACGCTGATCTTCAGCACCATCCAGTAATGCAAACAGGTTTTTCCCCTGATTAATCTGATCCAGATTATATTCTTCCAAAGTATAGGTGCCAATAGAGCCGTCCGGCTGGATATACAGGTCCATATGTTTTTTCATAAAATCAACATACTCTTGTTTGCCATAATACTGCCCGGTTCGTGCCATTGCCATCAAGGTCATGCCTTCCACGTATGCCCATCGTCCCGAAGGGAACGCATGATAACCGTCCCCGTCACATTGCTGGATGATCGTTGCTGCAATTCGCTCAGACCAGGATAACTGTGTCTGTACCTGCATAAGCAATTCCTCCTTGAATGTTGTACTCACCTAATACATGTATGACTAACGGATAACCGCTTCACTCTTCAAAGGTCGCTGTCCTTATTGCCGGCACATTGCCGTTGAACTGCGAAGGTTCAGCTTAGGCTGAATGACTACCGGAACATCGACCTGTTCATCACGGATTAACGATACAATCAGCTCTGCTGCCTGCACGGCCAGTTCATCCAGAGGCGGGCCAATTGTAGTCAAGGCCACTTCCGCATATTGCATATCCGGCAGATCATCATACCCAATTAACGAGATATCGCGTGGAACACTGTAACCTGCCTCAAGTAAAGCCCGGAGTGCCCCTCGGGTGACCAAGTTGTTCAGTCCAATAAATGCTGTCGGCGAATCCGCCCCAAACGCATGATTACGTATGGCAAAATACCCGTCTTCCCAAGAGGAATGCGCTGGCAACACATGGTCTTCGTTAAAACCCAGACCCGTACGCTGCAACGCTTCCCTGTAACCCTCCAGCTTGACGTGCTGGGAGTTGCCGATGAATCCGATTCGGCTGTGGCCCAGCGATTTCAGATGCTCCACTGCTTTGAACAGCCCTTCTTTGCGATCAATCTTGATGTAAGGAGAGTTCGGCGCTTCATCTGTACCCAGCACAAAACATGGCATGTTGAGTGTTGCAAACTTTTTCCAGAACATCTCCCGATTGTCCAGTGCATAGTCCCACAGAATACATCCGTCCACGCGCAGCTGGCTGAAGACATCCACGCCATCATCCGCCACAACCAGGATCATCTGATATCCCCGCTTCTTCAGCTCGGTGTGCAGACGGCCGGAGATGTTGGAGAATAACGGATTGCTCAGCTCATCCAGCACAAAACCGATGATGTTGCTT
This sequence comes from Paenibacillus sp. GM1FR, assembly GCF_002803315.1. Taxonomy (NCBI): domain Bacteria; kingdom Bacillati; phylum Bacillota; class Bacilli; order Caryophanales; family Paenibacillaceae; genus Paenibacillus; species Paenibacillus sp. GM1FR. The sequence continues at coordinate 118,187 of NZ_MKZL01000006.1, read as the reverse complement.
CTGCCGGTGGAGAGCTGCCGGGCCAGCATGTTTTTCCGATATTGATGTTTCTCTGCGACCGCAAGCACCTTCTGCTTTGTTGCCGGTTTGATTCGGGGATCATCATTCAGCGCCTTTGATACCGTGCTATAGCTCACCCCCGCCAGTTTGGCAATGTCTTTAATGGTTATCAAAATCAATCAACACCTCTCATACGCCTGAAGCCCTATTTCTTATTTCTGTGCAGATTTATAACGATCATATTGTGCCTGTCTGCCCGCAATAACCTGCTCTATATTCATCTTTTTCAACGTCTCAATATAACTGTCAAACTGGTCCAGACTGGCGTCCCCGCTAATAAACTTAAAGTTCATCTCTTCCACATATGTGGTGATGTCAGGCATCGCCATGCTCTCCACACTCGCTTCATCCGGCAGGGCATAGACAAACGGGAACGGTTCGCGCACATACGGCTCCAGTTCTTTATCCATCTTCGCATGCCAAGGGGCTACGACGGAATCAGCAGAATCGGTGGATTGGATGTTCGGCAGATTCACCGGACCAATGCCAAGCTTCTGGATGTATTCATTGTCCTTGCCTTTGTCCGTAAATGTCTTCACGCCATTCTCTTCCGTATACGTGTCATCCTTGATGCCCCACGTATAATACGTCTGTGCTTCCTCACTTACGGCATAGTCCAGGAAACGGAAAGCAAGTTCGGGATTTTTACTATCACGTGTAATGCCAAAGATGCCACTCACTGGTGTACGTCCTACATAGAACTGATCCCCGTGCGGTCCTTTCAGTGGTAAAATGCCTTTGATGATTGGCTCTTCCGGATTGTAATCCTTGAACAACGGACTGTAGACCATCGACATATACCAGCTAAAATTAAACGTTGCTCCCGTCACATCCTGAGAGATGCGCGACGTGACCTGATCACTCGTAGTACTCGCATAATCCACCCCAAGCAGACCTTCCTTGTACAGTCCGTTCAGATAGCTCAAGTACTCCTTGTAGGCAGGCTCATAATAACTGAAATGTACCTTGCCCTGATCGTCTGCATAAAACTGGTTGGACAGATCAAGTCCAAATGCCGGGCCAAAGGCCATGGACACAAATTTTGCTTCCATGGACAGCGGAATCTCATCGGCTTTTCCGTTGCCGTTCGGGTCGTCTGTCTTGAATTTGCGCAGCATCGCCGTGAATTCATCCAGCGTGGTCGGCTCGCTTAATCCCAGCTTATCAAGCCAGCGCACATTGACCATAAATACCGGCATGTAGTTGCGGGTTAACGTCTGCTGCGGGATATAATACATTTTACCATCTGGCGTTGTTAAACTGGCTTTGACCGAAGGCGACTTTTCATATATTTTTTTGAGATTCACGCCGTACTTCTCTACCAGTTCATTAATCGGAATGAATAGACCGCTGTTAATGTACTTCATCAGTTGATCCTGATCCGGCAGGTACACGATATCGGGCAAGCCGGTACCAGCAGCCAGCCTCGGATTGACGGCATCCGCATAGTTCTGCGGCGGAATCAGATCCCAATCCACCGTCACACCAGCGTTGCTCTCAATTTTCTTCACGATGGCTGCGGTGGACAAGTCCACATTGGTCGTCCAAGCGTTGGTGCCGAGAATAGACAGCTTGGCATCCGGTTGATCCGTCACCGGCCCTGCTCCGGTATAATTGAAGGCTGGCTCCGAACTGGACGGGGTGCTCCCCGCATCGGTTCCCGCCCCTGTTCCGCCGCTACATCCCGCCAGGCTGATTGCCAGTATCGCTGCGATTACACTTTTTCTTCCTGCCCCTTTAAATCTCATCCATCATTCCTCCTTGGTATGAACCATTTTGAACTCCCTTGAATGACATGACACTTAAGTAAGTAAAGCTATCCTTTCACGGCTCCGAGGGTAATTCCCTTAACGAAGTACCGTTGGATAAACGGGTAGATCGTAACAATAGGCAGAATGCTGACCACAATGGATACATAACGAACCTGAAGGGAGGAGACCGCCAACGCACCGGATGTCATCGTACCGCCCATCTTCTGCATCACTTCCGGCGAAGCCATGATCAGCACTCTTCGCAGGAACATCTGTAAGGGCTGCATATCCTGTTTGCCCAGATATAATAGGGCCGTGAAAAAGTTGTTCCAGTGGAATACCGCATAGTACAGCGTGAGCACAGCCAGTGTTGGCTTAATGATCGGAACCGCCAGACGATAAAGCATCGTCATCTCGTTGGCCCCGTCTATACCGGCACTTTCGAAAATTTCATTCGGAATGCCTTCGAAAGCTGAGCGGCAGATCATGACGTTAAACGTAATCACCAGCACAGGCAGCACCATAACCCAGCGAGTGTTGTACAGCCCAAGCGAGGTAATCAGCATGTAGACCGGAATGAGTCCACCCGAGAAATACATGGTGAAGGCGATGAAGAAATTCAGCTTGCGACGTAAGAAAAACTGCTGTCTGGATAATGGAAACGCCGCAAGACATGTTGCCACGATGTTCAACAGTGTGCCTACCACGGTGTACCAGAGGGTGTTGTAGAACGAAACCCACAACTCCTTGTATTGCAGTACCATTTGGTAACCCGACAGGGTAAACCCAACGGGCCACAATACAACTTTTTGTTTGTCGATGGCATCCACCGAGCTGAATGAAATACTAATGACGTACAGAAAGGGATACAACGTGACAACAACCGCCAGTATGGTCAGCAGGTAGACACATCCGTAGAACAAACGGTCACTTCTCGATTTTTGCATACAGGTCTCCTTTGGTCCGGGTTATAGTCTTACCAGAGTGACATCTTGGTCAGGCGGCGGGTCATGGAATTGGCAGCAAAAACAAGGATAAAGGTGATGATGGAGTTGAACAGGCCGACCGCTGTGGCGAAGCCGTAATTCTGGCCCTCAATCCCCATCCGGTATACATAGGTGGACAGGACATCAGCTGTTTCGTAGGTGGCTCCGTTGTAGAGCAGATATACTTTCTCGAAACCTACACTCATAATGCCGCCAAGCGACAGAAGCAGAAGAATGACAATGGTTGGTTTGATACTGGGTAGGGTCAGGTGCCATAGCTCCTGGAATTTGTTGACGCCGTCAATTTTGCCGGAATCATACATCTCGGGGTCGATCCCCATAATGGCTGCAATGTAGATGATGGAGCTGAAGCCAAAGCTCTGCCAGATGTCGGAACTTGTGAAGATGGTACGGAACCAGCTCGCATCCATCATGAAGTTCACTTTTTCCATGCCAAGACTCGCGATGAGGGTGTTCACAATACCGTCTGTTGGTGACAGGAAGTTAATAATCATACCGGCTACAACAACAGTGGAGATGAAGTGAGGAAGGTACGTAACGGTCTGGGCAAATCGCTTGAATGTCCGGTTCTTGATCTCCACGATGCAGACAGCGAATAAAATCGGAATGGAAAAGCCAAACAGGAGTGGCAGGAAGGCGAGCAGAAATGTGTTACGCAGCAGTCGCCAGAAGTAAATGGAATTCACAAACTGTTCGAACCAGCGCAGTCCCACCCACTCCCCGCTGAGCATGCCCTGCCCCGGCAAGAAATTACGAAATGCCAACAGCACGCCAGGCATCGGAAGGTACATGAAGATGAGGTAATACAGAAAGATAGGCGAAAACATCAGTAGCAAATATTTATCCCGTCTGATCAAGCTGAACAGCGTGGACATGCGTTTTTTCAACGTGAAACACTCCCCTTCGCTACATAATTACAACGTTTGAATTCTCGAATAAAAAAAACTATCATTCCACTGACGTATTTGTTATTCATCTCATTCACATTTTGTAACAACCTATATCATTCTTCGTACTAATGAGATAATTAATTAGAAATAATCCTCCTTACACCTTATTTATTTCTTTTCAATACTTGCCATAACCATAATTACAACGTTGTAATTTTAATCTAAATGTATACGCTTACATAAACTTTTTCCCATCTTAGCAAAGTCTTCAATGTTTGGCAACAACAAAAATCAGTGGCATGCTGTAACGTACTAAATTACAGTCTCGCATATGCGAGACTGCCCGTTAAAATCTACACATGATTCCGATATTCCATCGGTGTCATAACATACACTCGCTGAAAGGCTCTGTAAAACTGACTGACGCTGGAAAATCCCAGTTCATAACTGATTGTGGTTACTGAATCCGTTGTAAGGCGGAGCCTCCTGGAGGCTTCTTCTACGCGCAAATTCAGCAGATATTGATACGGTGTTGTTCCCGTAAGAGCCTTGAAAGAACGCATAAAATGATATCGGCTCTGATGTGCAACCATCGCCATCGAATCAATATCCATTGGGCCTGTATAGGCACTGTGAATGTAATCCAGCACTCGTTGGAGATGAGGATCAATGAATGTACCGGGATTTACAGTCCTTTTTCCATTTTCCTGCCCCGTCAACATACGTCTTAGATACGTCTCGATCGCCATTTCTGTTTCCTGCACTTGCAGCATTTCGGGCACATCATCTAACAAAATGGAATTCCAGCCTCGAAACAGACTGCTGATCTCAGCAGGATCAAATGTCTGGGTAGGTCGAAACTCAGCTCGCCCCCCACTTAACTCCGCACCTTCGAAACTGCCTAATGGCGGTTTACGGAACTTGATCACAATGACAGCCGAATCCAACCCTATCTCAAAATAATGCTCAGTCTGGGGATGAGCAATAATCCCTATCCCTGCTTTTAGCGGGTATGCATGCCGTTCCTGTACCAGATGACATTGACCTCTGACCGGCAGCGTTAGCTGATACCAGTCGTCATGTATATGCGGCTCATTCGCAAAGCCTCCGGTAGCTTTCCATAATTCCAACCCATTTAGCGTCATGTTTAATTCCATCGTTTGCTCACCTGCTGACATTATAGCAAATCGTGCTCACTTTCCAAGCACTTTTCACAAAGACATGATCTGCCCCCATCTTTTATCATAGAAAAAAATAAATCGAGGTGATCTCCCATGGCTCAGGCCACTTTAAGCAAAATGCAAATCAACTCCTCCGCCAATTGGGCACTTGCCGGAGTCAGCTTCGCCCATCTGCTGAATGATGCGATGCAGACAGTGGTTCCGTCTGCTTTCCCGTTATTCCAGCAGACCATGCAGCTAAGTTTCGCCCAGATGGGCTGGATTGCCTTCACCCTGAATATTACCGCATCCGTCCTTCAGCCACTGGTCGGTTATATGTCAGACCGCAAGCCAATGCCGATCCTGCTTCCCGGAGGCATGTTATTCTCCCTGATCGGTGTTCTCGGCTTAGCCTTGTCTTCCGAGTTATGGATGTTGCTTGTTTCGGCAGCATTGATTGGTATAGGCTCATCCATCCTCCATCCCGAATCCTCACGTGTGGCCCATATGGCAGCCGGACGAGGACGCGGAATGGCGCAGTCGATCTTCCAGGTGGGAGGCAACACAGGACAGGCTATTGCTCCATTACTGGTCGCCTTCATCCTGCTGCCACATGGGCAGCGTAGTTTTCTATGGCTGATGGGCTTTGCCCTGATCGGCATATTCATTCAGTCTTTGGTCAGTCGTTGGTACAGAGACAAGCTTGCCGAGACCCACATTCGTCAGCAACGCCCTCTAAAATCAAGCGGCGCAGGGCCAGCAGCTCGGCCTGTGAGCAGGGGATTCATCGCTTTTACAATGGGAATTCTCATCCTGCTGCTGTTCTCCAAATTCGTATATATTGCAGGCATGACCGGGTACTACGCCTTCTATTATGCGGATGCATATGGTTTGCCTCTCTCCCAGGCACAGATCTGTCTGTTTATTTTGCAATTTGCAGGCATGGTCGGAACCTTGCTCGGTGGCCCACTCGCTGATCGCTATGGACGTAAACCGATGATCTGGTTCTCCATTGCAGGCACTGCACCGTTTTCCCTACTGCTACCTTATGCGGGCCCCGTCATGTCGATGGTGTTGTGCGGAATGATTGGACTCATCCTGATGTCCGGCTTCAGCGTCATCATTGTTTATGCACAGGAATTGCTCCCTCGTCATATTGGAACGGTATCCGGATTGTTTTTTGGCCTGTCGTTTGGCATGGCTGGACTTGGCTCGGTTGTGTTAGGTTCCTTAATTGACGTGACCAGCATTTCGTTTGTTATCAAGTTATGTTCGTTTTTGCCACTGCTTGGTGTGTGTGCTGTATTTCTGCGTAAGGACCAACCAAGAACAGCATGATAACCGTTGAAACCTCTTTCGTTTTGTGACTACAATACACATAGGAGAATTGAGGATAACAGAAGGAAGGAATAACGCATGATTATTGATGTACAGCATGTTACTTGGAAAAGGGGACCCCTTACCCTGCTGAACGATGTGAACTGGCAGGTTAATGACGGTGAACACTGGGCGTTGCTTGGCCTGAATGGCTCCGGCAAAACAACACTCCTGAACATGATTACCGGGTATCTCTGGCCGACCGAAGGCAAGATATCCGTGTTAGGCCATGAATATGGGGATGTCGATCTGAGACAGCTTCGCAAATCCATTGGCTGGGTCAGTTCATCTCTGCAAGAGAAATTGCATGGCACAGACCGCACACAGTATGTCGTGATCAGCGGCAAACACGCCACCATTGGCCTATATGACAAGCTGTCAGATGATGATCTGGATCAGGCACAGGAATTGATGCAAACGCTGGGTTGTCAGCACCTGTGGGATAGCGAATATCGTACCTGCTCTCAAGGCGAGAAACAGAAACTTCTCATTGCCCGAGCACTGATGGCCAATCCGCGTGTACTCATTCTGGACGAGCCTTGCAATGGACTGGATCTGTTCTCAAGAGAGCGACTGCTGAATAGCATCCGTGAATTATCACAGCGTCCAGATACCCCGTCACTCATCTATGTCACCCATCATACCGAGGAAATATTGCCCGTATTCAGTCACAGCCTTTTGCTGCGCCGGGGCGAAGTCGTCCGTAGTGGATTAACTGGCGATCTGATGAATACAGAAGTGCTTAGTGATTTCTTCGAGGCACCTGTGGAAGTTGATCGGCACGGGGATCGCGTCTATGTCAGAGCTGCGGCGGATTCATAATTGCGGGGTTATACACAGCAAACGTAACATAGGTGAAGAAACTTAACAGTAAAAAGCCCGATATCTTATCCACATGTGGATAGATTTTGGGCTTTTTACTGCTATATCTAGTGTTATCCACCGTTTTCTGTGTAGAACTTTCTAATTTATGAGTATAACTTTACGGTTTCATCTATTTATCTATACGTTTCACCACTATCCTATTTTCGCACACCTAAAAACAGAAATAGCGGAATGCGTTGCCTGCGCAGATAGGTCTCCTCGTTTACAAAATAAGCACGTTGTGGTGCTGACTCGCGCAAATGTTCTACACGGAACCCTGCCCGCTGCAATGCCATAAAATATGATTCAATGGAACGATGCATCTTTTTCACAGAACCGCCCATCCACTGCTGCTCACGGAATCCTTCCACAAAATACTGATCAACCACCCAATCCGTTCGCGTCCCGGAAGGTTGCAGTGTGGACGTGATCACAGGATGTTCTACCGAAAATACAAATGTCCCGTTCTCTTTCAAAGTATTGTATATGTTGCGGAACAGGCTCTCCACATCTTCAATATAGTGAACAGCCAGTCTTGATATAACCAGATCGTACGCTACGGCCGGGTAGGTCCAGTCTTCCATGAACGCTTGCTCAATCCGGGCATTCAATCCTTTTACCGATTCGTTAGCTGCCTGAATCATATTCACAGAACCTTCAATTCCCGTATACGTCGCACCTTCGCGCTCCCGACTCAGCAATTCTGCGGCGAACCTTGCATCTCCACAACCAAGGTCCAGTATGTTCTTGCCGGCAACATCTCCAATCAACTCCAGCATCACCGGCTTCTCCAATGTATCATTGGCATTCTCCTGCCACTTGCGACGTTCCATATACTTCTCAAAGTTCGCCTGATCATCGTAAAAGTCCGATCCTCTGTCCTTCATTCCGTGACCCTCCATTTCGGATAAGCATACTTCCTATTTACAGCCTGTAAGAGTATACAGAATATGGATGTGTCTGGCTATAACAAAAAGGCTGTTGTCTGGAGTTCTCCAGCAAACAGCCTTTCTGCCTTACACTTATAACATTTACGCCGCTTAGCCAAAACGTTCTGTTTTGTACCATTTGCTTTCGCGTTTCCGAATCTTGTCCATGATCAAGGAGTAGAAAGCCTTGATCGAGATCAGGATGAACAGCTGTGCATACGTGAAATAGGATATGCAGGCATAGATGAAATTACGAGTATTGCTCTGTCCAATATCTGCGGCAAGTGCCAGATTGATCTGTAACACGTAAATAAAGTACATAAGTGCCCAACCAATGACCAGAAACACATATGCATCGCCGGCAAACTGGAACGGTGAACTTACCTCTGGTTTAAATATGGCAATGACCTGATAGACCAGATTCACGAGAAATATAATATCCGATACAATGATCGCAAGCATAAACCAGAAATAACTGACGGCATAATAGATGACCAGCAACTTATTACGCCAACTGGAACGGTTAAACAGGTTATGGATATTATCCAGTACCACTTGGTAGTTCCCCTTGGCCCAGCGTTCGCGCTGCTTCATGTACACACTAAGCTGTTCCGGCTCCTGCTGATAAGCTTCCGCTTGCGGCGCAAGTGCCACAAACTGTCCGCGATTCAAAATCTCAAATGATAACGCCGTATCTTCTGTAATAGCTGTCACATCCCAGCCGCCAATCTCCCGGATCAACTCGGTTTTGATAATGTAATTCGTCCCCGGGATGGAACCAAGCTGGAACAATTCCCACAGACCCGTGTGATACACACGTTGCGAAGTAATGATCTCCAGATTGATGCATTTGGAGAGGAAATTCTGACCTCTGTTGCGTGCTTTGTTTCTGCCAAAAACCACGCCATATTGTTCAGGATTCTCAAGCGATTTTTGGGTCAAAAACATTAATGCATTCCGTTCAGGTGCGGCATCTGCATCGAAGATACAGATCCAATCACCTGTGGCTATGTCCAGTCCGTCATTTAATGCCCCGGACTTGCCACCTGTTCCTTTACGCTCCATTACTGTTACATTGCGATGCATATAACTGGTCTGACTGAGGAATGATCTCAGCTTCTCTGCGGTATCATCTGTACAGTTATCCGCGATCACGATGACCTGAACTTTATCCTCCGGATAATTCAGGCGCAGGATGTGCTCTACTGTCGCAACAATGACCAGACCCTCGTTATGCGCAGGTACCATGACCGTGACTGTTGGATAATGATCCATATCTTCAGGGATCTGAATCCCTTTTTTGTCCTGTTTATTAATAAAACGAATCGCACCTGCCATAATAACAATCGACTCGAATACGGCAATCCAGATACTAAATATAGATAATATTAATATAAAATCAGCCACTTACTTTCCTCCGATCATACTTGCGAATAACTTTCGACCGAAAGCGAAGGGTTGCAATTGTTAACCAAATCGTGAATACCGCAAATAAAGAACTGACGGCGATACAGATCGGGATGAACCAGGACATATAGTCCACAGCGCCTCTCTCCTTCCCGTTATATAAGTTCAACTAAAGATTATTTACACTGACACTCCGAGGACAGAACAACCTTCCGATCGCTGTTATCCCCAGATTTTTTTGATTCCCTTCTTCATAAGGGAAAATCCAGGGATAAAGGCGAACGCTACGCTTCTTCAGATTATTTCTGTCCCCTCCGTTATCGTGTAAATGATTAGTTGAACTATATAACTTATATATACTCACCGATGAGATCGGTCTCTGTGTTTCGTTCAAGGGCGGCAATAACCGCGTCAATGTCCTCGTACTTGCTGAATTGCTCCTTTTGGAATACCAGAGCACCAGAGCGTATCACCGTTTGCAGCTCATTTCCCTTTTTATCAATAATATGAAGATCCATTATGGCTTTTTTGATCCGCTGTGTAAGAAGTGGAAGATATTCCACATTCACCATCGGACATATGATGACAAATCGCCCACGATCCACGAAAAATTTATAGTCCTCATACCGAATCTGCTTCTGAATCGTACCCGAGATTTCAAGCAGGAACTGTGCATACCGGACAGAACCGAGGGATTCCATCACCAGTGGCAAAAATTCAATCTTGAACATGGCAATGCTGAATCCATACTTTTCGGAGTACCGACGAGCAAGGTTACTATGTTTGATTAACGTATCTGCCAGCGCTCCCTTATTACCAAGCGTGGTATCCAGATCGATTTCCGGGTTACGGTCCTGCATATCCTGGAGACGTTCCACTACACGCGCACTGCGCAGCAGACTTGCCTTGATGAACGCAGCCACGGCAACGTTGGCAGGGATGAGCAACCACCAGGAGAACACAAGCACATTTGCATCAGCATAAGTAACAAGCCACACAAAATAAGAAACCAGATATACAAACCCCGTCACGACGGATACACCAACAGGCAGAAAAAGACCAAAAACCAAGGCACCCAGCGACACGATACTAAAAATCAAATCCCCTGTAGTGTAGCTCTGATCCATGTACACTTTAAGATAAATCATCAGTTGCTGCATGAGGGCTAGTCCAATTAAAAGGGCATATCCCCACGCAATACGGCGGGTAGGTGCTTTATTCCTCATAGTTCCTTCTCTCCGTTGAATTTATAGAACTCTTGTTCAACCTCACTTCTTTTATATCGCAACAATTTATGACATGTTTAGACAAAACTATGCTAACACATTGAAGAATTCATTAAATGACAAAATCATTACTTTTTCATATTTTTCTGTAAATTAACTTCTCCCAATAAAGGAAAAAGATTATCAAACAGATGTGTGTTACCGTCAAATACATATCCACCTGGATAACGAGAGTCCTGACCACGCAACGTAGTCATATGGTTATACAACTGTTTGGCCCATTTTGGATCACCTGAACGAACAGCGAGTAAAATGGCAAGGCCATATACCGAGGAAGATTCATAAGAGACGGCAGGTGTGCGTGATTCTCGCTTATACTGTCCGGGCAGCTGATGCCGGGTGTTGAACTCTTTTTTCAAAAAAGAAATGAGCTTGTCCGGTTTGCGGTCGGTCACGGTTAGATGATTCGCCACGATCAACTGGTCGATCAGATTCACCGTATCATCATACGTAAATTTTTTACGGACTACATCGAAGGTCTTCGGATAGAACAATCCATCGTCAGGCATCTTCTTCAGCAAAGCTTCGTACTTGGCATAGGTTCCCGGTTCCACCAACTGATGTTTTTCCATCAATTGTAGAGACGGGAGATCAACATAGACCAGACTTAATGTATCTGTGGAGTGACCACTCGCAAAATCGTGAAAATCAACATAATATCCTTTATTCTGAACCGATTGCGAAAGTGTACGGGATATTTCCGAAGCTGTTTCCAGTTTGGCTTCTCTTTCTTGTTTCCATTGATCTGCTGCCTTTAATAACGCACCAACAATTCGAAAATCATCGCCAAGCGCGTTGGTTGTCACTTGAGATTCACCTTTGGCATCCAGCTTCCAGGCAATATATTTTTGCGGCATGAGGAAATAGGTGGTCAACAGTTCATAGCTTTCCTCGAATAACGCCTGATCATTCTTGGCTACAGCATATTGCATCCAAAGACCAAGTGATTCAGATAAAGCCTCTCTGCCTGCTACGATGTCTGCTCTCTCTGAGGTAGCATCTTGCAAATAGGTCGCAATTGTACCATTAGGATTAGTCATATGATCTTGAACAAAGGATACCGTAGGAGATGATTCATTCATCACAAACCGCTCCTTCACAAAAATAATTAACGCTGCCGTGATACTGACTGCCAATATGATCCACCACGTTAGCCTTTTTCGGTTTACCCGTTTCATGACTCCCTCCTGTACTGATGCTTCCCTGGCATAATGATTCTTCTCCTTTGGATAATTCCGGCTAGAGTCTGGGATGCAGGGGTCAAGAATCGTTCCTCTGTTCATTCCGAAATATCCATGTAGGGTCGCCGTCCACCCTTTTTGACAAATTTCCAGTCCACCTCGATATTATGTCGCATTCGACGTAGAAGCATGACTGCGGTCTCGATCTCTTCCTCCGTCAGACCATCCAGAGTCACCTGATCCGAATGCACGCCCTCTTTACGAATGAATTCCCATGCTTCAAGCCCAGCTTTGGTGGGATACAACACCTTATTCTTCTTATTACCCATTGCTGGCTGTTTAATAATGAACCCATCGGATTCGAGTTTGCTAATAGCTCTGGCCGCCGTCGTGCGATCCACTTTGATCAATTCAGCAAGCTGATTCGGAATTATGCCCGGATTCTCACAGATTCGATACAGATATAGATATTGTCCACGGGACAGGTTCAGATGCTGAAACTCGACATTACTGATTGAATCCAGACAGCGGGCAATCATACCAATTTCACGCAGCACTTCTTTTTTCTCAGTCAACACACTCACGCCCCTATAAAATTGTTGCATTCGCAACATAATTGATGGTATAACTACTGTTGAAAAGAACGAGTTTCGTTCCACATTCCTGTATGTACCAGTTTATCACGTCAGGATAACATTACGATCACCCAAAGGAGAAACATTCATGAATACAACGATTGTTGAAGTTACTAATCAGGAATTGCTCGATGCCTGCTTCGCCATTCGTACGGCTATTTTCGTCGAAGAACAAGGCGTATCCGCAGCGGATGAATTCGATGCTTATGATACATTAGACGCGGAGGTGCGCCACATTCTGCTCTACGTAGACGGTGTACCTGCTGCTTCCTCCAGACTGCGCATTGTGGAACAGGTCGCCAAATTGGAACGGATCTGTGTCATGCTCGATTACCGTAAACACGGCCTGGGCCGTGTGCTGATCGACAAGCTGGAGCAGATGGCTGTTGCTGATGGTCTTGAGAAAGCCAAGCTGCACGCACAGGTACAAGCTTCCGGGTTCTACGAACGTCTCGGATACGCACCCGCATCGGAAGTATTTATGGAAGACGGCATTCCCCATCTGCTGATGACCAAAAAACTGAAATAATGAAACTCCAAAAAACGCCTCCGTTATCACTTCTCAGTGATATACAGAGGCGTTTTGCATTCAGGCAACGCATTTGCGAACTCAACAACGGTAGGTGGCACGTACAAATTGCAGGCACTGATTATAACAACCAAGTATCCTAACTTACTTGCCAGACGCGTTGTATCTTATCCCAGTGCCAGACGGTCTGGCTCGGATTCGGCAGCATTGTTCTTCATTTGTTTACTGCGCAACTGTCCGCAAGCAGCATCGATATCCGTACCATGTTCCATACGTACAGTGGAGTTGATGTTGTTCTTTTTGAGCGTATCATAGAAGCCGAGAATCGACTCTTCTGTACTCCGTTGATACTGACTGTGCTCATCCACCGGGTTGTATGGGATCAGGTTCACACTGACCATACTTCTGCGACTGGATAACAGTTCAGCGAGCTCCGCGGCATGCTCACGTTGATCATTAACATCACGTAACAGGATGTACTCAAACATGATGCGTTTGTTGGTTTTAGCCAGATAATAATCCACCGCATCCATCAATTGCTCAATCGGGAAAGCCCGGTTGATCTTCATGATGTGTGTACGCAGTTCATTATTAGGTGCATGCAGAGAGATCGCCAGGTTAACCTGCAGACTGCTATCTGCAAATTCCTTGATTTTGTCCGGAAGGCCGCTCGTGGATACAGTTATCCGTTTGGCGGCAAGTGCCAATCCTTTGCGATCCTTGATAACTTCGATGAAATCACTCATGTGCTGGAAGTTGTCGAATGGTTCGCCAATCCCCATCACAACTACGTTGGTTACCCGTTCGTTTTGACCCGCTGCATCCAGATGTCGCTGCACATGCATAATCTGTTCCACAATCTCTCCAGCGGTCAGGTCTCGGCTCTTCTTGATCAGACCGCTTGCACAGAAGCTACAGCCGATATTACAGCCCACTTGTGTGGTCACACAGACGGTAAGTCCGTATTTTTGCCGCATCAATACCGTCTCAATCAGGTTGCCGTCCTGCATCCGAAGCAGAAACTTCACGGTACCATCTGCCGATTCCTGCTTCACATGTTCGCTCAGCGAGTTCATGGTGAAATGCTCGGAGAGAACGTCCAGACATTCCTGACGGACATCGGTCATCGCAGGGAAATCGTGAACACGCTCTTGATATAACCATTCCCAGATCCGGGATGCACGGGATTTTTTCTGCCCATGCTCCGGCAGCCAGGAACGTAATTGCTCTAATGTTAATCCATATATGGATGATTTGTTCATTGTATAATCCTCTTTTCGCAAAAAAGCATATGGCTTATCGGTCCTACCCAAAAAACCTCTACTCCGTATTGTCCCAAAATTGACGAGGGAAAACAAGGGCTTTTGCATTTCTTCCAAGAGGTTTTATCCATGGTAAATCTGCACAACAGACCATATTTCACCCTATCGGGTCTTCATCATTAGAAGTGAATGATGCCGGATGTGTGCAGTAGAACCAGCAGAACCAGGATCGGAGCTACGTAACGCAGCATGAACAGCCACACCCGGAACCATCCGGAACGCAGGCCTGAAGCTTCCGCAGCCGTTTTCCAGAAGTATCCGGCAAAAATCGTTACAAGCAGTCCACCGACAGGCAACAGGATGTTGGATGCTACAAAGTCCATCCAGTCGAACACACTCTTCGATCCAATCGTCCATTCAGGCAGCAAGCCGAGCGACAATACCGAAGGAAGTCCTACGATGAAGACCGCGAGTGATATAACCCATACCGCACGACTGCGGCTCCAGGACAAACGTTCCATGAAATATTTCACCGGAACTTCCAGCAAGGATACTGCTGACGTTAATGCCGCAATAGCCAACAGGATGAAGAACAGGCCACCAAACAAGAAACCAAGTGGCATCGCCGAGAAGGCCGCCGGAAGTGCCACAAAGATCAGTGACGGTCCTTGGTCCGGTGCAATACCAAACGAGAATGTTGTTGGGAAGATGATTAGACCCGCAATGAATGCATAGATCAGGTCACCTGCACCAACGGCGACGGTTGCCGCACCGAGAGATTGATTTTTATCCACATACGAACCGTAGGTTACAAGAATACCCATCCCCAGTGACAGGGAGAAGAAGGCATGTCCAAGCGCTACCAGTGCGGATTCCGTTGTAAGCTGTGAGAAGTCCGGATTCAGGAAGAAGGATACCCCAGCTCCCGCACCCGGCAATGTAACTGCACGAATCATCAGGATAATGAGCAGTACCAACATCGCCGGAATCAGTACCTTGTTAAACTTCTCGATTCCGTTAGATACCCCTTTGGCTACAATCCAGCCTGTAATTAGGACCGCGACCAGTTGCCATACAATCGGCATATAGCCACCTATGAAGGAGTCGAACTGTCCGGCATAATCCGGATTGTTAAACAATGTTCCACTGAATGACGTAATTGCATATTGCAAGGTCCACCCTGCAATAATGACATAAAAAGAGAGGATGATAAAAGGAGTCAGTACTTGCAGCAAACCGGCTGCGAGCCAACCTTTATGTCCACCTGCTTTGATAAAAGCCGTAGCTGCACTACCTCTGCCACTGCGACCAATCGCAAGTTCAGCGAGAAGAACTGGCAAACCAATCAACAGCAAACAGACGATGAAGAGCAGGAAAAACGCAGCCCCTCCGTTTTCACCCGTAATGTACGGGAATTTCCACATGTTGCCCAGACCGACCGAACTACCAATGGCCGCCAGGATAAATCCAGCTTGGGAGAACCGTTCTCCTTTGCCAGCGTTGTCTTGATCTAGATTAGGCTTACTAAAATTCATCGTATCTACTCCATCACTTTAAAGTTTTCCCGTAATTATATACTACTCACCTTGTCAGGTCATTCGAAATTCGAAATTTGTCGAAATGTTATTTTTTTACATGTAAAACACACGGAAATCTTCATCTCATAAGTTCCTTAAACACAGTATGTGATAAAGTCCGTTAGTCCAACCGTATGAAATTTCAACAAATCCGTATTCCCAACCGTTCAAAGCCCAATAGAATCAAAAAGAGGTGTCCCCTCAGCCACTTGGATGACTGTGGAGCACCTCTCTTTTTAAATTACACTTTAATTTGAAGTAACTCGTACTTGATAACGCCCATCGGAGCATTGACATGAATGACGCTGCCCACTTCTTTGCCCATTATCTCCTTGCCCAGCGGGCTCTCGTACGAAATTTTATTATCCGCAACATCGGCCTCGGCAGGACCAACCACTTTATATTCAATCTTCTCGGCGAACTCAATGTCATTAAGCAACACCGTCGATCCAATGCTCACTTTGTTGGAGTCTATATTGTCTGAAGAAATGACTCTTGCTTTTGTCAGCATCTTCTCCAAGATCAAAATTCGGGTCTCCATAAAGGCCTGATCATCTTTGGCTGAATGATACTCACTATTTTCCTTCAGGTCACCGTAACTGATCGCGAGTTTCAGACGAGCTGCCAATTCCTTACGCTTCACCGTCTTCAAATCCTTCAGTTCGTCCTCCAGCTTTTCCAAGCCTTCCTGTGTCAAAATCACTTCATCATTAGCCATTTTTCCATCTCCTAATCCTGCTATCTATCTATATTCTAACCTATATCCACTCCAAAGGGTTAGCATACCCCGGAAAAAGAAATAGCTCATCCATATATTGTATTTCAATGAAATCAGAACCATGCCCATCCCTTGAGACGAATTTCAAGGCTTTGTTCAATAATTGTACCGTTACAATCTGCTCAACTGATGATGTTGTTTTCATCCGTTCACTTTTACAATGAACTCAGGGCAGCAGAAGTTTATAACTACCACATGCAACCCACTATATGACGTGAGGTGATAAGAATGATTGAACAATTGAATACAGCTGAAATACAGGCCTATCTGAAACGGATCGGCATAGATGATATAAAGGAACCTACACTGGAATTCTTATTTGAACTCCAGCGAGCACATGTACAATATTTATCCTGGCAAACGGTCGATATTTTTGCAGGTCGTCCTGCGGAAATCAGTCTTCAAGATTCAATTCAGCTTATATTACAGGGACGTAGCGGCTACTGCTTTCATCTAAATGGTGCATTTAGTGTTCTTCTCCGCTCGCTGGGTTATACGGTTGATTGGCATCGTGGGGGAGTACAGCCTCATGGGGAACAACCCCGTGTGAACTCATTCCATCTCGGTCTATCTGTGCTTCTGCCAGATACTGACCCGACAGTTGAACGCTGGATTGTAGATGTAGGTCTCGGCGGAATGCCCTTTGAACCTCTGCCACTTCGTTATGGAACCTATGGTTCAGCTCCGTTCACGTACCAATTGATGCCATCATCTGTTGTGGCTGGGGGATGGCGGCTTGAGTACGAGCCGCATGGGCCAAGTGAAGGTGTGGACTATGCTCCTGAAGCAATTACCAGCCTGGAAGAGTTCATTCCCAAACATGAATTCTACAGTCGGGCAGTCGAATCACCTTGGCATAACGTATTTTTGCTTCGTCAGCGGGATGAGAATCGCAGTCATGAATTACGTGGATGTATGCTCCAAACAAATGATATCGAAGGAATCCGGAAAACGGAGATCCGGAATTATACCGAGTGGCGTGACGTATTAACTGAAATATTCCATGAACCCTTGGTGAATTACAGCGAACTGGAATGCCAAGATATGTGGGGGCGAGTGCAGTCTGCACATACAGAATGGAAACGAGTACAAGAAGCATGAGAGTCCATTCCATATAAAGGAAAGTTACTGATCCACGCCGAATATGTCCTCAGGTGATTAATGATGATAACTATTCGTGTACTCCAAGTTCCAGAAGTATTGCCCGAGGCGAACTGGAACCAATTGCTATCGCAAGTTTCTGCGGAGCGACGTGCTCAGGCTTCGCGTTTTGTGCGTCAGGCTGACGCGTATCGCTCCGTGCTGGGAGAGATATTGACTCGTGTGACTTTGAGCAAGTTAACCGGACTGAGACCTGCGGAGCTTTCCTTTACCCGTAATTCCTACGGCAAACCTTCGCTCAGTCACCATTCGGATGTACAATTCAACGTCTCCCATTCTGGTGATTGGATTGCTCTGATCTCTGGCAGTACAGATGAACTGGGCGTGGATGTGGAAAAAATAGCTCCAATTGACATGCAGATTGCAGAGCGTTTCTTCTCTCCTAAGGAAAGCCAGTTCTTGGCCGCCGAGCCTGACGATCGTCGGCTGGAAACCTTCTACCGTCTATGGACGCTGAAGGAAAGTTATATCAAGGCAGTGGGTATGGGGTTGTCCATGCCACTGGACTCCTTCGCCATCCTTCCCAATGAGCGGGAAGATTGGCATTGCAAACAGGCCGGGACATATCTCTTTCTCAGTCAGCGACTGGATGATGGACATATGCTGGCAGCCTGTTCGGCTGGGGCAGAGCTGCCGAGCAAGCCCGAGATCATCACCTTGGATGATCTGTATACAGAGTTAGTATAAAGTGGTGCCGGGCCTCAACGAGTTGGAATCAGTTGAGTTTTATAAGAGGCGCCATTAAGGAAATTCTGCTAATGTTACTCAAAAAAAGCTAACGACGTGAGTATCACGCGTTAGCTTTTTTGGCTTTATATTCACACTCCGTTTACGTCTCTGACGTATCGAATAGGACTAGTCCCGGCTACGCAATTTGCCCAGCAGACGGATGATCTCAATGTACAACCATACCAATGTCACCATCAATCCAAATGCACCGTACCACTCCATATACTTGGGCGCACCACGTTCAGCACCACCCTCGATGAAGTCGAAATCAAGGACCAGATTGAGGGCAGCCACAATCACGATAACGACCGAAATACCGATGCCAATCAAGCTATTATCATGCAGATAAGGAATCGAAATGCCGAAGAAACCCAGTACAAAGCTCAACAGATACATGATCATGATACCGCCAGTTGCAGCAACAACGCCCAACTTGAAGTTCTCCGTAGCTTTGATCAATCTGGTTTTGTATGCCACCAGCAGAGCGATGAATACAGCCATGGTCAACAGAGCCGCCTGCAAGGTAATTCCGTTATACAGGGACTCATAGGTTGCAGAGAGTGCTCCCAGGAACAGTCCTTCTGCCACGGCATAGATAGGTACTAGATACGGTGCCGCTACGGGTTTGAACGAAATGACAAGTGCCAGAATGAAACCAACGATTAATCCGCCATAAGCGAGCGGCATCACTTGTTGTCCGTTAAAGAACATCATCCATGTTGCAAACGCACTGCCCAGCAGGATCACAAGCGTAATAAATGCTTTGTTCACCGTGCCGTTGATCGTCATGTAATTATGATACCGATCTTCTCCATATCCTTTGTTTTCAAACGTGCTGTCTTTAAGTGTAGGGTTACCGCTACGACCGATCAACACAATCACCTCTTCATATGTATTTGATGTATCTGTGATGCTAAGCTTGGGCGTACTACGGTTCAATTCTACAAGCTACTCCCTCGAAAAGATCGGGATGGCACCAGAAGGAATCGGATGCAATCCTTCGATTACATCCTTACCCAATGACGCACCACTTAGGACATATGTCCCAGACGTTGCATGTTCATGTGCTTTTTAAACGTCTTATTTGTACAAGACTTTATCTACATTGTATTTCGCACGCATCGTGTTGATGATATACGTCTCGTAAATTTCACGATCTACCGGATCTTCAACCAGGCATACTTCAATCTTCGTTACTTCTTCGCGGTGATTCTTAATTGGTGATACTGTGTCTTCAAAATGCTTTTTGATACGTGGTCTTAATTTTCGTGCTTTCCCGACAAATAACAACTCTCCAGCGGCATTGTAAAACATGAAAATCCCGCCTAGTTCCCGGGTAATCAGGTGAAAATCAGTAAATCCATAAATGTGGCTAAGCTGTGGATCAGCCTGCTTTGTGATGGTTACATCCGGTGTTGGCACGGTAATATTAATCAATAGGCTCACTTCCTCATTATCTATAGGTTTTCATCCTATCACATATTATAAAGGGACACCATTTCAATCTATATGAAGTACAATTCACGCAATTTTCGCTATTACGACAAATATTTCAAAAAAAAGGTTAACTTCCCTGATTCAAAGTGGTACTATAGGGGTATGAGGAAGAAATTGGGCACTGAGACATACGTCTTTATATCTACCTCCGTCTATTGTACCCTATGATTGAATATCTTTTTCATGCTGAATTCTGTTACGTGATCACGACAAGAGTACAGTTAGCAAGAACCCTAGCTTATAGATTGTGGATTCATCATCTAATCGACCCTTGCAGCAAGCAAACCTAGAAAGACCTAGATTCATGATTCACTGTAGATTTTAAGTATCACCTAGAAAGCCTGCAATTATAGTCGTACTGAAGTTAATAGACACACGTAGAAGGTCAGATAGCTATCGATCCTAGAGAGACTAGTCATGCAATACAACTGTAGAAATTATAGCAGCAGTACTATAGAAAATGGATCAAGTTTCACCACCAGGCCCCGGCATACTGCCAGGGCTTTTTTGCGTTTGTGCGAACAACCAACCACACGCTCAGGGAAACAGAGGTATCGTGGTTCTTTCTGCGGGGTTTATAATATGGCAAGATACCAGTAGAGGGAGTGATGGGATGTATTCCGATCTGCAACTGACGGAGGACCGCCCTGTATATATACAAGTCAAAGATTATATGAAGCGATTGATGCTCAAAGGCGGCCTGCAAGCCAAACAAAAGCTGCCCTCGACCCGTGAACTCAGTACACTCATGAAGGTTAGTCGCAGCACGGTCCTGCTCGCTTATGCCGAGCTTGAAGATGAAGGTCTGATCTATGCAGTCAAAGGCAAGGGCAATTACGTCAGTGCCTCCATCGAAACACCTGAGGCAGCGGCGAGCTGGGAACTGGACTGGACGACAGAGGTAAGCGAGTATGCAATTCAGGCAGAGCAGTACGATCTGATGAAGCATGGCTCCGGAGCAGAGCGCGGTGAGATATCGTTTACCAGCATAGCACCGGATGAAAAGCTGTTTGATCTGCACAACGTGAAACGGGCTTTTCTGGATCGCATGTCACTTGAGGGCGAAGTACTGCTGAATTACGGATATGCGCAAGGATACAGACCGCTGATGAACTATTTACTACGTTATATGGAGAACAAAGGTGTTGACCTCCGTGGCAAGGACATTCTGATCACCAACGGATTCACGGAAGGTTTCGACCTGGTGCTTGGAGCGTTGCGCAAAAAAAGCGGAAAAGCGCTATGCGAGAATCCAACGCACCACACGGCGATTAAAAATCTAAAATTGCACCAGTTTCAACTGACCGGTGTGAACATGGAGCCGGATGGCCTGGACTTGAAGCAACTGGAACATGAACTTGAGGCAAGTCCATATGATCTGGCGTATCTCGTGCCCTCCTATCACAATCCAACCGGGATTGTGACGTCTCCTGCGAAACGGGTAGAGATCATCCGGTTGATGAACAAGTATCAGGTACCGATTATTGAAGACGGGTTTAACGAAGAATTGCGCTATTCCGGTTCCCACGTATCTCCCCTGATCGCCAGCATGGGCAAAGGCAATGGACTGGTGTATCTGGGCAGCTTCTCCAAAGTCCTGTTCCCAGGTCTGCGGGTGGGTTGGATTATTGCGGATGCGGCGCTGATTGATTATCTGGAGAGTATGAAGCGGGCACGCAGCATCCATACCTCCACGCTGGACCAATCATTATTGTATCAATATCTGAGCAACGGTAATTTCGAGAAATATTTGAAGCGAGCACGCACCGAATATAAGCGAAAATATGAATTGGTTGTTCGTTGCCTGAAACAGTATCTGCCAATGTGCCGAATTTCCGGTGCGGGTGGTCTGCATCTGTTCGTGCAGTTCCCGTCCGAATACAGAACCCGTGAACTGCTGGAAGCCTGTAAAGTGAAAGGTGTAACGTTCACACCAGGGGATACCTTTTATCTGGGACCCGGTCAGGGTGTAAACACGATGCGTCTGGGTTTCTCCAGAGTCAGCGATGAGAATATACGTAAAGGCATTCGCATCATTGGCGAGACAGCAGCTCAAATGAGATAAGGAGGATTTCACATGAAAGTTGGCGTGATTATGGGCGGTACATCTTCAGAGCGGGATATTTCCCTGCTCACCGGACAGGAAATGATTGCAAACCTGAATAAAGACAAATACGAGGTTGTACCCATCGAGCTGAATACCAAGCGCGATCTAATCGACAAGTCAGCGGGGATCGATGTGGCACTGCTTGCCCTGCATGGCAAATACGGCGAAGACGGTACGGTCCAAGGCACATTAGAATCTCTGGGTATTCCCTACACAGGCTGTGGTGTGCTGGCAAGTAGTGTATGTATGGATAAAGACATGTCCAAACAGCTCATGCAGCATGCAGGTGTACTTACTGG
This sequence comes from Paenibacillus sp. GM1FR, assembly GCF_002803315.1. NCBI lineage: Bacteria > Bacillati > Bacillota > Bacilli > Caryophanales > Paenibacillaceae > Paenibacillus > Paenibacillus sp. GM1FR. Next base: position 95,701 of record NZ_MKZL01000006.1, on the reverse strand, counting down.
AGAATGGCTGCGAGTGAGCCATATGGAGGAACTGTCCTCTATTGCTGTTCAACAATTAACGTACCCCGTGGTGGTCAAACCCAATTCAGGCGGTTCCAGCATTGGTACCCAAGTGGTGAAGGAAGCTTCCGCCCTGCCAACTGCTGTAGAGGCTGCCCTCGCCTGGGATGATACGGTCATGATTGAACAGTATATCGAAGGTGAAGAGATTACCTGTGCCATTCTGGATGGTAAGATGCTGCCGGTGATCTCCATTCGTTCGAACGCGGAGTTTTTCGATTATGCCTCCAAATATGATGACCACGGGGCCGATGAGCAGGTTGTGCAATTACCTATGGACCTTCACCATCGCGTCGAAGCTGCGGCCTTGGCCTGTTATCAGGTGCTCAAATGTAGCGTCTACGCTCGCGTGGATATGATGATTCGGGAGGGCATGCCGTATGTGCTTGAAGTGAACACGCTGCCGGGTCTTACCCGTAACAGTCTGCTGCCCAAAAGTGCAGTTGCTGCAGGCATTTCTTTTGCAGAGCTGCTGGATACCATTATTGAACTTTCATTGAAGGAAAGACCCAAGGAGGATACAACATTATGAGCCTGGATGTGACGATTAGACATAGCTCCACTACCGATCTGCAAGATATGGTCATTCTGATGGACCAACTTGGTTATCCCACCACGTACGCCGAGATGGAAGAGCGCTATACCCATATCTCTGCGGACGCAAACTTTACTACACTCGTTGCTGAAGCACGAGGCCGCGTAGTTGGACTGATCGGATTACAGACTTCTTATATGTATGAAAAAAACGGAAGACACTGCCGTATCTTGGCATTGGTTGTACACGACCAGTTCAGGGGCTCAGGCATCGGCCGTCAGCTCATTCTTGAAGCTGAGCAATGGGCAGCCACGCATAACGTGGATTCCTTGTCTCTGAACAGTGGCAATCGCCCAGAACGTGAAGCTGCACATGAATTCTATCGCCAGATGGGCTTTATAGCCGGGAGTACCGGGTTTAGCAAAAAGCCGCAGATTCTACAGCATACTTAACCTGCCGGATACGGGATACGCCCCCTTAAATATCAAATCAAAAAAAGAACGCCCCAATCCACACATTGGCGAAAAAGGGCGTTCTTCAGTATATATCTATGCCACATTGATATACTTTTTGATGATTATGGGATCAATATTTGGCTGACTGCGCACCATCAATCGGAATAATGGCTCCATTGATAAACGGTGCTTCGCCAGACAGCAGGAAGGCAACGAGACGCCCTACTTCCTTCGGTTCACCCAAGCGCTTCGCCGGGTTGTCCTTCACGAACTCTTTGGATGCTGACTCCCAGTCATTCGGATTGATCTGTTTAAACGAACCGATAACCATATCTGTCAGAATGGCTCCGGGTGCAATTGCATTAACGCTGATCCCATGCTCGGCGTATTCAATCGCTGCATCTTTGGTCATGCCGGCTACGGCATGTTTGCTCGCTCCGTAGGCAACCAGGTTTGGCACGGCGCGAATCCCTCCAACAGAGGACGCGTTCACGATGTAGCCTTCGCCCTGTTTTTTCATCACAGGTAGAACGTGCTTCAACCCGAAAAATACACCCTTCAGATTGATATCGATAACTTTATTGAACATCTCCGTCTCGTAGTTCTCGATCAGGTTTTGTTTGCCTTCAATGCCTGCATTGTTGAAAAATGCATCGATACGCCCAAATTCATTGACCGTATCACTAACATACTTTTTCACAGCTTCTTCATCCGATACGTCACCTTCGATTAACAGAAACTCGGCATGCTGTACCTCTTCCGAGATCACACGCTTGGTCTCTTCCAGCGCCTTCATGTTCACATCCACCAGGGCAAGTTTGGCCCCTTCACGTGCAACTTCCACAGCAACTGATCGTCCAAGACCGGAGCCACCGCCTGTAATCAGTACCACTTTACCCGCAAATCGTTCAGTCATAATCCATAGACCTCCCTTTGCTGTTTTGACATCCTCCATACGTAAATACCCATTTCTTCATTTGCTCTAATCTAACGGGGAACAGTTACAGCCATCATCTCAACCGGATTAGTATGCTTCCGTACTGGCCCTGCCATTCGTCCTCAGGACTTCATAGCCTCATAGGCTGCAAGTAATTCCCTTACTTCTACTCCGTTGATCTTCATCCCGTTCACTTGACACTGTTCCAACTGTACTCCAGATAAATCGCAATCGATAAAACGACTTCCCCCAAGATCACAATGCGCCCACTGCATGGGTACACGGTCAGATCCAAGATGTGTGTCCTGGAATTGAACGCCATCCAAAGCACAAAATTCAATCTTGCTATCAGTTAGGCGTAAATCAGCTAGCATTATATTGGTCATATTTAAATTGGTAAATTTGCTTCCACTCAGGTTGCAGTCGGTAATCCGACTATTGGTCAGATTACTGGTGCTGTAACGGACTGAGTCCAGATTAGCTTGAACATATTCAACCACCGACTCACCCGAGTCCTTGGCTAATGTCTCATCACATATTGGATCAAAAGAATCAACGGACATGTTCTTCTCATATACAAACTCATCCTCAGATGCATAGATACAAACATATCCCATTTTTTCGTAAAAATGATGATTATCCAGTTGCCGACCTGAGGTCTCCAGCTTCCAGGTTTCAATCTGCGGAAATTCAGCCTCAATAAGCCTCATGACTTGAGTTCCAACGCCACGGCCCTGGCATACCGGGTCAATATAGATCTTATCGATCCTGGCATATTTTCGTCCAAGCACGTTAACACTCACTCCGCCAATAGCGCATCCATCTGATTCTACAACATAATAATCCCATTCACGGATCACGTAACGATGCATGCGAACTGACGAATAATCAGGCGGGCATAGATTGCTATCGATATCCTTCTCATTATCCGCCCAGACTTTTATGACATGATCAAAAGCACGAGTGCAAATCTCTGTAAGTACAACAGCATCTTCCTGCTGTGCTCGTCGTAAGCGAATTTCAGAATTTATCTGCTTCGGTTGCACTGGTTCGGTCTTTACTTTGAGCAGTTCAAAATAATCGTAGCACTCCTTTTCCATAAGCATTCTGCGAGAGATATAACGAAAACCCGCATGCTCCAGAACTTTGCGTGACGGCTGATTGAAGGGCTTCACAATGCCCACAATTCGATCCAGCAAGGTATGCTCAAATAAATATGCTGTTAGGGCATGCACCGCCTCTGAGATATATCCTTTATTCCGGTAATCCCGGGAGATGGCGTAGGCCACTTCACGGTCATCACGATCCAGCAGTTCATTTGGAAATACGCCACACCAACCAATGATACGCTGATCTTTATTGTGTACAACAGCAAGCAGGATGCGCACATCTTCCGGGTTGAACTGTTCGTAACTGCCAACGACAAATTGTAAGAATTCGCGCAACTGCTCCTCGGTCATCTTCCAATCTGGCAGGACATCTGTGATTTCAGGTTGTTGGGTTAATGCATACACGGCAGCCTGATCTTCAAGCGTAAATGGACGCAACGTAACGGAGTTTGAATGGATGAATAATTGACTTTTCATATACAACACCTCTGGGGATTTATTTAGGATGAAACGACAAAGAGGAGCACCTCCAATAGAGGCACTCCCCGATCCGTTTCATCATTTCAGAAACGCCGAAGCTCCTCGTAATGGGTCAAAAGGACACACGTATCCCGTTCATGGTCTAACGGAATTTTTGCGGTGTTCTTTTCACGATCATTACGAGAAATCTGGCATACTCTGAAATCCCCTCTCATACTAAGGATTACTTATAACGTCTCACTTAAGGACGGTCAATGTAAATCCAGCCTGTTTCTTGTTCCTTATCTACAGTAGCTCCAAGGGATTCAGCCATAAAGCGCAGCGGCACATACGTCTTGCCGTCTTTGCCTACATAAGCGGATTCCACCATGGTTACTTCTTTACCAGCAACGGTTGCCTTCTTGGAACCTACGGTCAGGACAATCTCATCACCAGTGATGTCGTCAATGACAACGATTTGGTTCGAGCCTTTGGTCCATTTCACTTCAGCATCCAATTCTTCAGACACGTAGCGAAGCGGTACAAATGTTGTGTTCTTCACAGTGATCGCCCCAGCGTATTCATCATCCGGGAAGAGCACTACACTTTTACTCGTGATCCCAGCCTCATCTTTCAGCAATTGGTATGCGAGTGAATTGGAATCAAAATTGCGCAGCATCTGTCCAGGCGTAATATCATCCTTCATCAGATCCATAACGCCACCCGATACATCCACTTCATCAACTGCAACTGTGCCACCGATATTCCACTGTTCACTGTCTCCACTTACGGTTACAGATTTTACCGGCAGATCCTCAGAAGCAGACAGCGCTACTTTCAGTTCAAAGTTTTGCTTGCGAATATCCAGTTTGCTGTCGAGATAGAAGTCCAATTTCAGTTTGGTTTCTGTGCCAAAGACCGTTTTGAATTCAGGGGTCTCATTCAACAGGTTGTTCAGCTCCTGATCATAATTGACCAGCATACTGTCCAGTCCTACTTTGATGATGGCATATAGTGACGCAACGGCTTCATCTTTCGATTCAGGAACGATCGAATTCAGCGTGTCATCTCCCCCACCTTCTACCTCATTCACTGCTTCCAGTACAGGGTAGAACACATCGTACAGATCGCCAATCAAATCTTTCAGTCCTTGCTCATCCTTCGAAATACTCGTCAGGAACGGTTTAACCATGGCAAGCATCTCTTCACCACTAACTTCCAGATGCAGCTTGGAGAGGCTAAGTGCTTCGCCATTCACGGATTCCTGTACCGGTGTTACGGAGATGTTCTTCGGATTGGACAGATGCTTCAGGACAAAAGAGAACAGTTTCGGGGAAATTTCCTCGAGTTGTTTCTCCAGAGCCTTCGTATCTACCATCGGAAGCGCCTGTGCATCCTGGAACGTATCCAGAGACATGTACAGCGGTTTCTGGGCTCCGTCCAGATCAATGATCAATTGGGACTCATTCATGGACACGTGGAAAGGTAACTTCGTTCCCTCCATGCTCAGTGTACCTTTGATCGATGCTGTCTTCGCATCTTTCATTTTGGCTTGATCAATATCCAGGGATATGGAGTTAATAAGTTCGATCATTTCAAGGTCTTTCTCTGTAGCAAATTCCTTAGCCGGTTCTATGTTTATATTCATGGATTGTCTGGATTCACCGGACTTGATACTCGCGCCATTGGCCATTGCTTTGCCAACGTCTACTCCACCCACAGCCTGACATCCTGTAAGAACAACCATTAAAAGTACTAGTGGCACTGCCATCCATTGGACTAACTTCCGATTCGTAATATGAACTCCTCCTTAGAAAAATATGGTTCATTTCCATTATGAAGGTATAGGTAATTCTTGTAAACGGATACGCAAAAAAATAAACCAAAAGGCCGGAACATGTCCGACCTCTGGTCTATCTATATTTCAGCATATCGTATGTTTCGATAAAACATCCTGCTTCATTGTGCAATGCTGGGAGTTATTCTTGCTCCTGATCTTCTGCGAGTTTCTCATCCGTTTCTTCATCTTCCGCAGTTGCGGGAGTCTCGAATTGATCCGGCTCGTCCTCTTGAATCGCTTTGTTCTCTTCGTTCTGATCCTGTGTCATATCGCATTCCCTCTCTTCTACCGGATTGTCATGTCATCAAGGCCTGAGCCTTGTGTCTATCAATAACCCGAATAGGCGTAGTTCAAACCTGCCTCAGTGTCGGCCAACCATTTTCCATCATAATTTCAATGCTCACTTAGAAAACATAAAAGATGATCCCGTTCCCACTTGCAGCCGTGGCCTGAAATAAGGCTTGGACATCATCCACAGTCTGAACGATCTCCTGAAATGTCTCTTCCGCATCCCAATCTTCCATGACAGGATAGACGCCTTCAGCGATCATTTGGTCCAGACTATACCGCTCCTTTAATTCTTCCGGTGTGAGCTGCTCCAATGCCATGTATGCTCCCAGCACCTGCTCGTTACTAAGCAAAAACAGATCCATATCCGAATAGTTTCCCACGTATTGCTCACCTGCGAGAGGCACCACATATCCCAGGGGCGGCTCCCCTTCTACCAAGTTACCGTTCAGCGTGAACTGCAGCATCTGCCATGTTTTATCGATATCCAGATCAACTGCACAATCATGCACACTAACCTCACCTGACTTAATGGATTCAACTAGCTCCTTTGTTACCACAAGATATCTGCCGGACATTCCCATACCGCTACCCCTCCTGTGTAATTCCTTCTATTGTTCCCCATTAACCATGCTTGTTGGTTCAGAATCGGGGTAATCCCTATCAAGGAGGGTGTATACATGAAAAAATTTGATTACAGTCTCAATTATGATGAGTTGGATTTACGCAAACATCCTGAGCTGTACACCGTGGGCCGAGGAGAGCAGGGTGTTCTGATGGTAGAGCCGTACAAAGGCGAGATTCTGCCACACTGGCGGTTCAAAACACCCGAGATTGCGACGGAGTCATCGGAGAAAATCTATGAGCTATTTTTGGAGTATAAGAAAAAGGGTGATTTCGTGGGTATGGATATGGCTCGTAAATTTCTCCAGATGGGCTATACACGGGCCAGACGGTATACGAATCACAAAGGAGGACGCAAATACTCGAAGGAGGATGGCACAATCCTGCCCTATCAGAATGATAAGGTGAAGGCAGAAGCCGCGGCTATATTCAAAGCACAATGGGAGATTGCGAAGACGGATCCAGACTATGTGAAGATGAAGAAGGAGCATCGGGAAAAGTACGAGTCTGATGAGGCGTAGGAACAACGGTGAAAAGATTGACTTATGGAAACATTTGTCTCAGAATCGATCTTGTTACTGTACATTTTCAACCATTATATTGGAGAAGAGAGGCGCATCCGATTATGACAGATTCGTTCATCCACTTAAACACAGGCCAGAATATCAGTATCAACGAATCCACCCAACTTCAGGTAACCATTCAATGTACATCATCTCCTTCTCCCTTGGATGTTAGCTGCTTTATGGTGAACGAAGAGGGAAAGGTCCCATCTGACGACTATTTTGTATTTTATAATCAGACGGCTGATCCCCATCAAAGTGTACTTCTTCAACAGACAGAGGAACTGAAATCCTCTTTTGTACTGGATACGAATCAATTACGGCAGGCCCCTGTGGAAAAATGTGTGTTTACGGCTACTCTGGATGCGGGAGGGACTTTCGCCGATGTTCAGGCATGTCAGGCGATTGTACAAGCGGGTTCCCAGCAGATCACCTATGAGATCACACAGGTCACTGCGGAAACAGCACTTATTCTCATTGAAATCTATAAGTATCGTGACGGGTTCAAAGTTCGGGCGATTGGGCGAGGTTTCTTTGGTGGATTGCAGCCGTTGGCAGAGTCCTTCGGTGTTGAAATTGAGAGTAACGACACCTCGGAAGCCGAACAAGTTCTTCTCACGGCACAAGCTGAAGTAGCAGCGGCCTCTCCAGAAGTCTTGGCACCTGTTGCTGCACCAAACACGATTCATCCGCCGCTTAACCTGACCAAGATCGATCTCCTCAAGCGTAAAGTAACCCTGTCTCTGCAAAAGAAAAAGATCGAATCTATACAGGCACGTGTGGCCGTTGTATTTGATGCATCAGGCTCCATGTACCATCTGTATCGTAAAGGCATCGTGCAAGAAGCCTTTGAGCGTATCCTGGCGATTGCATCCACTTTTGATGATAACGGAGAGCTGGACGTCTGGTTCTTCGCCAAAGACTTCTTGCGTGCACCTAGCGTCACCGCCAGGGATTTCGAGAATTATATTGAGCGCACATATACGCTGGGAAGTAAAGGCGGTACCAATAACGAACCTCCTGTGATGCAGGATGTCATTCGCAAATACACGATCGAGGAACCCGATGTGAAGATGCCAACGTATATTATCTTTTTTAGCGATGGTGGAGTCAGTCAAAAAGGGAAAATCATGCGGCTTATTACCGAAAGCTCAACCAAAAACCTGTTCTGGCAATTTGTTGGCCTAGGCCAAGCCAATTACGGTATTCTCGAGAAACTCGATGACATGACTGGACGTTTCATCGATAATGCTGATTTTTTTGCATTGGACGACATTTCCAAGATCAGCGATGAAGAATTGTACGATCGTCTCCTCACTGAATTTCCAGGCTGGATAAAGGAAGCTCGGGCCAAAGGCATTTTGGCCTAAAGCTTTTACCCTATACCCCTAATCAGGCTTGTACTTTTTCTGGTTTAACACCCTCGGAACGTGGACGGAGCATACTTCCTACGATTCGCAACATGGACTTGCGTGGTATGAGGCGGGTGAACTGTGCTGTCCAATAATTCCTGGCCCCTGGCACAGCATAAGGTTTGCCTGACTCCAGTGCCCTCATGGCTACGGCCACGACATGCTCAGGTGTATCACGTTTGCCCACCGAGGCTTCATCAGCACCCACTACATCAAAGAACGAGGTCTCGGTTGAGCCTGGGCATAGTGCCAAAAACTGAACGCCACGCTTCCTGTTTTCTTCGTATAATGCCTCTGTAAAAGAAAGTACAAATGCCTTCGTCGCTCCATACACAGCCATATACGGATCAGGTTGAAAGGCAGCCGTCGAAGAGACATTAATGACAGCACCATTTTTCTTCTGTAACATGCCTGGCAAGAAAAGATGCGTCATGTTTGTCAAGGCGAGCACGTTCAACATAATTTCCTCCTGCTGCCGGGAACCATCCACCTGTTCAAAACATCCATGGGTAGCAAATCCCGCATTGTTAATCAGCATATCGATGTGTATTCCCCGATTCTGACATTCCTCATATACGTTCTGAGGTGCCTCTACTTCGGAAAGATCCGATACGATTACCTCAGCCCTTACTTGATATGTACGTTCTATACGTTCTGCCAATTGATTCAGTTTGGATTCTGTTCTGGCCACCAGCACAATATTTTTACCCTTGGAAGCCATTTCGAGGGCAAAAATTTCCCCAATACCTGAAGAAGCACCTGTAATAAGTACCCATTGATGCTGTTCCTTTATCATCTCTCATCCATCCTCTGTGCATAATTTAAACAGTGTTTTCTTTAGGAAACACTGTTTCTGTATAGAATCATCGTAACCAAAATCCATGACGCTGTCAAATACATTTGTTAAATTTGAATCTAGAACGTGGTTCTTACTTACTAAATTCGGATTAAATTGACGTCATCCGGCGTAAAACAGTAGAATGACCTTAAGAAAAGGAAACGTAGTTTCTGTTCAACAACAATACGGTTACGAGGATGAAATCAATGAAGGATCTTAATTCGGGTTCCACGGAATCTGCACATACGGTAACAACCTTTCAGGAAGCCAGACTGCAGCACTCGGATAATTTGAGACAAAATATTGTGCATGCTGCTGCTGCTTTACTGCAAGAGCATGGACCGGAAGCTGTCACAGTACGCCGTGTAGCTGAACGCATGGAGTGCTCCACCAAAATCATATATAATCTCTTCGGCAAAAAAGAAGGGTTAGCCAAACATCTGTATCTAGAGGGATGCTCCCTCATGGCCCAGCGTTTTGAAGCTATGCCCCAGCAGGCATCGTTCGAACAATATTTCCGTGATCTGGCCTACGTCTACTGGGACTTCGGCATTTCTCAATCCAGCTTCTATCAGCTGATGTTTGGAGGATCTTTTTCCGAATTCAAACCAGATGGAGAGACCTTACAGGGAACAGCAACTGCACTGAAACAAGTGTCTGCCTTGGTTGAGGTAGCGATTGAACAGGGAATGCTTCAGGTGCAAGATCCCCTGCTTGCGGTTCGGATGATCTGGGCTCCCTTACACGGTGTTATTCATCTGTATTTGGGAGGCCATATTGAGAGCGAAGAAGCTGCCAAAACCCTCTATGATCATACGTTGTCGATGGTTATACACTCCCTTGTGAGTACATCTGCGAATGGATAAGCATTACATCTGTGCTGTTTTAGATACTTTCAGAAGATAAACGAAAAAGGAGCAGCCCCATTGGCGTAATACGCCTAGGGCATGCTCCTTTATTTGGTTGACTTTATCTAGTTCCGTAACGGTTTCAGTCGATTAATGTGCCTCTTCGTTCTCAGCTTCCCAACGTGCAATTTCTTTACGCACGATTGGAGCGACTTCTTTACCAAGCAGTTCGATCGCTCTCATGACCTCGTTGTGCGGCATGGTGCCGAGGGGAGTGTGTAACATGAAGCGTGTAATCCCAACTTCTTTGCGTAGGTAAATAATTTTCTGAGCTACGGTATCCACATCACCTACATACAATGCACCTTCCAGGCTGCGCGCCGCATCAAATGTCGCACGGCTGTAGTGTCCCCATCCACGTTCACGACCCAGTATGTTCATGACCGCTTGCGCTGGCGGGAAGAACTTCTCCACGGCTTCGTCTGTTGTATCGGCAATGAAGCCGTGAGAGTGAGAAGCAACGGTCAGCTTGGAAGCATCATGTCCTGCATGTGCAGCTGCTTTCTTGTACAGCTCCACCAGTGGTGCGAATTGCACCGGACGGCCACCGATAATGGCAAGCACCAATGGCAAACCGAGCAATCCTGCACGAACTACGGATTCCTGATTACCACCACTGCCAATCCATACCGGAAGTTTCTCCTGTACCGGGCGTGGATAGATGCCTAGATTGTTAAAGGAAGGGCGGTGTTTGCCTTCCCAAGTTACTTTTTCCGAATCACGCAGTTTGAGCAGCAAATCCAGTTTCTCGTCGAATAACTCATCGTAGTCGTTCAGATCATAGCCAAACAGTGGGAACGATTCGATAAATGATCCCCGTCCTGCCATAATCTCTGCACGTCCGTTCGAAATGCCGTCCAGTGTCGCAAAATCCTGATATACCCGTACCGGATCATGCGATGACAGCACAGTTACTGCACTCGTCAAGCGAATATTCTTGGTCTGTGAAGCTGCGGCCGCCAGAATGACAGCTGGTGATGAAGCGGCGTAGTCGGCACGATGATGTTCTCCCACGCCGTATACATCCAAACCCACCTGATCTGCCAAAACAATCTCTTCAACAACATCGCGAATGCGCTGCGCATGACTGATAAGTTCTCCTGTTTTTACATCCGGATTCGTCTCCACAAATGTACTAATTCCGATTTCCATTGTCTGTTCCTCCCTGGTATGAAGCGATCCGTTGTTCATCTTACCTATTGTAAGTAGATCACCTTTTGTTATGTATCTTAATATTGAACTATTTTGATGAAAAACACAAGTACCCCCTGTTTCCAGAGGGCACATTTATGTTTATTTTCTATAGATTACAGCTTATCTATACTTAGTTCCATCAGGTTGGCATTAATTACAACACCGGTCTGTTTCATAAAATTAAATCCCAGAATTCCGTCAATCTCCAAACCATAATCCATATTTCCTATTTCAACTTGAAAATCATTAATCGTTGTTCCATCTACAGTTATAGAATCGAGTGACTTAGTATAAACATACTCTATACCGCCTACACCTCTTATAATCTCAACGAGATCATTCTCTTCAGGAACCATTCCTACTTCCCGAACTACATCTGCATTCAACAATGTACTAGCTGATCCGGTATCCAAAAGGACTTTTTCTAATTGTAGTACTTCTCCTCTAAATTCAAGTTTTATGCTTATGAAGGGTAGACCATAAACCTCTGAAATTTTCATCGAGGACCTCTCATGCCAACATATCGTTCTCTTGCCACAACTTCTGGACGTGAAGTGTGAAAAAAGCAGTATTCCCGTCTGGGATCTTCCTGATGCAATTCACCATAACGTTTTAGTGCCTTTGTAGAATCATCAAATGAATCAATCACTGCCATCTCTTCAATATAACGCTGGCCTTCTCTAGAATGCGCCTTGGTTGCCTCAAAAACGACCCACTCATTAGGGAATCGCTCCTGAACTTCCTTCCATTGCATAGTGACACCTCCAGACCATCAGATAGAGATATTATATCATGTGGAAACAGTATTCCACGGGCTGAAATTCTAAAATACATAGATTTTTAGAGCATTGCCTGTAAGTCTATTATTTCTTCCTCCCGATGTACAGCAAATGAGACGAGATTCCCAATATGGAAGGGTCTTTGGCGGCTTCAATCATATAGTGCATAAGTTCATCATACTCGCCACGCTCTTTCCAGTATTGCTGCTGCTCGTCCGTAAGCATCGCTCTAAGGCTGGATGAACCAATCAAATCAACGGTTTCAAATCCATGTTGCTCCATGAAGGGTGTAACGTCCTGAATATTAAAATAGTATGCTCCCGTAAATCGTCCTTGATCCTGATGATCGAATATGCCCTTTTCCACAAAAGAACGGATGGCTGCCATGTTATCATTCGGCTTCCAATGCTGCGGGGATTGCAGCGAATTGATACTCATGCGCATTCGGCTTTGCATGGCTACAAACACCACGCCCCCTCGCTTGGTCACACGGTACAGCTCCCGTACAGCAGCCGTGCGCTCTTCGTCTGTCTGCAGATGATATAACGGCCCCAGCATGAGGGACGCATCGTACGTCTCGTCAGCCATACCGGAGAGCGAAGTGGCATCGAGAACATGGAACCCATCGAATTGCTGTGTTAAACCAAACTCCTGAGCCTTTTGCCTCGCAGTATCCACAGAGGAAGGTGTCAGATCCGATAAAGTGACCTGGTACCCCAGCTTCGCAAGCTCCATGGCATACTTCCCTGGTCCTGCGCCATTATCCAGAATACAACCAGTAGAGGGGAGATGCTCCCTGATGTAATGCATGTTAATGATGAACTCAATCGGTTCCCGCTCCAGTCTCCCCCACTCATCAAACCCGGAATAATATTCAATAATGTGATCTCTCTTCATCGCTCTGACACCTGCCTTTTCTTATATGTAGACTACTCATCCATGTTCAAAAAAATTAAATTCCAACCAGTATATATCTACTAAATATTTCCTGTCAAACAAAAAAACGTTCAATTCCCATTGAATGCGGAACTGAACGTTTCTCGATCTTATATCTTTTTCACAAACTCAGACTTCAACTTCATTGCACCCAAGCTGTCGATCTTGCAATCAATATCATGATCCCCATCAATCAGGCGGATATTCTTCACCTTCGTGCCCTGTTTAACTACAAGCGAGCTACCTTTTACCTTCAGATCTTTAATGACGGTAACGGTATCGCCATCACTTAGCACATTTCCGTTGGCATCGCGGATTACTTTTGCATCCTCTGCGTTATCATTGTCTGCTTCCAAAGACCATTCATGCGCACACTCCGGGCAAACCAACAGGTTACCATCCTCGTACGTGTACTCTGAATTACATTTGGGGCAGTTAGGCAAATTAGACATATGTATTAAACTCTCCATTCTACGATTGGCATTCCCGCAAGTATACGGGATTTCGACGGTATATTCCATACGCTTGGTCACTGCATGGATGGATTTAAACCAAATTTAAGGTTCATGCATCCCTCACTTTAAGGGTAACTACTTATGATGTAACTAATAGATACGCACTACACATACATGAATTTTAATGTCTCTATGAATGTTATTATATTTAATACCAAAGGAGTTCCTACTCATGTCCTCATATGTTTTCCCTGTGCAAACAGCTTTTTTGATCTTTGTTGTTGCGGCCATGTTCTTGCTGGTGCCGTGGTTGATCTATGGTTATCGTAAAGACGGTTTCTTCAGCTGGTCACGGTTTGGCATCAGCTTTTCGTTTATCTTTTATATTCTGGCCGCCTATTGCCTCGTCATTCTGCCGTTTCCGACTACGCGAGATACCTGTGCGCAGCAAGCCGCTGACACGATCTACTACAATCTGGTTCCATTCACTTTTGTCAAAGACATCATGAAGGAAACACCCATTGTATGGACCCAGCCTTCCAGCTATCTCAGCATGATTCAAGGCAGAGCCTTTCTGCAAGTATTGTTTAACGTCCTGCTTCTCATGCCGATGGGTGTATATATCCGTTATTTTTTTCAAAAGAGATCATTCTGGAAGTACGCCCTGCTTGGTGGATTAGGGCTTTCCTTATTCTTCGAGATCACTCAAATCACCGGATTCTACGGGTATTATAATTGTCCTTACCGCCTCTTCGATGTAGATGATCTGTTATTGAATACTTCGGGAGCAGTCATTGGATTCTTCACAGCGCCCATCCTGCTTGCTTTATTCCCATCACGTGCAAGCATTCAGGCGAAGAGTGAACAGATCGTGGAGCAAAACCGAGTGTATACTATGCCTCAATTGCTCGCGTTAATTATTGATGGAGTCGTTGTTGTCTTCCTTTCGAATCTGATATCAATCTTCACAGCATCTGATGTGATCAGTGATGCGCTAAGTACATCCATTGCTATGGTCATTGTACTGTTCTTCATACCTTGGGTGCGAAATGGGGTAACTCCAGGCTCGGCCATCTTGCGATTCCGCTATGTGAATCGTCAGACCGGCACACCCACCAGTGAATCGTTATTCAAAAGATTTGCCGCACTCTATGTTCCATGGCTGCTCGTTACGATCATTCGCTTGGTCAACGTTTATGCTTTTTCAGGTCATCAGGATGTTATGCTTCAGCCTTATCAAATGTGGATCTCACTGGGGACATTCGGCATCTATATGTTAGTCTACGCCGTGCTCTTTGTTCATGTCTTGATCGTGCTCTTCTCCCGTGGAAAACGTTCCTTCTACTTCGATGAGGTGTCCCGCACACGTGCCTCTCGTAAATAATGTTTGGAGTATAACGGCACAATGTACCTCTTCAGTGCTTACGTTCTGCTTATTATTCAGCCGGATTACAAAAAGAGGACGTTCATTATGAGATGAACGTCCTCTTTTGATCGGGCGCATAGCAGTTATTCAGAGTATCCATTCAAATAATCAGCCTGGGTTATAATCCTAACAGCTCTCGCTTGGCTGCATCCGGATCATGTACGACCTCAATCTCATGGTTGAAGATTAGTGTCGCACGATCCTGCTCATATTCAGGCCAGTTCACACCTGCAACTTCAGGTTGGCCATTCTTGGCAAAGGAAATCCAGGCATCCTGTACCTTGAGGGCAAGTGCCGCCGCGGCTTCATCCGGCTCCGCATTCATGAATTTGAGGACATGCAGTGTATTAAACACAAAGAACATTTCGATGCTGTGAATCGCTCTTTTTAACAAGGGATGTTCCGGCATCACCCAATCAAATCGATACATCCACACCGGGGCATACTTCTGCTGTGCCGCAGCATATTGCAGCGCTGACCGCCAGAAGAACATATCGGTCATGACTTGGGCTTGTCCATCTGCCGTTTTTGGATAACTATCCGCGATGGCTACCCGGTTCTCCAGATCTGGCGTCATAAAGTCTACGCCCTGAACCATATCGATTTCTTTTGAAAAAGGCACATGTGGCTGGATAAACAGTGCACCCTCGTGTAATGTCGTACCAATCAGCACCGGAATATCCTGCGCTGAGCCTTCACTCACTGCCTGAAGTGGCATCTGTGGTAGTGTATTCCCATCCAACACAGGTTGGAACAACATTGCCATGCCTGCACCGCTCTGCTGTTTGACCGTTTCACCCGCTGCAATAATCTGCTCTACAGGAATTGTATTTAACTTCTGCAGGTTGTCCCGGTCCACCCCAAGAATCTTTAACATCCCTTCCCGCAACGCTGAAGCTTGCTCTGCCGGCATGAACTGGGATGCACCGCTCTCCATAATGGCACGTTGGAACAGTCCTTTGGCCGCTGGCATCGCCATCAGTGCTGCAATACTCATGCTACCTGCTGATTCGCCGAACACCGTAACTTGATCCGGGTTACCACCAAAAGCAGAGATATTATCCTTCACCCACTGTAATGCCGCAACCTGATCCAGCAGACCTGCATTGGATACATATGAATCACCTAATGGAGCCATATGCAGGAATCCCAAAGGTCCTAATCGGTAGTTGATCGTCACAACGATGACGTCCCCCCGAACCGCTAACTGTGTACCATCATACATCGGCTGGCTACCTGAACCTGTTACAAAGGATCCACCGTGAATCCATACCATGACCGGCAGTGGTGTTGCTCTTTTTCCCTTAGGTGCCCAGATGTTCAGATATAAACTATCTTCTGACTCATTCGGAATTTCTGTCTGGCCTTCTGGTTGATGATTTCGTGGTTGTATATTCTCAGGTCCAAATTGATTGGCCTGTCTGATTCCATCCCATGACTCGGGCTGTACCGGAGCCTTAAAACGCAGCTCACCTACTGGAGGTTTCGCATAAGGAATGCCTTTCCATACACTTGCATCGTGCAAAAGTTCGCCTTGAACGGTACCATATGTCGTTTGAACCTGAAGTTCTCTCATGCCGCTTCTACTTCCTCTCCGTAAATAGGTTAAATTAACGAGTACGCGCATATCATGTGTACTTAATTGAGTATAGTTTGTAGTCATACCCATTTACAACTTTACCCAACTCTAGCCTCCCCTGCTACGTTTCACGTGGAACTTTATGGGGTGGATGATCTGATACATATCTTTAAGATGAACACCAAAAAGGCCGCCCATTAAGCAATGTCATCAAGTTTAACTTGTCTTAATGGCATTGACCCTTAGAGTAACCCTTTCCTTTTTACCATCCAAATAACTACCCTTTTACAGGATAACGCACCGTAAACTCAACACCTTCAATCCATTCACCCGCGACAAAGTCCCGTCCCTTCACAACCACTCGATCCTTATAAACCTCCACATGAAGTCCTTCACTGCCCTCCAGATGTTCATCCTGATCCGTCCATAGATAACCTACAGACGACGCATTGAACATCGTTGGCATGTGGCCTGCACCATCGTACATCGTATGCTGTGCCTCCAGTTGCCAATGGGTGTGACCCGAGAAGAGGATCGCTTGCGGATATTTGGCCAGAACGGCCTTCAGTTCTGCATCCTGATTCACACCATACCAGCCTTGTTCCTTCATCGATCCTGCCACCGTATCCATAAGCGGCTGGTGTAAGAAAATGAAGATGGGATGTTCTGGCGTTGCACGCTCAGACAATTTGGCATCCAGCCACTCCAATTGTTCAGCCGACATATCACAATCCTTCGGATGAGGTTGCTCGGTGCCCAGGAATATATAATGATACCCATCAATCCAATGATCGTGGTACGCGCCCTTCATGCCTGTTGTCCCTTCAAAATCACTTAATCGACGCTGCCATAACCCTGCAACTGTAATTGGGTCTACTCCTGAAGAGGTCGGTCCCCCGTCTTGGCCCTCCTGCTCAGAAGTTACAGCAGACAACGTATAGGTCCCGCCGGATAGTTGCTCAATCAGTGCAGCTGATTCAGCAGCGGTTTGTTTTGTGACCAGTTCCATATCTGCTTCCTGCTCCAACAACTCGGCTACTTCATCCTCTTTCATCTCAAGCAAAACGATCGGCGGATCTTGCCATACCACGGCTCCAATATCATGGTTACCTACCGTGTAACGAATATCCGGCAAACTCTCCGCATGTTGCTTCCATATGCGTTGCAACTCACGATATTCGCTCGGCAGCCCCCGATCTGTCACATCGCCCACATGCATAATCCCGCTGCTCCCCTGACTAAATGTAGCTATGTCGGCTAATGCTTGGTCCAGATGCCGGTTATGAATATGGTCTGCCTCATCTCGCACATGTGTGTCTGTAATGACCTGGAAGCTGGCAATAGGTTGCTCCGGTGTATGTTCATTTCTCATCAAGAATCACTCCATTTCAGTCCAATAATGCCAATCAGAATAAAACCGATCCAGACCATCGACGTGAGCCGCAGACGTTCACCAAAATAGTAATGCCCTACGACGCCAATAAGCGTAATGCCCACGCCAGACCAGATCGCATAGGCCACAGCCAGCGGCATATACTTCACTGCAAAATTAAGAAATGTAAAGCTTGCGCCATAACAGACAAACATCAACACCGAAGGCCATAACCGCGAGAATCCATCCGATACTTTCAGCAAAATGGTAGCGCTCAGCTCCAGCCCGATGGCCAGTGCCAACAGTACCCAGCCCAAGTAGGCGTGACTGTTTGTCATCGATTCAGCCCACCATTCAGCAATTCATGGAAGGATTGAATCGTTCTATCCGCCAAGCGGATTTTTCCCGGTTCTCCAATGCCCATCCTGTACCCCGCACCAGCGGTTCGTGCCATCTCCATGTCTCCGTCCGTATCTCCAATGACCACGGTATACTGCACGGATACACCCAACCGTTCACAGGCAAGCAGTAGCATATCGGGAAAAGGTTTGCCCCGCTCCACCAGATCTGTACCAATCACCACGTCAAAAAAGGAATCCAGTCCCATCCACTGTAAATGTTTAATTGCACTGGGTGTATCATCTGCCGTCACGACACCCATAGCGACACCTTCGCTACGGCACTGTTCAAGGAATTCTTGAACTCCCGGTAACGGACGTGCCGGACGATGCTGCTCCATCTCTTCCTCCGCTCGCGCCAAACACTCCCGGACCATAATCTTGGATTCCGCCCAGCTGAGACCCGCACGATATCCATGCCACGTCAGCACGGCATACACTTCATCCATCGTGCCCATCGCAAGCGGGCCCCGCACATCATACCCATTCATTCGGCCTTGATCATCGTGGAATGTACCCCAGATCTGTGGGAATTCATCTGTGTCGATACGGAGTCCCCTGGTCGCCAACTGGTCTCTGAAGTCGTTCAACACACAATCGGTCCAGAACCCCCACATGCCCGTAAAATCAAGTAATGTCCCGTCCTTGTCAAACAAAACGGCTTCAACCGGATTTGGTAATCCGTCCACATACATCTCATCTTGCATTGGTTAAACTCCTTGTCTGCGATCTTGTATGAACGGAAAGGACGGTACAGCATGTACCGCCCTTATCGCGTGAGTCAATTGCCCGTATACGTTTCTTATTTCGTTACCCTATCCAGTTCCTTCTGTGCTTTCTCTTTCGCTTCCTTCAGCGCTTGTTCCGCTGGCATATTATTGATCTGTACCTGATCAGCTGCATCTTTCAATGCATCATTGATCTTGCCACCCGTTGGATCCTGGAATGGAGCCGAAGCGTGAGCTGCCTGTTGCAGTGGTACGGTGATCTGTGGATTTTCCTCACTGAATTTCATGAACTCTGGATCTTGTTGGGCCGATTGACGTACTGCGATATATCCGGTGTTCATGGACCATGAAGCTGTGTTCGAAGTTTCAGAGAAATACGTAAGCCATTTGTATGCTGCCTGTTGTTGTTCAGGCGTTGCAGCTGACGGAATACCTGCCGAAATGGCACTTGCTACCGGTTTTCCTTCACCAATACCTTCCCAGCCTGGTTGTTGCATCGCAGCGACTACGCTAAAGTCCAAGTCGCCTTGGTCACCACTAGATCCGGTATAACCTGCTGCTTTATTTTTCATCACATCATCAATCGTTTTGTACCAGTACTCCCAGCCCTGACCTCCATAATGAATGCCCATAATCTTGTCTTCGTTAATCCATTTACGGAACAAGTCCCATGTCTCGATCCATTCCGGAGAGTCGATCATAACGGTTTTGCCATCGTCGCTAAGAATCTGTCCACCCTTACCCAGTACGGCATCAATCATATTGTCTCTACCCCACATCGGTTCCCAACCGTAGAAGGTGGTCTTACCATTTTCTTGTTTGCTCATCTTCGCAGCCGCCTCAGCCAGCTTCTCCCATGTCGTCAGAGTTGCTGGGTCGATTCCGTTCTCCTTGAACGTATCCATACGGTAATACATGATCTGAGTTGTACCATACATTGGCAAAAAGTATTGCTTTCCATCCACCTGTCCCTGGTTCAGGAATGTCTGAATGAAATCATCTTTCTTAAAATTCGGATCAGCTGCAATCATCTCATCCATGGGTGCATAATATCCTTTGCGTGCCCAGTCTATATTGGAGCTGAGTACAGCGGCTGGAACCTTCTTGGAAGCAATTGCTGCTTGCAGCTTCTGTTCCGTTTCCGTGTAATCTGCTTGTACAATCCCTTTTACAACGACTTCGTTCTGGGAGGCGTTGAACGCATCAATCGTCTTTTTCATGTTATCGCCCAGATTACCACCCAGACCATACCAGAACTCAATCTCCACCGGATCTTTCGCCTGAGCTTCGGTTCCACTGGCAGCAGCCGTCGTGCCTGATTCTGCGGGTGCTTGTGTTCCACAAGCGGTCAGCAGTGCAAAGCTGGTCGCAAGTACCAGCGACATGCCACCCTTCCAGTTCAACCTCAATCTCTTTTTCCATGTCATGCTTGCCTGACTCCAATTCATTGTTGTTCCTCCCGTTTTAGATGAATGGTAGTGCATATCAGTTCTTGTTCACACCAGCCGTAATATTCACGCTCTGCATGATCGTCTTCTGGGTGAACAGGAAGAGAATAAGTAGAGGTGCGATGGTGAAGGCACTCGCAGCCATAATCTGTGGCCAAGCAAGTCCATATGCCCCGCCTTCTACAAAGAAGCTACGCAGACCCGCCGATACCAGCTGTAAATCAGGGTCTTTGGTGATGAGCATAGGCCAGAAATAGTTGTTGTACTGTTCAATAAACGTAATCAGCACCATCACGGCGAAGCTTGAGCGAACAAGCGGCGTAATAATCGTCCAGAGAATCCGGAAGTGGGATGCACCGTCCAGTTGTCCGGCTTCCACCAATTCATGAGATACCTGCATGAACGCCTGCCGGATCAGGAAGATCGAGAACACGCTGACACAGTTGGATACAATCAAGCCTGTGTAGGAATCCAGCAGGTTAAGTTCGCTAAGTACCAGGTAACTAGGCAGATACACGGCCGTACTCGGTATCATATAACCCACCAGAATCAGGGATGTCAGTGCACCTTTGAGACGGAATTTCATATGTGTCAGGGCGTACGCCATCATACTGGAGTTGACGATCTGAAATAAACAGATGGCTAAGGCTACCCCGGTACTGTTCAGGATGTAACGGGCAAATGGTGCCGCGTTCCAGGCATCCACATAGTTGCTCCATAGGAACGTCTCCGGCCAGAAGGTCGGCGGGAACTGCCAGATCTCATCATTGGTTTTGAACCCGCTAATGACCATCCAATAGAAGGGAAAGGCTGTACCCAGCGCGATAATGGCTAACAGAAGGTAGCGGATTAATTTACTTATTTTAAAATTCGGTTGTGACACGTTCTGCAACTCCTTGCGCTTCATCCGTTTAGACTTTTTGTTGGGCAATGTCATTGTCATTAGTAGTGCACCAGACGTCTGCCAAGCAGGAAGGATACTCCCGAGAGCAACACGCAGATCAGGATAATCACAACGGCGATGGACGAAGCTTCACCTACATTAAAGGATTCGAATGCAGACTGGTAATACATGTACAGCAACGTTCTCGTAGATCCCGCCGGTCCACCCTGTGTCATGACATTGATCTGGTCATAGGCTTGCAAGGACTGGATGGTAAGAATAATTGAGAGAAAAAACGTCGTTGGTGAGATCAGCGGCAATGTGATACTTCTGAACTTATCCCAACCGTTTGCACCATCGATTGAAGCTGCTTCGAGCAGATCGGAAGGTAGATTTCGTAGCGCAACGAGATAAAATACCATCGCCCACCCAATCGACTTCCATAGCGTGACGATCAGAACAGCAACCAATGCCCAGTCCGCGTCACGCAACCAGCCAATGGGTGATACGCCAACCCAGCCCAGCATCAGATTAGCGAGTCCCACTTCGGGCTCGAAGATCCAGGACCACGCAATGGACACCGCAACTGTCGGGGTGACCCAAGGTGAGAAGAGTAATGTCCGGAAGATGCCGGATGATTTGATTTTGCTATTCATGAGCATCGCAAGCGCCAATCCGCCCACAATAGTTGGGATTACACTCCCCAGTCCGAATAACAAGGTGACTTTCAATGACCGATAGAATTCAGAGTTTGTCAGCAGATAACTGTAATTGTCCAAACCAACAAACAGCTTATTCGGGCTCATAAAGTCCCAATCGGTGAAACTGAGATAAACGATATATCCCAGAGGTCCCAGCCAGAAGATCAGCAATGGGATTAGAGCTGGCAGCGTGAATAGTACCGCCTCAGACTCCCTCCATAGTTTTAAACGCAAATCCCCCACTCCTTACTGTCCAATTTTTCTTTAATGATTGGGAATTTTTGAGTATAATCAGCTTTATATTTATTCTGTACAAAATTGATTGTACACTCGTATTGAAAATTCTAATTCCGGCTTATGTTAAAATTGGAGCAAGTCATGTAAAATATGAGGCAGCTAGTGGGAACGCTATCATAAACCAGAGGTGACATTGTGGGAAAAGAAACCGCCGGGAACCCGAATCATTCTTCGTTACCTGATCGGCATGCGCTGAGGGAGAGAGTTATTGAGGCCATCGCCAATACGATGGATCTATATGGGGTTAATCATACGTTTGGCAAATTATACGGCATCATGTATTTTGAGGATCGACCGATGACACTTGAAGAGATGAAAAACTCGATGAATATGAGCAAGAGCAACATGAGCTATGCGGTTCGTTCGCTTACAGAATCACAGATGATCTATAAACTGGAGGAAAAGAAGGAGCGCCAGGATCAATATCTGGCTGAGACCGACTTCTATCGTACGTTCCAGAATTTCTTCGGGGCCAAGCTCCAACGGGAAGTAGATGTCATGTTAGAAGGCATTCGTGAGGTCATTCCTGACCTGTCGGCAATGATCCTTTCGGAACATACCTCTTCTGAAGATCGAGATGATGCACTGCGTGATCTACACAAACTCCAACATGCGGAGCAATACTACGTCTGGTTACAAGGATTCGTGGATCAGTTGCGGGATGGTAAGTTTTACGAGAATGTTGCACACACGCCCGATAAAGAGTAGTACAACTGCGTAAACAGAATAACTAATGGGTGATCAAGCGCTAACCAACCTAGACCAATGTTAAGTCACACTAAAGCGCAAAAAGGAGCTGTTCCTAGCCAATGTATGGCTTTTGGAACAGCTCTTTTTTTATTCTATCTATTGTATTGTCATATCCTATCCGTTTTTAGGGGTTCTCTTTTCCATATACTACTGCATTAATGACCCCTTTTTTCTTTTTAAAATATTACTTTTGCGCTGCAGCTTCGATATCTGCATATGCCCAGTGGGATGAAGGTACATCACTGAACGTTGGCGTAACTTCGCCAGTTAGTGGTGTGCGGTTGAACAATACATTCAACACTTTCACGGCTTCCGCACGTGTCAGCTTGCTATCCGGTTTGAATGTACCATCGTTGTATCCCACCATTAGACCGGCGGATTGCACGTATGCAATCGCATCTGCTGCCCACAGGTCTGCGGATACGTCTGTGAAGGAAACTGCTGGACCATTCACGGTTGTTGCACTCGCTTGTTGCTGCGTCCAGCGATACGCAATCGTTGCCATCTGTGCACGGGTGATCGAGCCTTCCGGTGCAAATTGGGTGTTGCTCATGCCGTTCATGATGCCAGCGGATTGCGCTTTTTGAATCTCACTTTTTGCCCAATGTGTTGCAGATACATCCTTGTAGCTCACGCTATTCACGGAACCTGCTGCCGCTTCAGTTGGAAGATTGCGAGCTAGCATGGCTGCCATCTGTGCACGTGTTACGAATGCATCCGGGCGGAAATCCGCACCAAATCCTTGGATGTACGGTTGATGTGTACTTTGTGAAGCTTTCAGTCCATCCACAACAACGAGGGTGAACGTACTGAATTTTGTTACGGTAAATTCGATGCCTTCGCTATTATCCGCGAGTTGCACCAGTTTGCCTTGAATCAATTCTTTTGTGCCGTCACTGTGTTCGATATAGATCGCCAGGTTGTCCAATGCTTGCTGACGAGCAGCCGGATCGGTTGGCAGACTGTCACGCAGTGGCAATGTGAGTGTCACTTCGCGGCTCTGCATATTCGTGTCGATCTCTACCGGACGAGCCAGTACACGCACATTCGTATTCGGAGCAACTTGTTGAATCAACTGTTCTTTCTTCGCACGCTCTTCAACTTCTTTGCGCTCCGATTCCTTTTTCAAAGGTACAACACGGAAGTACAAGTCTTGATCGAATCCGGCGATGGAATTTGTCGGAACGGAAATCACTACATTTTCAGTGGAAATCTCCAGCTTGAGTGAACCATCATTCAGTTCTTTTACCGCTGCTTTAGGCAGTTCAATGCGTGTCTCGGACACGGAATCTTTGCTATCTGGAATAACAATGCGTGCGGTGTTCATGTTCAATTGCTTCGCTTTTCCCACCGATTCCTTGGCAATCGCTTCGGTCATTTTCACCAGATCTTTGATCGTGCCGTTGGTTTCGGTTGTACGTGTGATCGGCGTTTTGGTCAAGTTGGTTCCGTTCGTTCCATTAACATCAACCACGATCTGCTCTTGTTTCGTTGTTGGTGCAGGTGTAGACGTTACTGGTGAAGTTGTTACAGGCGCCGTAGATCCGCCGCCACCACCAGTGTTTCCGCCAGGATTAGGTGTTGGAGTATTGGATGTAAACGTAAGTGTTGTCCATTTCCATGCCGGTGTGTTGCCTTTGGCTCTTACACGAACCACAATTATTTGGTTGCCCTCAAATCGATCTGTATTGGTAAATTTATTCCAAGTCTCCCCATTATCTTTGGAATATTCCATCGTTTCATCTGCACCGATAACCACATTGGCTGTATCATCAGCAGTCACTTTAGGCGCTGGGGGAGCAAAGAACAAGTCAAATGCTCTTTGAATATCTTTAATTTTTTCATATCCTCCATCAGGTCGTTCACTAAGCATCCACTCTGCGAGTTGTTGCTGTTCCGCATTCGTTGATAATGTTACTATCTGGTCAAACTTCAGAGGGGATTCCTGAAGACTTAATTCTGGATTGTTGGCTAAAAGTATTTGGTACTGCATTTGAAGCATTTGGTACAAATTCAAGTTATTTAATATCTCACTCGCTGTCTCTGCTTGGTTAATTGAAGGGAACTCTTCAGATAGCGTAAACATTAGACCTACAGACGATTCAGTGTCCATTGCAACAGAAGTGAACTTCGCAATATAAGCAATTAACTGCTGATCCGCCTGGTTAGCTTTCAGATAAAAATCTGCTGCTCTCTTGAACTGTTCAAACTCTTCTTCAGAAAACAGATTAGCACCCTTTGCAATGACCTGATCGTAAATGTTATTTAATGCAGAAGCCATATCTCGGTAATCTAACCGATACCCCAAAAGGATATTGATACTTATATCTACAATAAATTGAACCTGATCTCCATTGTAAGATCCCGATCTCGGAGTCAACTGCACTAACGTAGCAGCAACTGTCTTTTGTTCTTGATCTGTTAGCTCACTAAACGCTCCAGGATGATTGAGCAGATCTGTATTTTTTAATATGGATAACACTGTAACTTTATCCTTGAGAACTATCGCTGCGTTCAGCTGCTTCAGCGATTGCTTCTCAGGAGTGCCAAAGAACTCATCAAATGCTTCTTGCGCGGATTTATATGTTAAATAGCCATTACCCGGCTTTTTCAACAGCATCCAGTCAGTAAGCTTTTCCATTTCAGTCATGTTGGAGGAAATGCTTTTCATTTTACTAAAATCAAGCGGGAATGTACCAACGAGGGTCTCTTTATCTGTGCCTTTAAACGCCTCTGCTTGTTCTTGTAGCTGATATAAATCCATTAGCGCATTAATCATTTCACTTTGTGTTGAGGCATTCGTGAAATTGATAATTTGGCTCGATGCCATAGAAAGATTCATAACTGATTCTTCAAGGGATGAATTATTAGCAATTCGTTGTAGTTTAATTTTGAATGCCAATACATTCTGTTCCAGATCAGAAGCTAGAAGATATCGATCTAGCATCGGTTTCATCATATTCAGATATTCAGGACTAACCGCCGCTGCAAAAATAAGAGATTTGTCGTAATAAGCAGTCAGTCTTTCTTGGACATCGGACAATTCATTTACTTTCGATACTGAAATGCCTTGTTGAATATAATCTACCAAAAATTGAACCTCACTGTTACTCTGATACCCATTAACAGGCTCATTCATATGTCCCGCTAATGTTACCAGTGCATTCTGTTCTTCCAGGGGAAGAGATTCAAAATCCGGCGTCGTAGTGATAAAATTTTCATTTTCGAACAGTTCAGTTATTTTAGCTGCATCAAAGTTTTGACCAATAGAGTTATTGAATCCATTCAGCGGTGTAGTAAATTTAATGGATTGCATCTGATAAGCAGTTTCCATACTGTATCTATCCTGAACAATTACATTGAAATAATAGGTCTCACCATCGCTTAAACCCGTAATTTGTTGGTGAAAAGTACCATCTGTAGATTCCGAACCCTGAATCCAACGGTTATAGGAATAATCGGTTGTGTGACCGTTAATTGTAGCAGCGTCTATTAGATTCGGTTCGTCAGATAAGAAAACCCGATAATATAAATCAGGCGGGGAAGTAGAATCGGAATAGGCGTATGTCCAACTAATTTCAACCGAGTTGTCATCTACACCTTTCACTGTAATTAGGCCATTGTTCCCTGGATTGGTATATCCTCCTGCACTTACCTTTCCTGCTGGTGCCAGCCATGGAGCTACCAACACCAAAATGAGCAACATGCTCATTATTTTTCTGTATTGCATCTTTTCTTTCCTCCCTAATCTCGCTTCTCTAAGATAGGCCTATTGTAGTACACAACTCTGAACGGATTCTGAACAACAGAGCAAATAAAAGGGTTTAAAACCATTTATTTAGATATAATTAGTAAAAATACTCATTTTTTTCGTCATTATTCAACATTTTTATTTCGAGATATATTATCTAAGACCTATAAAAATATATACCGCGAGTTTAATCAAATCTTAGAATATACTTCCCTGAATTTCAGTAGAACAAAGAAGACCACCCTATTTGGGGTGGCCTTCTTTGTTCTACTTTATTAGCTTGCTCATAACTAAACTGCCTGCTGTAAGCCTCTTAATCTTGCAAAGATATTATTACTGCGCTGCAGCTTCAATATCTGCATATGCCCAGTGTGTATCTGGCACATCACTGAACGTTGGCGTAACTTCGCCAGTTAGTGGTGTGCGGTTGAACAATACATTCAGCACTTTCACCGCTTCAGCACGGGTCAGCTTACTGTCCGGTTTGAATGTACCATCGTTGTATCCCACCATTAGACCAGCGGATTGCACGTATGCAATCGCCTCTGCTGCCCACAGGTCTGCGGATACGTCTGTGAAGGACACCGCTGTACCATTCACGGTTGTATTACTCGCTTGTTCCTGCATCCAGCGATACGCAATCGTTGCCATCTGTGCACGGGTGATCGAACCTTCCGGTGCAAATTGGGTGTTACTCATGCCGTTCATGATGCCAGCGGATTGCGCTTTTTGAATCTCACTTGTTGCCCAGTGTGTCGCAGATACATCCTTGTAGCTCACGCTATTCGCGGAACTTGCTGCTTCAGTTGGAAGATTACGAGCCAGCATCGCTGCCATTTGTGCACGCGTTACGAATGCATCTGGGCGGAAATCTGTACCAAATCCTTGGATGTAAGGTATATGTGTACCTTGTGAAGCTTTCAGTCCATCCACAACAACGAGGGTGAACGTACTGAATTTTGTTACGGTAAATTCGATGCCTTCGCTGTTATCCGCGAGTTTCACCAATTTTCCTTGAATCAATTCTTTTGTGCCGTCACTGTGTTCGATATAGATCACCAGGTTGTCCAATGCTTGCTGACGAGCAGCCGGATCGGTTGGCAGACTGTCACGCAGTGGCAACGTGAGTGTCACTGCGCGGCTCTGCATATTCGTGTCGATCTCTACAGGACGAGCCAATACACGAACATTCGTATTCGGAGCAACTTGTTGAATCAATTGCTCTTTCTTCGCACGTTCTTCGACTTCTTTGCGCTCCGATTCCTTTTTCAGGGGAACCACACGGAAGTACAAGTCTTGATCGAATCCGGCGATGGAATTCGTCGGAACGGAGATCACTACATTTTCAGTGGAGATTTCAAGTTTCAGTGAACCATCATTCAGTTCTTTCACCGCTGCCTTAGGCAGTTCAATACGTGTCTCGGACACGGAATCTTTGGTGTCTGGGATGACAATGCGTGCGGTGTTCATGTTCAATTGCTTCGCTTTTTCAACAGATTCCTTGGCAATCGCTTCGGTCATTTTCACCAGGTCTTTGATCGTGCCGTTGGTTTCGGTTGTACGGGTAATTGGCGTTTTGGTCAGGTTGGTACCGTTTGTTCCATTAACGTCAACCACGATCTGCTCTTGTTTCGTTGTTGGTGCAGGTGTAGAGGTTACTGGTGTAGTTGTGGACGAACCTCCACCTGTGCTACCACCCGGGTTAGGCGTTGGAGTATTGCCATTATCTGTGCTGCTATCACCATTCTGTGTAAAGACAAACTTCACGGCGCGGCCTGGCAGTTCATCGCTGATTGCTTTGTAACGAACCCATACCGTTTTGTTGCCGCTAAGGTCCATTTTTTGAATGAAGGCAACATCAATCCAGTGCAGCTTATTGTCAAAAGAAATCTCCATCGTGCTGTCCAAGCCCGTTAGGGTGTTATTGATGTCATTCCCCTTCACATTAGGAGCCGTAAAGAATCGATTAAATACATTTTGTAGATTCCCAACATCCTCGTAACTGTCTTGTTCATTTAGGACCCATTCAGCCAATTCCTTCTGGCCTTCAGGACTAAGTTCTGCTCTTTTGGATAAATCAAGAGCGCCTCTAAGATTAAATTTGTACTTGCTGAAGAACGCTTCACCTTTAATCTGATCTTTCATTGCCTTATCAAGCCATTGATCCATTCGCGGTATAGAGGTAGCTTGCTCAAATGAATCGATAGGCATAGAGAGGAGATTCAGGACAATATCAGGATCAACAATATCCCCTTTAGACACTCCTTCCAACCTTTCGAATGCAACTAGATGCAAGTAATTGAATGCCAGTACACCTTTATCTACTTTGCTACGTTCCAAATGTTGTTGTCCAAGGCTGCGTAACACATATGTCTGTTGGTCATTAAAGTGATTAGGTCCATTTACTAATTGCTGAGCGAGCAGATCCAGTTTATTCCTAAGAACACTGAGTTCCCTCTGCTCCCAAACAGATTGTGCCAATACACCAAGTTCAATCATATATTGGACCTGTTCTTTGTTTTTGTAATCTTTATTTACATATTCAATCAGGAATCCCGCAATGAAATCTCTAACCTGCAAAGACAAGGCACCGTATCCATTGGGTAAAGTAATACCCAGATCCGGATCTTCCATAGCCATTCGCATAGCCGCTATATTACTGTTGCTCTTTGCAGTATTTAAGACACTCAATGGATTGCTTTCGTTATCATCCGGGAAAAATTTATTAAATGCAGTCTGAATTGCATTATAGCTTACATACCCTCCGATTGGTCGGAGTTCAAGTATAAGGTCCGCTAATTGTTGCTTATACTCATCTGTTAAGGTATCGATTTCGGCAAAGTTCAGAGGGAAAGCATCCAACGGACTTTCTGGGTAATCGGAGTTATATTTCTCAACATCTTTCTGAATAGATCGGAGTTGCTCCAAAGACTCCAACACTTCTGCTTCCGTTAAGGCCTGGTTAAGATAAGGTGTTCTTTCAACAGCAGTGTCCGTGAATTTGACTACTCGGGAGATGGACTCTTTCCCTTTTAGCCTAATTGCATATCGATACTTAGTCATCCATTTGTCCATTTCGGAGGATGTGAGGTAAGTATCAATAAGTCGGTAGTATTCTCCTTCTGCATCGGGCTCCTTGAAATAATCTACTCGTTTTGCTTGCTTTTTATAAAACTCATCAAGTGCAGTTATTGCGTTTGGTCCATCAATTTCGCGAATGACTTCAAGTGCCTTCAAGGCTACTTGCACCATGAATTGGACCTGTTTATTATTCTCATATCCAGCATTCGTTGGTGGATCTATATCCAGTAAGTATATTGCGATATCCTCCTGATCTTTGACAGAAAGCATCTTGAAATCAGGCTCAGTGATGAATTGTTCATCGCGCAGTAATGCAATCATATCTTGGATAAAATCATTGCTGTTACCCCGATCTGCTTCTTTCTTCAGTTCGTTATACTTGGTCAGCGGTGTATCCTTATTAAAGAACGCATCAAACGTAGTTTGAACTTCAGATACCGTTTCATAACCGTTCTGCGGCTTATGATCAATCATCCATTGTGCAAGTTCGGATTTAGTGGCTGCATCATTCTGGATGGTCGACATCTTCCCCATATCAAAAACAAAAGGCTGGATGTTAGGATTTGGATTAAAAATGACATGCATTTGAATGAAGTCATACTTACCATAAAGATTATCCAATGATGCTTCCATGCTGGAAAGGTCAAGTGCTCCATTCAGTTCTTTATATTCTGATATCTTAGAAACCATAAATTCCAACTGACTATTAAATTGCGTAGGATCGCTAGAATTCATGAATATAATATTATAGAACATAAGATAGCTCACAAACATTGGCAAGTCTGCACCCGTCAAATTCATATAATGATTACCAGCTTGTGTCCAATCAGGTTTACCAACATTCGGGAAATAAGTGGACCATTCTGCCAGCAGGCTATAAACCAGAGTGATGTTGTACTGCAATGCGCTCGACTCAGTCTGCTTAGGAAGTGTGATAAGATGGTGCACCAAATCAAATACGTAATTGGCCTGATTGTTGTTCTCATATGAGAACTCCAGTGGAAGCAGCAAGACCATGCCTCTGGCAATTTCATATTTTTGATTATCGTTCAATGCTTCATAATCTTCAGGTAGTGTGATTAAATC
Organism: Paenibacillus sp. GM1FR; assembly: GCF_002803315.1. Taxonomy (NCBI): domain Bacteria; kingdom Bacillati; phylum Bacillota; class Bacilli; order Caryophanales; family Paenibacillaceae; genus Paenibacillus; species Paenibacillus sp. GM1FR. The sequence goes on along the minus strand of NZ_MKZL01000006.1, from coordinate 64,809 downwards.
TTGTTGTTCAAGTAAATTTTGAACATTGGTCATCGTCGTACCCTCATCCGACTCAACATACATGTCTCTCTCCATATTAAGTTGATCCAACGGAGTAAACGGGTCAGCACTTGCAACCCCACCCACACTAACCACCTGTAACAACAAAACCGCAATTAAAAGGCAGCTTATCAGCTTTTTGTAATTCATGTACTTGATCCTCCCTATCTCATGTTTTTTACATATAAATTCAATCCATCTGATACGTAAGGCCTATTGTAGTGCACTGCGATAAACAGAATCTAAACAAAAAGAGCAAATAAAAGGAAAAAGATCCACCCTGTAGTATAAAAACAGGATAGATCTCAACTTTTTTCGCCATATTTCATCATTTTATTTTTAAAAAAGTATCCTTTGGGACCTATATAACTCGGACTCTTAGATCAAGGTGTACCCGCCATCCACATACAATGTGCTGCCCGTCGTGAACGTATTGGCCATCAGATACGTAACTGTATGTGCAATTTCTTCATTGTAGCCACAAAGGGTAAAATTTAACGCGAACGAAGCGACCTGAACGACAACTATACAATGGAACTTCACAGCAAAAAAAAACGAGAGACAGATCACCTGATATCAGGCATATCCGTATCCCGTCTTTGTCACATCACATTCCAATCCGACCCGACCTTATACGATCCCGATGGTCTCTGACCTAAGAAAGTAACCCCAGCTTCAGTACTCTTGCAATATTCTCGGCGGTACGTTCCACATTCTCCGGGCCTTCTCGCAATAGTCGATCCAGATCTGCTGCCCCAGGCACAATACCAAATATGGCATCAATACCTTCTGCGTAGAGGGTGTCGATCCCTTCGCCCACATAGCCTGCAAGAGCAATCACGGGTTTACCCGCTTCCTTGGCTGCTCGAGCAACACCATAGGGGGTCTTGCCAAATTTCGTTTGGAAGTCGATACCGCCTTCACCCGTAAATACCACATCCGCAGCAATCAACTTTTCACTTAGCTCAGTATATTCAATGACAATTTCAATCCCTTTACGTAACACAGCCTGTGTAAAAATTAAGAGTCCCGCGCCCAATCCCCCAGCTGCTCCGGTTCCTTGTACATCTCGGATATCTTTATGAAGCTGCTGTTTCACCACATCTGCATAATGGGACAGATTCGCATCCAGCTGTTCAACCATCTCTGGAGTAGCCCCTTTTTGTGGTCCAAACACCCTTGATGCGCCATGCTCCCCACATAGGGGATTGGTCACATCACAGGCCACAATGAACTCCACTTCTTGCAAACGCTCATCCAGACCAGATAGATCAATCTGAGCCAGTTGATCCAGAACCCCGCCACCACGCGCAAGCGGACGACCCTCTGCATCCAGAAACTTCGCACCAAGCGCTTCAGCCATGCCAGCCCCACCATCGTTGGTCGCGCTACCACCAATACCAATGATGATCTTGCGTATGCCAAGGTCCAGACATGCGCGAATCAACTCGCCTGTTCCATAGGTTGTCGTCCGGAGCGGGTCCCGGGTCTCCTTGGTAACCAAGTGGATGCCGCTGGCCGATGCCATCTCGATGGCCGCCGTTGTTCCCCCACCCAGAATGCCATACTGCGCAGTGACTGTCTGACCCAATGGTCCGCTCACCTCGTGCTTCGTGCTGGTGAAGGACACCGCCGGAAGCGTCCACAAGGGACTGCACCGTACCTTCCCCACCATCTGCCATAGGTACATGAATATAGTCTGCCGTCGGATATATTTTACGCAACCCTTTTTCCATCGCGATACATACTTCTTTCGCTGTCATGCTTTCTTTGAACAAATCCGGTGCCAGAACAAATGTCTTCTCTCTAGTCTCTCTCATATCTTAAAGAAGAACACGGTTTTCCATAATATTTTTCATGCTGATATGGGATTTGGAGGGTCCCAGCTTCACCAGTGAATCCTGAAATTCGGCAAGTTCTTCAATGGACGCCGTCTGTACCTTGATCAGGTAGTTATACTCACCGCTAATCCGATAGACATCCGTGACTTCGATAGCCTGTTCACAGAACTGGACCAACTCGTCGCAATGCTCTGTTTTGAGCAAAATAAATGTCGTGGTTCCACGGTTTAACCGGGCCAGATTATAGATGGTCGAATATCCCGTTATTACACCTCTCTCCTCCAGTTTCAGAATTCTTTCCTTAACCGAAGGTTGGGACATGTTAATTTCTTTGCTTATCTGTGCAACGGGGATACGTGCATGATGTTGCAACAAGCGCATAATCTGCTGATCGATTTCATCTATTATGTGTTCCATTTGTAGAACCTCCGCGTCGTCGGCTTATTTAATAAGGTTTTTCTAATAAATTAGCTAAAAATAGTTAGATTCTATCTCATTATATCCTTTGATATTGTATGGTTCCAATGCGATATTAACCCTATACTTTAGAATACAATCTGAAGAAGGAGCGATGTAATGTGAGTGTTATTGGACTTGCACATGTAGCCATTCAGGCTCGTAATTACGAAGATACTCTGGCGTTTTATACAAAAGTATTGGGATTCAAGGTCGGTCACTCTTGGAGTTTGCCTTCCTTCCACATTACCGAGGCATGTATGCTGATCTCTCCGGATCAGCGCACCTGTATTGAGGTATTTGATCCAAAAGCCGTCATTCCCGCCGAGGGTGAACCTGCCACCTCTCCTGAAGCGGTCCGGCACGGCGCACTGTTACATTTCGCCTTTTACGTGCATGATGTAGAAGTTATCTATCAGCGAGCGCTCGCCCATGGAGCCAAGGCCTACGTTGAACCGGATTGGATATCTCTTGGCGAACCTGCACTTCGGGTTAGAAATGCGCTCGTCCACAGTCCGAATGGTGAAGTGATCGAATTCCTTGAAGAGGTTGATTTTGACCGATCCTCATCCTCACCATCATCCATATGAAGTACACAAACAGCCTGTTGCCTCGTCATTCGTGGCAGCAGGCTGTTGCATGGTTCGATTTCCTTGGCAAGCATCAGCACACGCACCTACCCTACTCTTGCTCTGCATTCCCCAGCGTATACTCGCTTAACTTCCCTTCATAAACCAGTTGCAATCGTTCACTCTGGCGAAAATCATCCGGTGTCACCAGTGCAGGCAACTTGTTCCACAGTTTGATTCCCGAACGCTGTAGAATCTCAGCTACAAATTGGGAGCAGAAGTAGGAGTTGCTGAACTCCACCGGTTCCTTGAGTGTAATGCCAATCACGCCGAGCAGATTGTACATATATTTCTGGCGGCTGCGGATGAAGATGTGCAGCACACGTTTCATCTTTTCCACTTCCCGATCCGTCACCTGAAGCTTGTATATGACACATGTGGTATTGGGATATTTGCTGTATGTACCTGTCTGAATATTTTCCTTCACAAACCCACCGTTCAGCGGATTACTCGGATGCTTGCGGCCGAAGCTGTACAGTTCGGTTAACTCCCGGTCAAATGAGATCGATGCGTGATTATATGGCGCTCGGGTATAGCTCTGAATAACCTTGGTAAACAACGTTCCTGTATTCGTAAGCAGGATATAGATGGAGCGTTCATCTGTCATAGCAAAATTTCCCCTTATCAAGTTGGCACTATTCCTTCATAATAACATAGGTACCCTATAATGGAATCTTACTTTGAATAAGCAGGTGATCGGTACGTGAGCAGTTCACTCTTTACACTAACGTTAATCTTCACAGCTTTACTTGTGATACATATCGTGTACAAAATTATTGCAAAGCTTCAGCCAAGCAAAGACTATTCAGGCATCGGCCAAAAAATCAAAACCTGGTGGGGGATGTTTGTGATCTTCTGCCTCGCCACCCTTTTTAACCCCATCGTGTCCCTCATCTCCCTCATGGTGCTTGCATTCTTCTCACTCAAAGAATACTTCTCCATGATTCGCAGTACACGCAAAGCCGACCGCAGGCTGTTCCTGTGGGCGTATCTGGCGATTCCGGTTCAGTTCTACTGGATCTACATTGGATGGTATGGCATGTTTATCGTGTTTATTCCACTATATGTGTTCCTGGTGCTGCCCTTGCCACGCCTGATTAACAAAGGTACGGTCGGTTTCCTGCGCAGTGTCAGCTCCACACAATGGGGGCTGATGCTGATGGTATTCGGGCTGAGCCACCTGGCCTATTTTCCATTTGCCACACCGGAGTACGGGTCCAAGCTGGTGTTGTTCCTGGTCGTGTTAACACAGCTTAATGATGTGGTGCACTATCTGGTCTCTCTCTATCTGGGCAAACGAAAAGTGGTGCCTACCGCCAATCCATTTGTCACCTGGGAAGGGTTCGCGTGTGCGTTCATTGTAACGACAGCAACGTCTTATTTTATCCATCCCTACCTGACGCCATTTGATTGGAAATTCTCGCTATTCATCGGGGTGTTGATCAGTCTGGCTGGATTCTTCGGCAGTCTGACGGTGTCTGTACTGAAGCGCGATCTGTTAATTGGAGATGACAATAAGTTCGATTCGCTCAAAAAAAGTTACCTAAGCCGGGTCGATAGCCTGACCTATACCTCGCCGGTTATGTTCCACGTGGTCCGTTATTTCTTTGACTTTATGTAGCGACAGATAGATCGGCGATCTTGTAATCATGGATGTCAAAAAAAGCAGCCCACGTGGCTGCTTTTCCTGTTCAATAGGCTCCAGACGGAGCGTTAATGATGCGTATGTTACTTCAACGTAATTTCTTTTTCGGACATGATTTCGTTCCCCTCATCATTTGTGAAGACAAATGTGGCTTTGCCCCGCTCACCCTTCATCTCGTCCGAATAGATAAAGCCGGAGAATTGTCCATTGCCGCTAAAGTAAAACCCCTCTTCACCATTTCCACCATGTTCAATGGCTTCCTGTAGTGAATTCACAATCGTCACCGTGTTAGACGTCCATCGCATCTCCGTTAGTGTATAGCCCTTCGGAACCTGTTTAATTCCAAAATCAAAGCTGTTACCCTCGCTCGGTTTCTCCGTCTGGTCAATGACGATATCAATCTGCTCAGACGGTTCAGTGGATTCCGATTGAGCCGTAGGCTTGCCCTCTTCACCACTGGCACTGCCTTGGCTATTGTTATTCTTCGCATCCGCATTCGGTACAGAGTTTTCTCCAGCTTCCTCTACAGGTTGCTTCGATTCCGGATAGGCATGTTCCTGAACCGATTCACCACTAGTGCCACAGGCACTGACGAATAGCGAAATACAGAACACAGACATGCAAAGTGCAGATTTCTTTATATTTATTTTCATCATCTACTTCTCCCTTCATCCATCTACAGCACATATATCTATATCAGTTGAACTAATCATTTACACGATAACGGAGAGGACAGAAAAAACCTGAAAAAGCGAAGCGTTCGCCTTTATCCCCGGATTTTCCCTTTAAGAAAAGGGAATCAAAAAATCTGGGGATAACAGCGATTGGAAGGTTATTCTGTCATTGTAGTGTCAGTGTAAATATTCTTTAGTTCAACTTATATAGCACGCCACTTATTAATCACTACACCATATCGTCCCACATGAAGCTCCATTATATGTAAATGATTAATAAATTCAGTATGTAACTGCACCTCGATGAGTAAAAAAAGAACTCTGTTCATGACGTCATGCACTGTTTAATTTATCGATCGAACCCAGGTAAGACCAACACTTGTCCAATCTGAATGGCGTTATGCTCAATTTTGTTCACTTTCTTGATTGCTTCTACATACACACGAGTGTCCATCTGCTGAGGTTTATGTGCCAATGAAATGCCCCACAGTGTATCTCCCTGAGATACAACGATCTGGTCCCCCGACAACAATTGCTCATCTCCGGCAAATGCAGTGAATACAGCACTACACCCTATGATTATAATTAGAGTTATAGTGACGATCTTCATTAGCCAGGTTGGCGTCTTCACACGCTGCATGAATTGATCTTTGACATACATGGTGCGGGACTCGGACGTTTTGGTATAAACGGATTCATAAATACTTTTGTACGTAGAATATCTCATTCTAGTCGACCTCCAGACTTTCATTCCGCTAATCTTTAATTTCATGTTTACCTATATATTTTTCCTATAACAATGAACGATCAATAACTCACTTTTTCACTATATAGGTATCTTTTCCTAAGTCACCCTACCCTGATAGGTCTATACTACCAGTTCACTCTAAACAAATTCTGAACAACCGAATTTCAATGTTATATCCGATTTAATCTATCCAATATTCATGCCTGATTTTCGGCGATGCTTGCTGCAACGTTTTTCTATAATAGGTATAGACAAAGATTCTAATGAGTAAGGACGTGCCCCCATGATTTCTGCTGATCTGAAGGAACAATATTACGAGGCGCTTGTGGCCAAGGATTCGGAATACGAGGGTTTATTCTATGTTGGAGTCCGAACCACGGGTGTGTTCTGTCGTCCCACATGTCCTGCGCGAAAGCCAAAATTTGAAAACTGCGAATTCTATGAGACGGCTCAGCAGGCACTTCTGGCCTCTTATCGCCCTTGCCAGCGCTGTCGCCCGCTCTCTCACCCCAACCAAGTATCCGATGTCGTTCGCATATTAGTGGAAGCTGTGGAGAAAAATCCGGAGAAACGCTGGAAAGAACAGGATTTCAAGGCCCTCTCCATCGACGAATCCACGGCGCGCCGTCAGTTCAAGAAGCGGTTCGGCATGACCTTTGTTGAATATGCTCGCGCTCGTCGCATGGGACTTGCCCTGAAAAACATTCGCTCCGGCCGCACCGTGATTGATAGCCAATTATCTACCGGATATGAATCAAGCAGCGGCTTCCGCGATGCCTTTTCACGGATCATGGGTGCTGCCCCTACACAAGTCGATGAAGGACATATCCTGAAAGCGTCCTGGATTGACACCCGCCTCGGCCCGATGATGGCCATTGCAGATGAGGAGTCGCTATATTTACTGGAATTTGTGGACCGCAGAGGTCTGGAACGCGAAGTTGAGCGTCTGCGCAAACGAACCAAATCAGCGATTGTACCCGGCACTACAGCTCCCATCCAGTCCATTGAGCGTGAACTAAACGAGTACTTTCAAGGTATTCGGACAGCATTCGACACACCGTTGTTCTGTTTAGGAACACTATTCCAAAAGCGTGTGTGGGACGAGTTGCTGGCCATTCCGGCTGGTGAAACGAGGTCATATCAAGAGATTGCAAATGCACTGGGAAAACCGACTGCTTGCCGAGCTGTCGCACAGGCGAATGGAGCCAATCAGCTTGCGATTGTGATTCCATGTCACCGTGTAATCAATGCCAGTGGTGAGCTGGGCGGATACGGCGGGGGATTAACTCGCAAAAACTGGCTTTTGACTCACGAGAAACAAAAACAGGGTAGCTGAAAAACAGAATGAAGTAATGAAGTACGCATCAAATGTCCAAAGAAATGCATGATATAACAAAGGAGAGTCAACATAATATGAGTACCTTAGAAGAAAAAGCAGCGTTGTTCCAACAATACCATGTGAAAGGAAAACCACTTGTTCTGGTCAATGTATGGGATGCCGGAAGTGCACAAGCCATCCAATCCGCTGGAGCAACGGCCATTGCTACCGGAAGCTGGTCCGTTGCTGCGGCCCACGGTGAACGCGATGGTGAAGCCATGCCATTCCATCTGGTGCTTGCCAATCTCGCACGGATTACAGCGAGCGTGGATCTGCCTGTAACGATCGATATAGAGGGAGGGTATGGGAGGTCTGTGTCAGAAGTGAAGCAAAATATTCTGCAAGTCATCGATCATGGTGCTGTAGGTATCAACATTGAAGATCAACTTCCCGCTGGCTTGGGATTGTACACTGTGGAGGAGCAATGCCCAAGATTGTCCGCCGCCCGGGAAGCTGCGGAGCAAGCAGGCATACCGTTGTTCATTAACGCCCGCACAGATATTTTTCTGCAACATGCACCTGAACACCATAACCACTCTCTCCTGGAGGAAGCACTTATACGTTCGAGCCATTATGCAGATGCAGGAGCCAGTGGTCTGTTTGTACCCGGTTTGCAGGATCACCAACTGATTCAGGAATTGTGTGAGCGTTCACCGCTGCCTATTAACGTTATGGTTACGTCTCCTGAGCCTTCACCAAAACAGCTTGCCACACTGGGTGTAGCACGTGTAAGTTACGGGCCATATCCCTATCTGCAAGTTATGGAACACCTAAAAGAACTGGGGAGAAACATTTTATCGGGAAATTAACAGGAGGGCATGTTATAATCACCTCTATTGAACATTTACAGGAGGCAATTATGCTTAACGTGGAACAAAAGCTAGAAGTGCTACAATCGTATCCCCAACTGCAACGCAAAGATGTTTCTCTCGGTCGAGTTAATTTCCACTACGAGGATAGTGCGTATGATAAAAAAATTGTTGCTCTCCATATTCACCCTAACGGAAACGGTTATATCTATGCAGGACTACTGCCTAACTATGAGACCGATGCTAAAGGATTCGTCAATATTCGTGATTACTCCGAAGCAGATCTGCGCACCTTGTTAGATGAAACGATCCAAGCGATGTCTCACAATCCCAACGCAGTTGAATTCCAAGAGCCAGAACAAGTAAAAGCTGCTGCTCCTGCATTGTCTACAACCTCTACCGGTGGCGGAACGTGGATCGATGAAGAGGGACATATGCTGACTTTAAAATACGAAGATGACATGTGGTATGTGTATTCCGGTGATAACCTGGATATGGCTTTTGAAACGCGTAGCGAAGCTGGCGAGTATCTCAAAGACGAAGGATTCAAACCGCAGGCTCAGGCTTAAGGGATGCACCTTCATTAGGAATTGCGTATAAAGATTGTTGAATAGGTAAATCCAATGATTTAGGATGATACAAAAAACACGAGGCGTGTTCGCACTCGTGTTTTCTGATTTCGGAATGATTTCACTTAGATTCCTTGCCCAGTTCCTTTATAACTGTTTCCTGTCAGTCTTTTTTGGATTTCATGGTAAGCGGCGCATTCTTCATCATGGGGTACGTAGATAGAAGTAGCGCACCACCAATACATCCCAGAACGGTGAACAATGTCATGCGATTGATCCTAGCAATCCACAACATAAACTCACCAAGATCGCCCAATGTAATTATCAGCGTAAAGACCAAGCCAACCCCGAAGAACATAATGAAGAAGTTACGCATCCCCAAGCGCATCCAACAAACCGTTGGGAAGACAGAGATTCCCAGTACGAGAAAGCCACACATCAGATCGATCCACAGGTAGGATAAAAAATGATATTTGTTTGAATACAACATGCCTGGTTGATAAAGGGTTACGTCAACAATTCCTTTTTCCTGAAGCAGGTGTATGAGGAAATACGCCACATGCAGAATGACCATGGTGCCTGCAACCATCCATACCGAGTTCATATAGAAGGATTTCATGAATTGAATTCGTGTACTGCCCATACCAATCGCCACCGGAAACAGTGTAATCATTCCCCCTATTGCAAACGTACATATCCCTCCGTACATGGGACCAAACAGTTGCGTAGCATACGAGACATCAAATATGAAGCCAATGGCCAGATATACAACGGCGAGCATCAGAGCGATGGATGAAAAAATGCCCAGATACAAACGCATATCATCGCGAATCAGTCGATTCGTACCTTTTACTGCGTTCATGGTTTAACCCCCTCTTGATTACGGGTCCTGTTAACCAAATAATCTTGTAATGTCGCTTTCTCAATGGATAGCCCCTGTGAATGAGCGATATCCTTCCACATTTTCGAGTAGGGCTCATCAATCATGACTTTCACAGTCGATCCCATCTGGGAAGACTCTATAACTTTAACACCTGCTGTGACTCGGTTGATATCATCTATTCCCCCTGTTAGAAGAACTCCTTTTTCGCGCATCTCTTCCATCGATTGATTTAACAACACCTCTCCGGCTTGCAAAACGATAAGGGACTCACATAAAGGCTGAATCTCCTCAATATGATGACTGGATATTAGAATCAGACGCGGGTTATCTTCATAACTTTCCAGTAGCGCATTATAGAAGAATTTACGCTTCTCAGCATCGAGTCCATTGGTAGGTTCATCCAGAATGGTTATCTTTGCATTACTGGCAAGACCCAATATAATCTGGGCAGCAGTCTTCATGCCTTTCGAAAATTTAATGATCTTTTTCTTCGTCGGTAGTTCGAACACATCGATTAAACGTTCCGCCAAATCCTGATTCCACTGCGGGTGAAAATATTGTCCCATTTGAACCATATCACTAACTGTCCAGTTTTTCCCCAGGGGATGATTCTCCTGGATGTAGCACAGATGCTCTTGGGCAACCAGATTATTATAGGGGTCTTGACCCATGATCTGAACGGTTCCACTGTCCGGGCGGTTATGCCCTGCAAGTAAACTCATCATGGTTGTTTTACCCGCTCCATTTCTTCCCCAAATTGCACTAATGATTGGCTCACTCTCATGTAGCGTAACCTGGTTCAGAACGGGCGTCTTCTGGTAGCTGTAGTTGACCTGCTCCATATGAATCATAACTCACTCTCCTTATCCTTCTTGCCGCGAATCAGATCAATGATCATGTCTTCATTCATGTGAATCCGTCTGGCTTCTTCAAGTAAAGGCTTGATGTATTCTTCATAAAAATCTTGCTTCCGTTCAACGAGCAATGCTTCTCTTGCTCCCTTTGCAACAAACATTCCAACACCTCGCTGTTTGTATATAATCCCCTTGTCCACGAGTTCCTGCAGTCCTTTGCGGGCTGTAGCCGGATTGATATTGTAGAAGCGTGACAGTTCATTGGTTGAGGGAACCTGTTCTTCCACCTTCAATCTGCCTTCCACAATATCGTCCATAATCATTGTGGCAATCTGATGAAAAATAGGCTGAGATTCATCCAAAGTCGATTTCATGTGCTTCCAACTTTCATACGTATTCATTAGTCAGTTAGTCGGTTAGTTACTCATGTAACTAACTATAGTATACAAAGACGCAAATGTAAATAGGCGAACTTAATTCATCGCCTTTCTTACCTTGGCTCTGTTGTATTGATTAATAAGACCGTCCAGGACTACGGATTGCTGGATCACTTCCGGATGAAGCAGACTGCCGTATTCCATATGCATGCGATATAACAACTGTCTGGCATCTTCGATCCGTGATATCAAATCCAGGCGATCCATAGTACCCCTCCTTTTTGTCATATTTTAGTGTATTATGCCAATCATAAGCGCATGTGAGATACGACATACTTATTCTTCCACTTTGATACACAAAAAAAGAACGCTTCTGAATAAATCAGAAGCGTTCTTTACTTTCATTAAGTTCCAAATCCATGATCAGCGGGTCTCATAATTTCGGGGTTCGGGATTTCCTTGCCTGGGACAGGTTCCGTAGCAGGGGCTACGATGAATACAACGATACTACAGGTAGCTATCAGCAAAGCCAACTTTCTCTTCATTGAGTTTCTGCACCTCACTAATTATCATTTTGTATTGCTGTTTCGCCGTCTCAGATGCAAATTCCCGATATTGCTCGAACAGTCCGACACCTCTAAGCATACCTCGTCCACTGCTAATTTCAATAGAAAATTTTAAACTATCTAGCACAAATTCTATACCTAAATGATACTCGTCTTTCTTTAAATAATATGCACCCAAATCTGCTAAAAGTCGTAAATATCGATCATCCGTAACCTGACTGCTCACTTTGCCAATTCGGTTACTCTGTTCCTGATAAGTGAAGTACGATTCATACTGTTTGAGAACATGATCAATATCCTTATCATAACGATTAGCCGCTGTTACAATATCACACAGCGCTGGGAATATCTCATTTTCCTTCGTTGAGATATACGCCAGATAATCAGGTAACACCTCAAAATGACCGCCCATTAAATGATATATATATCGATTTGCTTCAGCCCATTCCTGAAACTGATTCATAACAACGATTTCATCTTTATCCGGGTTCCTCACCCAGCAATTATCCGAATATAAAGAAACATATTTTAGTGCTCCGGTGTAGTCTTTCAAATGATAACAGGCACTTCCTGCAGCTAGATCGGAGTACAGAATATAGAAAACAATTGGTCTTTTGGTCTCTTCTTGTTTCCGTCTGCCATTCATCTCATAATGGATGGACGCTTTTATTTTCAATTTTTCAGATAACTCCTGAACCTTGTTCCATCTATGCAATGCTCCAAAAGCATTAATCAGTTCGTTAAGCGCATCCAACTGATAGCGTTCATCCAGCCGATCCACATAGTATTCGAACCGAGCTGCAATAATCAGATTCCGCTGCTGATCATTGGTCAGTCCCAATCTGAACAGCCGATACTGACAGAGTGCAAGCCGCTCGGAATGTTGCATTTTCTCGCTTTCAGCAATGTTTTCATATAGAAGAATGGCCGGTTTGAATTTACCCGCTTGGAAGAATTCTTCAGCCACATCAAATAATAAAGGAATATAGGATAGATTATCCATCATCAGACGAATAACCTCTTCAATACAGTCCAACTTGTCCAACTCGGCACAGCGATGAAGGAAGGGTCCCAGTCTTCGCCAGTCCGGGGTCGCGTGTACAAAACACTCATCTATGTATAACTCATAGAAGTAACCTTCTTCCATTCTCATGGCGGAAGTAATGCGATCCAACTGCTGCATGGCAATAGGCCGATTTTTATTCAAAATATTGCTGAGCGTACCCGAATTAATCCCTGACGTTTCCGAAAAATGACTAATGGACATCTGTTCACGCTTCAGATAACTTTCCAAGTGATCGCGTATCGTGGTTGTCGACTCCAAACGAACACCACCCTCCAAAATAAAAAAACACAAACAGGATTATCGGTATGCAAAAGTAATTATATGTAATTAGAAAGTATCGGTCAATATAATAATTTCAACTAATTTGTATTAAAACCATTTTAATCCTTTTATAAAACAGACACTCCTATCTTTATTTTATATCGAAAACGCGCCTGACATCAAACCTGAAAATAGACAAAAAACACGAGCCATCTACGGGCTCGTGTTCTCAACTGACTCAGCAGTCATCATGCTCACTATAACTTGAATTTAAGGCAGTATATTGCCTGCCGCACGGTAAATTTCATACCACTCTGGACGCGTAAGATGAACATCTCCTGCTTTTACACAGTCTTGCAGACGTTCAATATTCATCGTGCCTGTCACAGGTTGCATCTGTGCAGGGTGACGAAGCAACCATGCGATTGCAATCGTTGTATTGCTCACGTCATACTTCGCAGCAATCTCGTCAATCTTTGCATTCAATTCCGGGAACTTGTCGCTACCCAGGAATACACCTTCGAAGAATCCATACTGGAACGGGGACCACGGCTGAATGGTGATATCATGCAGACGACAGTAATCAAGAATGCTACCGTCACGGTTAACCGCGGCATCGTTCTCCATGTTCACGTTGATGCCACTGTCAATCATCGTCGTATTGGTAATACTCATCTGCAACTGGTTGGCTACCAGTGGCTGTTTCACGTATTTTTTCAACAATTCGATCTGGTTCGGATTCTGGTTGGATACCCCGAAGTGACGCACTTTACCTTCGCGCTCCAGTTGATCAAAGGCTTCAGCAACTTCCTCCGGCTCAACCAATGCATCAGGACGGTGCAGCAGCAGAACGTCAAGATATTCCGTTTTCAGACGTTGAAGGATGCCATCGACTGAATTCAGGATGTGCTCTTTGGAGAAATCAAACATGCCTTTGCGGATACCGCATTTGGATTGAAGAATCATATTTTCACGAACTTGGGGATTCATCTGTACTGCTTCGGCGAAGATCTCCTCACATGTTCCTGTACCATAAATGTCGGCATGGTCAAAGAAATTTGCGCCAACCTCCATTGCAGAACGAACAAAATGTTCGGCTTCCTTACCGTCTAGTGAATTAATCCGCATGCAGCCCACCGCGACTACAGGTACTTCTAGTGCACTGCTGCCCAATTTAATCGTTCTCAAGATGTTTTCCCTCCATATTCGAATATTATCGTGTATCTTACCTTTGATTGTGACATATATCTGCAATCGGTTTCAATAGCTTTATCCTACATTCATATGGAGAAATGATAGGTTCTTCATTCCAGCCTATAGATCCAAAAGAATAAACTATACTTCTTCCGGTATAATGACCTCAATATGCCTTGGCAGGACACGGATATGAATTGGCAGGGCAGGACCTTCTTCCCCATCTACATTAGTGCGAATGGCTTCGTCTGAGCGAACATGAACTTCTTTGGCTGTAAAATAGTCCACGTCCTTATGGTCTTTCAGACTACCAAATAATAGGGAGGTGCCCAGGGTCAGACTGTTGAACACACTGATATTACGAACAACAAAACAATGTATCAGACCATCGTCCACCTCTGCATCCGGGGATAACTTCTCGAATCCTCCGACCGAATTGGTCAGCGCCGCCAGAAAAAGTGGCGATTCCCCCTCCCAGAACTGTCCGTCATATTCGATGGTTAGATGATTGGCTGGTGTATTCACCAGGTCTTTCAAGCCTTCTTTGAGATATGCGAATGATCCAAGCTTCGACTTTTCTTCCGAGGATACGGAGAACAGAGCTTCTGCCAAAGAACCTGCAGCCACAACGTTGGCAAACAGGCGATCATTGATTTTCCCCAAATCCACGATATGCGTCTGATTCGAACGTAACTGCCTAATGGCTTCTTCCGGGTCAAGCGAGATATTCAGCGCACGTGCAAAATCATTCACCGTACCTAGCGGTATAACGCCTAATCGGGGACGATGATCCTGATCCATCATGCCGTTAATCGTCTCATGCAGTGTACCGTCGCCTCCGATGGAGATGACCAGATCACAGCCGTCTTTGCAGGCGCTCAGACAGTAGTTGGTGGCATCACCTTCCCCGGCCGTCTCATTAACCACCACCTCATACTGCTGTGACTCCAGAATTTCTCTGACTTGGGACACATACTGCTCGGCCTCTTCCTTACCTGACGATGGATTACTAATGATCATGGCTTGGCGCATACTCACATCTTCCCCTCCAAATTGGCATCTTTACTTCATCTTTACCCGTTTCAAGGGTGGGTTGAATAGGGTCTGCGGGAGATGTTCTATTTTTTTTGATAAACATGTCTCTGAAGAGTGCAGAGCAGGGTTTGTTTCATATAGAATAGAAGTAGAGAAATACCCATTTACGAAATTCCTTGTTCCTTTTTCCCGTTGACGGGTTAATAACTATAGATGTGCTTTGAGCCGAACCTGTATATGTTAAACTCTTCAATTCACACTGAACACTCCGTGGGCAGAACAACCTTCCGGTCGCTGTTATCGTGTAGATACTATACTTAACTAACTCAATCTGTTCGGATTATTTTATAATTCTAAAAATCGGAGGGAATGCATGCAATGAGAAGAATGACGCTATTATTTCTAGTATTCATCCTGAGTCTCGGGGCATCGGGGCAAGCCATGGCTTACACCACTACAGACTTGGGCGAGGGAATCATTGAAGATCCCGCTTTGGAGGACGGACTGAAGTTAATCCTGAACAAACCTCTGGATATGCCATTAACTTCAACGGATCTGGAGCAGCTTGAGGTGGTAGATCTGAGCAATGCAGGTATTCACAGCCTGTCCGGTCTCGAATATGCAACCAATCTGACTCACCTCCGATTATATGGGAATGAGATTGAGGATCTCACACCGCTGGCGCACCTAACCCAGCTTCGCGAGATCGATGTTCGCAATAATTACATTACATCCATAGACGCACTTACTGAATTAAAAGACTTGGGACGGCTGTATATCAGCAACAATTCCATTTCTTCCATAGAGGTTGTACGTGGGTTCAACCGATTACATACGTTCCACGCCAGCGGTAACCAGATTGACAATCTTGCGGCCCTCTCGGATGCGGATGCACTGAAGTGGCTTGAGATTTCGAACAATACCATTAGCGATCTGACACCGCTCATGGGTAAAACCCGGCTCCAACAACTCAACGTAGCAAACAATCAGATTCAGACGCTGGACGTACTGGCTGAACTGCCAAATACACTGCGGAATCTGAATGTGGCAGGCAACCAAATCACGGATCTGACACCACTGGAGCACATGACACGCCTTCGGACACTTGATATCTCTGGTAACCAAGTACAGCATCTCAAGGGGCTTGAGGGACTGACTGGGCTGACGGAACTGAATGCAGAGTCCAATCAGATCTATGATCTGGAACCTTTACGGCAGCTTTCCAGCCTGGACGTATTAAAATTATCCAACAACCGGGTGTGGGATCTGACACCGATCGCAGGTTTTACGTTTACCCGTGATCAGTCAGCGACAAATGCTATACAGGATATCTCGGCGTCTACCTCGTTATCCTCCGGTATTCAGACTTCTGTCTCAGAGGTTGAGCCTGCCGGACTCACGGTGCAGAACAACTATCTGGATGTTGTGAGTGGCAGTCATACGATGCAGCTTCTGAACCGGATGAATGTGCGGGAGCAGAAACGAACGCCCCAGGGCAGCTTTCAGCGTCTGATTGAAGGGTCTACCACCGCCTATGTTGGGGATCGTGCTTACGCACTGGATGCTGCACCTTTTATCGATGAAGGCCGGACCTATGTGCCTCTGCGTTTTGTCTCGGAGCAGTTAAACGCCCGTGTGAACTGGAACAGCGGTACCCGCGAAGCTGTGATCACACAGAATGACAAGACCATCCGCTGGAGCGTGGGTAACAAACAAGTTGTCGTGAATGATACACTTGCGATCAATGATGCTCCTCTTCTGATGAAAGATGGTAAAGCTTTTGTACCGGTTCGCTTCATCTCGGAGCAATTCAATACCTCTGTTGGTTACATCGGAAGCAGCAAAACGATTCTGATTTTTGAAAATAAACAGCTTGGTGAGAGTGTACAGCCTTAAGTTGTGTCTCACGTTCATTTGCAGCCATAAGAGAATATGAGAAACATAGCGCAAGTCCCCGTCTGAACGATCAGCGGGGATTTTGTTGTGTTATGACAGTTGTGATATGACATTGGATAATGGTATATGGACATCGCCGATCTCAAGCAAACACACTATACCATCTGTCTATGCGGATACGAACTCGTGATGCTCTATCTTGGATTAGGGTAAATTTCACACGGTTTAGCATATCTTCTTTTGCCGTAGGAGTTGTTATACTGAACGTAATATATATGACAACTGAGGTTCAAGCGAGGAGGAAATTCACATGACATTCACGCTCACTGGTTATTCCACAACCCAAGACAGCCCGTGGAGAGAGCTATCTTTTGTGCCAACTAATGAAAGCGCTAACCTAAAACTCACGGGTGAACAGCACCAACTTGTGGAAGGGTTTGGCGGATGTTTCAACGAGCTTGGTTATATGGCTCTGTCCCATTTGAATGAGGAGCAGCGCCATGAGGTATTTCACTCTCTTTTCCATCCGGAGGGCGAGCACAAGTTTAACATCTGTCGCCTGCCGATCGGCGCAAGTGATTATGCAGAGCAGTGGTATAGCCACAACGAGGTAGACGGCGACGTGGCCATGGAACATTTTTCGATCAAACGTGATTTCAAATATCTGATTCCCTACATCAAGGAAGCTCTGACTTATAACCCGAACCTGCAATTCTTCGCCTCGCCATGGAGTCCGCCAACGTGGATGAAGTCGCCCAAAGCCTATAACTATGGGACACTGCGCTGGGAGAAAGATATTCTGGAGGCCTACGCCCTGTATTTCGTAAAGTTTGTACAGGCTTACCGTGACGCAGGCATTACGATCCATCAGGTGCATGTGCAGAACGAAGTGATTGCAGATCAGAAATTTCCTTCTTGCATGTGGACAGGCGAGCAGCTTCGAGAGTTTATTGCCGATTATCTGGGCCCGGCTTTTGACCAACACGGTCTGGATACGGAGATCTGGCTGGGAACGATCAACGCCCCTGATCCATGGGAGGAATTAATCAAGAAAAAAACAAACGACTTCGATGAGTACGCCGGGCTTGTCCTGAGTGATCCAAAGGCCTATTCCTATATCAAAGGTGTTGGATATCAGTGGGCAGGCAAAAATGCGATTCAACGTACCTCGGCGAGTTATCCGGAGCTGCGTTATATGCAAACCGAGAACGAATGCGGTGATGGCAACAACTCATGGAACTATGCCAAGTATGTATATAATCTCTATCAGCACTACTTCAGCAACGGAGTGAACGCGTACATCTACTGGAACATGGTTCTGGAACCCAAAGGCCGTAGCACATGGGGCTGGGAGCAGAACTCCATGATTACGATAGATCCGGACAATAAGGAGGTTACTCGTAACCCGGAGTATTATGTGATGAAACACTTCGCGCATCATATTGTTCCTGGTGCTCGAAGAGTCGGTCTGTCAGGCGCGTGGAGCGGGAAATCCGTTGCTTTCCGCAACCCGGATAACAGTCTCGTTATTGTCATCAACAATCCATTCCAGGACCGTCGTGACCTGTATCTAACCCTTGAAGAAGGACAGACCCTACACATGGAGCTGGAAGCCGATTCATTCAACAGCATGGTTATTCATCCGAAATAACTAATCCAACACATCGTTAAAAACGCGAACATCAATAGCGTCAGGCCCCAAGGATTCCCCGGGCCGGCGCTATTTTTCATGGGCCATTCAATGCCTAATGTCACCATTATTGCTACTGTAGAACACAAACCGAAGACAACTTAAAGAAATGACGTTTCACCTTTTATATTTACAAATCTATAAATCTAGATATAATGTAGTCCAGAGAACTTACTCTCATGTCCATCATATTATAGGAGGCAAGGCAGGCTCATTTCAGCATATTATATCTACTTTTCTGTATATTTAAATTTAATGGAGGTACGCTTTACATGAAATCACAACAGGTCAATCCACTCCTTATCCTGATGCTGGCACTCGGGGTATTCGGGATTATTACAACAGAAATGGGAATTGTGGGGGTACTGCCTCAGGTTGCGAATAAATTCAACATTACGGCTGCACAGGCAGGTTGGCTGGTCAGTATATTTGCGCTAGTTGTAGCCATTGCGGGCCCTTTTCTCACCTTGCTGGCATCCGGGATGAATCGCAAAATTATCCTTTTAGCCGCTGTGCTGATGTTTGCCATTTCAAACGTGGTCTATGCCTACGCCACAACATTTGATACCATGCTTATCTTCCGTATCATTCCCGCGTTATTCCATCCCGTCTTCTTTTCCGTAGCCCTGGTCACCAGTGCCCAACTTGTTCCGGCAGAGAAAAGCAGTCAGGCCGTCGCCAAAGTATTCACCGGAGTTACCGCGGGCTTTGCCTTTGGCGTGCCACTCACATCGTATCTTGCTGAACGCATATCCCTCGAAATCGCCTTCCTGTTTGGAGCGATGGTCAGTGTGGTCGCTTTAATCGGCATATGGATCTGGCTACCCTCGATGCCCGTGAAGGAAAAGATGTCCTATGGCAAGCAGCTCGGTATTCTGCGCAAACCTGGATTATGGCTGAATGTTGCCGCAGTCATTTTTATATTCGCCGCCATGTTCTCCGTATACAGCTATTTCGCCGAGTATCTTGGACAGGTCACTCACATGAGCGGATCATGGATCAGTGTTATGCTTACCGTCTTTGGTGTCGTCATGATCATCGGAAATTTGGGGTTTGGACAGTTTCTGCGTAAGAGCGTGGTCCGCACTGTCCTCATGTTCCCCCTGCTGTATGTAGCAGCTTACGCACTCGTCTATTGGGCCGGTCCCCACTTCATGTGGATGGTTATTGTAGTCATCCTCTGGGCATCCGTGCATTCAGGAGGATTAATTGTAAGCCAAACCTGGTTAACCGCTGAAGCGCAGGACGCGCCTGAATTCGGCAACAGCTTGTATGTATCCTTTTCCAACCTCGGTATTACCCTGGGTACTGCTATCGGCGGATGGTTCATCGCAAACCTAGGAATACATCAACTGATCTGGAGCGGAATGATATTTGCGCTGATCGCTTTTGTATTGGTTTGGATTAAAATTAAATGTTTCCCTGCACCATAAATTGCCGAGCACTGTTGAGAGAAAGCACTAACACAAATAGCGCCATATTCCCATGCTTAACATGTAGAACAGGCGCTATTTGGTGTTATATGATTACCGGATTTACAAAGGAAGCTCAGATTCGTGCAAACGCACGCTTAAGGATTGTTCGCCAGGTAATTTCTCAGCCATTGCATAGCTGGACGTTCTGTACCGTTGCTATTAACCAGATGTGAACCATTTACCCACGTTTGCCCCTGATTGTAGCCCCACAGCGTCACACCTTTAACGGCAGAATGCTTCCAAAGTACAGGGAATTTTTGTTGATAACGCTGCAATTGTGTATTATCATCGCCCGTCATATCCAGCTCGGATACATAGATTGGTAGCCCCGTAGCCGCGAGCTTGTTCAGTACCGTGTTCATCGTGTTCACAGAGACGTTGTCCATATTGAAGTGATGCGCTTGAATACCAATACCATCAACTAGACCTCTGTTTTTCAAAAGGTTGATAATCTGAATATATTGATCTGCTTTAGCCGGATCTCCGATAATACCATATTCATTGATCAGCAATTTCGCGTTCGGGAAAGCTTGTCTCGCCTGCTGGAATGACCAGATTACCCAATCCCAGCCAGTGGCTCCATCTCCACCTATCGCGTTGCGATAAGAAGGCTTGGCATGCAACGGCTCATTGACGACATCCACATATGCTGCCTTGGAATATCGCTGTCCTGCGGCTTTAATCCATTGTGTCACTTCAGCCTTCTGATCTGCGGCTGAGAGACTGTTAATCCAATTTGGCTGCTGACTTCCCCATACGAGGGTATGGAACTTGAACGGGAACCCGTTGTTGTTAGCATAGTTGTAGGCCATGTCCGCCTGGCCCCAATTCATTACGTTGCGTGTGCCTTCAACAGCATCCCACTTGGTAGAGTTCTCCGGAGTTACCTGATTCCAATACGGGCTAAAATTCGAAGGAACCTGGTTGGCAATAATATTGCCCAGAAATTTGCTACCTTTCGCCAGACCAGCGCTCACACTACCAACCGCAACAGAAGCAGCGAGAATCCCTACCAATGCCAGTGAGCCGACTGTTTTGAACCACTTAGACTTAATCAATGATTTTCCTCCTTAGTATTCTTTTTTATAAAGCGCTTACAAACATCATTTTACTGGATAATTTTGGTTTTTAACACCTGTCAAATTATAGTATTTTATTGTAAAAAAATAGATTTAAATGCTTTTTCTGAAGTTATTTATAGCTTCACTCACTTAAATCCAACATAACTCTTACATTGGAGTTTACATTCACCACATGTTTATCTAGTATGAAATGATACATATCTTTACACACACTAGATAACAAGGGAGATTACAACATGCGCAAAATTTCAACGAAACGTTTCGTCGGATGGCCTTTATCTTTCCTCTTATGTGCCTCCATTTTGTTCGCCCCGTTTGCTTCCACTCCGGTTCAGGCTGCTGAGGCAGACAAGGAGACCAAGATTACGTTGCTGGGTACATCGGATATACATGGTCGATTTATGCCGTGGGACTATGCTCTGGACGGTCCAAACCCAACCGGGAGCATGACACAGCTCTACACCATTGTGAAAAAAGTCCGTGCGGAGAATCCCAACACGATCCTGCTGGATGCAGGAGACATGATTCAGGATAACTCGGCTGAGTTGTTTAATGATCAACCTCAATCTCCCATGATGGTTGCAATGAACGAAATGAAATATGACGCATGGGTTATGGGTAACCATGAGTTTAACTTTGGACTGGACGTACTGGAGAAGATCTCTTCCCAATTCAATGGACAGCCTCTCGTGGGTAACATTTTCAAAGAAAACGGCGACCGCTACATGCCTGCCTATACGATTATCGAGAAAGACGGAATCAAAGTGGGTGTTATCGGAATGAACACACCTATGATTACCGAATTTGAAAAAGGCACGGATCACCTGGACGGCATCATCGTCAAAGATCCTGTGGAAGAGACCAAAAAGGCCATTGCTGAGCTGAAAGGCAAAGTCGATGTCATGGTTGGACTCATGCATATGGGATTGGACAACGAGAACGGTAATCCGGGAACCGGAGTGACGGATATCGCCAATGCCAACCCAGAGCTGGCTGCCATTTTTGCCGGACACATGCATACTTTGATTGAATCCCAAACGGTTAACGGCGTATTGATCTCCGAACCGAATAAATATGGCTCACATATTTCACGAATCGATCTGACATTTGAAAAAGACGGCGACAAAGTCGTGCTGAAAAGCAAAGAAGCTCAAGCACTCGCTGTAAAAGCAGCAGACGGAACGTATGAAGTCTCCGATCCTGCGCTGGAAGAGACTTTGCACCCATTCCACGAGTTCGCTCGTGCCGATGCCAACATTGAAGTGGCTGAACTGAAAGGAACGAACCTGGTCCCTGCTGATGAGATTAAGGGTATACCTGCGGTGCAGATCCAGGAAACACCTTTGTCTGATTTTTTCACCGAAGTGATGTTGCATTACAGTGATGCCGATGTGGTCGCGCACCAGATTGATAACGACAAAGCCAAGCTGGATGTAGGCCCGATCAAGAAAAAGGATATTGCATTCAACTACCAATACACCTTTGGTGAAGTGACTGTATATGAAGTAACCGGACGTGATCTGAAGGATTACATGGAATGGTCTGCGGGATACTTCAACTCCACACGCCAGGGTGATGTGACCGTCAGCTTTGATCCGAAACGACGCGCTTCCAAATACAGCACCGATGATTTCTTCGGCGGCGTGACGTATGAGATTGACCTGACCAAGCCATACGGCAGTCGGATTACAAATCTCAAGTACAGCAATGGGTCAGTAGTCAAAGAAGACGATACGTTAAAACTTGGCATGAACGCCTATCGAATGGAAGCCCTGATTGCCAAAGGCGGCGCGATGGAAGGACGTAAGTTCAAGCAGCTATGGTCCTCCAAGGATGCTTCGGCATTTGGTGAGATTCAAGGTACGATTCGCAACCTGTCCATCACCTATCTGAAAGATGTCATGAAAGGTGTCTACGAACCGAAGATTCAACACAACTGGAAAATCACTGGCGTAGACCTGACTGCACCAGAGCGTGCAGATGTGGTGGAGTTAGTTAACAATGGCATCATGTCTGTGCCAACAACGGAAGATGGCAAGTACACCAACATTGCCTCCATTAACATTTTGGATGCGGTGACTCAAGAAGAGATTGATACACTATCTGCCAAAGCAGGTGTGAGTGCAGCACAATTCGCAGGCGTGAAAACCAAGGGAGCGTTCTATCAACAGCTGAACAAAGCTCGCAAAGCGGCAGGCAATGGCGAGGGAGCAACTACTCCTACACCTGAGAAGCCGACAACGCCAACAGTACCAAAACCAACACCAACTCCAGGCACGTCGAAACCTGGTAAACCATCCACACCAAGCACTGGTAAACCGGGAACTGTCATCAAAGGCAAACAAGCCAAGGTTACTGCGGCTTACCTGAACGTACGCGCTAGCGCTTCATCCAAAGCGAAGGTCGTTGCTGCGGTACCAAAGGGCACCCTGCTTGAGGTGATCAGTACAGACAAATATGGCTGGGTAAAAGTGAAGCTGGATGGACGTGTAGCATTTGTATACGGGAAATATGTGAGTATTTTGAAATAAGTAAAATCGTTACGCACTACGCTTAACGAAAAACAAAAGGGCGATCCCTCCCACGGATATCATGGTGGGGATCGCCCTTTGTTATGTTAACGAACCGTTAGGATTATCGCTGCAACTGCTTTACGAGAGTACGTGCCATAAAGGGTGAACCAATTATATATGCCTTCGATGCTCAACCTCTCTTTACATCCCAATTCGCAAGCATGCCTCTCGCCATCTCCATGTCCGACTCCTTCCCCGTAATTAGTGCAAACTTGGCAACAATTGCAGGATAGGCTGCCCACTGCTCCCGAATATGCTCCAGCATCTTGGGCCATGTTCTTCCCCCTGCCTTCTCATAACGACTCAAAAGCTCACGCAGCCCATCCTCCTGAAAGAGTGCGTAGTAGATGACAAAGTCCTTACCCGGATCTGCAATCTCCGCTTCTGTCCAATCAATAAGTCCAGTTACTCGCTGGGCATCATCGACAATAATATGCGGCGGATGCAGATCACCATGGATGAACGCCGAGTGCTGAGGCCAATAGCTACTTATAGAAAGCCATACCGTCCAGCGTTCAACCAACTTGGTTGGCACCGTAAAATTCTGCTTAACCTCCTCTATATTGGCTGCAAATTCTTTGCGAGCTTCGATTGGCGTCTTGATCCGCACTCCACCTTTCTTCGCCTTGTCGGGATCGATGTTATGCAGTGTGGCGAGAGTCGTAGCTAGTGAATCCAGGAATGTATCAGATAAGCCCTCCTGAGGGAATCGCCATACATACCCTCCCCCTGCGGGATCCACAACTGCGATCGGATCACCTTCAAGTAAAGGATAAGCTATCAACTCTGGCGTGAAGATCCTCCAATCCGGTACTTGTGCGGGTATATTTCCTCGGACCACATCCAGCACCTTGTGCTCATTCTCGGCTCGCTCCCATACGTCTTCGCGTCGCGGCTGGCGCAGAACCCATCTGCGGCCTTCTTCATCCGTGGCGAATGCTACACGAAAATCCATCCCCGACTCGTTGATCTCTAAGGATTCCTCAACGATAAGAAGTCCGTTCTGTTTTGCTAAAAATAATAGTTCCTTTTGAATTGCCAAATTCTCATTCAAGTTCGGTTTTGTCATATCAGGTACTCCCCTTTTCCTTGATAAAATAAAAAACACAGACATGTTCGCCTGTGCAGTTCATTTCGGATGTTGGCATACCTGAATGCTCACAAAAAAATAGTAGTACATCAAAGAACCACTTCAAAGAGTGATTCTTTCACGACGACTAGCGGCATACGTGTAAAATGGCAAACCGATCCCGATGAACTGCACACAGGCAGTAAACAGCAAGCGTAAACAGACGTTTTTCGCCACACTATCTCAATCGGGAAAAATTTTGCACACGTATCCCTCCGTTCAGTAAGTTACCCATATGCTAACATATTCCAAATTTCAGTTCCAGACTGAATCAAATGATTTTGGTTCTTTTTATTGATATACAGGAACTTCGTCGCCTCAGGTAACGTCCATAGTTATAGATGCATTAAAAAGGATGAGAGGTGAGCAACCCAATGTCCATTGCACGAAGGTTATCCTTACTACCAGTCATCATGCTCCTGCTAACGCTCGGATGCGCAGATAAATCCGAGGAACAAGGGAAAGAGAAGCCACATGTGCGAGGAATTATTACAAATTTCGAGGAAGAAAGAGGTCAGGTACTCATCGAGAATAAAGAAGATGGCGGTGTTGATTCAGGACCGATTTGGGTCTCGCTCAGCAAGGACGCCGAACTCATCATCGAAGAAGAGATTGTCACCGTCTCTTTGGATGAGACACTCGTTGGTCGAAGTGCAGAGGTGTGGATCAATGGAGTTATTGCTCAATCTTACCCTCCCCAAACCAAGGCTGTAAAATGGTCATTCATTAACACCAAGCAAAATACGCCGATACATTTCGTTTCACGTGGAACGTTATGATACACATACGAATAGCAACGGGTGGTTGCTACTAAAATCGGAAATGATGAAAACAATTTACACACTTGAAGCATTTACTCCGTTAGCCTGCCTGCATATAGAGTATAATGAAGAGGTATACGATAAATGTACGGTGCAATAATTGTACAAAAACTAACGCAAAAGAGGTAAACGATGAGCGAGCAACAATTTAAAGATTATGGACTTGGTGAAGAGATCGTAAAAGCACTGGACAGTCTGGGCTATGAGACACCAACCGAGGTTCAAACCAAAGTTATTCCGGTAGCACTAGAGAATCAGGATCTTGTGGTCAAATCACAGACAGGTAGTGGTAAAACAGCTGCTTACGGCATTCCACTTTGCGAGCTGGTGGATTGGAATGAGAATAAGCCACAGGCTTTGATTCTTACACCAACCCGGGAACTGGCTTTGCAGGTTAACGAAGATATTACGAATATCGGCCGCTTTAAGCGTATTAAAGCAACCGCACTATACGGACAGTCCCCTTTTCATATCCAAAAAGCAGAGTTAAAACAAAGAACCCACGTGGCTGTTGGTACACCAGGTCGGGTACTGGATCATATCGAACGCGGCACGCTGCCACTCGAACGGATTGCCTATCTCGTCATTGACGAGGCCGATGAGATGTTGAATATGGGCTTTATTGAGACAGTACAGTCCATCATTCAGAAACTGCCGCAAGAGCGCGTAACGATGTTGTTCTCTGCTACGTTCCCTGAAGATGTAGCCAAGCTGTCACGCAAATACATGAACAAACCGGTCGAGATCGAGATCAAAGCAAGTGGACTCACAACAGCCACCATTGAACATGCTGTGATTAACGTACCCGAGGTGAACAAAACCGCACTGCTTCAAGACTTGTTCATTGTGGAAAATCCGGATAGCTGCATCGTGTTCTGCCGTACGCAGGAGAATGTGGATAAACTGTTCCGGGTTATGGCTGATCTTGACTACCCAGCAGATCGTATCCATGGTGGTATGGAGCAGGATGAGCGGATCGAAGTAATGAACGCATTCCGACGCGGACAATTCCGCTATCTGATCGCGACGGATGTAGCCGCACGTGGTATTGATATCACAAATATTACTCATGTCATCAACTACGATATTCCTTTGGAAAAAGAGGGATATGTTCACCGCACAGGCCGTACGGGTCGCGCAGGCAAAACAGGTAAAGCCATTACGTTGATTACACCGAAAGATGGCAGACGTCTGGCGGAGATTGAATCCTATATTGGATTCGAAATCCCTGTCGTGAAGGCTCCTTCCGAGGAAGCTGTAGATCGCCGCAGAGAAGATTTTGAGAAGCGATTGAAGATTGTACCTGAACGCAAAAAGGACAAGCGTGAACAGTTGAACCAACAGATCATGAAGCTGAACTTCAACGGAGGCAAGAAGAAGAAACTTCGCGCTGTTGACTTTGTAGGTACCATTGCCAAGCTTGAAGGGGTAACCGCAGACGACATCGGTATCATTACGATTCTGGATAATGTGACGGATGTAGAGATCCTGAACGGCAAAGGCCCTCTCGTACTGGAGCTCATGCAAAACATAACGATCAAAAAGATGCAGCTTAAGGTTCGCAAAGGTCATAAATAGTTTGCTAAACACGGTCAAATAACTAGAAATTCAAACAGGGATAGTGGACTCTTTTCTAAGTCTACCATCCCTTTTTTCATTACCTCTTCTTTTTCCGCACTGTACCGGCTTCAACCGTATACCGAAATAACGCATCCTCCGCGCCCCCGATATCATCCGTAACCATAAACGTCGCTGCATCTCCCGACTTATAAACCCCACCCGTCAAAAAGCTGAACACCACATGCTCATCTTTCCCCCAATATTGATTCAGCATGAAAAATGTACTACCGCTCACACCCTTTACCCTGCGGTTTCCATTGGCATTATATAGACTATTCTGGTCCATTGCCCAACTCTGGGGCTCAGCATCGAATAGATGTGTAAAACTGGCTCGATCGATATGTTTATTTGGTTTACCCCATAAATAGACCCGATCGGCATCCACTGCCCAGCTCCCGGAAGGCGTTATTAACTCAAACGTTGCTGCGTCTGCACCCTTGATCATCTGAAGCACATCGTCAGGATGACCGAAAGGCTGACTTGTCCGAACAACCTCGGCACGATACACATGTTGCTGATCCTTGGCAAGTCCAAGATGCTCCGTCCCGGTATAAGTTTCAAAATGCTGAGTATCAGCTCCATCTACACGATAACCATTGTAATACACATGTTTGCCATCACGACCGAAGGGCCCACCTAGTGACTGGAACGTATCCGGGTCTGCTCCTTTTACAATACGCCACTGAAAATAAACACATTCACGGTCCCGTGCAAACTGCTCATCCAGTGGTTCAAAGGTAGACCTGTCCGCTCCACGAACAAGGTTTAATACGACTTTTGCTTCTTGACGATACGTACGGGCCCATTCTGTTCTATAAAAAATAGACGACGCCGTCTCAACCCAATTGCCTGTGATCTGCGTAGCGCCCTCTGCACTGTGGGCATAATGCACATGCCACCAGCCATGTACGTCGGGATGATGTGCCTGTAGCCATGCCCTCACCTCATCCTTTTCCCCATTCGCATAACGAAGAGAGCTGGACAGATGAAACAGATGGTCCTTGTCGGTGCAATAGTCGTGATGAGCAATCACAGAGTTTGTATCCATATCCTCAAAAAGATGAAAGTGCTGGCTGCTCTTCACATATAAATATCGTTGGTCCTGAGCAAAGTAGGGCGTATCCGGCAACAGCCGGAAGCTGTTCGGATCAGAGTTAGGTACGGCCTGATCTTCCAGATAGACATACTGAGAGTCGCAGCAGTAATCTTCATCGATCACACGAAAAGCTTCCGTATCCCGACTGAACAAACTCGCCTTGTTTTTGCGAGCATTGAACCACCATATTCCCTGAGAATCTCGCAGGTAGGCGAAGGTTAGCCATCCCTTTTGATACGTAGAGATGACTTCAAAATCCTGAGCAGTAATGCCTCCCTTTATTGGAGTGTTCGTTCCATCCTCATCATTTTGCAATTTTACTTGAAAGTCTTCATCTACAATAAACTTGTTCATGACGGTCCACCTCCAACCATGATGTGAATTCAGTCTAGCTTTATTTTAACGTGTGTACCTGATCCTCTCTACATCATCGTACATGACATTTAGGAACATTTCCTCCGCTCTCACCGCTCAGCCACGATGAAATGAAGGTTTGTTCAGCAATGGATGGATTGTTCACTTGAAAAAGAGTTTGACCCAACTACAATATAAATGAAAGCGCTACATTTAATCTGATATCTTTCGGGAGGTGTATGTAATGGGTAACAGGAAAGCCGTCTGGTTTCTGGTCTTTTCACTCACGTTCACCCTGTTTGGACTTCATCCTGAACGAACAAGCGCAGCAAGTGTCACGATAACCAACGGTACCGATTGGCTCGACACCGCAGGTAACCCCATCCATGCGAACAGTGGCAACATTCTGCAGGTAGGCTCGACGTATTATCTGTATGGTGAACATGCGGTGGGCGGCAAGTTCGACAGCGTGAACGTCTACACCTCCACTGATCTGAAGAACTGGACTTTCAGCAACGCCATTCTGACGAAAGATTCTGCAACCGAGCTGGCCTCCAGCAAAATTGAACGCCCCAAAGTCATCTATAACGCCTCCACCAACCAGTATGTGCTCTGGGCACACTACGAGAACGGTACGGACTACAACCTCGGGCGTGTAGCGGTCGCAACAAGCAATACCCCCAATGGCAAATTCACGTATGAGGGCAGCTTCCGCCCAATGAATTATGAATCCCGTGACATGACTGTCTTTGTTGATACAGATGGCACAGGTTATCTGGTTACTGCTTCACGCAAAAATGGCGGCGCCAATGATACGATGGCTATTTTCAAAATGAATGCAAGTTACACCGGAATACAATCCTTCGAAGGCTGGCTGTTCGAGAACGCCTACCGTGAAGCACCTGCTGTTGTGAAAAAAGGAAACCGGTACTACCTCTTCACCTCTCAAGCCGCTGGCTGGTATCCGAATCAGGGTGCTTATGCTACAGCAACTTCCATGACGGGTCCATGGACTTCGCTTACGCCATATGGCAATCCATCTGCCTTTGGTTCGCAGATTCATGATATTGCCACGATTACAGGCAGCAACACCACATCCTACATCTACATGGGGGATCGCTGGAATCCGATGAACCTCGGAGAGCATAAACATATCTGGCTGCCGCTAACCTTGAATGATTCGAACGGAACAGCATCACTGGAGTGGTATACTACGTGGAATATCGATGCAGCAACAGGAGCGGTAACACCACCTGCTCTCGTCAATCATGCCCAAGGCAAAACAGCTACCGCCAGCTCCACAGCCTCCGGATCGTCTGCATCCAACGTCAATGATGGCAACTACCAGACTTCATGGGTGGCTTCCTCCAATAGCTGGCCAGCCTGGTGGCAGGTGGACTTTGGCGCACCAAAGACGATCACCGAGATCGACACGTCCTGGTTTATGTACAAAGGTTCCGAAGGGTACTACAAATACAAAATTGAAATTAGCAACGATGGTGTCAATTACTCCACCTTGGATCGCACCAACAATCTGACCTATGGTTTCACCACGGATGCTGTGCATTTCACCGCCCGTTATGTACGGATCAATATGGTGAACGCGGTCTTGTGGAATAATCCGGGTAACTGGTACACCCCAACCCTGCACGAGGTCAAAATGTTGGGTCCTGCAACACCGGAAGCCACAGGGTACAGCCGCTTCAGTTCACACAACGTTCCGGATCGATACATCCGTCACGCCAACTACACTGCTCGCATGGATGCCAACGTCTCCCCTGTTCTGGATTCACAGTTCCGCATCGTACCGGGTCTTGCCAGCTCCACAGGAATCTCGCTTGAGTCCATTAACTTCCCAGGCTACTTTCTGAAGCATAATGCCAGCAACAAAATTGTACTTGAAGCTTACGCCAACACCGCCGCCTATAAGGGAGATGCTACGTTCCTAAGCAGTCCTGGTTGGGCTGATAGCACCAAAGTATCCCTTCAATCGTACAGTCAGCCCGGATATTACATCCGGCATTATGATTATGTTTTGCAGTTGGATGCTGTAAATGCAATCAGCAGCGCAACAGTGAAGGGTGATGCCACATTTGGCCGGACTAATTACTAAGAAAATGAATTGGAGATGAGGATGAGCCATCTACATCTACAATTCGAGGAAAGGCCGTTTTTTCAGGAGTCACAACTGAAGAAGCGGTTCTTTCTGCTGCACAGTTTCAGATATAGATTACGTAACCCCATATCAGACTGAAAATGCAGGTTTAATTAGAGCGTAATCACCAGCCAGACTGGCTAGTGGCTGCCAGCTCTCTATCGCTATTTTATAATGACCGGCATATGCTTCTGCACCCACTCGTATGTGCTCTACTTTTCCAAGAACCAAATGATCTGTGCCCACCGCAATAACCTGATCCAGTGTAAGTTCAAAGGCAATCGGAGATTCGAGCACGGAAGGTACATCTACACGTATGCCCGCTCTGGGTGTAACGCCTGCCAGTTCAAATTCATCTTCTCCCGAAGCTACATCTGCTGACGAACGCTGCATGGACGCTGCAAGTACAGCGGGAACTACATTGATCACAAACTCTCCCGTCTCTCGTATATTGACGAGTGTATCCTTCACTGTTCCTTCTCTCTCACCTACACCAGGCCCAATGGATAGGAGCAGAGTCGCCGGATTGCGTGAAGCAACGGTAAAAAAACTAAATGGAGCGAGGTTAAGCACACCCTCCATACTTCGCGTAGAGACCCAAGCAATGGGCCGCGGCACCACGGAACCCGTCATTAATTTATACATTTCATCGACGGTGATATCACCTGCTGAAAATGCATATGTATTTTTTTCTTCCAACATACTCAACCTTTCTGAAGTGCCCCTGAGCAGGTCCTTCGGTTTACAACGCTCTGTGGGACACATGTAGTTGGTATAAGAATATACACTTGTTCACCACAAAAAAAGTACGCACTTTGAAGTGCGTACCTGCATAAAGGAGCTTATTCGTGATGGATAATCCGAGCACAGTCCCAATGGAAACACTAACTCCCTTCGACTACACCCTATCCATTATCGGCGGGAAGTGGAAAATGAAGATCATGTATCAACTCGCCTTTCATGGGGTCACACGCTACGGCGAACTCAAAAGGCGTGTCCCCGGGATCACGTACAAGGTATTAACCTCTCAACTGAACGATTTGGAACATGAAGGTGTGATAAAACGAGTGGAGTATGATCAGACTCCGCCCAAAGTGGAGTATTCCTTAACCCCCCGAGGCAAGAGTCTAATGCCCATTCTGGAGGAAATCTGCAAGTGGGGTGTGCAGCATGTGCCGGAGACACAAACGCTACATGAATTAAAGTGAATATGGATGATATGCAAAAAGAACAGCCTACTCCCATGGGAGCAGGCTGTTCTGCCAATCTAATCTATTAAGGATATTACAAGTTCGGATCATACTTCATCATATTCATTTTACCTTGTTTCTTATAACTTACATAAACGTGGTCGGTGCTGTCTATGAAAACATCTAGCTCCAGAGCGTCATCATTGGAGAATCCGGCAGACCCTACCGGTCTCCAACCCATATTCTCGTATTTCATCACAGTCACCTTGTTGCCATATGCAGCATCTCGATAAGCAACGTAAGGCGTGCCTTGGCTGTCAAAGGCCATATCCATGCTTCCTCCTTTAGACGAATCGACCGAGAATCCGGCAGTGCTCACCTTCTCCCATGCTGTATCTTCTGACGGAATGGAGTGCGGATATTTCCACATTTCAACAACGTTGGAGCTGCTAAGATAGATCATATAAGGTACGCCAGACGGATCAAGCGCGGATGCAGCAACCATATTTGCAGATGCTGGATATGAATATTGTTTCGGATCTAATAATTCCCAAAATTTATCCTGTCCAGATGAGCTAGCTGGTAAGCTATATCCTAATGCCGCATAACTACTGGATGAAACAGATGCGTAAGATGGAGCAAACAAATACATGCCGTTGTTTGGTAACGGTGCGAGGAATGCTCTTAGACCTGCGTATGCCTGTACCCTCGCTTCTTGTACCCGTCCCCTATCTTTATAAAACCTCCATGACATGAGCATTGATGGTTCTGCAGCATTACCAACCAAAACACCTCTAAACATCAGAAAAGGATTATCATCCTTATCAAAGGTAATGACGAAGCTATCGTAAACTCTATCCACTTTTCTTACATTCGGTCTGACACTCGTTCCGTCTTTCCAATCGAAATCATAAATAGTTACTGGTCTCCACCACTTATGTTCATCATTGTAATTCTTAAAGCTTACTTGACCTGAACTGTTCTTATAACCAACATAAATCTTATCCTTACTGTCTATTCCAAGCGATATAGCTGAGCTCCCCAATCCTCCCGCTTTTTCAAGATCGCTTTGATTGCCAACGGGCTGCCACGTGCCTCCCTTATATTGCACCACAGATACTTCGTTATTGTCCTTTATATAAGCCATGTAAGGCGTCCCTTGACTGTCGAAGACGATATTGGACTTGCTATTCAATTCCAGCTCGTCACCCACCTGCAGCCACGATGTCATGGTCCACTTCGCGTAAAGCCTTATGTCTGCCGTCACCGGCGTCCCGAAGTCGTAGACGATCTCCAGATCACGATCGCTGTACCAACCATCGAATCGATAGCCCGCCCATTTCAGTGGAGCAGGTTCCACAGCATTGCCGTTAGGAGCCACCACCTGACTCGCTACGGCTGTCCCACCGTTACTCTCGAAGCTGACCATGTGGCTGTCAAATGTCCACTTCGCGTAAAGTGTGCGGTTACCCGTCACCGATGTCGTGAAGCTATACGCTTCATTCAGTCCAATATCGCTATACCAACCGTTGAATGTGTACCCATCCCTCGTCGGTACAGTAGGCTCCATGGCAGTGCTGCCACTTTCCATAGTCTGGTCAGCCACCGATGATCCGCCGTTACTGTTGAAACTCACTGTGTAGATTGCCGTCCATTTCGCGTACAACGTGAGGTTAGTCATCACTGGTATCATGAAGCTGTAGGCTTCATTTAGACCAGCTTGACTATACCAACCATTAAATACATGTCCTGCGCGCGTCGGTGCGTCAGGAATTGTTGCCGTGTCACCTTCACTCACGGACTGACTACTCACCGACGATCCATTGTTACTGTTAAAGCTTACTGTGTAGCTGTTCTTTGTCCACTTCGCGTACAGCATCACATTCGCCATTACACCTTCCGTGAAACCATAAGGTGTCGTCAATTCGCTATCACTATACCAGCCATCGAACGTGTATCCTTCCAGCATCGGTGCACCAGGAGCAGCAGCCACGGCACCTTCATTCACCGTCTGTTCTGTGACCACTGATCCGCCGTTACTCTCAAAAGTTACAGTATACGTATTCGGTACATAAACCGTCCACTTCGCGTACAATGTCAGGTCTCCCGTTACCACCATAGTAGTGAAATTGTAGGCGTTCATTAATTCGATATCGCTGTACCAGCCGCTAAACACATAGCCTTCCCGCTCTGGGGCGACAGGTGCCATAGCCTTGGTCCCTTCATTCACTGTTTGGGCATCTACTACCGACCCTTCATTACTCTCGAAGCTTATTGTGTAAGGGATCAGCCACTTCGCATGTAGTGTGAGATCCCCCGTTATCGCCGCAGAGAAGTCGTAAGCATTCGTCAACGTGTTATCACTATACCAGCCGCCAAATACATAACCATCTCTCATCGGTTCAATCGGTGTACTAATCGTAGCACCATATCCCACAGTCTGAGCCGTCGCTTCGGACCCACCGTAAGTGTCAAAGGTTACGGTATAGTTGTTAATTGCCCACTGCGCGGTAAATTGAACATCTTCCGCAGGCATGGTAGTCGGAAGCGTTGGCGACCAACCCGTAAAGCTATATCCCTGCCATGTTGGCGTGCCTAGACGGAGCAACATTGTCGCTCCGAATGGAACGATATCCGTTGTACTTGTTTGTCCAGAACCATTGTAATCAACAGTCATTTGGTACGCCTCGCGCTTATAGTACACCTTCAGCACCGTTGTACCGTTACCTTCAATCAGAGCTGTCAGTACCGCTCCCGGAACACTGTCATCTCGTACAAAGCCCGCATAGGATTTAGGCTTGGCATCTGCCACATTCGCTTCTGTATAGGTAGCTCCACGATACGATTCCGTATCCACAACCGTATAAGTGTCACTTCCGATATTTTGCAGTAAGTGTACAACCTGATAAGGTGTACCCTCATTCCCCTTCCATTGCGCTGTATACGTGGTATCCACAATCGGCATTGTACTTGGAATATCTGGCGACCAACCAGCAAACGTATATCCTGGTCTTGTCGGCACCGGTACACGAGCAGCGATGTTCTTGCCGCCTGCTCCCGTTAGCGAGACTCTTGGTGCACCCGCATAACCCCCAGCGAACGTCATCGTTCTATTCCCCGGAGAGTAATTAACTCTAACGACCGTCGAGCCGTCTCCCTTAATTAATACGCCGTTTACTATTCCGTTCTCATAGCCTTGTTCCTTGAATCTGTCAGAGTTGATTCGAATCTCCGTGTCCGTTGTTCCGGTGAGATTCTCCGTATCTACAGGCGGAGCCGATGTCCTGCTGTTCGGGTCTAACATATAATGTTCAACAGTATATGGCGTGTCCTTGTTCGCAATCCAGTGTGCGTACAGTTTCCGGTCCTCCGCAGCCATTCGGCTCGGAATCGTCACCTTCGTGCCGCCGGAAGCAGCCGTATACCAGCCATCAAAGGTATATCCCCGATATACCGGGGTGGTCACACTGATCGGCGCATTATAACGGGCCGCAACAATATCGGTTACTCCGCCATTTTGCGGGTCCAGTTGTAGGATGTAGTCACCTGTTCTGGCGAGCCAGCTCAACTGAATGGTGCGCTTGAGTGGACTAGATGTGAACGACGCTGGTGCACCCTTCCAGGTGATAATCAGGTTGCCATCACTCACCTGAATGTTCTTGTCCACCACTTCAATCATCCCGTTAGCCGCATTATATTTGAAATTTGGATGGTCCACCTGGATATCAAACTTCGATGGGTTATAATCCGAATTTTCCGGATTATGATACGAACGGGTATCCGTATCGCCTGTCTTCAAATCAAACGTATTCATCGTGAGCCATAACGCCGGCACAGCGATGGATGACGCGGAACCCGCTAAGTTCAATCGGAGCGACTTATCCTGTGGATAGGCGAAATCGTAGACGTTCTTTTCTTCCCCAATGGTATACAGTGGCCACTCTTCATCGACCAGCTCCACGCTGCCCGAGAGCGCTCCATCGCCTAATTGCGCGCCAAGTTCGACCTCCAAATAGATGCCCATCTCAACGAACAGAGCACCTAGAGACTTCGTACTCTCCACCCCGCTAATATTTTTCAATTGATAATAGAAGTAGCCCCACAGATTCACATACACACCGGGTTCTACAGCAAGCCCGATACTATTCAACTTGACGCTTCCAATCCCCGCTTTGACCTCCATATGAATACCAGCTCGTAAACCGATCGTCCCCATCACATAGAAGGTAAATTGGTAATCTCCGTCTCCCGGCAAGCTGACCGTATTGCTCGAACCACTGAAACTCAATACGCGCAAGCTAACCGAGTAGCGCTTGGCCATCTTATAGTAGAAATCTGCCCCCACCGTCAGGTTCACCTGAGCGCTGACCACAAACTCCGCTTCAAATTTAACTTCCACAATACCTAAAGCCACGCGTACGCTCTTTTCAAAGAGCTCTTTCTTGATTAACGGAACCCACTCCGTGTCTTGCTCCAACATCTCTTGATACTTTTCCTTCAACGATTCCGCATCTACGGCAGTATCCTGCATACCCGCCATTACCGCTTTAATCTGTGTCGCGATGTCCTGAACCTTTCCCAACCTGCCAGCATTCTTCTCGCCCACCCAGTCATTCAGTGCATCATTTAACTTATCGTGTTCAACGAGAGCTATCTCTGCCGTGATGTTCATTCCGGTATAGCTATAAGCATCCAGATTCGCCGTAATTACATAATCATCAATGCTGTACCAGTAAGGAATTCCCCACTTTTTCAGCCAATGCCCTTGCATATCTCCATTAATACCGAGATCTAGGCTCATCTCCTGAACGAATGTACCCGTCATATGGATGACAAGATCACTGTCTTCATTGATATTGACAACAATATCGGCACCCACTTGTAATGTAGCGCTTACGCCTGAGGTTCGGCCGTCAATATTCTTCAGCCTCGTGCCGAGTGAAGCAACAACGGTCAGATTCTCCACACTTACCCGGCTCCCTTTACCGGACGCTAGGGAGGACTGAGCCTTGATCTCCTGAATTTCCTTCGTCTCCATGGCGATGTCAGACAGATAATCCGCAGCTTCATTGACGAATCCGCTGTCTCTCGCTTGCTGCTCAATTTGCTCTTCGAGCTGTGCGATCTGCTCTTCCGATAACAGATCTTCGCCGTCAATGGCTTGCTTCTGATAGATGTTGAAGACATTCTCAATATCTTCAATCGTGGCATCAGTATATTCGATGACGTCCATCTCAGCTTCAGGCGTAATCGAAATGATACGCCCGTACCCAACGGTCTCAAAACCTGTTTCGGCGCCGAATTCACCTTCATAAAAACCGATAAAGTCACCCACATCCACCGTGGTTAACTCATCTAAGCCGAAAGGCTCATACAGGCTGTCGCTGTAATTCATCTGGGTATGCTCAACCGTGATGGATTTGTTGTTCCGATCTCCATCTGTGTCTGCTTCCACACTCACCGGCAGAACATCCGGCTTGAGCAACACTTGCTTGATATCCGCATGATCGTAGGTATAGGTGCTTCCGTCTACCGCCGTAATCTGGACATAGGCCACATCGCCGTCGTCAGCGCCGGTGGTTTCTAACGTGCGTTGATCGGGACGAGTTCCTTGATAGATGGCGACGGTATCGCCCACTTGAATCTCGGTGTTTTCTGTATACTTAAACGTTCCGCTGCTCGCATTCGCTTCAGCGAGCGCATTTTCGCTACCGCCCACTGTCGTGGCAACTACCGAAATCGCTGGTGAACCCACCTCTGTGCCATTTAGCATCATATCCGTGACATCCGTGTACGGGAGGTAGATCATGTTCGGGTTCAGCGGAATGTCCAGAACCTCTCGCTTAGCGACACTAAAAACGTAAATACGCGTCGTCGCATCCTGACCTTGGAAGGACAGGTTATCGCTATTCAACGTCAGTTGATACGTATTGCCTTCAACGAATTTTCCGTCTTCAGCTGCGGACGCTACCGTGAAGGCCCCGTTCCCGCCAGTGACGGTAACTCCAGCAAAGTCGGGATTCGCCGTGTCTGTGAAGGTCATTTTCGCTTGAACCTCAGATACTGTCAGGTTGCCTGATGCATCGTGTACTGCGATCGTGAAGTCCGGTGCCACATCCAGCACCGAATAGCTTGGTGTGCTCTGTACGGCATTATCTATGCTATCCGTATACTTCGCATACAACTTCATATCCTCAGTTAGCGTACTACCCTCTGCAAAAATGAGCGAGAAATCGCTGTCTGTAAACCATCCCTGGAAAATGTATCCCTCTTTTGTTGGAGCCGGCAGGTTATTTAGCACCTGGCCTTTTCGTATCGTCTGCGCAGCAACCGCCGTGCCTCCGTTGCTCTCAAACGTGAGCGTATACGCAGTGGAACCGGCGCCAGGGCTGCTTCCGTTGTCTCCAGGCGTTCCGCCGCCATTGTTACCGCCGGGTGTCGGCGTTGTTGTCACCGGAGTTGTCGGTGTTGGTGTCGGAGTAGGCGTCACTGGCGTTGGATTCTGATTTTTCCAAGCTTCCACAACCGCGTTGTTACGCATGAAGAGAACCGCCGCTTCAGCGCGAGTCGCTTGCGCACGCGGATTGAAGTTGCCCTTGGCGTCTCCGGTGAACACACCGGCTTGCCACAGCTTGACGACCGCGTCAGCCGCCCAAGGCGAAACATTCGCGAGATCGCCCGGCTCTGTCGTGACCGGATTCTCGGTCTGATATGGAATCTGTTCGCTTTCGAAATAACGCAACGTCATCGTCGCCATCTGCTCCCGAGATACGGTAGCATCCGGCGAATATTTCCGATCCCCCGTGCCATCGGTAATTCCCTTCTTAACCGCCCATTCGACATATGGCGCATACCAGCTGCCCGCCTGTACATCGGCAAAGCTCGAAGTGGAGTACGCCCCCACATCGACTCCGGCCATCCGGCCAAGTGCCGTTACATACATGGCACGTGTCATTGTCCCCTTAGGAGAGAAGCTACTCGCGTTCGTTCCGCTGAATATGCCCTTCTCCTGCACATGGACGACTGCATCATAGAACCAGTCGGTGGGACTCACATCCTGGAATCCAGTGGATGCGATTACTTTTGTCTTCTGCATCGGCAGTTCAGCCGCTACTGCCGATTGCGCTGGTAATAGGGGCACGGCAGTAACGATTAAGCTGATCACCAGCATCCACATCAGGATCTGCCGGCTCACCTTCCATCCCTGTATTACTTTCTTCACTTTTATTCATCCCTTCTATGTATAGATCAAACTAAAAAAGACCATCCAAAATTGGTTTCTAACCAAGCTAATCAACAAAGCCAGACTAATAGCCGAAACCAATGGCCCAGATCGGGCTCATTGGTCTCCTGCGAGTCAGTTCGCTCGGCACGTGGAGATCAAGCGAGGAAAAACTTAACATACAGAAATGGCGTTGTCCTAGCTGCGACGTTCAACATTCAGAACATCAACGTCAGCTCAAACATCCAACTGGAGAGATCCGACTGCTTTAAGGTACGATAATGCCAACTTTACAGATTGAATTCGTTCACCGACCTTTCTGATCAGTCGCAGTCGAATTGTGACACCGACACAGCAAATTATGTCGTTTTTTCTTCAATATTTTAACATGCGAGATAGGGGCGCTTGTGAATTATAAAGAAAACTTTAAGTAAGCAACTACTCGCAAGCGAGAACATCAATGACATCAAAAAATAGTGGCTGAGGGAAGGTAACTCCCACACCACTATTTTTCATGAATTCTTAAGCTAGTCTGCAATCCATTCCAGATGATTCCCGTCTCAACGATTCATCTACCAGAATCGACTATAACGAACTGCTCTTCCCCCAACGCAGTCTTGGAGGAAGTGAAAAAACACTAATATGCCTCTTAGGTTTCAATGAGATAAAAGGCTCCTGCTGATTCTTCGCCACATTGTGGGCGATATGCCTGAAGCGCAGCCCGCTTTCGAACTCGGGATTAAGCGCAATCGGAATGCCCTTATGTACGGAACGTATAATTTGTACATCGGCATGGATCACGCCAATCACACCAATATTGAGAATATCGATAATATCCTGCATCTTTACCGTTGCCGAACGGGCTTCCTGTCCGTCGGCCATATTAATGATGAGCTGTGGCGGAGCCGGAATCATATCTTCTAATAATCCGATTACGCGATCCGCGTCCTGAAGCGATGTACGATGAGGCGTAGTAACGACAATAGCCTCATCTGCTGCCAAAGCCGCATTCCAGAATCCATTTTCAATGCCTGCAGGTGAATCGATCAGCACATAATCATAACCTTGGGCTATTTGCTGCACAACCACGCGAAAAACTTGCGGATCATCGTGATGCACCGCGTCGTTACTACAAGAGATAAAGGACAAGGTACTGATTCGCTTATCTTTGACGATCACTTGATGTAAAGCACATTGACCCGTCAGATAATCAGAAATGTGATACCCTACCCTATTACTCAAACCAAGCGGAATATCCAGATTTCTCAATCCAAAATCAGCGTCGATCAAGCAAACGCTGCTCCCCGATAAGGCAAGGGCAGTCCCGAGATTAGCCGTGACCGTTGTCTTGCCAACTCCGCCTTTCCCTGATGTGATACATATAACTCGTGCCATCGGAGCCACTTCCTTCTCTTCAAGTACTAATGCGGGACAGCAAGACAACCATTTCTTCACGTATTATCGTTTGATCCGGCTTGAATGTAATGCCCTCGTAGCTAATAATCAGTTGCAATTTGATGAAATATGTCGTTATATCGACCACAGTGATTTTATCATGATGGATTAACCTACTTGAGAAACCTAAAGAAAACTTTAAATCCGTTCGTATTGGATCCTTTAATTCTTCGGAGAGATGGCACATCATTTTGACGAGGATGGAAAAGCGCAGACTGGTGTTGAGGGATTCAATATCTTGAGTCGGTTACGAAGCTAGTGGAAAGAACAAAAAATGGGCCAATAGCGTCAGGTACTGCTCCAACGCCATTTTCCCATTTATAATAGACTACCACCCTTACTGCTATATTCATGCTTGTGACGTACTGTTAGAAACCAGCATATATCCGCTCCCCCGAACCGTAATGATTCGCTCGGGGTCGGCAGGGTCAGACTCAATTTTTTTGCGTAAATTACTGATATGTACAGCAACCGTTCTTGTATCCTCCAGACTTTCCATTCCCCAGATGATTTGAAACAACGTATCGACACTGACGACACGATTCACGTTTTGTGCCATATAGGACAGCAGACTGAATTCTTTTTTCGATAAAGAGATAGGTATACTCCCCATGTTGACGGACTGCGTGTAGAAATCCAGTGTCAAACCCGGTAACTCCAGCAATTGTTCCCTTCTACCCGTCGACACTCTGCGAAGGTGAGCCTTGATCTTGGCCATGAGCACTCCCGGACTGAACGGCTTGGTCACATAATCGTCTCCGCCATAGGATAATGCGCTAATTTTTATTTCGTCTTCCTCTTGACTGCTCAGAAACACAATCGGCGCACTGGTGAGATTACGCGCATTCCTGCACCAGTCAATACCGTTTTCATTAGCCAGTAATATGTCCAGTATAATTAAATCCGGCTCAAACGATGCAAGCAGCTCCATCGCTTCTGACCCGCTATGACTGCAGGTGGAGACAAATCCCTCCCTATCACAATACACCTGCACAATCTCGCATATATGAGGATCATCATCAACGATCATGATTTTGTGCGTGTCCATCTCAGCACCCCTTTCCTTCAATCACCGTACAAGGAAACGTTATATAGAATGTCGCCCCCATCTTGCCGTCGCTCTCCGCTCGAACCATGCCTCCGTGCGCTTGTACGATTTCCCTGCAAATTGCCAGTCCCAGTCCACTGCCCTCTATGCCCATTCCCGGCCGATCGTATCTGTAATTACGTTCGAAGATTTGCTCAAGCTGATCCGGAGGAATCCCCATACCAGAATCCTCTATGCTAATAACTGCATGAGGAGCATGATTCACCATTTCCACAACTAGTGCAATACGCACCACCCCCCCGCTGGAGGTGAACTTCATGGCGTTAGATACTAGATTAAATAAGGCCTGCTCTACTCTTTTCGCATCCATCTCGACAACTGGCAAAATAGATCGTCTATCCTCGGTATCTCCGATATCCAGTACGAAGTCTAATCCTGCGTCACGCACTACCAACTCATATTGTTCAAAAAAACCATGCAAGAAAGGAATCATCTGAATCGGCTCCATTCGGTACGAGACCTGTCCGGTCTCCAAATGAGACAAGAAGGACAACTCCTCGATCATACGGTTAATCCTTATCGTGTTCTCCCGGATGTACTTCAGATATTGTTCATTGCGTTCCGGCTTGACCCTGTCCTGTATAGCTTCTACATATCCAAGCATACTGGACAACGGCATACGCAGATCATGCGTAATATAAGCAAGAAGCTTCTTCCTCCCTTGCTCGGAGTGAAGCAGTCGGTCATACGAGGATTGGAGATCATCATGCACTGTAGATAAGGCCTGTGTTCGCTCCTGAACGGTCTGTTCCAGATTCATATTCATTTCGATCAGCTTGTCATTAACGTCCTGTAATTCACGTGTAATTCTCTCTTCGTTCGATGCCGTCCTCGTAGATCGCGAAGACAGCAGAATCAACTGCGCAATCGTAAATATCAATAACCCAAGCGGAGATGTATTTCCAATCGGCGACCATCCGTTAAAATATAAAAAATCGTTGACAACCGTGAATAAAGTAATCACCGACACCAACAGGAAGATTAAAGCTCCCTCTAATCGTCGCACAGCCGAGTAAACCAGCCCGATCATCAGATAAACCATATGTAGTACCACCATTACACCGATCATCAGCATAAATTTTGAATATATAAGTGCAGGAGTTACCACCACAAGGACACAGAATGCGCCGGTTGTAATCAAGCTAAAAAGACGAAACCATCGTGATATGTAATTGGGAAAAATGCTATCAAAATACATGCTGATGATATAACCACTGACACAAAGAATCAGATATTCAATCTTGAACTGCAATTCCCAAGGAAACTGAGGCAACCATTGTGTAAAGATAAGCTCCCCGTTGAACAAGGATCGAATACCAAGCAGTACAGTAAACAGGCCAAAATATAACGGAGCCCTATCCTTACGTCGCAGCATGAACAACAGCAGATTATACAAGCCGATCACTAGTAAACTTGCCGTGATGAACATATCCCTGGCAAGATTCAGATTGGTCTTGGAAGTTAGTACGTCACTACCACCCAGCTCGATATCCTTGGTAATGCCGCCACGCTTATGATTGAAGTTGGCTACTTGCATAACCAGCTCTATCGTATCGTTTTTAGGCTGAAAATACACCAGTTTCGTCTCCAGATGCGGGGTCACGCGGCTCTTGTCCTGACCCACCTCACCAACTTCTTCTAGAAGTTCGCCATTCACCCATAATTTGTACGCATGAAAAATGCTCGGCAACCGCAGAGTAAGCTGCTCGTTTCGATCGTTCTCGCTTAGTTGTATGACCAGTCGAAAGGTTGCATAGCCTGTACCACTCAGCCGCTGACCTTCTAACGGATAGCCAAGCCAGGAGCTTGGGATGCTGATCCAGTGGTCCTGATTTCCTTCCCTTGCCGAACGAACCCGTATGTCCTCAGGCGACAGTAGCTCTTGCCAGTAGAACGACCACTCCCCTGTTAACTTTTGCGGATTCGCACTGAGCTGAACCTGCCTTAAATCCAGAATACCTTTTTCACTTTGGAACTTAGGAGAGTCCGGCTCAGAGAGGACGACATAGCCTGCAACCAAGCCAACAATAACGGCAACAACGATATAAAACCACACCTTACGAGAACCGACTCGGAGAATTCCCCTCATGATGAATCCAACCCCAATCTCTAAAAGCGCAATAAGTAAGTTTATTTATCCAAATGATATCATCATTACAGGAGAATGTACCCTGCAAATTTCTAGGAAGAGACAAGAACAATCATCACGATGAAGCCCTTTTGACGACGCACGCTTAGCTGGACACACCCACAAAAAAGTACGCACTTTGAAGTGCGTACTTAATATGAAAGAGCTTATTCGTAATGGATAATTCGAGCACAACCCCTATGTGCCGGAATCACAGACACTTCATGAACTATAGAGAATTATTAATGATGTCTGCGAATGCATCCCTGTTGTACGTATCATCCTGAATGCGC
This sequence comes from Paenibacillus sp. GM1FR, assembly GCF_002803315.1. Taxonomy (NCBI): domain Bacteria; kingdom Bacillati; phylum Bacillota; class Bacilli; order Caryophanales; family Paenibacillaceae; genus Paenibacillus; species Paenibacillus sp. GM1FR. Next base: position 20,498 of record NZ_MKZL01000006.1, on the reverse strand, counting down.
CATTCTCCCTGATCCTGCAAAAAGGTGATATCGCCCGATAGCGGAATGGACTTGAACTCCTTGCCGTTCTTGTCTGTAAATTTCAGATCAAGCGTGTATTCCACCAGAATCCAGTCGCTCTTGTTATCTTTGATCTTGGTTTGTATATTTTCAGGATGCAGTTTCGCTTGTTCGATGTGTGCAACCTGAAGAGGCAAGACAATATATCGATTAGCCATGTAAGCCTCATAATTCCTGGAGGTCAGGAACGGCTTCATCGTCTCTCCTTTGGCCAATAACCCTTCCATCTCTAACGTATCCTCATAGTCCTTGCCATCCACAGTGAGTTCTGTTGTCTGGCGGAAAGAAATAATATACCCATCACATATGCCAACTTGCGCATGGTTAACCCCTCCCTTTCTCGTCATATTACTCTCAATTATCCCTTCAATAGGATATAATGTCCAGTTATTGGGCGAATCTGAACAGACACCCAGTGAATTATATCCATTGGGTGTCATCTTCATCATAGATTGTGTTATAGTCATCGGGAAGTGATTTGGAGGAGATAATGATGATGATCAAAATTACAACTGGACCAACTCTCGAAGGACAGCGCCTGCTGGTCCAATAACTGCGTGTTTCCTTCAACAATGAAGGTGTGAAAGCTATGTTAACTTATCAAGTCGTTCCTATGATCTATGATTCCAAGGAACAGATTGATGCTATTATTTTACTCGAACAACAATGTAAACAGCTTGATTCCATTCATCTGAAAGCAGACCTTGACCATATTAGCAAAAAAGACGGAGACCATGCACTCCTCTGTTATCGCCACGGTGATTTGGTAGGACTCCTCAGTTGGTATCCATCCGACGGCGTAACCGGGAATATTAATGCCATCGTACACCCAGATTTTCGTCGCCAAGGTGTGTTCGGCAGCCTACTGAAAAGAGCCATCCTGGATATGAAACCACAAGGGATTAACCAACTCAGTTATCGCGTTCCTCAGGGCTTATCTCCGGGTGTTCATACTGCCCAATCCCTTGGAGCCATTTATGATCGTGCGGAGTACTCGATGCAACTTGTGAATGAGGTCCTTTCGGTTGTGGAGCCACCTGAACTAACGTTGTCCGTGGCAGAAACCGAGGATATGGAGTTTATGGTCACTTGCTCCTCCCAAGCCTTTGGAGATTCGGAGGACTGGACACGCGAGTACTTTATGCAAACGAATGAACCCAGCCGAGTCACCTATATTGCATGGCAGAATCAACTGCCTGTTGGGCTGGTACGGGTCAACTCCATTAATGCAACAACCGCATTTATTCATAACTTCTGTATCTTGCCTGCTTATCAGGGACAGAAACTGGGGCGCACTGCGCTTAGCATCCTGGTTGATCTCCTAAGGAAACAAAGTTACACAGATATCCGCTTATCCGTTGTTACCGAGAACAAACGTGCTTTGAATCTGTACCGCAGTGTTGGTTTTGAAGTAAATTCTGAGTATCACTATTTCAACGGTAGTTTATAAAAGGCAGTAGAGAGAGATCGTTTTCCTCATTGGGAGACGGTCTCTCTTTTTATATATTGGAGAATTGAAAAATCAATTTATAACCATCGAACGTTTGCCCGTACATTTCCCGATAGTTACCTTTGGTATAATTATTCACTGTTTTCCGCCAGAAAGATTGGCCAATCTTATTTTTCTCCGATGGATTGGTGAACAACTCCCAGTTTCCTCTAAACATTCCGAAGATCGTCGATGCCGCGTGTTCAGCAACGCCTACACCTCGAAACGGCTGCATCAGAAAGAAGTCATGTACAAAGAAATTCGTGCCTTATGAACAATATGGCGGAGTAGCTATGAACGCAAACCCTGCCGGTATGCCACCCACAATCATGAGGAACGGATAAAGACACTCCGGTTTTTCCCACCATATGTTCTGGACGTTATACTGATCCTGCAAAGTTATATAATCAGGACTTGGCTCAAAAATGCCATGTTCGTTCGGGGTATGCTCTCCACCCAGACCATAATGTCCGGATAGATCATGAAGGTATAGCGGGTACATATTTTTAATCACATACGCCTCGTCTTTATTCGTTAATTTCACTTCTATATTCATATTCACCAACCTTACCAGATGATTTAAGGAGTTAATTTCAAGAACTCTCAACGCATATCCTTGTACCGTCAAATGAATTGTACGCGTAATTAACAACCTCGAATATGTAAAAAAGCTTTAATAACTATTCTTTATTCTTACAGGAAAAAGCCACATTCGATTGCTCGAACATGGCTTTTATAGTTTCATCCCTTTTTGCAATACACAATTTTCTTGATGCTATCGATGGATAAACAGTATTGGTCCGCAAGCTGATCGATGGTTGTTCCGGCAGCAAAAAGCTGGCGGATCTCGTCGTTCCGCTCCCGGACAATCCTTCTGCCACCCGAATTCTCGCCCCACTTCTTGTGGGCATCCTTGGGCCTCGGAATATAGATCAAGCCACCAGAGATATGACGCTGTATTTCTTTGAGTAATTCTTCCGGGAAGATTGTATCCGCATTAATATATTTCACGTTGCTCCACTCCTTAAAAGTTAAAATCTTTAAGGCAGCAGAGTCGTACAATGAACACATTGGATATGCACTACAATGATATGGCGGAAATGGATTTCACGCTCTATACAAACAACCGCCGTTGTTCATCACATGGACTCTGCATAGAGCGGATCGTGAAATTTCTTATGAAACGAATCATGGTAGCCCCCCATTCAGTTAATCTTATTCGTGCTGAAGAACTTTTAACTGTCTATTCCATAATAAGGTTTATTTTCCTTCATGGCAAAATCTACACGTCGAATCTGTAATATACCCCTGTTAATTCTTCTGATACGCTCCATAGCTTGTTTGAAATGTTAGCGTCATATAATTTTTCGATGATCTTAGCGCTCTTGGGATAGCCCTTAGTGCCGCCCATACCGCTGGGAGCAATATACTCCCCTCCCGTGATCGTCGGATCTGCTGCAGCATATAAGGTAGGTAATGCCCCCATATGTGCCGGTTGACTAATGATTTTCAAAAGACTGCGCATGAATATATTGGTCTGTTTCCCCGAACCGAAGGAAAATAGGTTGGTATGCGAAATTCCTGGATGAGCGGCGATACTCATGGAATCAATATGGGCGGAATTAAATTTATTCTGCAGCTCTCTCGCAAACATCAGATTGGCTAGCTTGCTTTGACTGTAGAACTTCATGGGATTATATCCTTTGGAGCCATCTAAATTATTAAAATCAATCGCACCATTATGAGCTGCCATACTACTTACAGTGACAACTCTCGATTTCGGAGTAGAGATCAATCGAGGCAATAGTAGACCCGTAAGCGCAAAATGGCCTAGATGATTACTACCAAACTGTAATTCAAAGCCATCTTTCGTCAACTGGAATGGAGGGTTCATAATTCCTGCATTATTAACGAGAATGGACAAAGAATCGTATTGCTCAAGAAAAGCGGCTGCGAACTTACGGATACTAGCTAAATCGCTAAGATCAAGTTGCATAACGATTACCTCTCCAGCTACATGCACAGACGACTTTATTTTATTAGCTGCCTTTTCACCTTTTTCCAGATTACGAACTGCAAGGATAACTTTTGCCCCTTTTTCAGCTAACGCTAATGCCGTTTCATACCCTAACCCGCCGTTCGAACCTGTCACAATCACTACTTTATCGGATACAGTCGGGATGATGTCTTTAGTCCAAACTTCGCTCATTTGTCTACACACCTTTCTTATCTCTTCCTTGATACCCTAATATCCAGCTTTTAAAGCTTTTATCCCCCACCATACTGGCTTAAACTCCGTTCCAGCATCCCTCTAACCTGCTGTTGCAGTTCGAGCGGAGACACCACCTTCACTTCCGGCCCATAGGAGAGTAATTTTCGCGCTGTAAAAGAGAACTCCTCGGGCGGAACAAGTCCGCGCCACTCATGGCCTTCAACTGACTTGAACAACACATCTGACGCCGCAATCCTTGCTCCAAATTCCGTGAATTGCAGCACCACTTCTACGCTTGCTCTATCTTCTTTGGCAGCTAGCCATGCCTTTAGACTTGGAACAGATTTATCCACTGATTCCATAACCGTCAATTGCTGCATGCGATCCACCCGATACAATAACACGCGGTCCTTATTTCGGGCTGGCATGTACCAATGTCCCTGCTCATAGTAGATGCCATAGGGAAAGACCTGTACTTTTTTAGGACCACTGCGGGCATGATACATAAATTCGATTTCTCTCTTTTCTACCGCTGCACCCAATATCGCTGTTGTTAAAGGCTCGGAATGCCCACCGGGGTGCTGGACAAAGGTGATATGCTCTCTCATTCGCATAATCAGATCCTGTACATCTTCGGGCAAAGTAGAGAAATACTGCTCAGCCAGATGTTCACGCATTAATCCATACGGAAAATCCGGTACTTGCTGTAGATATTCCAGCATCATAAACAGCCCTAATGCCTCCTGCTGTGTCAGTTGAAGAGGTGGCAAAATCCGATTGGGCAACACCCGATATCCTCCGTTCACGCCAACTTCTGTGTACAAAGGAAAACCCAGCGCCTGCAATGCATCCAGATCTCGCTGGATCGTACGAATCGATACGTCGAACCGTTCTGCCAGTTCCCGGGCGGTGAACTTTTGTCTGGAATCCATCAGGCGCATAATAGCCAGTTTTCGATGATTCATGAATTCAACATCCTAACTACGTCAACTTTTGTCATAGTTAAAGTGTATCATACATTTTAGAAAGGAGCGATGAACATGTCTGATAACAAAACAATTTTGTACATTGCTATGAGTTTGGATGGATATATCGCAAGACTGGACGGTTCGGTAGATTGGTTATTTGATGTGGAGGGTGATGGTGGAGACAACGGGTATGCTGCCTTTTATGAAACAATCGGTAGCGTTGTTATGGGACGTTATACGTATGAAGAGGTGCTCACACTTTCCGAAGAATTTCCCTATGCGGATCGCCCAACGTATGTGCTTTCCCGCTCGGAACAGCCGCCCGCTCCGCATGTACAGTTTACAACCGAGGAGGTAGATACGCTCATTCCCCAGTTAAAACAAACTTCTGATGGAGATGTGTGGATTGTGGGTGGCGGCATATTGGTTCAAGCTGTGTTAGCAAAAAAACTACTGGATGAGATCGAAGTCGCCATCATTCCCAAGATTCTTGGTGAAGGCATTCCTTTATTCCCGACAGGCACTGTGCCAAGTCAATTTAAAATGCTCCGAACCCAGACGCTGGGACAGATCATTTCGATTCGTTATGAGGTACAGAACAGCGGCCCAGCGGATACAGCTTCGAATGTCTAGATAAGTAGAAAAGGGAAAGACCATTCTTGTGATACATGGACACCATAAAGTTAGACACCATCTAACCATTGGGGTACCCGTTCATGAAAGAGTGGTCTTTCCATTACCATGTATCAAGTATCAAGTATCAAGTATCAAGTATCAAGTTATCCTATCATTCCTCGTACATATTCCGCTAACACCTCTGCCGTCCTACGGTGAGATAACTCGCCAGGATGGGTACGCGCTCCTACCGTCTCTTCGGTTGTATCAGGAAGCTGGATGATTGAGACCTTGCGGTCTCCTGTCCCCTTCGTATACGTATCAACCGCGCGGTAGATGGCAGGCATCATGGGAAAACCAAGCATGCCATAAGCCCATACGAGTTGTGCATCCGGATTGTTTTTCCGAAGTTTGAACAGGAACTGTTCCACCGCTTTCTCAAAAGCAGCCAGATCTTCTTCATGATACGTACCGTCTTCGTTCAAACGCTGCTTGTACACCTTGCCAGTGTCGGGGTCTTTCCATTCCGGTGACTGAAATGCACCCCCATCATTGCTACCCAGGTTCACGACCACCACGTCCGGCTGCCACGAACCAAAATCATGCTCATCTCCTGCACCTAACGCTTCGTTACGTTCACCAGTAAGCAAGCCACAGACCTGTTCGTAATACTCGGGGATGTTCCCCTTTGGATTGTTATCCCAACTTGTCAGCACACCCCAGCCACTTTGCGAGATGACCCGATATTCTGCATTCAATGCCTCTGCTGTCATAAACGTATAATTATGTATGGCGCTGAACCACATCGGAATCCAATCTTCCTCCGCTTTCGCTCCAATCGCACCTTCACCAGATGTAATACTGTCACCAATGAACTCGATCTTGTACGGTTTTTCCTGCACAGGCAGGAACGCTCCATCCGATTTCACCGCATGAATCTGCAAGGAACAACCCGGGTCACCACTCATCGCTTGAACATCCTTAACGATCCGAACATTCTTCACCACATTCGCGTTCATACCTCGGAATACACAGACCCAGTACCTTCCCGCCGTTAACATCTGTCTGCTCACCGAAACACCATTGATCAGAATGCTGATCCATGACTCATACATGTCATACTGCGACTCTACTTCAACCCATAGTTCGGAGCCCTGTACATTGAGTTCAACTGCACTCCCCGTCCAAAATAACGTCAACGGCGATCGCTCTCCAGTTGTTCTGCCATGCACTTTAAGATTTCCGATCTCAGGCAGAGTATATACCTTTAAATTCTCATTAGATATCACGGTGCAAACCTCCTACGTTTGGTTCATATTATAAGCAGGCTCTCTACATGCCTCGGATGTACGCTTAACTGATATTATGCAACTTTTGAAGCGCTTCCTCTTTGTTTTTCAAAAAGAAAACATGCTTGCCATTGTTGCACTCATAGATGAAATCTCTCAAGCTCTTGCTGTTATGTCCTTCGAAATCTCCCACAATAGCAAGCTTAACATGATAGTTCACGTATTTCTGCAAAATCTCGCCTGCAAGCTTGGTTTTTAGTTCGAAGAACTCTTCCGTGATGTTCGATTTGTCGATAATGAGTTTATCAGCATCATCGGTATACCTTACCGAAGCCATCAAATCCAGTGCATCTTGAGCATTGTTGATGACGATACCATCACTTTCAATAATGGCGACCTTGGAATTGCCTTGCTGATCAATAGTTATGTTCATTTCACTTTCTCCTCCTCTGGACATCGGCTTTTGGTTAAGAGATAACTATCTCAGTTACTATAATTATTTAGTTATTCATCTTTTCAAGCGTCTCCATGTAGAACACATGCAGGAACTTTTTGATATTAACCTTGCCTTTGTCGCCTGCCTGATCTTCTTCCATGGCTCTCATCTTCATTCGAACATCCTGGAAGTCGAAGTACAGGGGAGCATAATGCTCAAACTTGTGGTTGCTATAATCGGTGAGTCCAATCGAGGCCATGTTTGTTAACGCGGCAATTACCGTTCTGCGAATGCGCTGTTCCATCGCCTTGCTCTCTTTCTCGACGTCTTTGGGCGTGGACTTGTACGTCTGGGCCACCGCTTCATAGGACTCCTTCAGTGGCGGCCACTCTGCGACCTGCTTCTGATCAATCGCATACTCCATGAGCGCAATGATGTCCTTGCTACCACTTTCTCCGATGATCCCCAGATCCATTAGAATGTTTCGTGCCGCATCTCGCACCGTACGACCTTGGGCAGGGGCCGGCGCTTCCGCCAGATTCAATCGGGCCATCGACTGCTTGATCTCCAGCACGTATCGTTCATACTTCCACTGGTCATTCACTTTGCTGAGCACATGCTCCACTTCCACCCGATTAATCGGTTTATGAATAAAGAATTCAATGCCGTTTTGGTAGGCCGCTCCTACCATCTCTTTGTTCTCCACCTGAGAGATCATGATGAATTTCCCGGTATAACCCCCGTGCTTCAGCTTCGCCACCGTCTCAATTCCGTCCTGATCCGGCATCAGCAGATCAATCAGCACCACATCGGGACGCAGATCCATGATCATGCGTGCTCCTTCTATTCCGCCCTCCGCCATGCCCGCAAGCTCGCCGATACCACAGGATTCAATGATATCATGCAGCATGCTCCGACTTACCACATCATCATCCACGATCATGATAGAAAGTGTCATCGACATCGGCCCCCTTGATCAGATTTATTTTGGGAATAGCTATAACAAATGTTGTCCCTGTCTCTCCCGGAGGCGCCGACTCTACCTTAATTTGTCCCGCCAACGACTGAACGATATCACGTACATGGGACAAGCCAATGCCCGTCGCAGCAATGCCAACTTCATTGAACTTTGTTGTATAGCCTGGTTCAAAAATAACATCCCGTTTGGCTTCAGGTACGCCTTTTCCAGTGTCCATCACGACGAAATGCACGTCATCTTCTTGCTCATACACACGAATTCGGACCCTCCCGTCATGCTCAATCGCTTCTACCGCATTGGCAATCAAGTTATTCATTACCGTGAGAAGAGGAATGTAATACGGAGACTCACAATCATACTGTTGCTCAATATCGATCTCGACCTGCTTATGCAGCATTTCGCTATATTTTCGGTTTGCTTTGCTGGCAAAGTTCAGTACTTCAGATAGGCTCATGTTGACTGCTTTTTCGTTATCATACAGCTTCAGCAGACCCGCGAGAATGCGTTGTGAATCCTTCTTCACTTCATGAATCTGCTGAGCGATGCCCAGGGTGCGCTGACTGTATTGATTCATGTCCTGCTCCCGGAGATCGCGATATAGATCATAGCTGTCAGCCGTAATGCCTTCGATCGTATTCATCGCTTTCTTCAGGTAAAAGACCTCGCCATACAGACCCGAGTTCACACTCAGCATCTGCTCCATCCGCTTCTCCTGCTCTGCATGTAAGAGCCGCATCTGCCTCACCGCAATGCTGTTATATAGCCCAATCACAAAGTAACTTCGCAGACCACCTACCACAAGCAGATACAACCATTCCTTCATATAAAAGATATTGGTCCCGCTTAACATTCCGCGAAAAAGCAGCTCAACAAGATTAGAGGAGAAATCGATACATGTGATTAACCCGCCGAGCAGAAGAGGCTGCATCTCATGGAATCGATGCTTGAATTTGCTAAGCCCATAGGCAAAGAAAACATAATACATACCTGCACCCAGATTGTCCCGCATGCTTTCCAGTATAGACACCGTCTGTACATGATTGATGAGATCTACCGACTGAAACAGCAAATTCGCGATGCCTGTCAGGATTCCTGTCTTCACATAAGACAAGTGTGGCATGATCATCAGCAGAAATAAAAGGATGCTAACCCCCAGCCCGATTCGGAAGTAATCTTCCCGGAACGGATTTATCTTGAATTGCGCCCCTACCGCAGTGGTAAAGGCAATGGCCGTCATCTGCACATTCTCATTTTTGACCCAATTGCGCATCGATCTCTTCACCCACTATAACAACGTTTAGCGCCCAATGCCGGAACCCGCGCTTCTAATGTTAAATATACTAACATATGAAAGAAGCATTAGAAATAATTAAAATTAGGGAATGAACGCTCAAGCAAAATAAAAAGGCCGGAAGTTTTCACTTCTGCGGCCTTTTCCTTATATCTCATCCGGAATATCAAATGACACCATCGTTCCCTCACCCGGCTCGCTTATAATCGATAATCCCTGACCATAACGTTGTAGCAACCTACGGTTCGTATTTGCAATGCCTATTCCGCCTTTTCCACCCAGTGTAGCACGCAGTAGCTCAGCAACCTTCTCGGGTTCCATGCCTTTGCCATTATCCTTCACCTCAATACGGGTATAACCCTCATGACGAGTGATGGATAGGCATAACGTACCGCCTACATTGCGGCTTAATAGTCCGTGTCTGACGGCATTTTCAATCAAAGGCTGAATCGACAGCGGCGGGAGAAGCAACGGAAGATCCGGTTCGACGTTTAATACCACCGACAAGCGATCTTCAAATCGTGTTTTTTCAATAAAAAGATAGGCTTCAACGAGTTCCAGCTCATATGATAATTTCACCAGTTCCCCTGTGTTGAGATAGTTGAAGCTGATCCGTAAATAGGATGAAAAAGCATCGCCAAGCTTCCGCATATGCTCTGTATCAATATCACTTAAAACCATAAGTGAATTCAACGTATTAAACAGGAAGTGAGGCTGAATCTGAGCCTGTAAATAAGCGGCCTCCATGCGCAGGCGCTCTTGGATAGACTGATTTAGCATGGTCAATGCACGTATCCGATATTTCAGTTCCACCGCATCTACAGGCTTCGTGACATAATCATTGGCCCCCGATGCAAATCCCGTGTAGATATCTGGCGGCTGACTTCGTGCCGTCAACAGCAGCACAGGAAGCTCAGACATCGAGAATTGTTCCCTCACCTTCTGGGTTAACTCATATCCGGACATATTGGGCATCATCACATCTGTAATGAGCAGATCCCACTGACGTGTGCCGAGCAATTCCATCGCTTCCTGACCCGAACCTGCTGTAGTTATATCATATGGTTCCGTCGAAAGAATGCTGACCAACACATCCAGATTCACCGGATCATCATCCACAGCCAGAATGGTAGCTCTCCCCTCTTTTAACAACGGAGCCATCTCTGCTGTCGCCAAGGCTTCCGCGTCCCCCATACCTGGGCGGGGTAACAGGAATCCGCTAGGTGCATCTTCCATCATCTCCGCGGCCTGTTCCCAAATTAGAGGTAGCTGCGACTGAGCCTGATCGGCGGCTTCATCCGCGAGTGGTAGATCGAAGCTGAATACCGAGCCCTTTCCGAGTTCCGAGTGAACCGTAAGTGCCCCGCCGTGCAGTTCTACGAGCTCTTTGCAGATGTTCAGTCCAAGCCCGATGCCTTGTCCATCACTGATTCCATACGACCCTTGTTCATACGGGAGGAAAATACGCATCCGTGTATCCTCATCCATGCCAATGCCTGTATCCGTCACATGAATCAGAGCATGTCCTTCACGAATTTCGGCACTTACGGATATCGTTCCTTCCTCTGTATGTTTAAGCGCGTTATGCAGTAGATTATACAAAATCTGAACGAGCCTTTCTTCATCAGCCATGACCTGAGGGAACGATTCCGGAATCTCCATATGAAGGCGAACTGGTTTTCGTTCTGCCATGAATTGCAGCATGGCGATAACGCCAGGCACAACCGACTGTATGGAAAGAGGCCCCTGACGTAACTCAATGCGGTGCTCCTTCAGCCGGACTACATCCAGTAGATCACCAAGAAGATGTGACATCCGTCTACCGATCGTAATCAGCAACTCCATATCCTCCAGGCTCCGTTCATCCAACCGGTTTTTCTCCCGGGTGATCACGTTATGAGCGATGTTAATGATCCCGTGCAGCGGGGTCCGCAGTTCATGTGATGTATTCGCCAAGAATTGATCTTTAATTTTGTCGCCCTTCTGTAGTTCTGTGTTCAGCTTCATATTCTCCCTGACATTCCTGAAGTATTTCTTGAACCAATAGGCGGAGAAGCCGGTAATCGCAAAGATAATGTCAATGGGATAATAGACTGTTGTCACATCTTTGGCTGTCTCGACCACACTCCATATCAGGTTGGATATAATGCCTCCTGCAGTAAGCAGCAGAAAAACAATATCCCGGTCCGCCTGTTTCCTGAAGATCATCGTTCCGACGATGTATAGAAACCAGATCATGGATACAAGAAAGAATAGGTTAATGACGTTGTAATGGATCATGGCATATGTAATATGAATGGGCACCACCACAATCACGGCCGTATAGATCAAGGTCATGACAACATGCCACTGTAGCCATGCCTTTCGTACATGAACCATCGTTAATCTCTGGAATAACAGAAGGATACAAACATTTTGCAGCAACAATGAGATCAATCGAATTTTAATGCCCCAAGTATAATTAATAGGAAGCCATAACATCAATATATTGTCATGACCCATCGTAACCGTGATGCCCACAGATAAAGTTAATACGGCTCCAACCAGCAAGGAACGTTCCTGTCGATTAAATGCGTAAAGAATACAGGCATACATGCCGTGGAGGAGCAGAACCAGAAAGGTGAGCATCTGAAAACCAATAGAATACCAACGCGAAAAATCAACAGCTGCCTGTGAACCGAAGCGAACAGGTTTGCTAATTCCGCCCATATACGGGCTATCGTAATTGGCTACACGAACCAATAGTTCAATGGAGGTTGTTCCTTCCTGATCATAGGTCGCTGTATATGAAGTGCTTCGGGGTATATATGTACTGCTATCCGAGGAGACCTCACCCATACCCCCGTCGTTGTGTCCATTCATCTCAACCTCGGATGAACTTCGGATTCCCTTGAACCAGAAAGTTACCGGTGTCTGAAGTGGATCTGTCAAAATGCGCAATCGATATGTTCCGTAACCGTACGAACTCTCGTGTTCCTGATTCTGTGCACTCCCCCAGTCTCCTGGGACCTGAACACTCTTCGCACCGCCATTCCTCTTCGCAATATCTTGTTGGGTCAGCAACTCATCCGGGTAAATTTCCCATTCCCCATTCAAGTACATGACAGGGGACTGATCCAGATCCACATCTCTCAAATCAAGCACCCCGTTAACGGCGCGATGCTCATCTACTGTGTGGAATAGCTCAGACCATACCGAGCGCATGCCAATTAACACTCCAAAAATGATTAGCATGATGAACAAATATCTGTAACGGTCCATACGTTTCGTTTGAAGTAATTTCATTAATTATTTTTTCATGACTTTGGTTAAACCGAGCTTCCAGTCCTGATACCATTCGGTAATGTCCTCACTGATCGGTATCTCCAAATCTTGCTCCATTCTGGTGGTTAAGAGACGATACTGCTCCTCCACACCGAGATCGTTGTGCATTTCATCATATAACTTCATTAGCATAAAATAACTTTCTTCTTCGTCCGGAAGCATATGCTGGATACGTTGTGTACTCTCGACCACTTTCTCCGCCAGCCCATGCTGCTGGTAATACAGACTTAGTTGTCTCATATGATACAGCCACAGATAGCGTAATCTTTCCCGCTCAGGTTCAGCCCACATGTATTCGTAATTGCCAAGATAGGTACCCTTATATAGATGAAGCGCTTGCTCATAGGCATGAACGGTACTTGCGTCTACGACTTTCCATTGCCTGATTTCCCGTTCCCACTGCTCACTATCCAACTGAGCCTCACCCAATTCGAGTCGATAACCTGCCTCCAGGTGTCCACTCTGAATCGTGATCATATTCATATTGCAAGTTTTCAGGGTTTGGCGGACATGATACATTGCAGTGTAGAGTTGATGTGTCGTCTTCTCCTCTTCCATTCCCGGCCACAGAAGCTCCAGCAGAACACTGCGATGGATGACCTGGTTCCGGTGGTGAAGCAAGTATGCAAACAGCTCCTGCGCCTTGCTTGTACGCCATTTGGCCACCTGAACATCCTTGCCTGGAAGCTTAAACTGAATCTGATTAAAACAGCAAATTAAAGGTACGTTTGTATCCTTTGACCGCTGCTCGCGTTTTACGCTCAGTTTCTCTCTTACGCGGCTCACCGTCTGCTTCAATCGATCCTTTTGGATCGGCTTCATCACATAGTCCAAAGCCTGTAATTCGAAAGCATGCACCGCATATTGATCGTAACTGGTCACAAATATAATTTCGGTGCCCGGTGTTGCCGCCTGAATCTGTCTTCCCAGATCCATACCATCCATCTCCGGCATATGAATATCCAGAAATACAACATCAGGACGGTGCTCCACAATACCCGCCACAGCCTCTGTTGGATTCATATATGTAGCGATAATTTCAATGCCGCTTACTTCTTTTTCTAGTGATTTTTGAAGGCCTATCAACGCTAGACGTTCGTCGTCAACCAATATCACTTTCACAGGAGCTTCCTCCTCGACCCTGAGGTCTTGAGATTTATTTTCACTATTATATCATAGGCATTTTAAGTATTTAGCGTTCTTCGTTACCCATTTTTAATTTTTAGCAATTTAATTGTATAATACTAAATAGAAGACAGGTTATCAGATCCGGTCTTGGAAGAGAGGAAGGTTCCATATGTCAGATGTTAATCAAAGCTTTGGGCAAGCCCTTGTCAAATCATTAGTGGGGGAACGCGGTCATATCCGCATCGCCCGTGCTCTACCCGATATCGATGTCACACTTGCTACTCGTACGCACGATGCCATGCCATATACGATCTATCAGTTGGTGAAGCACATGCATTATTGGCAACAATTCATGCTCGAACACTTGGAAGGACGCAAGCCACAGCTCCCTGCTAACGTGAGTGAAAGCTGGCCTGAAGAGAAGGGTCCACAGGACGAAGCGACGTGGAAGGCAGATATTCAGGCATTCTTGGATGGAGTTGATCAAGCCGTAGCCATTGCAGAAACTGCACAATTAGATGATCCACTGCTCTATTTCCCGGGTGAAACTAAAGCAGGACTTCTGCGCAATATCGCCTCCCATAACTCGTACCATCTAGGGGAGATTGTTCTGCTGCGTCGCTTCTACGGCGCATGGCCGCCTCCAGGTGGCGGGTTCCCGGCGTAAACCATATTTACAACAGATCTATTGAACGAATATACAGACACATCTAAGCTGTGAAAGGACGATTGTTCCTTTTTCAGCTTCTTGTGGTTGTAGGCAAGTAACATCCAATGAAGTGCCAATTATAACGCTCATATCCTGTACCAGGCTCATATATTACTTCAAGGTGCGTATATCACTTTGAGGTGCGTACTTCTCATCCTTCTTTTTCTGACCCACAATATGAACAGAAGAAGAGAGGAGCATGTCCATTGAAACCCGAACAATCCGTTACCCGTTACACCGCACTTGTCATTGGTGCTGGAGGCGTCATTGGAAGAAACCTTATTGATTATCTGATGACACTTCCGCAATGGAATGTCATTGGTGTATCTCGCCGCGGAGGGGAAGATGCCCCTAGGTTACGTTATATATCAGCTGATTTACTGAACGAAGTAGACACCCAAGACAAACTGAGTCATTTAACGACGGTTACGCATATTTTCTACGCCGCGTATCAGGATCGCCCAACTTGGGCCGAATTGGTACAGCCCAACCTGGCCATGCTCGTCAATGTGGTGAATACCATCGAACCGATCGCTCCAAATCTCCAACATATTAGCCTAATGCAAGGTTATAAAGTGTACGGTGCACATCTGGGGCCATTCAAAACACCTGCCAAAGAAACGGACGCATATCATATGCCCCCTGAATTCAATGTCGATCAGCAACGGTTTCTCGAGGATCGGCAACCCGGAAGCAGCTGGACCTGGTCAGCCCTGCGCCCGTCTGTTGTATGTGGATTTGCCCTGGGTAATCCAATGAACCTTGCCATGGTTATTGGCGTTTATGCTGCTATCTCCAAGGAACTTGGCTTGCCCCTTCGATTTCCTGGGAAACCAGGAGCATATCATTCTCTTCTTGAAATGACTGATGCAACATTGCTGGCTCATGCAACCGTATGGGCAGCAACCGATCCGCAATGTGCCAATCAGGCATTTAATATCACCAATGGTGATCTGTTTCGCTGGAATGAGCTATGGCCCAAAATCGCTGCGTTTTTCGAATTGGAAACAGCACCTCCACTGCCCCTTTCACTTGCAACAGTGATGGCAGATAAAGAAAATCTTTGGAATTCCATGATTGAAAAGTATGGTTTGGTAAACACCCCTTATGATGATGTCTCTTCCTGGGCATTTGGTGATTTTGTCTTCTCGTGGGATTACGATTTCTTCGCAGATGGTTCCAAAGCTCGCCGCTTCGGATTCCATGATTTCATTGACACTGAGACTATGTTTATGGATATTTTCAGAAATCTACGTGATCGCAAGATCCTTCCGTAAAGTAAATAAAATGCAAAATAAGCCGATTCCTGAATTCCAGAATCGGCTAATATAAGTCCCTCAACGGTCAGTAGTAGTTGGCGGCTTAAACAGAATTTTTCCTCGATCACCATATACATTCTCCACGTGTATATCGCCCCACCTACACATCAGATGAAGAATCTCTTTAAGACTCCATCCATACGCTGTTAACTCATATTCCACTTTAGGTGGGACCTGGTGATGGGAAATACGGACAATAACTCCCGCCTCCGTTAATTCACCAAGTTGCTGCGTCAACACTTTCTGAGTGATCGCAGGGATCAGTTTCATCAGCTCACCATTACGTTTCTTGCCAAAGGTAAGATGGAATAGAATAACAGGCTTCCACTTCCCCCCGATTACTTCAAGAAAAGCTTCCACTGCGGTGTTATATACCTTGATCGGTTCCTCCATATCACCTTCTGTCTCCCTTCCACACAACAGTTTAAAGAACCTCTGTCGATTTTTTAGACTTCTGGAGTCATCAGCCCTTGGATAAACGTCTCAAAGTTCGGTGCCAGCGGAATGATCTCTTTGGGATTCTCCCTCTTCACATAAACGACCTCAGGTTCTCCATCATTACCGAATGAACGATAATCGAGCATGACAACCCCCGACTCCGAAGGAGATACCGCGATGACCACACCAATCTCCGGATACCCTTCACGTTCAATCAAATTCCAGCTGCCTTGAATACCCGCTAGTGTGCGAGGCTTCTCACGGCCAATGCCCAGTATACCTTCAATTTCAACATAATCCGTAGCTCCCGTATCTGTGTTCGCCACAGGGAAATAACGATTGTACGGAATACCGCCGTTATGTAGCTTCATCATCTCAATGTAGGAAGCCGGCAGTCGGAACACCAATTGCTCCTCAACAGAATCAATGAGGCCATCACTTGGCGGATTGGACACATAGTGCTCCAGTGCCTGCTCACTATCGTTCCAGAATTCGCCGGATTCCGGTCTGGGAATCGCTTCAAAGGTCGCTACAACGTCAACGGGTACATGGAATTCTCCAACAGCCTCTGGATCAGTTTCAACTTCAGGTTCAGATTCGGACGGCTCCTCCATTTTGCTTCGAATCCATCCCAGAAACTCCAGCGTATCTTCATCCTCAGGGTCCAATTCATCCGCTCTTTCAAACGCCTGCAGCGCATGCGCATATTGCTCCAGATAATAATAAGCCAGTCCAATCCGATAATGCCAGAGTGGGTCACCTGTGCCCTCTTTAGCAACCGTCAGGAATTGTTCAACCGCTTCTTCATACTGTTCCAAGTTATTCAGCGCTCGCCCCAAATGGTTAACCAGCTCATAATCTCTTTCTTCCACAGGAATTGCCTGAATTGCATCTACAATTTCCTGAAACTCATCTTCTTCATGCCACTCTTGCAATTGAACCAACAGATCGTCTCTCATTCTCTTTTCCTCCCCGTTCATTCACTCATGATTACGTATTGAAAATTATACCACTATCCGGATCACCATCTCCAGCAAAGCAAGATCCTTAGGGATATCACGAAGCGATATCTTTTCATTTCGGATGACAAAGCTAAAAGAGGTAACCTGAACCTGGTTAAGAAAACCAGGCAGGCTACCTCCTATATTCCTTCCACTATATTGCATTCTTCA
The DNA here is from genome assembly GCF_002803315.1 of Paenibacillus sp. GM1FR. NCBI lineage: Bacteria > Bacillati > Bacillota > Bacilli > Caryophanales > Paenibacillaceae > Paenibacillus > Paenibacillus sp. GM1FR. The sequence goes on along the minus strand of NZ_MKZL01000006.1, from coordinate 3,069 downwards.
TTCAATTCAGCAATTCAACACAATCATAGACCCAGCCTGCACTTAACCAGTTACCCAAGTCACTAGAACCGCTGATCGGCGTAATCGTGATAGTATTGGAACCATTCACGAAGTAGGATGCTGGAACATTCCAGCTAAAGGTTGTGTTGTTCCCACGATACGTACCAATGGTGAAGCTACGAGAATTGGGTTGTGAAGATGCAGCAGGATTGGTTAAAGCATGTCCATTAACCGTTACACTCGGTCTGCCATTATTGTAAGCTGCCGTAATACCGATGTTGAGCGTATGAGAAGATGCCGCTTGAGATGCATTCAAATTAAACGTTATTGTGGTTGGAGAATTCTGACCACGGAACTGGATTGCCGGGAATCGATTGGTCGCGCTACCGGTGGCATAGGTGACAGGTCCCCAGCTTGGGTTGCGACTATCGGAAGGGTGACGGATCGGAATCGTCTGTCCATTCAGCAACTCCCGTGGTGTACCATCCCAGTTGCCGATTCGCCAGATGTTAGAGGCTTTACTTGGGTCATTGTTGATCGTACGTGTATTCAGAGTCGTCGTTTGCCCTGCCGTGACATTAACCGTTTCCGTATATACGGCCAGTTCTCCCTTATAAGCTGTCATAGTGTACGTGCCCGGGATCATGCTGTATTTGGCGGCCGCCCCACTTGAAGACGTCCCCACCCAATACTGGGCATTGCTATTAGCGAACCCAATTGTGTAAGCATATCCTGTATCCATCCCGGAGAGGCCATTAAGCACTACGTTCCCCCGACTGGATACCCAACCCTGCAGATTCAGACCAGACATCCAGCTGAAATCGGGTACACTTGGCGTACCTCCCGTTGTAAAGATCAAAGCGTACGGCCCATGTAGACCCAGGCGCCAATTCTCCGTCTGTGCATGTCCCGAGTTCATATAGTTATATACTTCCGTCTCTGTTCCACTTTGGAACTGGATGTCGCGGAAGAATGGACCACCAGAGCTTTTTTCCCGATTGCCGTAGGCCATAAATACACCGACGCCATTCCCCGTAACTCCACGAACGGATAAATCTTTGGCCTGATCATTACCATAATATTTGGAGGCCGACTGTCCATTTGCAAACCCGAACACATCCTGACTTTCAATCGCTCCTGTGTTACCTCGATTATTGGAATTCGCCGGAACACCTGTCAACACACTACCATTACCGCGGAAAATGTACCGCAGCTCCCCGATCGAAGGTTGAGCTGTGATATGCGTGGCCATGTATATGATGTTCTCCCCACCACGCGAAGCATAATAGTGAGTCAGTGTGCTTGTGGATACCGTGATTAACACGGTTGATCCTGAAGGAGAGGTATTCCACGTCACATTGGCGGAGGAACCCAAACCTGAGCCGATATGCGATCCTCTGTTGCTGTTCAGCTCCGTACCGTTCATTTTGGCCGATATAATATCCCCATTGGTTTTGTTCACCACATAGACTAATCCTGATCCGGTGTTTACTTCAATTCTGGAGCCGTTATCCGTAACATTAATGGTTGCCGCGTGTCCGGTAGATGCAGGGTATACAACAGCTGTTGCGATCATAACGATGATTAAAAACAAACCAAGCGCCTTTCTCACTATACTTTTGGTCATGAGTAATTCCCTCCTTGGAACTCATTTAATAAAGCGCTTACATAATAATGTATAATAACTGGCACTTCCGTCTCATATCGATATGTCTGCTATGTGAGCCTGTCCATAATCAATGGAATGTTATGTCTGCGTGCGTATAGAATAGAGTCATCACTTCATGTAAACCTGATCTCGCCACCCCCTTCTTAAATCACTCTTCTAAATACAAGTATTCTTACAATTCCAATAAAATAATACCATTATATTACATAAATTTGCAATGAAAACGGCTCGCATATCCGATAGCAAATTCTGAATACAAAAAACGCAGCTTCAAAAAGCTGCGCCCGCAGATACCAAGCTAGAGACAGTATCATCTCTTCCGAATAGGTATCCATATCTCACTTCTATATTGCTCTACAGTAACATCCTTGTGCTCATTCCATAACATTTCCGGGCCCTCACTCAGCTCATAGTCCGATGAAGGAAACCATTCCGCGTAGATCCGGCCCCACACCTCCTGAAGCGTGCCTGGAAACGGGCCAACGACAGTAAATACAGCCCACGTCGAAGCAGGAACTTCCAGCTGTTCCAGTCCTTCAGGCGTCTCTTTTGTCGTAGCTGCACCAATGTAATGATCCAGTTCTCCCTGTTCCGCCATCCGTCCCTCACTGAAATGGGCTGAAGCACTGATTAAGCCCAGAGGTTGGACGTTTGATGCCCCCTTGATCGTATCAATCAATTCCGGTGTGAGACTCTGGTACATCGCAGCGATCTCCGGATTAACCCCGTTGAATACGATTGGCACCCTTTTACGAATACCCACGATTCGAAAAGCCTCTTTGTCTTCAATGCGGTAGTTCATTTCGCTTCCTCCTTGAATGGTCAGTTGAAATGTCATCCGTGGGAAGGCTTTAAGGGATGGACCATGGTTTCGCGCTTCGGAGGGCGTAGTGCCATGCATGCTTTGAAAAGCACGCGAGAAAGAATCCGGCGATGTATACCCGTATTTTAGTGCAATATCAATGATTTTGCTGTCACTTTGACTTAGCTCCATGGCCGCAAGTGTCAAGCGGCGACGTCGAATATATTCCGAGAGTGTTACACCACTAAGAAAAGAGAACATGCGTGTAAAATGATACTCCGAACAGCAGGCAATTCGGGAAATCTCCTTCATGTCCACGACATCCATCAGATGCTCCTCAATATAATTCAAGGCTTCATTTAACCGCCTCAGCGTATCCATATCATCCCTCCCACGTTAATTTAAGCTTAGCAAAGTCATTCTCTTCGCATCCGACATTACCTGCACCATTCTGTAGGCTCTTTGCATCTAAATCAGGACCACCCGTCCAACGGGTGGTTTGCTCTTGGGGTATAACCCCCTGTTGCCAAACTGCGCCTAAAGACGCTAGCCTGACAGCAGGGCTGTTCAGGCTCAGTGTTATTTGTCACTTTCACTC
>NZ_MKZL01000005.1:0-127582 GCF_002803315.1 Paenibacillus sp. GM1FR | reverse complement strand
AGAAACATCGTGATATCGTTGGGGCGATGAATATTCGCTACGCAACTGTGATTGGCGGTAACAGTCAATCAGCCTAAGGTGCTATATGCACTGTCTTAGGAGGGGTAATGGCATACCCTAATCTTAGCATCTGTCCAAAGCAGAAATGAAATGAGGACGTTAAGCTTAGCTAAGAATCCCAATCACTTTAGTGATCTTGCCCCTTTAGGGGTGGGAGTGTCAATGGCTCTTCACTCTTTATGAGCTCCATCTCTTAAACCCCAACAAATAATGGTGAGTTACGCTAATCTTCCTGTTAGCTGAATCAAAGAAGCAGCCGATTATACTCATCAGCTGCTTCTTTGGTTTTCCGTGATTTTAATAACACAAGGATTTAGGTATAACCGAAAGCAACCTTAAAAGAGGTCACCATTACATGATAGAGTACTTGGGTTTCATCATCGACAATAAACGAGATCGTATACACGTCTTCAATATTTTGGATCGGATCATAAATTGAAATATCCTCATAGGTGCCATCGCTCATCCTTTTATAAAAATACTCTATGATCCCTTTGCCGCTCACTCCAGCTGACCCATATCGATCTATAATATCTGACAAGGTGCTTTCACCCAACACAATCCCTTTTTTTGTGAGTAGTGAAGAAGCTGTATTAGGGGAACCATCCATGTATGAGTCAATACTCCAACCATCTAACTCTCCACTCTGGTTAAAGTGTGCGGTGAATAACGGATATGTATCAGAATCAAATATATTCTTTCCTTTAGATTCTCCGAATTGTTCATCAATTGATTTTTTCGAGTCTCCAAATCTAAGTTCTGGAACATCGCCAAGAATGTACAAACTAAAATCCTCATCAGTAACGGGCTCCGTACTAAAATCAGGAATCACTTCAGAATTTATGTCCATTAGATCAGGAAGAAGACTAAGATCTGTAGGAACTTTTGGTCTCACATCGATCTTAAGTTTTCCATGAAAAGCAAGCTGACGTATCCATTGAAGTGCTTCTGCTCTCGTAAGCGTACTTTCCTCATCAAACTGCTCTGGAGAATTAGCTTCACTGTTGGATAATCCATGTCCGATCAGATAGGCAACAGCATATTGGCCAGTATAATGAACGCCTTGAGTTGCACTGATAATTTCTGCAGCACGTAGTTTAGTAATGGGCTGCATTCTCATCGCAAAGTTGTTTTCTCCCGTTGTCGGATGGTTGTATAGTTTAGCCACCCTGTAGAGACCTTCTGTCCAACTCTCACTGGGTAGATATGCGCTATTTGCACTTGCATTTGGAATAGCCATACCCATTGCTCTGTATAACATCTTGAGGAATTCAGCCTCTGTTATTACTTGATCAGGCTTAAGGTTGTAATTTGAATATCCATTAATTATATTTTCAGAGATACCCCATTGAAAGAGACGCTTGGCCCAGTGCTCGTTCATGTCTACTGCTGGAATTCCTCTCCACGTCAAAGTGGCTATATCTTTGTCATTCTGCTCCTGCATCTCGGATTCGGCTATTGCAGTTGTAGAACCCAATAGTGATGCGGCTAAAACCAAGCAAGCAGTCATACGTGTAATACTTTTCATTATCGTACCATCCTTCTAGGATTTAATCGTAACTATAATTATTTATCGGGTGCTTGGCTTAATTTGTATAGCATAGTAGTAAAATAGCACCGATTCAAGACTCGTAACACGCCTTCACCTCTCATTTATGGGAATCCATGTTTCCAAACAACTTTTGAATTTTTAATGTCAATTCCTCGTTGTGGATGTAATAATGTCCGCCCTGCGAATTCGGAGTGAATCCCAACTTACTCATGTGACCTTCCCGCAAAGATACCGAATACAGGAAGCCACTTCTCTCCCCTTGGTTCGAATTAGGCTCGAATTTCATGTCTTTTATTTGATCAATCCACTCTAGGATCTGTTTTTGGTTAAAGAACATTTTCCGCTCGCCTGAGCTACCATCCGTAATCTCAACGGAATCCACATTCGCAATATCCCCTGGATAGAGTTCTTGCAATGTCATTGTGGTCAGCTTCTCAGCTTGAGGTTTAGTGCAAGCAACGATCGCAAACCCCATGAGTAGCACTAGTAGAATACATATTTTTTTCCTCATGTTCCTCCTCCTTTTGCTACACAGACGCACCTAAAGTAACTTATGTTGCTAGCTCAACGAAATGTGGAGCAGCTGCGAACGGCAAACTGCTCCTTTCATTTTGCACACTACCATTATCCTTTAAGTTTATCTCAAACTTAAATTTGTCGCATCTGAGATAATGCGCCTCGGAGGACCAAATGATCTTATTGGATAGCGATAATGATTGGTTTAGTTAACCATTACGCATAGTTCTCTTCAAAAGACCGCTGTACAAAACCGGTAACCACTTCTGGAGAAACGTACAAAGTAAGGGAGTGGTAAATCAAGCGCCAATACACGTTGAGCGTCAGTTGAAGGAGTATTTTAAGGAGTTGCCGAATAATTAAATTTAGGTCGAGCTTTGAATGGCTGAGAAGGTGTAGATATCCAATACATAAGTCCATCAGAAAATCGTGGTGCTGGTAGCTAGGTAAACAACCAGTTGGAAGAATTCCGGATGCTGCTACCCATTAAAAGAGTTTAAACTTGAATGAGGGGTTAACTGTTCTATGAGTAAAAAGATTAACGAAATTAGTGACTACTTTGGTGTGTTTTGTTTAGGTGCTTTAACATTATCACTTTTTGTATTATCAATTATGTTTATTATTAAGAGCTTTATCAATATTTATAGAAGATTAAAAGGTGTAAAAATAGACAGAATGACGCCTTGTACAACATGTAGACGTTCGATTTCAAACACTGCTATTATTTGCCCGTACTGTGGTGAACATTACGGTAAAATGAACGGATTAGGTGATTCCATATTTATCTGTTTTCTTTTTGGAGTAGGTCTTTTCGTATTAGGAATTGCGAGTCTAACAGAGTCCGTTGAATGGTTTGAACGAACTTATATGAACTGATCAACACATGTCGTATTCTCCATAACTTACCGCCTCAATCCTTTATAGCAAACCGCTATAATTAGGTTGAGGTGTTATTATGTACATCTCCATAATTCAAGATTACCCCGTACACAAGTGTATGATTATATTTTGTAAGCACAATACAGGAGGTGTTTTGTATGTGCGGTAGATTTACAATCACTGACCCTTTAGACTCTATCTTGGACAGGTACTATGCATCTATTGCTGATGGATTTGAGTACAAGCCTAACTATAATGCTGCACCCATGCAGTACATCCCAACTATTATCGGAAGTAAAAACGGTAATAGATTAGGCGCTCTCCGCTGGGGTCTGGTGCCCACTTGGGCAAAAGATGATAAGATCGGGAACAAAATGATTAATGCCCGAGCAGAAACATTAGCAGAGAAGCCATCCTTTAAACGTCTGATCAGCTCCAAACGCTGTATCATCCCCACGAACGGATTTTATGAGTGGCGGAAGGAAGGAAAGGAGAAGCAGCCAATGCGCATTCTGATGAAGGATAACCGCTTATTTTCACTTGCCGGTCTTTATGATACCTGGACAGACGAAAACGACAATCAGTTGAGTACTTGCACGATTATTACGACCGAACCTAACAGTCTCATGGAAGACATTCATAATCGCATGCCGGTTATTCTGCGCTCAGAGGATGAGGCTGAATGGCTTGGAAGAGATAATCATGATGTCCAGTCCCTGCTCAGTCTGCTCAAACCATATCAAGCGTCAGAAATGCGAGTATATGAAGTCCCCAAAGAAGTAGGTAATGTGCGGAATAACTATGAGGAATTATTGAAGGAAGTAAATTAAAGACCAAAAAGGAGTGACACCCTAGCGGAAGTCACTCCTTTTTGCTTTTTATAATAGAAATTGATGGAAATACCCATATAGGTCTGATAGACTATTCTGGATTGATTAAATTTTGGAGGGAATACATGGAAGAGAAAATAGGCATTATAGTTGGAACAACATTACAATCTCTTTTCATTCTGACATTCTTTTATATGTCTATTCGTTTCTTTGGCAGAATGTTCGGAAATATAATTTCGGCAATCAAAGGTAATAATTCTAGCTTAGAACCTTGCCATTCGTGTAGTCATACGATATCTAAAGAAGCTATTCTTTGTCCTAATTGTGGCCAAACTTTCGGAAGAGCCAATTCATTCTCTACCAGTATATTAGCCAACTTTTTCGCCGGAGTTGTAGCTTTGGCTGGAGGAATTGGGCTTTTATTTTATTTGTTAGATTTATTTAAGGATCTGTAACTTCCATACACTCTGATAGAAAAATATACCTAGGTCTGGTAGACTAATCCGGATTGACTTTAACGTTGGAGGAGTTAGTAAATGATTTGATTCATAACATCAGTGAGATTTTTGGTATGGTATTCTTTGCAGGATTGATCATAGCTCTATTTGTACTGGGCTTAATGGGTATTGCTGGAGTGTTTCTTAATATCTACAGAAGATTGATAGGATTGAGATCTAAAAAAATAGAACCTTGCAGATCTTGTGGGCATCCAATCTCAAGATCTGCAATTATATGTCCTAATTGTGGTGAACATTATGGACAAGGAAGTGGATTTTCTAATTCAATCATCGGTTGTTTTATCCTTGGATTTGTCTGTATTGGAATTGGATTTTATGCCTTGTCAGAATTTCTTGAGACATTTGAAACATTTAGATTTAAATAATATGTATACATATAAACAACGGTCCCACTAAATAAGGCTCCTTTTTGTACCTAAACCGAAACGTATTACGAAAGTATCATCTCTCCATGATCATCACGGATACTGTTCTATACGCTTCTATTGTCTACTCCAGTCAAAGATGTATTCTCGCTTGTCTAATAGATGCCAGACGGATACCCTAAATTTAAAAGCCTCGTCTGCTGCACTTATGACATTCTGTCAAAAGCCTCTAATCTTCTTCAAATTAACTAGTTCCTAGCCCAAGAAGAGATCAGAGATACTTTTTTACTTATTTGCGAATTAATATGATGAAAGTTATGGTTTGTTGGACTGACAGACAAAAAAATATCTGCACAATATACTACAGACTTATTTAAACACATTAAAAATAGATTAAAGGCAGTCACGCAAAATCACCTCCAATATAAAATTTGGACAAATAAAAAAAGCCCTGTTTATAAGGCTTCCATAGCTAATTTCTATGTAAATTTGGTATTTCATTTGTTATTCGTCATAGTATCGTTCTATCAAATCTTGATCGTACAAGTCTATTAGCATTGTAACTAATTCTCCAGAACCTTCTATGTCACTCTCAAACAGTGGCTCAAAATCAAATTTTTTAGCGTACCAACTCCATTTCTCTTTTAGAGCGTCAAGTACTATAAAGCGTTCATTGAGTTGAACAGCCATTTTTAATATATTTTCCATTATTGCAGTGCCTATATATTTCCCCTGTAGTTGAATATCTACAGCTAGTCGTGCAATATCTAAAACATCGCGATCTTCTTCTGGAGTGATTGTTGTTAACAATGAGGACAATTTAATGTGTCGCAACGTATAGTACCCAACAAGTTTATCGTTAATGTAGACAACTGTGGTGCTTGATTCTCTTTCTATGTGAGAAGGGTAGGATTCAACTGCAAGAAAAAGATCCATAGAACCATTACCACACTTAAAATTTTTTAAATGAGCTAGGTCATCTATGGATATAATTTTGTGTGTGAGTGTATAATTTTCATTCTCCTCTAGAAAGTCTGTCATGGTACTCCTTAATTTTTCTTGCAGCATGCTTTTTCATAAACTCTTCATTTTTTTTCATTTTGCTAATAAAACGTTCTGCATCTTTTCCTTCAAGAGTTGGTCGTTCACGAAGACTAACAGCCATTCGTTTTCCTCCTTTTTTGCCAGCCAATGCAATCATCTCCTATCTAATTTAGATTAGACAGTTCATTCTATGATTGGATCACCTGATAATATGACTACTAGTTACTCACGAAAGCTGAATAAAATACTAGTCTCCTAGGAATAATATAACATTTTCATATAACATATACAATGTATATGCAACAGGATGTGCGATGACTCTCACATATAATGTGTTTGAGTTCTCATACAAATTGTGTGTTAAAAAACACATACGATGTTGTATTCCTACGCTGCTAGTTAAAAGTATGCTTTCATGGGCATGTAAAAGCCACCTCAGAAATGAGGTAGCTCTTACAATATTATAATTATTTAATACCTTGAGCCCTCATCAACTCATCTAAATCATTTTTCAAAGTATTATTCTCGTATGTAGCTTGAAGAAAATTGACCTTGTTTTCTGCGGCTAAGAGAAGTACTATCGAAGTTCTTTTTTTATCAATGAACCACTCAGTTATAAATGCTACCTTTCCTGCAACCATCTTCTAAGTCGCCAATATAAATAGGTATGTTTCCACTTGATGTGATTATATCCATATTGTTAAAAGGAGCATCATTTTCGTCTAACAAATCCCTTTTTATACTGAAGTATTATCAAGCTTGTCCCATATGGGTGCATGACGTGTACCAGTACTTTACGACTCTATTCCAAAATGGCATACGGTAGTTGCACCGCACATGATATAAAAGTTCAAAATACCTTGGTGTATCAACGGTTTTTAAGCTCTCAGTATGCCAGTCGTCACAGATGCGTCACAGAAATACGATTTCTTCTAAAGTGTTTGTAACTTCTTGTTGCATGCTTGGTATCACATGACTGTACGTGTCCAACGTAACTGAAATCTTACTGTGTCCTAATCGTTCGGAAATCACCTTATCATTGATATCCTTAGACAATAGTAAGGTTGCATGTGTATGTCGCAAATCATGAAATCTTATATGTGGAAGATCTGCTCTTTTAACATCTTTGGGATAGATTTTCATCATAATTACTTGGAAAAACAGTACCGCCATTTTTCAAATTGAATATAACCAAATCGAGATCAAGAAACTCTCTGCCCAGTTTTCTTTTCAAAGCATCATACTTTTCTTGTTGTGTTCTGAGGACTTCAACCAATTGATTTGGAATAACAGGATTATTTAAAATTATTACTTATTAAGGGTTTTTTCACATTTATTATGATTAAAACTTCCAAATAAATTGAACATATTAGAATTTAAACAGGATACATAGGAGGGTTAGTTTACATGAAAGGACGAGAACACTATGAAAATCGAAATACATTATTCACTAGAAAATAGGGATGTTTCAAGAGAAGAATATTAACTTACGTGGTAAAACGAGGAGTTTGCATTACAAAAGAACAATTCGATCTAGAAACAGAAAACGAGGTAACTATAGGAGCTAGATGTGGTCTAGATAAGGATGTACCGATTTTCAATTTAGATCGTAGCTATATTCAGAAGTTTGTCTAAAGCGAATATATAGGAAGGATAATCGTCCGATCTGGAACGCTGCTGGTTGAAGGATCAATAGAAGGCGCGCTTGAGATAGGCAATAACGCAATTGCGACGGTTAAGGGAAGTGTCAATGGGGCTATTGGTGTTCTTGATGGTGGAGAGGTAGTAATTCAGGGCACTCTCAATGGAACTCTGAGCGTTGATTCTGGAGGCCAAGCAACCGTAGAGAGCGGAGGTCAAATAGCAGGTAGTATCAACAACTATGGAAGTGTAGTTCTCAAAGGAAGCCTTTTCGGAGAGCGATTCGGAACTGAAGAGGTTATCATTAAGGGTGGGTTGATTGTATCAGAATAATCTTTCCAATACATTACTACATTTTAAGTAGCCTTCGGGCTGCTTTTTCTTTTTTCTAAGAAAGATTAATTATATATAAAGAAAGAGGACCGAAAGACAGTCCTCTTTTTATTCACTTAGTTTCTAACATATCCAACACCAAGTTCGGTGTCTCTTACAGCAATTAAAGTAATAGTATATCTGGTTCCATTTTTCATCCAGTAATCATAATAGTGAGCCAATGGTCCAGAAGGAGTATACAATGTGAATTCATGCACTTTTTTCCAGCTATAGTCTGCCTGCTGCTCATCCAAAATAATGTGAACTTGACCTTTTGTTACTTCGAGACCGTATCTTCCGTATTGACCTTGACCTACTACGGGAATCGCAGTATCAACCAACTTACTAGGGTGTACAATTGCATTGTTGGTTTCTGCAAAAACAGATGAGGCGCCGAGCAAACTTAGAATGAAAACTAACCCAAGCAATAACATTTTCTTTCTCATACAAATCTCTCCTTATAAAAGAAATATATTACATATATATAGTACAACAATAAAGAGAATGCTTTAGTGACATTTGTAACAATTAACATTAAATAAATATATTGTAATTAAATATCACAATATGGAAGGTGAATTGAAATAGATGCCGAACTATCTTTAGTATGTAATATATTTTATATAATGGAGGCCCAATATTCATGAGAAAAATTATAACTACATTTTTATCAATTGGATTTCTGGTGAGCAGTATATCTTCAGCAGCATCGGCAGAAATCGATGTAAACAAGCAACATAAAAACGAGAACGAAAATATTTCTAACATTCAAGTTGACACAAAAGTCAATAACCGAACCTCTTCAAATTCTACCGTCTCACTAGCTCAAAGCATGGTCTATTCAACTTCATTTAGTCTTACTTCTGTTTATGAATCATCATGGTTCCAAGTGTCCAATACGGGAGAAGTTAGTATTTGGATACATCAAAAAACAGTTGATCCTAAGTATAATCCATTAGTGCAATATAAATTAATAGGCTCTGGAGCTAATGGTTTTGAACAAAGTATTTATGTAAGTGGGACTTTTACAGATCAAAACACTATACGAAGCTTCAACAATATTCCCGCGGGAACTTATAGAATACAAGTGATTAATTACGGCGGTGTAAGTAAGATACAAGGTGATTTACGGTTATACAATTAACTCAGGTACAATAGTAGATAAAGAACCCAAAAAAGTTTAATTGATTAAGTACAAGTTGGGGATGCATAAGCATCTCCATTTTAAATAAAAGATAAGTCTACCCGATGTACTCTTTCAATACTAAAACTATAGTATGTGAAAAACGTAGACTGATGCACCAAATCAATCCTTGATCCCTTTCCAGTGGTTGCTATTTAGGTAATCGGGATATGAGGCAAAGGTTTCACCTGTGTCGCTACAGTTGATTTGAAAATTAATTTTAACCATGCCATCACATCCGAATGAAAGAATGTTTTATCTATTCATTTTTAAAATGATGTAAATTTTCAAGTTTCACATAGCCTATGCTTCCAGTTTCATCAAACTTTATTCTAGCTTTCAATGGGTTATTTAACTTATCTACTTTGAAGCCTACTAATGTACCCACTTTGTCACGATGCTTGAGTTTGTTTGGATTATCAGGAATGACTTTGTAGATTCCTCTATACTCGAGTGTGACCTTGCGGACTAGTTCACCCTTATCTAGTGCCTTAACAGTACATTTAAATGGCTTACCTGCAACCTCAGAAGAAAATTTAATGTCATATAGCATGATTATTCATCCTGTTAATGAAAGTATTATTTCACTCACATAACTTTGCGAATTATAATAATGACGTATTTGTACATACTACACTTGGCTCTCACTTTACACTTACTTTTCTACTACAATTATATAACAACGAGTGTCAGTCTACCTATGTTTTATGAAACAAATGCAGCTATAGTGACCAATATAACTACTAGTCAGTCAATAATTTAAAAAGCACCCCGAAGGATGCTACAGATTTACTATACTAAAATTAGTGTTTTTAAATCCAGGGCCGGTAATCCTCCATCCTATATGATACAAATCTTTTTCACTTACAGTATCAATTTTATTGTACCCAGAAGAAAGGGCTCTCCTTCCCAAATTGGCATAGCATTGGGTAAGGTGAAATTTCGAATTAACTGGAAGACAGGTGTAAGTTAATCATTATCATGTAACAGCACAGTTTCTTTATCAAACACAAAGCCACCATTGTTTACTAATTGAATTTTTTTTCAATATACAATGTTACTCCATAGTATTCTGCTATCACGGGAGAAGTATTATATACTTGCACCTCTAATTCTTTCTCTATATTCATTTCATCGGAGTGTATAGAAAAGTTCAACTTCAAATTAGGATGGTTATGTCTTCTTCCTTACATCACGTACTTCATAATCTTCCATAGGAGCCGATCTAAAGTTGTATCGTTTGTAATATCTCTTATCATCAGCCATATGAGGCGCATCTACACTTTGGGGAATAACACCAATCGTCGGTTGCGTCTAATAACTTTAAACGTCGCAACGAGCGTTTACCTTCTCATATACTAAAGAATAGGTTTAACAACGCTCACTCATAAAGTAACTAGACGTCTTGCTTTGGTACGTAAGTCTATTTCAATGGGTAAAATAGACTGCAATAAGATATCATCGAGTCCCTTCCCCAATTGTGGATCCCAGCACCAAATGACAACTTCAATGCCCTCATCATCTAAAGCTTGCTTTGCAAACTCTGTCAGATGTTCAAATACGTACTTATTCTTTCCTGCTTCTTTCGTTTCGTCTAAGAGAGCATCCATATCCATAGCAATCACTAGCTTTTGGGTTCTCCATTGACGAAGGAGGGGGATCACATCCTTGTAAATACCTACGCCAGGTATACCAATTAATAGTTTTTGAAGTATGTTGCTAGATATATAGGATTTATGTTCGCCTTCGCTACAAACAACAACATCTGACGCAAGATATTTAGTGACTTCTACTCCTGTCTCCCAGGCTTGAAGTATTGAAGAAGGTGCAATGATGTTTAATGGTGCTCCAGAGGATGCACCAGCCTTTCTCATTTCATATACATCATCAACATACTCAATGTTAGGAGCAGAAGAAAACCACATGTACTTTTTATCATCTCTTCCGGTTGATACACGCAATCTGATCATTTGCCCTCTTGCATTTCGCAAAGGAATAAAGTATTTCCCCGATGCAGAGATAGTCCAGAACCAATCTCCCTCATGAATGGGATTTCCGCCTTTCCGAAGCCTCTTTGTAAATCCTGGAACGCGCTCTAAAGAGAAGCCTTCACTTAATAATGTACGAATAATTATGTTCAATTCTTTGTAACTCTTAGGCACTGACCGGAGCCCTATCGCTACAATTTCTTGATCAGAGTATTTTCTTTTAGATCTCCATTCATGGACATGTTCTTCATATATCGGGCACAAGGAAAGGAATCTGCGGTACACTCGATCACATATTTCATCCGATTGCGGTTTAACCTCTTCAATGAAAGGTCGCACCTGATATTTGGGAGTTTTATCTTCATCAGAACGCTTAGATTGACCATCTTCATACGCAACATTAATTCCCATGATCTCTGCGATTCCTAAGATACAATTAAAAAAGTGTTTTCTGTCCCATTCTCCGAATTGACTCCAACAATAAAAGGTTATCGCATCTGCACCTTTACAACCACAACCTCCTCCATCAAAGCACTTAAAAATACCTTTATATTTGGAGATATATGTTTTAAGTCTTTTTTCTGAGCAGTGATTCGGGTTGGGACAATACGTGACCCAAGAAGTGCCTGAACTTTTTACGCTGTAACCCATTTGTACAGCCAATTCATACGCTGTAACATTTTTGACTTCATCAATCGTTTCTTCACTTATAAATTTAGCCATCACAGTTTCTCCTCTTTCCTAAATTCTTAAAACGACAAAAAAATACACTAACTCTTTCCAATGACCAATACATCCTAAAAAGGAATAGGTATCTCAGCATGAGATAGTTGGTCACTCGAAAGAGAAGTGCATTGAAATAGAATTGTCCTTTTGCGCAAGCTAGGACTTATAGGCATTAACAGCTGTTGGTATATCTGTATTTTACCATAGCTAATCCTTTTGAGAAAGCAAATAAAATGATGTGAAGACTGTAGGAGAAACTATTTCTAAATGATCTACTTAATAAAAGATCGATATAGAACCGGGTACATACTCGTCCCATATACGTGTAAAGACTTATCAACAGATAAATACAGAACTATGGTAATACGAATCTGATAAATACAGGAATAACTAAAAATCAGTCATATGATTACAGAAAATATTGGAGAGGAAAATACTTTTGAATATACTGACTTATGACACTTGGCAATTGTCCACAATACAGAATTTAATCTACTAAGTGACTCTGTATTTATATGAAAACTATATGATGATGATACATCTTATCAAACTATCTACAGTATCTTTCTGTATTTGTACGAGGAAAATTAATTCTTTCTGATAAGATTTCAATTTTTATTCTGTATTTATATGAACAATGTCAAAAAAAACAACGGTTCGTAGTGATCCGTTGTTTACCCTCTTCTCTCCCTTAACAATTACAATATAGTCTGTGTCGTAAGAATTCACAGACATAACTATTTCATCAAAACGAATAGCCCTCTTTTTTTACTGATCAAAGAAGGCTAGGCGGTATGCTCTTTAGTTAGAATATGATGTTCAAGTTTGAAGTCGAGAGGAACATCTGGAATTGTAGTCCAAGCTGGCAACATCTCTATTTTGTTGATCATCCACTCTCGCACTGCTCGTGTTTCATATTCATTCTCTAAGCGAATAAGTGCTTGAATCTCAAGTTCTTTATATTTGTCAGGACATTTCCTTAGTGAGAAAGCGTGATTCCTCATCGTTACCGCATCAAGATAATACTGTAACTCATTAGATTGAGTATAATCATATAGGCTAAATGCCGGTGGCCTTGTATAACTACCTTCTAAGGATCTGACGGAAGCCAAACAAAGTTTAGTAAATTCACGTTGGCTGAACATACTTGCTGCAGCTGCAAATTCGTATAATCTATTCTCATCTAATTTACGAGGGCATATAAACTTATATACCCCCGTTTGCTTCGCGATTTCCAGATAAGTCACCATACCTTTGTGACGCATCTCATCTCTTATGAATTCCATAATATTAATCGGGAACATCCGATTCTTTTCATATAATTCCCTGATTTTCTCGATCACATAAACCATATACTTATAACTTTTCCCACGCAGCAAGCGAACTAATTGATAGAAGTCACTTCCATCATTAAGATACTCAAACTCTCCAATCAAATTTTTAGAGAGGAGATTCTTGAGATGTCTAATAACCCTTCTATATGTCTTTTTGCCTTGCAAGACATCTCTATATTGGGTTCCAGGAACATATTTGCTTGTATAAGCTTCATTGACGATTACCGTCAATTTTGGTGAGGTGGTCCCTCTTCTAGCCTCGATGTTCCAAGATGTTATGATTGGCTTCTGATGTTGTATGGTTGTCGTTGAAAGAAGATGGAGTATATTTTTCAACTCGTACACATGCTTCTTATGAAGCTGTTTTAATATCCCCTTATCTTTATTGAGCCAGTAAAAGACCTCTTTCTCTTTCTCGTTACCTTGTTTACGAAGCAGATCAAAAACTAACTTTTGCGCAGAAATAGGAAGATCCGTAAAGCCCTTAGAAAAGACAAAAGGGTTTACGACAACCAGACGACTAATCTTATTCGTATCCGGATTAATAAAATTTGTAAGAGAAAACTCACTTGTGACGCCAGATAGCTTTTCTTGAATGAGGCCCAAACGTACAAATTTCTCAAATGCTATGTAAAATTGATCATCGCAACACGGATCTTCATAGAGATCATAAAGCTTTTTATAGATTTGGTGTCTTGATACATTTTCAAGCTTACCTTCTGAATTAAAACACACGTGTAGTGTAACCATGAGCATGATGTCTGCTTCTGTCACATGCCACACTAACCGGCCAACTCCATTAGAACGTGTTCTAAACTTTTCACTGGTGTGTATCTTTTCGGAGATTGAAAAAAGCGCATCAATAAAACCATCGGTTAGCGCAATATCCTTTGATCCGGATTCTTTATCTTTAGGTTGGGTGATTTCAAATACAATCTCAGTCACGTTGGGCCTCCTTTCTCTATATAAATGGACTCCAATGATGTAAGTGGTAGAATGGGATTGATCCATCGCTAAAATTCGCAATATAAAAACTAAAACAGCTTTTAAAGACATTTCTTTGGTCTAGTTAACCATGAAACTTGACGCAGTAAGACAATGATTTTCCTCAAGCAGAACCCCTTAAAATGGAGATTCTAATTTTATCCACAAGTCTAAGGAATGATTTACCTTTTTACCTAATTCGACATTATCATTAACCATCTTTGTTGGTCAATCGGAGTAAAATGTATGATCAATGACGGAGTAGAATGTATACTTCCTTCAATAATACATTCCACTCCCTTAAGTATACATTCTACTCCCTACAATATACCTTTTACTCCCACCAACATACATTCCACTCCGTTCATTAACATACATTCTACTCCGTGATTTTCGCGAAATATATTTTATATTCGACCGAATAATCCACAGTTTTTAAACTTCCATCTCGCTATTTGTGCGTTTCATTCTGGAGGGTAAAAAAACAAGAACAAGAAATAAACCATGACGGAGTAAAATGTATGGTTTGTTAGGGAGTAAAATGTATGTTATTTTACGGAGTAGAATGTATGTTGAATATTGGACCAGAAATAAATAGTAAACAAAATTGTACTTAGAGAGCCTGTACCAACAGCTCTCAAAGCATTTTTTGGGACGAGTCAAGTTCAATTGCTCCCGTCTTGCCTCGGTGACCCTGAAGCCACTCACTTGGTGTAAACTCAATATGGGTAAACTTACGTTTGCTTTTGCACATTTTGAAATCAGAGATGATATCTGCATCCAACAGGTGCGCAAAAGATGTTTCGATCGTCCGAATGGTCCTTGCACGATTAAAATTCGCATCATTTCCATCTTTCAGAATAATATGATCCATGAGCTGATCCAACGAGAATGACGTAGTCCCATTCTCAATAGCATCTAAAATATTTAAATAAATCATTCTTGCATAGGAGGTGGGCAACTCATTGTAAATCACCATATTAATGAAAAGATAATTGCCAGCCAGTAATGAATCATGTAGTACTTCATGGAAAGTTATTACTGCAGCTCGTTCCTTTCCTTCCTCTTCTTGAGTCCGTGCAATCCAGGCTAAACTCTTAATCGGTCTATGTTGAATCGTAGCAGAGTAGTATTCAGAGATCGCAGGATCAAAGTATTCCTTATACTCAATCCACGTCGCCGCGATATTTTTTAAACTCTTATGGATTAGTTTGTACTCTCCCCCAGAAGGTTTCGTAATCATAGCCTCGGCAAGGTCCTTAAATTCGAACTTGATTTGTTTATTCTTGCCTTGATTCAACCACAATTTAAACAGCCCTATTAACACTCTTGTATCATAAGTATTTAATAAAGCCCCATTATCATTCTTGTATATCATAGGACGGAAACCACGTCGTTCTAACTCCAGGATATCCCCTCCTGTAAGTTTGTTCATCCCGTGAGGTGTTCCACTAAGAAAGAGTCCGCCTTTAATTAAATTTTTCTCTAAGATATGAGAATGCGAGTTATATTGTTTTCTATATTCCCGTTTCATTTGAATTGCCAGTTCAATCGCTTTGATAATCAAATCATGATGCACCTGTTCTAAGCGATCTGCTTCTGTAATTTTTTGACCGGAGCTTTGTATCGTTAAGTACCTCTTTAATAGCTCCCTCTCTTTATCTCTATATTTCTCCAATAGGGGTTTCAACTCGTGCAGATTACTATTCATAAACCCTTTTGAGATAATCTGCAAGTCGCTCTGAGTAAGACTCTCAATTTTCTCGGAATCTATTCCAACTTTTTGCATGGCAACCGTTTTTTGAGCAAGGGAAGAAATCTCATTGGATATTAGGTCTTTAAATTTAGACATATCTTTACTCACCTTCATTCCGCAGAATTCTCCTTTGTATTGTAATAGCTCGGCAGCATTAAGTCTATTATCCGAATCTTTAATAGGTTAAAACCCTACAACCTTGGTGCTGTCTACCAAATTACATAATTCGCAAGATTTACCCAAGATTCATGGCACAAAACATTGTGATTATGAAAAAACCTGGCTGAATGCCAGGAAAGTGGGGACACTTCTATTAATTCAATACATCTTTATAATATGTAAGAAGATGGTCATTCGCTCGTTTCCATTCCAAATCATCCACAATGTCATGTAGCTCAGACGATGCACCTTCGGTTTCGACTACTTTAAAAAGGTTATATGATGTATCACTTGTGCTTGCTGCCACGTAACCTTGTTCCTCAATATAAAACATCTTCAGATACTTAAGCTTCGTTCTAGTATCCAATTTATCGCTAATAATAATTAAATCAACCGGAAAGTTCTCAAAATTACCACTCATCTTCTTCAGTCCCCGTTCTAATTTATTTATATAGTTCAGCTTGTATCTACATTATTAAAAGTAATAATTATCAAATCATAACAATTATATTCACACTCTAAATAAATGAATATAAGTTGTCAACTAAAACCATCAGGTTATGAAAAAGCAATGATTTGTCTTTGAAGACACCCTATCTCGCCTATATTAAATATCGTCATCATCTTCAATATCTGGTTGCAAATTTGAATAATACTCCGAAGCCGTCATCCCCTTGTATCCTGCTTTCAAATACGGTATGGAAACACCGATCAAAGAATCCTTTTCCATATGGTAATTGATAAACGTTTCTGGTCCAATGCCAGAAAGTAAACGTTCATCCGTAGTGTAGCGAACCTCGACACTTGGCATATACTTTCGTTGCAATTCAGAAAGAAACTTAACCCGGCTATCTCCATCCACAATCATAATAACCCGAGTTGGTCTTTGATGTTCGGGTAAGAAAGTGAACGCGAGTTCCATACGCTGAAATCTCGTAATGACTTTGTTGATCCAGTCTCGAGATGGACGAAATACCTCTATCCAGAACAATTTAAAATCATTTATATCTTTAATGACTCTAAAGGAGGCATAAGGATAATGATTAGACTGGGCATTGGGGATTTTGATAGGCGGACGTCTGGTCCATTCAACCAAGCGGTCAATCCGCACCAATTCGCTATACAATTCATTTGCCGCTAAATCCAGAAAGAAAATATCCATAGATGGAGATCGCCCAGGTGGGAAAACGATCGGTTGGAGCCAGAACTTGTCTGGAAGTCTCTTTTGGAAAATAAGTTCAGCTGCTTGTGCGCTTGCTTTAGTTAAAGCATATACTTGAGGCTTTTTACGCTGCTGAGCACCAGTTAAAGGTGAAACCCATGAAAAGGCACATATAACTCCATTCTTCCTGCACTTTTTAATGAAATCAACCGTACTCCGATCATCTTCTTGACCTGGATTTAAGGATCTGTGTATCTGACTTCTTGTTGCTATTCTAATAGTAGAAAGCAGATCAAGTAGTTTAACTTCTTTTTCAGTGAAATGGCCATCTGATAACCTCGTTTCTAACCAGTACTGACCATTTCGAATTCCTTCATTTGCTTTAATGAAGATTTGCTGTGCATACGGATCGCTAAATAATCCAAACTCAGATCCGTCTGGCAGTAACATTTCTCCAATGTCTCCTGGGGAATCCTGGCCATAAGGATTCATTTCTGGAGGTACTGTCTGGAATAATGAGGCAGGATGTTGCTTCGCCTGCAAATCGGATCCAGATTGTTCAAATTGAAGAACTCTTGAATTTGTAACCATTAGTGTATCACACGAACGCCGCGTCTATTTCCAGCATTGATGGATCTCTGAGGAAGGATAGTGATGGCCTTAATTCGTCTATCCCGGTGATTAATCTCGAGAATTTTAACGGTTACTTTTTTCCCTTTCTTCAACACATCCGGATTCGCGTTTGGTGGGAAGTTCGTGCGAACAGTTAAACCAGATACACCAACAAGCTCCAAAAACACACCATGCTCTGGGTGAATTTTAGTAATAACCGCTGTGTATGATCCGCCTTCTTTGTAGTCGCCAATTTGTCCCCATGGATCTCTCGATAGAACTTTCGCGTTGACTTCAAGAAGCCCACTTGGGTTTTCCTCTGTAGGAGCTTCGAGTTTCGTAATTTTAATATCGAGAGTATCACCGATCTCGAATTCGCTTCGCATATCTTCAATATAGGAGTAACTAACTTCCTCCCTGTTCATCACGACTGGAACACCTTCAACGAGTAGATACAGGCGAGACATATCAATACCACGAATAAATCCGACCATAACTTGTCCTACTTTAGCAGACTTCCAAAAACGCCTTGCAGAAACCTCAAGTGCTTGAATCCGATCAGCTAAAAACCAATGGCCCTCGATATCCACCGTCTCTACAACAAATTCGAATTCTTTTCCCAGAAAATGATGAAGTCCTTTGAATTCGTAATTATCAATCCGGGACTTAGGAAGATAACCAAAAACTCCTTTGTAGTTGAGTTTTAACATTTCTTCCTTTTTGTCACCCAAACTCAATGTTTCTAATCCGATAGCTTCAGCATAAAGAACTTGTTTCACACGCTGCGATTCTTTAATATCAGCCCATCCTAGTTTTTCATCCCCAACATTATCAAAGCGTTGTTCAATTTGGCGCATAGTTACCCCTCAGCTTTCCTAATCTATTTGAGAATATACATGTTCGCCCGGAAAACAAAAAAAGAAGCACCTCGTACACATGTCGATGATATGTGTGCGAGGTGCTTCCCCGATCCGAACTTATTCAATTACTTATAATAGTAATGACAATCTTCCATATTGTCAACTATCAATCATCGTCTATAACAGTGCTGTCCAATTTGGTTATTCGGGACTGAGCTATTTCTTTTTGCTTAGTTCGGGCACCCCTCCCCGTAGCAACTAAGTCGCTAAGTTCCGGATCAATAAAGGTGTTAGAAAGTTGATCCGCTTGACCTGTCCTAGTGGGTAACTGATGTTCAATGTATTCTTTTGTTTGATCAGTTGCGTTCTGTTCAGTCACTTGATCTATTTCGATATCCTGAATCCCCCAACCCTCATCTGAATCTGTTAGTTCTGGTTCGCTACCTAGATCTTGCGGATCCATGTTCTTGTGACCTAGTTTTATGAATAAGTCATTCAATGAACTTTCAACACCTGAAGGCAGTGAAAGGCTCAGGTCTGCGGACTGTTGATCATCTTTCGAATCAGTGTTTTCTGAAACAACCTTATCTGTCATGGGCTTCATACTAATATCCTGTAATGTTTCTGAATAAAAACGATAATCCTCTTCATCCTCCAGTAATAAATTGATTGATTTCGGAGGTGTAGTAATTGAACTCGTTAGGTTGAACGTCTCCTCTTCATCCACTGGAATCAATGCAGGTTCTGACTCTTTTTCTTCTAAAGGATTGGTTGTAGTTTGACCCCGATCCCTTAAGAAATCATCCATGGCTACCACGTTAGCTACTGATGAATCAAGCATAGCTGCGGACTGCTCCGTTTCATTGTATTCACGTGTCATCGTGGATGGGGAAGTCGGTAACAGTTCCACCAGATCTTCTTCTTTCTGTTGCACTGGCTGCTCTGAGATGTCCGCAGATTCACGTTCACCCGTATCGTCTGCTGCTTTATCGTTGAACAACGGCTTTAATAAGTGGATGTGAGCCAGTTTGTGAGCTGCAATAGCTAAAGGTTTGTGGTCTTTCGTCTCGAATTCAATTTTACCGATATTCATAAACTTCGAAAGGTATTTAGTTTCGGTAATAAACTTACCGTACGCACGGGTAGGGGCTTTCACACTACCATCTGCATCAACGAAATCAACAATGAAGTGTTTGAATTCTTGCTCCTTTATATCCGTTGGAGTGAATCTCGCTGCAAGGGTTCTTTGCATATTATGCCGCATCCCCCAGGACTGGTTAGGCATACTGACCGGTGTCATTGACTCATTGGAAGATTCTTCGACCTGCACTTCTTCACCAAAGTTATTAGAGAAGCGCTCATTATCCTCATATTCCCCTCCCCCAAATACGGTCTTATTCCGCGCAGAATTCAGCACAGTGTTGTCATATCCCTGCACAACAGCTTTCAGCTGACCCAGTGACTGAATTGCAATAAGCGTTCCGACTTTAAATGAACGACCAAGTGTTAACAAACGCACAAAAGCTTCGTTAATGTATAGTGGGAATTCATCGATATTGAGGAAAACAGGACAGCGTTTATACCCATTTTCTTCTGGTGGACGTCGAAATACAGAGGATTGAAATTGACGAATAAAGAACTGTCCAAAAGATAGACTTAGTTCTTCTAATTCACCAAGTGCGGTATTAACCAGAAGCACGCCTCCATCTTGAAGGAATTGATCTATATTTAATGCCTCTTCCCCTTCATTAGCCACCATGAGTTGGGATAACATTTCATTCATGACGATATCGTTTAGATACTTTTTACCACCGGCAACGTACTTGTCTTTTTTGTTTTCAATGATTTGTTTACCTTCGTATTTGTGCCCTGATGGATAAGTCACCGGATGAACGTTTTGTTCTTTGTCTCGGAACGTTTTATAATCCAGGACCTCACTTTCAAAGTATGATACGATCCTGTCGTAGCGCTGGAGAACAGATTTCTTGTTTGGGTCAAGTTCTGGATCAGCTTGTTCGCTATCGATTGCTTTACGAACTTCCTCCGTGATATTCGCAAGGTACCGAGGATCCGTGTACATCTGCTGCATTTGTACAATGGAAAACAAATCTCCATAACGGATTTTTCCTAACATCGTATACAAACTTGCCGTTTCACTTTGCTGACCTTTAAAAAATTCATCTTGGTCACCTGCCAGGGCATCTAATACGCCTCTAAACGTTTCAGCAGCTGACTCTAGTGGTCCAACAAAAGGGTTAAACTTAATAGATCTTACCAAATCGGTTGGATCGACAATTTTAATTTTATGGTCAGGTATCCCTAGTTCTCTGCAAAGCTTTTGCACATCTCGGATCAAATCACCTTTGGGTTCGAGAACAACAACACCTAACTTCCTACCTCTTGCGATTCGAATTAAGTCTTGAACGATACGTATTAGAATAGATGTAGAGGTTTTACCAGTACCGGTAGCACCAACAATCAACTCGTGTAAATATCGTGAGCCTTCAGTCAATACGATAGGTTTGTTCGTATCCTTCTCCCATCCGACAATCACGTCAGATGATTTACCACGCAGCGTGAAGGACTGGCTTGCAAGTAAAGAAAACTCCCAGTTGTAAAACAGTAACTGGAGATCTTCATTTCGATAGAATTCTTTTGCAACTATGTACACTGCAAAGAGGGAGATGAAAACAGGAATACACATAAGAACAAACCCAAAGCTCTCCATGGACCTAACGACTAAATAGTCTTTGTCCGATTGAACAGTCACAAAGAAGTCGAAGAGGTAGTTTCGCACATACCAAGAAAAAACAGCTGTGAATGAGCATAAGAAAGGTATTCCAGACAGAATTGCTGCAGCTATTCTTCCTTTTTTGGAAGTCCAGCTAATTAAAGTCTTATACCCCCGCATAATGGGTTGGGTTACCGTGGAATAGATCCAAGTTAAGATAGGAAAATTTAACACGATCAGTATCCACAACGTTTCATAATGATGAAGTGGAACATAAATGAAATCAAGTAACATGATTAACAGTGTAGGAGGTTCTTCAAAGAAAACGCTTAAAAAACCCATAGTCCCGGAATCCACATTAAACCATTGTGCAAAAAAAATAAGAAATGATGAAAATCCGAGCCACATATTGATGACTATCATCATTGTGACTATAATCGTATGAAAATAAATACGATACCACTCATCCATTCGCTCTCGGTTGTCGATCCACCACTTCCTTATGAACGATCTTAATTGGGGAGGCATTCTTTCATCTGTATTGTTGTTAGCAACCTTTTCCATTGGCATCCTCCTTCTACCTCTTATTCTGATTATGAAATTGAAACCTTGAAAACCTGTTAAAACAAAAAAATAAGCACCAGCTATAGCGAAGGCTCGCTATAACTGGTGCTTCCAGTTTCCGAATATTCAATTTCTAGTTTCATTATAGCCCCTTGCTAAATGATAGACAAGAGTATGATACTCAATGTTTTGACAATTGAATAGAGAATGGGTTAGTTTATACATTAGGAACGTATTTAGAAAGGCGGTCCAGTAATGTCTGAACGTAACATGGATAACAATAACTCCAGGAAAATTGTAATACTGAACGAATTAACTGAAATTTTAAAAGCACGTGAGCCTATGGATTATAGTGAAATCAATCCTGCTCTAAATCCAAATGTAGATGCTGAATACATAGCTAGCTTGGATGAGAAGAAAGAAGTTGAAGTTAAAGCACTACAACAAGCTTGGGAACAACTTGAAGAATTGCTATTCAATGATTTACAAATTACACTACAAGAGAAAAATCAATTAGTTACCTATCTTGGCCAAAAACTTAAAGAAGACAAACAGAAGCAAAAAAGTCGTGCTAAATCACGTACACAAGTTTGGCGATCAAACGAATGATAATTGACAGTAGAAGCACCTTAGGGGTTATCTCACCAAGATGCTTCTATTTTTTGTCGCTAGGTTGGTTAGTGAGTACACCAACATTTAAAAACGAGATCTTGAGTCATTCTCTAAGTCCAATGGATTTCCTTAATACCGTAAGTGAGGGAGAATCGAAAAACTATTCTGACTAAAATACGCCTGTTCATGAAGATTATCATTAAAAATGCTAAGAGCCTCTTCATACATCGTACCCCTATTGTCAGAACTGTTTAACTTCCCGAGTTGATATAAAATATGTGCTTTTTGAGGTGAGCGATCAGACCCTTGAAAAAAGCTGAGTGCCTTCTCAAGAGCACAGCGCTCCTTTATCGCATCTTTGCTAACTTCTCTAATAAGCAACGCTTCTAGTACATATGCTCGGTATCCTTCAGAGAACGAATATTCCTTAATGTATTCCTTACATGTGGCAAGTATACTCTCCGCTACGAGATATTCTTTTTTTTCTATTTCCAGCTCTACTAACATGAAAAGACATCTTACTTTCTGGGACACAATGTTTTCGGGAACTGTAACAGCAGTAACCTCTCTTAAATATTGAAACATATCTTCAATAATAAGATGTGGTTTAAAACGATACATTACAAAAATGAACTCTAGTGAATTAAATAGACTTGCTAAGTCGCGTTGTCTTTGAAACCAGTTCATCGAACGAAATAACAAGTTTCTAGCATTCTCATATTCTTCTTTGAGCCAATAGGTTATGGATAATAGGTAGAGTGCATGATAATAAGTCTGTTCGCTTCTTCCTTCAATTGTTTCAATACAAGTTTGTACGTGATATTCGGCAAGATCCATATAACCGATGTGTATATAGATAAGAGTTAAGTTATAATGTACATTCGAAATATCTAAACTAAGAACCCTGTCATCTTTTTCAACGAAGTTTAAAGCTATTTTAAGTGTTGTGATCGCATCTTTAATATGACGCTCCTGTAACTGAAGCGACGCAAGAGCATTATAGGTGCGTATCTTTACTTCAACGCTATCTTTATCATAGACTTCAGCATTAATTACTTCATTATAATACTCCGAGGCCATGTCATAATCCAACAGCTCTCTATAGTATTCTCCCCAAAGAAAGTTAATGTGTATTATCATTTTCTTAAATGATAGTATTTCTATATTTTCTTGCAGTTCATGAAGAGAAGCTTTCAACCCGTCCAATAAACCTACGCTGAGACGATGTTTCGCTAAGCTTATTTGCTGTCTAATATTTTCTTGTTCCGTTATATATTGATCCGATTCATCTATAATAAATAACTCAACCGGTTCTTCTAATGCACCAGCAATGTCAACTAATTCCTCAAAGGGAAATTTAGCTCGTTTACCCTTTTCGATGTTGCTCAGTTTACCTGTAGCATAACCTAGTTTATTGGCGAGATCGATAAGTGTATATTCTTTTATTTTCCTAATTTCACGGATTTTTCTCCCTACTGATTCGGGATCAAGAGCTCTCTCTCTTTCCAGCATTTAATTCATCCTCCAACAAACAGATCACTATTTTATCATTATAGCGCTTATCGTTTTTTCTGTAACTGTCATCCACTTATGCTCATATTTTAGAAGTTCTCTCTGATCAAAATAGTCTTCAAAGGCACCACTTGAGGAACCAAGGATGATTCTATGGGAAAACCTCATAAATAAATTGGAGGAACGTGGAATTATGAAGTTTGGTACAGGTATGAATGTTCTTAGGTTGTAATTGCTTTCGATTTATTATTTTCATAGACCCTATTGTATCAAACGATATCACTCGAGATAGTCAAACATTAATCTCGGAAATATTTATTTCCTTACTTTTATATTAATCATAGGTTGATCATCGATTAACGTTTGAATTCTACATTGGATATTTTGTATTTCTAAGTTCAACTGTTCTTCATCTTCTCTCTGATTGCATGAGATACGATCATCTGAGTAGTATGAGGCAAAATAGCTCAATTCTGATTCTAGAAGACTAAGTACTAATTGGAGAAACTCAATTTCGCTAAGTTCTTTCTTATGGTTTGATGGAACTTTATGTAGGGTCAAGTGATTACCTCCTAATTCAATAGGTGGAGCACCAAGAAATTGAAAAAACCATTTCAAGGTGCTCCTTGTCGTAACCTAATGAATTTTCATTTTACCATTTTCATACTTTTGGTGCATTAGGAAATGTTAACCTTCCTATTGTGACTTCTTGTTATTATTCTCCAAATCCTTGTGGACCACTTCCATCAATCTGAAAATTAGTGCTGCTGCCTCAGACCGAGTGAGATCTTTCAACGGACGAAACGAACCATCTTGATACCCGTTGACTAATCCTAATTCAGATAGGTAGTTTACTTTATCAGCTGCCCATCCTGAAATTTTGGTCTCATCCACAAATCTCTGCTGTTCACTAGTTCCTGAAGCGTTCATTCCTCTCAACACATTAGCTAAGATCACCGATGCTTGTTCTCTTGTTATAAGTTCATGTGGTGCGAACACTTGGTTTCCCATACCGGCTATAACCTTATTTTTAATGCCGGCTGCAATATATTCTGCAAACCAGTCTTCTGGGCTTACATCCTTAAAAGTCCCTTTGTATTCTGCCGACTCAATTCCCATTAAACGGACGATTAATGCAGTGAATTCCGCTCTTGTGATCGCACGTTGCGGCTCGAATTTAGTTTCGCTAATCCCTGAGATTACTCCTTGTTGCGCCAAGAATATGATCTGTTCCTTATTAAAAGTACTGTCTATGTCTTCAAAGAACACTTGTTTTACAGGCGGAGTTGGTACTACCTCAAGATCAGCAGGTACATCTTTAATTGATTCTGTAGGTTTTGATACAGGTTGCCCGCTGAAATTTCCTCCAGAAGGTGCGAGGAAGCCCAAAGTCCGAGCAGTGATCTCTTTAACTTCACTCCGGTCAGAATTCTCGTTCTCTGTCCAAGCTTCCATCAAATACACTGTTCCCCCACTAAGATTTTTCAGCGTAAAGTGCTGATCCTTTCCTCTATATACTTCTGTCCCATGATGAGCAAGAACGAAAATTTCGTTGGCGGATGGGAGCGTCCAGGTGAAATCAACTTCATTCGTGGTTTTACCTACAGCTTTTACCTCGAAATCTCCACTTGGTAGCGTCTCAAAGATCGGCACATCGATCCCCTTAGCTTCACCAACTTCATTAAATGGAACTATTCGGTATGTTCCGTATTTCGTAGAGCTGCGAAGTCCAGTCAAGGAGAATGATGTGTTCTCCGTGGATGTAATGATTGTATCATCATCATATAGGTTGTATCCTGTTGCACCTATAATAGGCTCCCAAGAAATCTCTACTCCATCGACATCTCTTTTATCAATAGATGGAGAGATGGTCATATCAGCGGGTAGTGTTGTTGCATCTAATGCAAAACCTTCCTCACTTATACCCGTGTCATTTAAGGTTCTAATGAAGTATTTATATGTCTTTCCTGGCTCAAGGTTTTCATCATTATATACAGACTCCGTCACTGTGACTTGGCCGATTTCCTCTCCACCTCGTTGAACAATGTAAGCTGTAGCCCCTTTTACCTTACTTAAAGCAAAATCTAGAGATACTCCATTCGATGTAGATGTGTAACTCACAGTTGGAGGAGCTGCAGGTAATGTAAGTAGAGAATGAGTAAATTCTTCTGATCGATCTCCTTGGCTGTTCTCCGTGATAAATGTAACCTCTTCGTTTGTTCCCGCTCTTAATTCAGTTAATGTGAAGTTCGTTTCCTGTCCTCGGTAAACTTCCTCGCCCTGATACTCAATGACCATCATTTCATTCTTCAATGGAAGAGTCCATGAAAGCTCAGCTTCCGTTGTTTTAGGTTTTGAATTCACGATCAACCCTTTAATTACTGGGAGCGTCGTAAATTCTTTTACCGAGAATGCTATGGCGTCGCCTGCATTGTTAAATGGAACAACACGAATATTATTGTACGTTTGTGCACTGATTAAATTGTCCACTGATGCACTAAATTCGGTCGTTATAGTAATTAATTCTGAGTCAAAATAAACTTTGTACCCCTCTGCCCCCTGAATTTTATCCCACGAGATCGATACGCTATTATCTGATACAGACAGAACTTCAGCTAGTTTTGAAGAAGTAGCTGGAACGGTTCTTGCTGTTAGTGCAAATCCTGTTACACTCTCACCTGACTTATTTGAAGTTTTAATAACATAAGTGTATTCTTCTCCAGCTTCTAGTCCATCTTCTTTAAATGAAGTTTCATTCAACGGGATTCGTCCAACTTCCTTACCGTCACGTTCAATGATATACTCTTCAGCTCCGCGAACAGCACTCATGGATAAATCGATAGTTAGGGAGGTATCCGTTATACCACTAATAGTGGCTGTAGATGGTGCTGTCGGTTTTGTTAAGCTTGTAAATGTAAGAGGCTCGGATTCAATACCTTCTACATTAAAAGAAGTGATGGTAAACGAATAAATTGAACCCGCACTTAAGCTAGGAATGATACTCTCCAAATTCGAAGTTGAATATTTATCGCCCGTTTCATTATTTAAAATTTGATAAGAAACAGCTCCCTTGACTGGAGACCATGTCACGTTAATTTGATTCGTTTCAGGATGAACTACAATAGAATTCTCATTTACGACTTCTGTCTTTGTCGTAACTTGAACCGTCCTAACTTCTCCTGCTCCACTAGTGTTCTCCCCGTGAATCGAATAACTGTATTTAGTACCTGGAAGAAGTCCTTTATCTGTGTATCTGATATCTGATGAAGGAATCTTCGCAATAAGTACCCCATTGCGTTTAATCACATATGTGTCAGCTCCTGTTACTTGTGTATCAGAGAGATCAAGCGTTAGTGACTCTTTCTCGATGTCTACCGTATTCACGTTAACGGGTTTTCGTGGCAGCGTCTTAAATCCAAATTTTGAATTCTGGGAACTGACACCAAACTCATTGACAGCATGAATCACATAATCATAATTCGTTCCATCCGAAAGTCCGGTTATTTCGAGAGAAGTCTCCGTCCCTTGATACAATACGTTGTCGTCGTGTTCAATAATATATTCAATAGCTCCGGTTACGGGTTCCCAATTCACTTCTGCTTTATACGTTGCTGGGGATGACTGAACATTTGTAACGAATGAAGGTTTAGTCATCCATACATAAGCTGTCTTCTGACTTTCACCTGTTTGATTTACAGCCTGAACAGTAAATGTATGCTTTGAACCTGGAATAAGATCATTGACTTCGAATTCTGCTGAAGTCGGAGTTGCGACAATTTGTCCATCCATAGAGACAATGTACGAATTAGCGGTTGCTACTGTTTCCCAGCGAAGGCTTATAGTCGTCTCAGTCGTCTCAGTCACTTCAACTTGATTAGGCGAGTGAGGATTGGTTAAGAATTCGCCTCCTACAGAATCACTATAACCAGAGTTGTTGCCTGCTTCCACTGTGTAGTTGTACAAATTACTACCTGAAAGCCCCGTAAGTTCTAGATGAGTCCCCGCAACTTCAAATGAACGGTCTCCAATCTTAAGTCGATATCTATCTGCCCCAGGTACGGGAAGCCATGAAACGGTAGCACTTGTTTCAGTTATTGAATCTAACTTTAATTCTTGTACTTGATCAGGGACGGTGATAGAGCTTGCCGAAACAGATGAACCTTGTCCACTCTCATTCACTGCAAAAACTTCAAAGGAATACGATGTTCCCGGAGCAAGATCTTGGACAACAGCTGTGGTTTGTTCACTAGGGACGGTTAAATACTCTCTGCCTTCTTGAACAATCACATAGTGGTCAGCTCCTTGAACTGCCTGCCATGTTAAGCCCAACGAATGCTGAGTCGGATTCACGATTTGTAAACCTTGTATTTTACCAGGTAGTGTCATCAGTCCATTTAAAGTAACTGTCTCGCCCGTTCCTGTTTCATTGGAAGCACTTAGTCCATATTGATATAACGTCCCTGATTCAAGACCAGAGTCTGTAAAGGTCAGTTCAGGTCCTTCAAATAGCGATTCACCATCTCTATTCAATGAGTAATAGGTTGCTGAAGTGACCGTATCCCAACCGAGTGTTATTTTCGTTTCCTCTATTTGTACACTTGCAAAATGACCAGGAGCAGATGGTAAAGATAAGAAACCAGCATTTCGACTAGAGCCTTCTCCGGATTCATTTATGGCAATTACACTTACGGAATAGACCGTCCCTGCAGAAAGTCCACTTATTAACTGTGCACTTGTACCATGTACGATTTGATCAGAAACAATTTGATTGTTCCTATCTCTCGCTATGATTCTATAGGAAGAAGCGCTCGTCACGGGATCAAAGGAAACACTCGCCTGACTATAATCAGTCCCAACCTTTTGAATTACAACATTTTCTGGAGCAAGTGGTAGTGTGAGCGTAGAAACAGTACTTGAGAAGTCACTGTGTCCAACATGATTCATTGCACGTACTCTGTATTCATACCTGTTTCCACCTGATAGAGCTTCATCTAAAATCTCATTTGAAGGGTAGTCTAGACTCCAAGTCTGACCTGTTGTTGTGTTTTCAATTTCAAATTGATACCCATCTGTGAGTACATCTTCAGGTAGATCAAAAGAAACTTTCGCGGTCCCTTCAGAGACATTAGTTACCTTTAAATGTTCAGGTACATCGGGCAGCCTTTGTAGCCTGAGCGGGGAAGTCACGGTAGTGACTGAATTCCCTGCATTATCTTGTACTTTGGCATGCACGTACCATGTCCCTTCAGAATCAATAGTAACTATTTTTTCATTTTCATCAGCAGAATCCCAACTTACGGGTGCTTCTGCACTGTTAGTGATTTTAAAATATCGTTGATTTGGATCCACTCCTGAGTGTACATCAGAGTAAGTAATAGAAACGTCAATGTTTTTATCCGTCCAATCTGTAGTATTCGGAGTAATTGAAATTGACGGGTCAAGGTTATCAATAAATACTTTTTTGACAACTTCTTCTCCTACATTGCCGACTGCATCACGTGCTCTTACCGTTAAAGTAGTAATACCGTTATCATGAATTGTTCCAGTACTTCCTTTCACGAACTCGGTATCATTGATTTTATATTCGTAATGGATTGGATTATGATCTGTACTTCCATTAATAGAGAACGTAACCGAATCCTGTGTCCAGGATGATTCACTCAATAAGACTCGAGGAGTTGACGGAGCCGTCTTATCAATCTTTGCCAGAGCTGATGACAATGCTCCAACATTACCTACGTTGTCCACCGTTCTTGCAAATATTTCAGTTTCACCTTCTGCTGAAATGGTTTCTTCGGCTACATAATCAACCCAGGCTCCTGTAGCTCCAAACCGATATTGCGTCTTAGCAGCTCCGCTACCCTCATCTACCCCATCGGTAATAGTGAATGTCACGTTTTTGTTGGTCCACTCCAAATCACTCAATGTTAACTTCGGTGCTGTTGGACCAGTTTTATCGATTTTAGCTTCAACCACTGCTTCAACACTTATATTTGAAGCATTATCGATGGAACGTCCGTAAATTTCACTTCGTCCTTCCGTAGTAATGGAAAAGCCTTTTGTATAGTCTTTCCATTCACCCCCGGGACCGATTTTATACTGGATTTTTTGAACACCACTGAGATTATCCGTACCAGGAGATAACGTCACATTTACATCTTTATTGGTCCAGCTAGAAGGATCCAATGAGAAAATAGGTGCTTCCGGAGCAGTTTTGTCTATACGAGCTGTTGAAGAGGAAACAATGCTTGTATTTCCAAAGTTGTCTATTGTTCTAGCATAGATATCCTGAAGACCTTCTTTAGAAACTTCAAATGGCTCTTTATAATCCACCCATTCACCGGTTGATCCGACTTTGTATTGACTTTTCTGTACACCACTTAAGTCATCTGTTCCGTTTTTTACGGTCACTATTGCAGATGTATTAGTCCAACTTGAAGGAGCAACCGATACTTCAGGTGCAGTCGGTGCCTTGGTATCCTTAATGATTTGGCCCGCCGCAGTATATGCTGTTGCAATTCCCCCTCCATTTACCGCACTGACAAACACGTTATATTTCCCATCTGCAACTCCGTCCAATGGAATATTCAGCGTTGTCGCTGTCGTTGTCCCAGATTTTACAACTTTGCTATCTGCATCACATAATTCATATTTGTATGTAGTCCCAGTTGGGTTTCCATTCGCTGACCATTTTACGGTTGGTGAGTTTCCTGTCTGCGTGACAGTTGCTGAAGTTGGAGTATTAGCATAGGTATAACTACTAGTTTGAGTAGAATAATCCGTGTAAGAACCACTAGAATTTTTAGCTCTAACTTTAAAGACATAATTGGTATTAGGTGATAATCCAGTAACCGTTGCTGTATTAGCAGAACCTGCATTAATCGTTTGGTTCGTCGTGACATTGAGTAACTCATAGGTCACAGCTGACTCGTTCTCTTTTTTGTCCCAGGTGACCGTAAGACCATTGGTAGAAGTTGAACTGATTACGGGCTGACCCGGAACAACAAAACTTCTTATAGTAAAATTGACTGTGTTTGCTGTAGAAACGCCACCTTTATCATCCATAACCCACACCTGTAAGGAGTGAGCGCCATCCGATAGGGTTGAAGGCAGTGTATAATTACTGCTAAATTGTTGATTAGATCCATTGGCCGTCAATGTAGAAAGAACATTTTCGGCCCCCCCATCTATAGACCACTTCACAGTCAGAAGATCACCGATATCCGTATCTTTGGTAGTACCGGCAATCTGAAGTGTTTGACCTTTGTAGTAGGATTGGTTAGCAGCTGGAGAACTTAAAGCAAATGAGGGCGGTGTATTCTGTGGGCCAATTCCCACAATGGTTGAAACTTTCCTCGATCCGCCGCTCGAAACGGTTTGTTTATCCCACCAAAACTGTGCAGCTGTGTCCCCTGCAGTAATCTGTTGTCCCACGTAAAAAGAGGAAGGAGGACTTCCGCCTGTCAAGCTGGCGTTCCCTGGGCTCTGATAAGCTCCCATAAAAATTCGATCTGCGTTTACTACGTTATATGTGTTTGCATAAAAAGCAGTGATCTGTACCCCACCACTATAATTTCTCCAGCCATTTTGAATAACTTCAAACGGTGAAGCATCATTACCGTTCACCATAGTATCCCAGTAAAAGGTTCCACCTAGATTTTGATTACCACTACCTCGATTGACTGCCTCTAACTCAACCTTCATATACCCACCTTGTGATGTTGCATTAACAATCGACACCCGAAGGATGAATTCAACATTATCTTTCTGACGTGACATTTCAATGATATTGTCATTAATTCTAAAGTAATTTAAAGGCAGCGAGTTGAAATTGATTCGTTCCCCGTTATAATCCAGGAACGTTGAAACATTCCCGGCATTGCTACCAAAAAATACGTTGGTGTTTGGTAATAAAATGATACGGTAATTACCCTGATCGTTCATCTCCACTTTTACTACGGAAGATTGAACAGCTTTTAATGATGTCGTGTTGGAAACAACAGAAATAGTATCTACTGCTGCATAGGCGGCAGGTGTAAATACACCGGTTGCCACTAATGGGGGTGCAAGTAAAGCTAACGCTAATACAACTTTAGTTGCTTTTTGTGCTGCCTCCCTAACTTTCTTTCTCTTCTTCAATAGTCTCCCTACCCTTCTAACTGTAAAAACAAAAAAAGCACCTCAATATTGGTGGTTAACCAATATCGAGGTGCTTCCCCGTTTCTACTATTAAGTTATTTGTATTATAAGCCATGGTCATACAGCTGTAAATATATTGCCTTAAACTCATGTTGATTTTTATGAACTGCAATTGTATTAACACTTCATCTCTGTGCTTATTACATTGAAACCAACCTGATATACGATTTTAAAAAAAACTAATGATGCTATGATCTTAAGGAATGAGATTGCTTTTACACAACTACCTAAGTCATTTTCTTAGAAAATCGATATAAAGTTTCAAGTACTGCTTTGGCACTAATATCCGTGATGATAAATGAACACTACTAAGATGCACGGTACGAAACTCTACATCATTTAAGTTATTTAGCAGCAGTAATGGCATCATAGAAATGAGTGCCTTCACGAGGTTTTATACAAGTAATCTTTTTCAAGGCCACTCATCGGATCTCCTATAGTTCTATTTCTGTAACAATCGGTCCTTAGATTGCATTGGCAATACTTATGACCAACAATAATACCACTGCGAAGACAACCCCATACCCAAGTACATACAAGGTAACTCTCGATAAAGCCTTAATCAACCGATATGAGATATAAAGAAAATTCATTAACAGATAACTCATATGATCCTACCTTTCTTTAAAAATAAGAAAACGCACCTACCCAATACGGGCAGATGCGTGCTTCGCATATATTTTATTAAGTTATCTTTTACTCTATCATCCTTCATACAGCCTATCAACTGAACCTTCACAAAATATTGAACAATGTTCTCGCGCAACTTTGGGTTGTATTCAATTAAACTTCATTATTGAGTTATATGTCATTTCTCCAATTGTTTTCGTTCCATAAGTTGTTTGTATATGGAAGCAGATCTTCTGAGAAGATCTGAAGGTATTCCTTCTTCACTCATTGTTGTAGGAGAGTGAACTGGTAACACTTCCTCTTTTGTTTCGATTCTTTTATATTTGTCCAAAATAACTATGTCGTGAAGCAACCATAAACTTCCTGATTGTCTTAGTAATCCTAATTTCTTATATCTCTCTAGGGATCCTCGTGAGTTATCCCGGCGTATTGTTCCCTTAGGTAGACCATATTTCTTCTCAGCTTCAGATGTAGTCATCACTTCTGAAATTATTTTTTTGCACTGATCACAAATTGTGTAGTTTCCAAAAAACGTTGGAATACCGTTCTCTTTCAACCAAACATTACATTGAGAGCAACGATAAGGTAGCCTCCCACCTTTAATTCGATCTACTTTACTTTGTAAATCTTGGATTTGTGCTTGTAAGCTAAAGATTTGAGTATGCAAATCCGGGATTAAGGTTCGCATCCCTTCCATAAATTTTTTTTGCTCTTGAAGGTGATTCAAGCGATTAATCAATTCATCGATCCAAGAATGTAGTAGGTTAGTTTTACGCCGGCCGGCTCGATAGTAGATCTCACCTACTACCTCATGTATAAGCCAGAATTTCTCCGATTTACGTATGAGAAACTGCGATTGCAGC
Organism: Paenibacillus sp. GM1FR; assembly: GCF_002803315.1. Lineage (NCBI taxonomy): Bacteria > Bacillati > Bacillota > Bacilli > Caryophanales > Paenibacillaceae > Paenibacillus > Paenibacillus sp. GM1FR. The sequence continues at coordinate 93,930 of NZ_MKZL01000005.1, read as the reverse complement.
ATTTTAAGGGGACCTTCACAATCTTGTTTTACAGTCCCGGGACTTTTAATGTCAAGATCTCGTTCCATTTCAGTAGTACCTTTCACCTGCTTAATCGTACATAAACACCTTGGACATATCAGGATGCTACCTTTGTCCCCAAGTTTAGCTGGTTCATCTTCATTCCAAATAGGCTGCTTGCATAAATGGCAGTCTATCCGAGAAAATCTGAGGTTTAGTCTTTCTTTTCTCTGCTCAAAGCTTCTAATCTCTCCTTCGATACTAAATATCTGATAGGAGGCATCCGGGAGTAAGTCATAATTATCTATAAGGGTTCCAAGTGTGGCTCGAAGATCTTTTAGGCGTTGTTCATAATCATCCATTATATGCATATATCTCCCCCATCTCTAAGGTTCACTATTGCATATATTATATTCGAAAACGCACCAACTAGAAATGAATCAGTTAAATGATTGGCTTCTTTTACTGTTCATTAACGGTGTTAATAATTCATCTAATAAAGCATATCGTAAATCATCTATAGTATTATGTAGTTAATCATTAATGACATGAAAAATCGGGTTCTTCTCATTCCTTCTATATCAAATAGTTATTTTGTTATATTAGTTCCATTGCTAGTTTATAATACTGAGGTGATTCTCTTGGACATAAAAGATTACAAGGTGATTATTCTTTATATAACTCCCTTGATTGTTGTTATCATATTTTTGGGTTTGTTGCTGCTTAAGCCTTTAAAGGTGCCAGAGGTTTGGACAGCACCTGGGAGTATTCTTTCAGTTGACCCCATTATTGATGCAAAACCAATTCGCGAAAGCGCTCAAGCCCATCCTACTAATCTTTACATGACTTATGTAAAAAAAACACAAATTAATTCTGTATGGGAGAAAATATACCTCGGGTCTGAGGGTTATACAAGAACTTCTGTTACAAAGTTCTATGCTTCAGCTTCTGAAAGCACTAGTGACTTTACCGAAAGAGATTTGACTATTTTAGATAAAGAACTTTTACCTTATATGAAACACACTATCGTAAAGGCTGCAATGGTACATGAGGAGATTGATTTACCAGAAGAAATATCTAAGCCAGTTGTGGTTTTTCATCCAGAGAAGTTTAAAACAGGTCAAGATCTTAAGGTTGGAGATGAAATTCTATTCATAGATGATATAGAGGTCGACTCACCAGAAGATATTAATTTTTATCTAGAGGATTTTAAAATCGGAGATACCGTAAACGTAATCGTTCATCGTGATACTAGCAACGTAGAGATTCCAGTGACTATAAAGGAACTGGATCGCCAAGGAAAAGCAACGTTAGGAGTTTATTTAAAAAACCAATTTGTTTTCAAAGGGTTATCTGTTGATGACGTTATCCATTTGGACAACAACTATTCAGGCGAGTCAGGAGGTTTCATGTTGGCATTGGGTTTAATACAGCAACTCGATCCGAATGTCGATTTGGCTAGAGGAAGGAAGGTTGCTGGCACAGGAGGCATAACTAGAGGTGGTGATATTCAGTCAATAAGTAACCTGGATCTCAAATTGCTTACTGCAAAGAATGAAGAAGTAGATATTTTTATCTATCCTAAATATCAAGAACAAGAGGTTGCCAAAGCAAAAAATAGCTACAATTTAGAAAAGATTAAACTAGTAGGGGTAAGAAACTTACAAGAGGCTATAAACTACCTCAGTCAATAATTGAATTGTTATAGATCCCTTTCCAAATTAAGAACGTTAATATCAAGCTAAATAAACCGATTATCTGATATTAATTGAAACTCTGGTAAAGTGACTTACATCTGTGAGTCTGCCATGTCCGTATATAACTATAGAAATAGCCGTGACATAACTCAGTACAATTGAGAGACCTGAATGGAGTTTCTCAATTGTACAAAATAGATATTCTTAAGAAATAAAGTAGACTCTCAAGTCAAGCAAAACCAGGACTCAACTCCCCATATTTTCTGCTTCGCCAACACCTCTTGTAATGTAACATTTGTGGCCCGTTTGAACATGGATTTCTTCTATAATCTTATTGGCATGTGAAGAGTATTTTCTTCTCTCCCCCCATACATTAGTAAGGTTCATTTATTTCCTCCGTTTTTTTCTTCCTGATGTTATTACCTCTCTCGAATTTTCCCATACAAAACCTCATCAATTTTATTCATTACCAACTGATATGGTTCTATAGCTTCAGCAATTAATTGAGAATATTTCTGAGCAGTTTGATGCCCCTTTTTGTTTCCATCGTACATCATCACATGAGATTCTATTTCTAACGCAGCGATAACTGAATGGATTATATAGAGTGACATATTAAGATACAGATCATTAGAGGTACTATTAGATTTGTGAATTGTTAATTCCTTATAAATAGTTGAGAATATGCTTAAATCAGACTCTTGGCTATCGTAATTATCAGTAGACCTCAACCATTCTTTAGCACAATTCACTCGATCTAAAATCATTCGGTTCCAAAATCCTAAATCATAAGAGTCTATTTTAATCCTAATGGATATATGAATACCTGGGATAAGCTTTTCTGCACGTAAATAATACATCGTATCTTGTATTGCTATTATTGACTGACTAGAGATGGATTCGATGTCTTGCTCTGCTTGATCTCGAACCTCTTGTGGGCCTCGTAATATCGGGTCCATGAATTCAACTCCTTAAGCCCTAAACTGAGTTAGAAACTAGTGAATGGTTAAACACAAAAAAAACGCACCTTGCCCAAGATTGGGTAGATGCGTACTTCGCATATGGATTATTTGATTCTCATAAAGATAACATTATTTAATGTGTTTCTCAACACTGGATGTTGGAAAAGGTCTTGAATCAGAAAGGTCAAATAATTAATAGATACACCTATTCATTTCTAAGTGAAGAGATGAACGGAATCTTACTCCCAACACCCTTCCCCCAAAATGGGTTCTGCTTATCAAAGGTTAAATAAAATACTTATATTACTGAATATATTATGTAATATTTAATTGTTCAATTATGTACTATTTTATCGAGTTCAAATTTCCGTATGTTAATCGGGTTCATTAGATTATCTTTATGAGATAAGGAAGCGAATGCTAAACATTTAAATGCATTACTATTTTCCCGGAGCAAGGTAAATTCATCTTATGGTTAATGAATAATAATATATTACTGAATATAAAACTTAATACTCAAATCACTTTGCTCTATAGAATATCGTTACAGCATAAATAGTAAGTATTATTGTTCAGTAATATTAATATATTATTTAAACTTAATACTTCTATTGATCGCACAACTAAGAAATGTCCAACTCTTATTGATTTTGACTGTTGTTCATGTACAAAGGCAAAGTAAGGAATTTAGTAAGGAGGTATTTGTTACACAATGCAAACTTACTGAACTCAAATAGGAAAGTACGGAAAATAATCAATAATACTTCAACCAATCAGCGAAAAACATCACATGGCATTCTGCCGACGAAATTGCACCATCTTCAAGACGGAGCAATAAAAACGCATAAGAATACATAGAGTCACTAAATATCATAACGCTGGTTACAAATCATACAGAAGAGAGGTTTACTCGTGATGTCTGTTGAGAAAGTAAAATGGTATGGGAAACAACTTGTTTAATTGGGGCAATGGGTCCAACAAGCGAAATTATTTCATTCTGTGGAATAGATACAGAAATACTTTACACATTCATATAGCGGTCTGCATAAATTCATTCTCATGAAGATTGAGGATGTAAGTATGAGCCTAAACTCTTAACTGATGGTTACGAGAAATTCATTCAATCGGTACCGCTTCCCAACGCGTTCATATTTTCGATCGTTGTCTAAGTAATCGCAGTTTACATAGTTCATATTCCCTGGAGACTAACGGCATATAAGTTTCTTCAGTGTTTCGATACTTCTCTAAGATGAAAAAATATGTTGGTATCAGATATTTCATTTCATTGATCATTTATACGCTGAATAAGTTACAAGTTGCGTGGTACATAAAAAAATCAGATACAGAACAGTTATTTATATTGAATTGATACGTTATCGTAGATATGATAATTCAATCATTTAATTGTTTATCGATTTTTCTGTTTTATTCTTTCCCTTCTTGATCTGAAGTAGCTCTCAAATCCTTGATAACACTGGGTTTACTATCGATCGAAACTCGTAAGAAGAAATTTAGTATTGACTGATAATTTGTGAGTGAAGAATTGGTACGTTATCGTATTTTATAACATTCAATCATGTTTTAATCTATAGCTTTCTTAAGTTTTATCCTTCCTCTTTTCAAAAAAAGGATAAGCTAAACCCTTGATAATACTGACTTTTCGTAGATATTTTATAGAATTCATAATCATAATATGAGATTGCCTAGATTCGTAGGGACTAGATGTAAGTGCACCCAAATTACATTATCGATTCGACTAATTTTTAACGTACCCATCATCAGCATCTCCAAATTAGCTAGATGATATACTTCAAACAATTAAAGATTAAGGTGGCGAAATAATATACTTGAAGGAGAAAACACACTTGATAGCTTAATTAAGATTGAGTAGCTAATTAAAACTTTTTTTACGGAGATTCTATATGATTCGTATACTTTTTATAGAGACCTTAATATGTAAGTAAGCATTATCTTAACTAATACGTCTAGGTGATTACAGCGAAGGAACACTGTATTTCACAAAACGGATTACTTAGTCTTTCCTCCTTGATAATCTTCAACTCTATTGAAACGGGTAAATGTTCACATTACTCATTAAGTTGAGTTCCAAAAAATGTTGTCGCTACTCAATACTACTGAAAACAGTTAAACAAATTTTAAGAAATATACGAAATCTCGTGTATAGCAAATCCTTAATGTGTTAATACTATTAATAGGGAGCTTTTAATTCGCAGTATAAGCGTAAGCGTCATATGAAATTTACATAATATAAATATATTCAACAAAGTATTTAGTTTACTGAACATTTTTTGAAATTCAGACATTATATTTTTGAATAAAGCAATACGCTGTGTTAATGCAACATGCGATGGATTGGTGAGTTGTTTATAAATTACATAATATGATTATAATCAAATAACTACACCTGAATTTAGCGTCTCTTAGAAACAGGGATTAGCTATTCTGCCAGGTCACATGAGCTGTACATGTAAACGCACTAGATTTTTTTCATAATACTAAAGTATTCAGTTTATTATTACTTTAAAAACATTGTTTAATATATCAGATCTTATCGGAATAAGATGATGTGGTTGTTTATCCCAAACTATATGTTTATTCAAAGTGCGGTTATGCTCTGCGAAAGACTATCAAACGAATCGAGTCAAATTTCCATAATAGATCATAACAGTGTCTTACAAGACATAATGCACCTTATTTATTACAACATATATTACGTAATATATGAGTATTCAGTTTTATATTCGATTTTAAGTGTCAATTCACACCATATCCTAGCGGAAGTTAACTCAATTAACTAGTCTGTTGGCATCAACAACGTATTTGTGTGAACAAGCCATATTCTTACTTAATACAAACGTATTCAGTCTACTATTACTTCTAAATAATGATTATACAAGCAACCCCTCAGTTTATGGTAGATTAAGCTTAGGGGTTTTAGTTACCACACTCCATGAATGTACAGTGTACGTAAGAAAAGCGAATTTCAAAGGCCACCGACAATATAAATCTCCAATGGATGGCATGAAGTGATCTTATGAGAATACTACATGTTAGCTTATAAATCACATAATAAATTCAGTAACGTATTGAACACTCAATATGAAGAATCATTGTATCAAAAAGTTACTCTCTCATTGAAATTACATAAACTGTTACGTTGTATATTACGTAATATATAAGTATTCAGTAATATCATATTTGGGGTGTAGCACAACAATCAGTAGATGATTATACATAATCAATGAGTATTCGTGCTTAGTAATGTATACTTCTTATTCAGATTACTGAACTTGAATATATTCATTCAAGTACTGAGGTTACTTAATACTTGATGACACCACAACTGATCATTTTGTCGCTAAACATCAAATTTATCCTTTTTCTATGCGTTAAAGAAGGATAAGTAAATAACTTTCAAGTCAGATAATATGAATATATTCAGTTATATATTCAGGTTACTAAACGTGAATAATCATCCCATACTACAAGCACAAGATAACTCAATAATACCTCTGACGGGATCAACAGGTACTCGTCATGAACAAGCCAGATTCTTGCTTAAACAAACGTATTCCGTTTACTGTTAGTTGAAACTAATGATTACACAGGCAGCCCCACTGCTTATGCTGGATTAAGTCGAGGGGTTCTAGCTACGACACCCCATGTATGTTCAGTATCGGTCAAGCTGTACAGGAGAATTCGAAATACCATCATGAGTATAAATCTCCAGTACGTGGCTTGATATGATCTTATGAGTGTACAGGGTTAACTTATATATTACATAATATATTCAGTAACTTATTCACTATTCAATATGTAAAATTATTCAATCAGAACGATCAGTATCTCTTTTGAAATAACAAATTAAATCATATATTACGTTGTATATTACGTAATATATAAGTATTCAGTTAATATTACATTTGAAATGAAGCACTACAATCAATAGAAGATTATAAGTCATCAATCAGAATCTATTCTTGGCAATCTATACTGCATTTTCATATTATTGAACTTGAATTTATTCAATTTAGTATTTAGTTTACTGAATATTTTATAACACTACACCGAGTCATTAATCGCTAAAAGGAAATATGTCTTGATTCTATACGTTATAAAGAAGGATACATATTTGATATTCAAATAAAGTAATATGAATATATTCAGTTATATATTCAGGTTCCTACGCATGAATAGACACCAGATACTAGAAGAACGTTAACTCGATTAACTCCTCTGTGGGTATCAACAACGTATTAGTTTGAACCAGCTAATTTCTTCCTTAATACAAACGTATTCAGTTTACTGTTACAGTTAGCCCCTCAGTTTATAGTGAGCATACTTTAATGTATGTTAACTGTACCGTTAAGCTGTACAGGAGATTTCGAAAGGCCACCGAGAGTAGATATCCCTATCTTGTGGCTTGTTGGCCTCGTGTGAATACTCACTGCTAGTATTAAATAATATATTCAGTAACATATTATACAATGATAATGAAGAATCATTGTATCAGAAAGATTAATGGGTTCTTGAAATTACATCATCTATTACGTTGCATATTACGTAATAGATAAGTATTCAGTAGATACTAAATTGGAATGTGGAAACACAATTCAATAGATGATTATAAGTCATCAATTTGTATTCATGCTTGGTAGTATAAACTGTTTATTTAATTTAATGAACTTGAATATATTTAATCAAGTATTGAGTTTACTGAATAGTTTATAACATCACAGTCGCTCATTTATCGTTAAAAAGCGAATATGCATTGATTCTATGCGTTAAAGAAGGCTACGTATGTAACATTCAAATAATTTAACCTGAATATATTCAGTTATATATTCAGGTTACTTCATATGAATATACATCACATACTAAACTAAAAGCAGAAGTTTATTTGAATAACACCTCTACGGGGATAAACAACGTATTAGTAACATACAAGCAATGCTTAATATAAACGCATTCAGTTTACTGTTACTTGGACCTATTGATTATACAGTCATCCCCACCGCTTATGGTGGTTTAAGCCGTGGGGTTTTAGTTACGACACCCTACGTATGTTTAGTTTACGGTGAAATTGTACAGGAGAATTCGAAAAGCCACCAAGAGTATAAATCTACTCTGGGTGGCTTTTAATGGTCTTATAAGAATACTAACAGTTAATTGTATTACATAATATATTCAGTAACGTATTAAATACTTGCTGAGAAGAACATTGTATTGAAAGATCAGTATTTCTTTCGAAATTATAAATTACATCATCTATTACGTTGTGTATTACGTAATAGATAAGTATTCAGTTAGTATTACATTGGAATGTAACACTATAATTTAATAGATGATTATAAGTCATCAATGAGTATTCATGCTTGACAGTAGATATACATTATTCAGATTACTGAACTTAAATATATTCAATTTAGTATTTAGTTTACTGAATATTTTATAACACTACACCGAGTCATGAATCGCTAAAAGCAGATATGTCTTGATTCTATACGTTATAAAGAAGGATACATATTTGATATTCAAATAAAGTAATATGAATATATTCAGTTATATATTCAGTTATATATTCAGGTTCCTAAATATGAATATACATCACATACTAAACGCAGAAGTTTATACGAATAACACCTCTACGGGGATAAACAACGTATTAGTAACATACAAGCGCTAAAATCTTGCTTAACATAAACGCATTCAGTTTATTTTTACTTGGAACTATTGATTGTACAATCATCCCCACCGCTTATGGTGAATTAAACCGTGGGGTTTTAGTTACGACGCCCTATGTAAGTCTAGTATACGGTGAAGTCGTACAAGAGAATTCGAAAAGCCGTAGATAGTATAAATCTCCTTTGGGTGGCTTGTAGTGGTCTCCTAAGAACACTAACTGTTACTTATATTACTTAATATATTCAGTAACGTATTATATACTTGCTGATAAATTGTATCAAAAGATCAATACTTCTTTTGAAATTATAAATTACATCATCTATTACGTTGTTTATTACGTAATATTTAAGTATTCAGTTAGTATTATATTTGAAATGTAACACTACTATGCAATAGATGATTATACATCATCAATGAGTATTCTTGCTTGGCAGTATGTACTGCTTATTCAGGTTACAACACCAGATCATTTATCACTAAAACGGGATATGTCTTGATTCTATACGTTAAAGAAGGATACGTATGTGACATTCAAACCAAATAATATAAATATATTCAGTTATATATTCAGGTTCCTACATCTGAATATACTTAACATAGTTGAAGCAAAAGTTTATATTATTACTGCCTTTGTGGAGATCAACAACGTATTTGTAATAATCAAGCTCAATCCTTGCTTAATATAAACATATTCAGTTTACTGTTACTTTGAACAAGTTATTATAAAGTCCGCCCCTCAAGTTTATGGTGGATTAAGCAGAGGAGTTTTAGTTACCATACTTTATATATTATGCTTTACAGGACAATTCGAAATGCCATTGATTTTATTTTGAGGCTTATAGATCTTGTCTGAATACTGAAAGGTAAATTGTAAATTACATAATATATTCAGTAACGTATTAAATACAATCTCAGAAGAACCTTTGTATCGAGAAGATTAGTATTCTTTTGATAATATATATTACTTAATCTATTACGTTGTATATTACGTAATAAATGATTATTCAGTTTTGATAAATTTTATATGAAGCACTGCAATTCAATAGATGATTATAAGTCATCAATGAGTATTCATGCTTGGCAGTAGATAAACACTATTCAGATTACTAAACTTAAATATATTCAATTTAGTATTGAGTTTACTGATTAATTACTACACCACACAGGTCATCTATCGCCAAAAACGAACATATCTTGATTTTATGCGTTAAAGAAGGCTAAGTATATAACTTTCAAATAAGTTAACCTGAATATATTCAGTTATATATTCAGGTTACTACATATGAATATACATCACATACTAAAAGCAGAAGTTTATTCGAATAACATCTCTACGGGGATAAACAACGTATTAGTAACATACAAGCTATATTCTTGCTTAATATAAACACATTCAGTTTACTGTTACTTGGAACTATTGATTATACAGTCATCCCCACCGCTTATGGTGGATTAAGCCGTGGGGTTTTAGTTACGACACTCTATGTATGTCTAGTATACGGTGAAGTCGTACAGGAGAATTCGAAGAGCCACAAAGAGTATAAATCTCCTTTGGGTGACTTGTTAGTGGTCTTATAAGAATACTAACTGTTACTTATATTACATAATATATTCAGTAACATATTATATAGATGCTGAGAAGAACATTGTATCAAAAACAGCAGTATTTCTTTTGAAATTATAAATTACATCATCTATTACGTTGTATATTACGTAATATTAAAGTATTCAGTTATTATTCCATTTCAAATATATCACTACTATGCAATAGATGATTATAAATAATCAAAGAGTATTCATGCTTGACAGTATGTAATGCTTATTCAGGTTACAGCACCACACCAGGTCATTTATCACTAAAACGGGATATGTCTTGATTCTATACGTAAAGAAGAATACGTATGTGACACTCAACCCAAATAATATAAATATATTCAGTTATATATTCAGGTTCCTACATATGAATATACTTAACATAGCTGAAGCAGAAGTTTATATTATTACTACCTCTGTAGGGATCAACAACGTATTTGTAATAAACATGCTGAATTCTTAATTAATATAAACGTATTCAGATTACTGTTACTTGAAATTATTGATTATATGGTCAGCCCCTCGGTTTATGGTGGGATTAAGCTGAGGAGTTTTAGTTACGTTCAGAGGACACAGGGAGTATAGGCATCCATTGGATGGTTAGTAGCGTTCTTATGAGAACTCTAAAAGTTACCTTATATATTACATAATATATAAGGTAACGTATTGAACACTCAATATGAAGAACCATTGTATCAAAAAAGTTATAACTCTTTGAAACCACATAAACTGTTACGTTTTATATTACGTAATATATAAGTATTCAGTAATATTATTTTGGGTATGTAGCACAACAATCAGTGGGTGATCCTACATAATCAAAATGTATTCGTGATGTATTCGTGCTTAGTAATATATACTGCTATTCAGATTACTAAACTTGAATATATTCAATCAAATATTGAATTTACTGAATAGTTTTATATAACCACTCTGATTTATCGCAAGAAGCGACTATGTTTTGATTCTATACGTTAAAGAAGGATAATGAGATGCAACAAAAAAAATAACCTGAATATATTCAGTTATATATTCAGGTTACTACACTGAAATACAAGTATCATAATCGAAGCAAAAGGTAACTTCTCTGTGGAGAAAACCCTGTATTTATAATGAACAAGCTAATTTGTTCATTAACACTAACGTATTCAGTTTACTGTTACTTGAAACCATTGATTACACAACTAGCCCCTCAGCTTATGTCGATTTAAGCTGAGGCCTTTCACTCTATGTATGTTCAGTATAGGGTCAAGCTATACAAGAGAATGCGAAAGGCCACCGAGAGTAAAAATCTCCATTTGATGGCTTGTAGTGATCTTATGAGAATCCTAAAAGATTATTATGTATTACATAATATATTCAGTTATATATTCAAAGAAAAATGATTAATAGTGCTCCAATGAGTACTCATAGTTGGCGATATATAATGCCTACTCAAATTACTGAACCCGAGTACATACATTTATCTGTTGAGGTTACTAAATAGCTTTTATCATAACTAAAATCGAATATGCTTTGAATTGTTTATAAGTAACCTGTGATTTTTATCCATTCCAAATAATATGAATATATTCAGTTATATATTCAAGTTACTAAAATTGAATATACTACAAGCAAAAGGTTACAAGCTTAATTCCTATGTGGGAATCAAAAACGTATATGTAACAAACAAGCTAATTTGTTCATTAACACAAACGTACTATTACATAATATATTCAGTATACTAATAAATTTAACTTAAATATTTAGTGTTACGTAATATATTCATTCAAGTATTAAGTTTTTCTAGTCGTTTGATTGACAAAATTAGATCATTTTTTGAATGATTCATGAGTTTTATTCAGATTAAAATATAAATATGTTCAGACATGTAGTTCGTGTATTTAAACTTTAATTGGGACAGTTATTGAACTTGCTAATGAAATCTACAATATTAAAAATCGACAATTTATATTTCTGGTTACTTTAGGATTCAATCATATATTCAGTTTTGTAATATATTTCTGAATAAATGATTGAATCCTATAAAAAAATTCTAAAAGTACACAAGGTAAATCAATATTATATTGAAGAATGGGTAGAATTCGAAAAATATTCAGTATAAGAATTTGAGGATTTAATCGTGACGCAGAACGTCTAGACTGTAGTTATCTATAAGACACAAAAACTCATTCACCAAGAAATAAATTTAAGGGGTTGGATTGAATATGTTTCCCGTTTTTATCGAGCCACTTATTCTCAGAAACATTATGCCAAAGATACTTCTTAAAGATAGAATCGAATTTAACCTTCTGATCACAACCAATAAAATCAAGAGAGTGTGGCTTTTTATCCGAGTAAAGTAACACAGGGATAACCTCAATTGCATTAATCCTTTTCATGGATTCAATAGTTTCGAATTTTGAAGCGAAATCTATTGCCTTACAAATACCACCAGTTTCATATTCGTCGAACTTAACATAAAGAAAAACCTGATGTTCATTGCTTTTAAGACGAGTTACTGTAAAATACGGCTCCCAACCTAATATCTTCATTTCGTTACCATAAAGATAACAAAAACTTGAAAGGGAGGAGGCATTCGTGAGATTTTTGGAGGGCTTAGGTTGTCCAATAAAAGCTTGATCATTAAGGAGTGGTCTTAAGTTTAAATTCAGTTTATTTTTAAATAAGTCTCCTTCATTTATAAAGGAAAGTACTAAACTTTCAAGTGATTCAATATTTCCTACATACAAATTTAAAAATGTGCTCCAGTTTCCAATGGTGTTCAAATAATTCCGCTGAATATTCTGCCATCGAGACCAAATACTTTGACGCGCAGTCGTTACAAAAAAAATAGTACTAGGTATAGATGTGGCTAAAGAATCTCGCTCAACCCCGTGGGTTATATATGACAGATATTGATTGTACTTAGAAAACTTCTCATATAAAAGTTTGCCTTTCTCCGTTCCCATATCAAACTCAACCCAACAGTGAAATTCCTTGTCAGTACCATTAGGTCGAATAATAAACTCTCCATCGGGCCTGAAAATTTTCTTAGTTTCTATTTTAGTATTTTCATCCATAGAGGAGAACTCTACTGAAGCGTATCTATTATCAATAAAATCATATGTGAAATTATGTTTTAAAGATAAGAGTTCCATTAAAACATTGAAATCAATACCCAAGTTATGATGTTTTTGCAGTCTCTCTTTTGGAGCGCGATAAAGTTCATATGGAAAATAACCGTGTTGATTATTCCAACCTGTATTTCGGTAACCTTCAATCTCAGGGATATCTAAAAGGCTGTAAGCTATAGATAATCCTTCTTCTGATAAAGTTAAAACCTTCGTATCATTATTAAGCTTAGCTGCCACCTGAATAATACCGGTCTTCTGCATTTGAGCCAACTGATTCCATGTGCTTCTCATTTTTGATAAGTTAAGTAGTTCCCATGAGAAATGAGGATAGGTTAAAGGAATATTATCCGGATCCAAAAGAAAAAACACTTGATACGGGGTAAGACTTCTATAAATAAAGAGACGTTCAATTATCTTACACTTGGTCGGAGAAAGCTTATGTATTGTTCGAACATCCAATTTGATGACAACTCCTTTATAAATTTGCTTGAATTTGATACATATTTACTAACCTTTATGAACCCTAATTTCTTGTCACTTAAAGCAGTATGTCGAGATTAACAGAAAAAAACCTTATGTGACAACGAATTTGTCGACCTTTTGTGGTCGATATATGCAATGACAGACATCGTGACAAGTTCAGTGATAACAATAGTGACTCAGTCACCAAAGTTATCACTGAATCAATCATTAATGTAGTCATTAAAATCATCATAATATTGTTTGAGTGTATTATTTTTTAGAAACGAAATATTATAAAAATAAATGAGAGAAATCACACTACTATTGTGGATACTCTCCAACAGACCATTAAGAAGAGTAGAAAAGCGTTTATACTCTCCCCTAATGTAAATAATGATAATATGACTATATTTAAATAAAATAGAGTCACCCTAGGGTCACTCTAAATTAACAGCTTTAATAAAAATTTCTCACACGAGAAATCGTTATAACAGATAGAGTATTATAGAATTCATATTAGATAAGATAGCATTCTTAAAATAAGATTTAGATATATTTGCTAAATTAATATTAAAGCGATATACTTAAGGTAACCCAGAGGTGACCTTAAGGTGACCTCTAATCAGGGGGAGGTGAAGACTGAGCATGTCAGAAAAACTTTATACAGAGGTGCATTATCGAGCATTTCTTGATAAATTAAGTGAGGCTCACATATCGGTATTGAGCATTATTACAGACAACAATCTCATCCCAAAAAAAGACATCATCTCTATGATGAGTGAGGATTATTCTAAAAATCCAGTTGTTGCAGCAATAGATGCTCTTTTGTTCGCTGGTTTAATATCATTCGAGTATAGCAAAAGGCAACATAAGTTCTTTCTTTCTGATGACGGTAAAGCATTCACAGAATATGTAGCAAAACAATATGAGGAGGAAAATTCTAATGGGTCTATCTAATAGTAAAGTACTTACATTCATGAACGAAAATGCACTAATCAATGACGTCTCTCTAAGATTTGGTGTAATTGGAGCAGGGCAGAAAGGTAACAAAGATGCAGATATTTTTGCAGGTTATACATATGCAAATGGAAAACAAATATATCCTAGCCTTGCCGTGAATTTTTCTAAAAATGACATGCTTCATCTTAAGAACATTCCGCTCGAAGATCGCATACATTTTGAAGATTTTAGAGGTGCTGCCCGAACACCTTCTCTTGTTGTTGAGAATTTCGATCCACAATTGAACCCAAATGCAGACAAGATGCGTAATCAATTGATTGAAGCAATGGAAAGAAAATTCATGGATGTTGATCATTTGTTTATTTGCGCTGGAGCTGGTGGGGGCTTTGGTACAGGCTTTATTTCACTAGTGTTAAGTTTAATAAAAGAACAGTTTTTTCCGGTCCCTATAACTCTTTTGCTCTCAAGTCCATTTGATGATTTCACTGAAATGTCTAATGCAATTCTTCTCCTCGCAGAAATCAAAGAATTCATTGAACTTCAAAATGAGCTATTTAGTCCAGGTCAAGAAAAACCACTTGGTAGTGTAATTCTTACTGATAACAAGAAACTATTTAACGACTTTACAACCAAAAAAGAGAATAGACTGAACAGTAGTACTTTGATTTCTTGGAAAGATGAAGGGAACGATGCCATCATAAGTACTATCCATGAGGCTAACTTGATTCCTGCTAACTTTGGATCAGACAATAGTACTTATGATCCTTCGGACTTTATTAAAATCGTACAACTGTCAGGTGGTTTCTTGAGTATTCACAAAGCTAGCATTGAAGCCCCTTACGAAAGTAATACTTTGAATAGTAAAATGAGAAATAGTATTCAGTTGGGCTACTTTTCTTGTGGTCATGATTATGAAACTGCAACAATGTATGGTGGTTTTGTACTTAGACCATCAAGTGCATCAATATTCAAAGATGTCAAAACAGAACAGACTATTAAACAAGTAATATCAGAGTTTAATGATACAGCTCAAGGAAAATATGGAGATCCTATCTGGTTTGATGAATACGCGGTTGTCTATACTATTTTTAGTGGGATGACTTTACCAAGCCGAGTCGTTGAAATGACTATAGAATATGATGAAATGTTAGAAAAACAAAAACAGGTAAAAAACAAAGATATAGAACTGAATATCTCAGGTGTAATGGAATCTGTAAAACAATCCACTTTTAATCCATATCAAAAACGAGGAGCCAACAAATTTGGTGGTGGCGCTTCTGGAGGCTTTGGGGGATCTGTATTCAATCGAAAGCAAGAAAATCAAATTGAAGAAGAAGTTGCTTCAACCACTGAAGAAATTTCAGAGCCTAATAACAGATTTGGAAGCAACTCGGATGATACTAAACCTACAAATGTTTGGAATAAAATTCAAAACCGTAAATAGGTTCTCACTCAAATCACTAAACGGTTTAAATTGTTTATAGCATAAAATACTAAAAAGAGGTACAAAGGGCTTATTTGCTCTTTGTACCTCTTTCTTATTTTGAAATTCAGTAAGTTTATAATTTGAATTCCTTATTTTCATTCACTAATTCTAGCACAATTCTTAGACCAGAGTTAATCATTTTCGTTTTGTAGCCTTTTTTCTTACCAACACATAACTTATCTAATTCAGCCAACAATTCATTTTCGATTAGATACGTTTTACGCGTATGTGTTTCTTCTACTTTTAAATCAACTGTGTTTGACAAAGATGAAATAATACTTGATATCCCGTTAACAGCTGAAACTTGTGGATGAGAACTAACAGGTGCTTGCTCATTGTTCTGTTTCGCCTCTTGAGTTTCTTGTTGAATTAACTCTTTAGCAGGATCTTGTTGTACTGGTTGTTGGTGTTGCTGTACTAAAGGTTGTTGTTCTACTGGCAGTGATTGTTGTTGTATTGGTGGTTGTTGTGTTACTTGTTCTTGTTTTGGTTGTTCCTCTGCGGGATTAATTGTAGATATATCCGAATCAGCACTTGAATGTTTATTCTCATCAGAAACAGGTCGCAAAGAATTATTACCGCTTATAAGAGTATCATTCAATATACGATTTTTTTGATCTGATCCGGTAGTACCACTATCACCCAACAATTTTTTAAACTGATCCTTTTTGGACACGGTTTAGCAACTCCTCTAAAAATTGTTGATATTGCTCAAGAGCATCTCGGTCCTCTTTTGTTGTGTTTTGGATACCAAGAATAGAATACTCTTTAATTCGATTACGTCTTTTAATTACAGTGTCAAATACCCAGTCCTCATAATCTTCCCTAGCTTGATCAATAATTGAAGAGTCAATTCGAGTTCTGGAATCCGACATACTTGGTAGAATGCCAGCTAACTTTAATGTAGGCGTAATTCTTTCTTTAATTAGTTCCACCAATTGAAGGTACCTTGGGATAGCTTTAAAACATAAAGGTTCCGATTGTAGCATAACTACCACATAGTCGCTAGCAGATAATGCAGATACTGAAAGATCGCCTAAGTTAGGTGGCTGGTCAATAAGGATAAAATCATACTGGTCTTTTATGATATCCAATGTTTCTTTTAGAGAGGTAGGAACAACTCTGTTTACATTTCCTAAAGCTCTGCCTAATGTCGATAGGATGTCGTCGGCCGGCAATAAATCCAGGTTCTCATTCACTTTAACAATGTACTTAGCAGGATCTAAATCAATAATTGCGTTTAGTACTGTATTATCTTCAAAAGAGTAAATGTCTTTTCCTGATAATATTTGTGTAGTGTTACCCTGCGAATCAAAATCAACAGTTAAAACTTTAAATCCTCTTTCAGCTAAAAGATAACTCGTAATGCATGTAGTAGAGCTTTTACCCACTCCGCCTTTTTGTACTCCTATAGATACTGTGATACCCATGATATCCTCCAGTTCGGTATAAATATACTTATACTCTATTTTGGTGGATAGTAGAGAAAGAGTCAAGTGTAATACACACAAAACTGAATACTTAAGTGTTAAATGAACAATATAGTATTCAGTTTTATATTACATAATATATTTTTAATTATACAAATATTACACTGCATGAAGATTATGCGACTTAACTAGTACTACGATTTACTAGAGAAAAGAGGATACAGTGAAAAAATTGAAATCAAAGTTGTTGACACAAACCAGTTAATAATCTATATTGTGTATAAATAAACCAAATATGATCCGGACGGGTCCTCAAAAAAAGCGAAGCACGCTCAATGCCTTAGGCATTAAGCGTGCTTTTTTTTGTTTTCTTACCCTGAGGGAAAGGGGTGATAGTGATTGGATTATACACCTGGGGAACTGATGCGTATCCATAGAACAAGAAAAGATATGACTCAAAAAGATCTTGCAAACTACATAGGATCATTTCAAGTGAGAGTCAGTAGATTGGAAAATGGACTTAAGCCACCCACACCTGACGAGATAAAGAAGATAGAGAAGGTTCTTGGAACTATTATTTGGAGTCAACAAAGGGGAGATGCAATGAATGGCACCTGATTTTGAGCAACTCAATAAGAAAAAAATTATTATTGCCATTCCTAATCCTGCTTTTGCAGAGGCTTTAAAAAAACATTTTGAAAATGAAAACATTCATGTATTAGAAGTGTGCGTTGTAGTTGATCATCTTGTGGAGAGGCTTCATCTAATCAAAGAAGACCCTTCAACCACTTTAGATGCAGTCATTATCTCAAGCTCTCTCGCTGTAAAGCAATCTGATAAAAGGCACGAGTTCCTCGCAGATGTAATCGATAGAGTTCGAGAAGATTTCAGTAAAAGCTCGATAATTTTTTTATCGGATGAAAAGCAAGGTCATCCTCTACTTGCTGAACTAGTATCCATGGGGATTTACAATATATTTTTGAAATCACAAAAATCTGAACCTTTGAATATTAAACAGTTAATTAAATGTATAGACCACCCTTTACCTTATAGTGAAGTTAAAAAGTATCGGAATTATGATCAAGGAATACCATGGAGAAGATTTGTAAATGGTGCTCAATCTATAACCATTAATATTGAGGGACATAACAAAGATAAGGCCCACAGACGACAGGATAAACAAAATGTGAAGGAAGGTGAGGTTAGTACCAATACATCAAATGAAATAAATTCTTCTTCTAAAGAAATGGATGAAGATGAAGAACATCTGGTGAAGAGTAACAAGCAAACAAACAAAACAATCTTACCCGACATCATGGAAGAAGAATTAGAAGAATCAGATTTTTGGACGCTACCTGATCTGAAGCAGAAGATCGTAGTCAGAGACCGAATTGTCGGTAAATCAGTCATCTCGGTAGTCGGTATCGAAAAAGGCGTAGGAACAACCCACTCTTCTATATTGATAGCAAATTATCTGGCAAGTCATGGATATTCAGTTAAGTTATTAGAACTGAGCGGAAATAACGAACTTGTTTATATCGAAAAAGCCTACGAAGGTAAAAACGTAGACACCCGTCTTAATGATGAATTCATAATTGAAGGCGTAACTTACGTAAAATCAGCAGATGAATTTGAAATGGCTGACCATCTGAATTCAGAACATACACATATTGTTCTAGATATGGGGACTTATGAAACCACTGAACACATATCTGAATTTCACCGGGCAAGTACCCAAGTTGTAGTTGCATCAGGTAGTGAGTGGAAACAGCACAACATCAAAAGATTTTTGTCATCCAATCATGTTGATCTCGAAAGATGCATCTTTATGGTCCCTCTTGTCAGCAAACAAAGCATTGCCGATATCGAAAAAGATAATGAGGGAATCCATGCATTAGAAATCCCTTTTCACTCTGATCCTTTTGACTCTCAGGATGATACGAATGAACAATTTGATCTAGTGTTTGATCGAGGATTTACAAAGAAGAAGAAAATGATAAAGAGATCCATTCTTTTACTAGCAACAATTATACTTATGTTTTTGTTAATTTTCTTTATTTCAAGATAAGGGGTGTATGTAATTGTCCAAAGTAAGGCAGCGTACAAAAAATTTGATTATAGCTGGTGTTGTAGGGGCTCTATCTATGGGAGTTTTATCAACTGGTGGCGCCATCTACCTCATTAAGCAGCAAGCTAAAGAGCAAAAAGTGTTAAGGATGCATTATGAGTCTCAACTCGTTGAAGCAGAGGCATTACTCCAGCACCAACAATCAACTATGAAAACAGTCGTAGTAGCATCCAAACCGCTAAAAGAAGGGGACAAGCTTAATAAGGAAAATTTGAAAGTTATTCAAATTCCTGAAACAGATGCTCCAACTAACATGGTACAGACACCAGATGATCTATATGGAAAGATCGTTAAAATTGATGTAGGTGAGAATACACCCGTAATCAATTCAATGGTATTTGATAACGGTCCAACCCCTCGTGATCAACGGATACAAGAGTACAATGTGATGTTACTTCCAACTAAACTGAAAAAAGGTCAATTTGTAGACGTACGGTTAACCTTCCCGACAGGTGAAGATTTTATCGTTCTATCAAAGAAAAAAGTTGAAGATCTTTCCGGCACAACTGTTTGGTACAAAATTAATGAAGCTGAATTGTTAGTAATGACTAGTGCGATCGTTGATGCATACCTTAACGGTGCCAAACTTTATGCCGTTACTTATTCTGATCCATATATGCAAGAAAAAGCAATTCCAAACTATCCAGCTAACCTGAAAGTAATTGACCTTATTCAATCCGATCCGAATGTTCTGACATTCGCAAAAGAGCAATTAAAAAGAAATGTAAGACAAGTACTAGAAAACAATCTCTCTCAAATGGATGAAGCAGACAAAATGAAAATCCAAAATGGAAGTGTGATCTTACAACAAGAGGTTGCTAACAACCAAATTACGAATCAGCAAAATAACGAAGCAGTAACCGGAACACAGGGGGCTCCTATACCCGATACAAGTGCAGAACAGAGTACAACACCAGGTAGTTCAATAGATTCATCTCCAACAACTCAATCTACGGAAGCAAGTAAAGAGGAAATTGTTCAGCCGATAGAGTCCGGACTGGATACTTCTACAAGCGAAGAAAAACAGAAAGACGTTTTTGGGCAGCCATTAGTGAAATAGAACGGAGGGGCAGCATGAAAAGATCATTATTTCTTGGATCAGCAGATATAAGTGATTTACTTCAATATGTAGGTAAAGTCATTTCAATTTCTGGGAGGAAAGTACTTTTAGTTGATGGCACAACAGAAAAGTACATACAGAACAACACACCAACACCAATGACGACATCGCAAATGAAAGTAGTAGAGTTTGATGGGTTTGACGTAGCAGTTGGCTACGAAACTTTTGATGAAATCGAAACCTTGGTTGCAAAAAATGGTTATGAGCAACTCATTGTTCACTGTAGTGATATTTCATTTTTGAACAAAGAGGAGTTCAATTCGTTTCATACCAAATATATTGCCGCTACGCCAGAAAAAATGAGCATAGATAAAACAGTTGATTTAGTAAAGGTTTTATTCGGAAAAGAACATTCTGACGGTAAAAGTCCAAAAACAGATGTTACTAAAATCTCGGTTAATCATGTAGAAGGCAATATTGCCGAGGATTACCTCGAGACAATTCTGACAGACCTCCCTATCAGTTGGTCTGAAGAGCCATTTGAATTACTACATGATGAAATTGATTATGTAACAAAAATAAATAACCAACACCAAGGAAAAATAAACATTCGACGTCTCTCAAAGAACTATAAAGGGATTATTAAGAAATTAACGGCGGAAATTTCGGAACTTGAAACGAATTTAATAAAAAGTTCTATGAAAGAACTTACGAGGAGGTCCTTTGCATGGGGCAAGTAGCATTTTGGAGTAACCGTCATGGTCAGTCTGGAAACTCATCCAATTTGATTGCTGTGGCCACACTCATTGGGATGGAGTATTTAACGAAAACGCTTGTGAGTCACACACATTGGAGTATGTCATCTTTGGAATCTACTTTTCTGAACGAAAAGGATCTTGATAGTTCAGAGTATTCGAGCTTAGGCATCGACGCCTTAGAGAGACTAGCTCGCAGTAATCGCTTGGCTCCAAAGATCGTAAAAGACTACACCGACACCGTTCTGCGGGATCGTTTAGAACTACTGCGTGGAACAGTGAAACCTAATGAAGAAATGTTCTCCATGATTCATGAAGTAATCGGAAGTATTTTCGATGCGGCAAAGAATTACTATAATCTCACTCTGATTGATGTGAGTAGTGGGATGCGAAACAAGTTAACGAATTCGGTCCTGACGACCTCAGATGTAATCGTAGTTAATCTCAACCAAAATAAAGCGGTCTTAGATGAGTTCTTCACTGATGAACCAGAGTTCCTCAAAGAGAAAAAAGTTGTAATTGTTCTTGGTCAATATGATCGTCATTCCAAATATTCTGTTTCCAACATTAAACGAATGTATAAACCAAAAGCACCTATATATACCGTTCCTCACTGCACAGGTTACATGGATGCTCTCAATGATAAGTCAGTTGTTCAATTTTTCTTTCGAAATAAAAATATCGGAATCCAACATGAAAATCACTTCTTTCTGAGTGAAGTTCGAAAACTGGCTAAAGGGATATTTGAAGCCGCTGGAGTTGATACAAAGATATATAGTGAGCAGGGGGCTTAAGGTATGAGTATTAGTCATCTTGTGAATCTTGGATTAATTCTAGTAATGCTATTTCTTGTTGGTGTTTACGTCTATTTTAAAATGACTGAAAAACGTCAACCCAAACGCGACCCTCGTGAGATAGATCAGAAGTACACTTTAGCTGGAATTACCGAATATGTAAAAACAGCCATTAATGATCTGACAACAAGTAACATGGAGCATTTGGGGTTAACTGAAGAAGAATTTGATCGACGGATGAATCAGCGTTTGATGTTGCAAAAATCATTAAAGGGATGCACAGATGGAGATATTCGTGATAAAAACTATGTCAAAAATACGATTTTTGATCTTCTCTTGAAAACATATGACTTAAATGATGAAAATATCAATCGTATTATTCCGTTTGATAATAAGAAAACTCTCTCCCTACAAGATAAGTTTGAAATTATGTTGTTTCAAAACAAACAAAAACATGGGGTAAATGCTTTAGGTCAGATCATTGATAGATACAAGTTAGATGAGCTGAAGAATCCTGAAGAAGAAGTAGAAGACGAATATTACGTAATTACACCTCAAGAAATTGAAGAGGTTTATCGTAAGGAATCCAAGGGACTTTCTTTTGAGGATAAGCTCATGATTATTGTCCAAAGAATCTATCAGCAATATAAAGGTTTCTCAGTAATTGATGAAATAAGAGACATGAAGATTGATGGAGTGTCGGGTGGGGTTTCTGGTGTACCCATTGATCAGATTGAACCTTTCGATGATATGGCTTTCTTTGCGGATCGTGTTAATAAGAAACCCACACCCTATAGTCATGACAGTGTTTGGATTTTGTATAAAGGTAAACCGATCCATATGTCGTTTTTGAGTTTCGGATCTGAAGCTGAACTTAAACGTGTCTGCCAAAATATCTATCGTTACAATAATCCAGGACAACTCTCAGAATCGAATGGTTACAAAGTAAATGAAATGAAAGACGGTTCACGGATCGTTGTTGTCCGTCCTGGTTTCTCTGAGTCTTGGGCATTTTTCAATCGTAAGTTTGATACACAAAAAGCATCACTCGAGCAACTCATCAGCCAAGAAGAAAAAAATCGGATGTTAGTTATTCTTCTCATCAGGTATCTAGTTAGGGGAGGGCGTGTAACAGCTGTAACCGGGTCACAAGGTTCTGGTAAAACAACGTTACTTATGGCTATGGTTCTTGAAATGTATAAAACTCATGCAATTCGTGTCCACGAGATGGCATTTGAGCTGCATTTGAGGAAGATTTTCGGCAATCGAAATATCCTCACTTTTAGAGAAACCGACTCTATTACAGGACAACAAGGTTTGGATATTCAAAAGAAAACAGACGGAACAGCATTTATTTTGGGAGAAGTAGCAACAGATGCTGCGGTACCTTATATGATTCAAATGGCGCAGCAAGCAGATATGTTTTTTACACACCATGCGAGAACATTTAAAAAGCTCGTTCATTACCTCCGAAATTCATTGCTCAAAATGAATGTTTTCAGTGATGAGAAAATAGCTGAAGAACAAGTTGTGAATGTCCTAAATTTCGATATTCATTTAGTTCGTAAGCGTAACGGACATCGATTTATTGAGAGAATCACAGAATGTACACCACTTCATGATGATGAAGATATTCCATTCGATATCCGGACTATGAGTGATTCGGAAGAGAGAAAAATTACATTCATGGAAACATTCATTAAGTATATGAAGAGATCTACAAATCGGAAAGTATTCGATGAACGAAATATTATTGAATATCGTGATGGTGGTTATGTTGCAGTTCATCCAATCTCCGATCACAATGTCAAAGAAATGCTGGAAAATCTTACGGAAGTTGATCAAGCAGGCTTTAAACAATTTATGCAGGAAAACTGGGGGTAAGAAGGATGGATTTGAAGGCTATTGCAGTCAGTATTCTTTTAACCTCAGTGGTCCTAAGCATCGTACTCTATATCGTAATGAAGATCATTTCAAGAAGATCCGAGCGCGATGGTTCCCAGGAACATTATAAGAGCTATGAGATGCTCACCGGGAATAAGAAATCAAATCGTAAACAGATGATTCATCGATTTATGCAAGATTCGTACATCGCGTACAATAAAGTACCATTCTTGCGAAACTATATCCAAAAGATTCGAAAGAGATTGCAAGCCATCCATTCGTATGATGAATTCACGATGCGAAGAGAAACCATGAGAATTGTTTTTTACACACTTGGAACAATTGCTGCTGTCGTACTAGTTTTGTTATTAATGAATCATGATTTCACATTCATATTCATGCTGTTCCTTGCAGCTATCGTAGTGAATGGCATGTTAATCGATACCTTTGTACATAAAGTGGATGATCGATTGTTAATTCAATTACGAGATCAACTCTTCAAAGATGTACGACATCACTATCATCAGCATGGCAGTGTAGAAGAGGCTCTTCGTCAAGCATCAGAATCTTCATCGTATGAAGCTGCACTACACGCTAAAAAAATTCATGAGGTCTTAGTCTCTGTAAATCCAGAAGAGAGCCTAACCGTATACTATGAGCAAGCTCCAAACCGTTTCTTGAAGGCATTTGCAGGCATGTCCTTTCTAATAAAAGAATTCGGTGATAAAACAATCAAGGATGGATCTCTATATCTCAGTAATCTCAATAAGTTAGCCAGTGAGGTTAACCTTGAAATTCTAAAGAGAACTCGATTGAATTACTTGTTCAAAGGTCTTACCGTCATTGCAGTTACACCTATTATCTTCACAAAACCAATAGAACTTTGGGCAAGTCAGCAATTTCCTGCGATGGAGGCTTTCTATTCTAGCAAGTTAGGATTCATAACGAAAATAGTTGTATTTGCATCTGTTTTGTTATCATATATCCTCTTAAAAAAAATGCAGGATCAACAAGAAGGGACCTATGTAGCGAAAACAAAAAAACGTTCTTGGGAAAAACTTCTTTTGAAATCAAAAATTGTTTCATGGATAGTAGACCGTCTTGAACCAGCCAAAAGAACAGCACAGCATTTCAAAATAAGTAAGTTAATTAAGGATGCTAATGCGGGTTATCCCATGGAGTGGCATTACCTTCATCGTTTTGTTCTGACGATCATTCTTTCTATTGGCCTGGTGTTCTCATTCGTATTAATGCATCACATCGCAATCAAAGATGTGCTGGAGTCACCCACGCAAAACAATTCTATGTTTGGTCGAATGTCCGAAGAGGAGTTGCGTGAGGCAAAATCCATCACTGATTTTGATAGTACTATCATTAAACATATGAAGGAGGTGAAAGACAATAATCTGCAGGATCGTGTAGTTCAGATGATTAAGCAAGACCCCGAAGTTGCAACAAACGATACTCTACTCAATGCTTCAACAGAAAGGATCCTAGCAAAAATGGATCGGATTAATTCCGAATACATGAAGTGGTGGGAAATCCTTATATGTTTATTAATGGGTTGGGTGGGTTATCAATTACCCTATTGGGTACTTCTCTTCCAGAAGAGAATGAGAGCAATGGATATGCAAAATGAAGTGGACCAATTTCATACCATCATTGCGATGCTCAGTGAAATCGATCGAGTATCGGTTGAGGTCATTCTTGAATGGATGGAAAGATTCGCTTCAATTTTCAAGGCTCCACTACATAAGTGCCTTATGAACTATGAGAGTGGTGCTGAACTTGCTCTTGAGCAACTGATGATCGATGCGCCATTTGCTCCACTCGTGAGAACCATTGAAAAACTTCAGTTAGCTGTAGAAAAAATTCCAGTCAAACAAGCTTTTGATGATCTTGAAACTGAACGTAATTACTATTTCGAACAAAGAAAACAGGATTACGAGGAAATGATCAATGCAAAAGCAGGCTGGGGTCGCATGATCGGTTTCACTCCAATGTACATGATCATCTTTTTGTATCTCGTGTTTCCATTTGTCTTTATGGCTTTTACACAGATGTCTACGTATTACGAACTTATGCAAAAATTATAATTTAAAGGGGATTATTAAAAATGGGTAATGCACAAAGCGCTTTAAAAATGGCTGCGGGACTTTTCCTGGCAATCGCACTGATCACTACAGCTGTAATTTTGTTTATTTCTGCTCAAGACGCCACCAAAACTGCACAAACAAGTTTCGCAGATATCCAAACAGAGCTTTCTCAAACAGCATACACTGTCTATGATGGGACCACGGTTTCTGGTAGCCAAGCAATCAATGCACTTAGAAAGTTCCAAGACAAAGGTGAATTCGGTATCCAAGTAATCACTGGTAAAAATCCAACTGGCTCTTGGTACTTCAAAACAGTGAACACAACTGTGCCAGTAGGTGGTCAGGGTTACGGTTCGATTGGTACAGGTACGCCAGCAGGAACTCTTGCTAAAGCTATGGATGAAGCAAACAATGATTACGTTAATCCATCCGGAAAATTCAAAGCTCAACTGATCAAAGACAACAGTAACGTTATTCGCGGTATCATTTTTACACAAAACTAATTAAATCACTGACTGGGGATAGACTTACTCAAGTCGTCCCCTTTCAAGTAATTAAGGGTGATTATTATGGGATTAGGTGAGAATACAAGATCTGCTTTGTATATGAGCGTTGCAGCACTTATGTTCATTACTGCTCTAACAATATTTCTGTTTTTCTTTAAAACTGTTTCCGATACGAATGATATGACTTACAAAATGACGTCCCAGTCTGACAAAAGTATTACTTCAACTTTGAAAATACCTACCTCTTATAAGGTTTCTGGTGCCGAAGTTAGACAATCCATATTTAAAATTAAAGACATCGGCGTTGATATCATAGTAGATGGTGTTACTTACTACAAAACATTGGATCCAACGGAGGTTAATGTTTCAGGAATTAATGTAAATAAAAACTATACTCCTACATACGTTCGAGATACAAAGGGCGACCTGATATTATTAAGATTTAATTAGAGAAAGGATGTAGAGGATGGGTAATCCCTTTTTAAAAATCTTTATGGTTGTAGTGGCCCTCGTACTTATCTTTTTATGGCCGATTTCATCTGGGTTAAATAAGCAGGATGACATCTCTGAAATTGTGGTCTTGAATTCTGTGACTCAGTTTGTAGATTCTGTTAGAGATAAAGGTTACATTACTCCAACGATGTATAATGAATTTGTTGATCAAATGGCACTAACCACAAATACATACGACATCCAAATGGAACATCGCCATAAGCGTTACGACCCAATATATAATGATGCAGGGGTTTATTTGGGTGGATTTAATGTCAATTACGAATCCTTTTATAATGCTCAGATTAATGACAAGCTTTTTCCAAGGAACTCGACCGAGAATACTGAAAGTCCGACTCGTGTTTATAAGTTAGCGACGGGAGATTTTTTCTCCGTAGTGGTTAAGAACACGAACCGTACATCAGGAACCCTCATTAACGATGTCCTTACTGGGACCATCAATACTCCGAATGAAAAGATTGTCATCCCTTATGGAGGAATGGTCCTCAATGAAGATTACAACTAATCTCACGCTAGTGTTCGTTCTCATTTTACTTCCTTATTTCATTATTAATAATATCAATGTAACGCATAATCGGCAGAATGTAATTCTTGAGACGCGTTATAACCATGCCATGGATACTGCAACCCAGGACGCAGCCAAAGCCCTTATTATCAATGGTTCACAAGGCGCTGAATCTCAGTATGAGTTTCAAAAACGACTTAGAATCAATAAAGAAGAGGCAGTGCAAACGTTCTTCAACTCACTCTACTTGAACTTTGATGTTTTTGATAATTCGGCCGGTCAAGGTGTAATCAATAGCTACGTACCTGTTATCCTTATTGTTGGTTATGACGGTTACTACGTTTACTATATGGACGAATTTACGAATGCTACTGGGGAAAAAGAACTTAAGCATGTTTGGAGCCCTAAGAAACCCTATGCTCACTCTGATCAGAACGGAAACACGTTTGGGTTTACACTTGATGATTTTGTCACGGTAAATCGTAATACGGACCAACAATGGTTCGAAGGATTCCGCGGAGAGATTGCAGGTACTGCATCTATACCACTATTAAATGACGCAAGTACGTTTGATCAAGTTAGAAGGGCATCTATTGTCAATCCGATTCAGAAAGATTTGGAACACTATATTAATATGTACAATAACTTTGCGAAACGCAACGGTGTAGCCTACACCTTTACATTGCCCCTCATCAGTCAAGAAGAATGGAACAATACCATTAATGATGTCGGAGTACTCTCTTTTGTTCAAGGCATGCCAATGGGCGAAAAATACTATAATAATTACGCTTTGGGTGGAAGCCGTGTTGTGAAAAAGCCTATTTATAATGGGATTATAGCTAATGGCCGTAAGTATTATTATTCCAGGAATTCATGTACTTCCTCATTCACTACGGAAGAGGTTTTCTCTTCAGAAAAGGATGCTGCAAGTAATGGGTATATTCCACTTGACTGTACTGTTGGTAATAGAAATTAGTCATAGTGAGGCATACTTAATGTGTTTGTCCATTAGGTATGCTTTTTGATTAGCTTCTATTAGGATTTGTCATTATAATATTAAAAGGTTCGCGAGGGAGCAAATAAGTTATTAGTAGGAATTAAGATCGGTCCAGACAAAGTGGAGAAGGTAAGTAGTAGATTTGATGAAAGAATTTCATTTAAATATGGAAGATATACTACATATATAAATTTCAGCCTCTCACTTAGATCCCTGATTGATAACTCGTAGTTATATTTTTCAACAGTGGATCTATGCCATGGGTGTATATAAGATGATTTATTACCAATAAAGGAGATCAGGTTTTACTGTCGAAACTAAATTTGAGGTGCGAATGCCAAGTACACATGATTTTCCTGGAAGACTCGCACCTCGAATTTTGTCGAAACAATGTTATTTGTTGCCTTTTGGTAATAATATATGATTATTCTCATTACAATAACACAGAAGCACGTTATTAATTTCTTTTATTATGCTTGTATTACGTCATTTTTAGTAGCCGTACTCTATATGAGTGCGTGGATTGAAACCGCAGACCTTCGATAACTTCGCGTTGCTTATCCGGCCGTACTCTATATGAGTGCGTGGATTGAAACATTTTGAACAACATAGTACAACGGATTTGTTCCTTGTCGTACTTTATATGAGTGCGTGAATTGAAACCATAGCACAATTCACACAATATCAGGCTCTTGCAGAGGTCTCAGTCTATGTGGTTGACAATATACACCCTTACCCTTTATATTAAGTATAATTAAATCAAATATGATCTTTTATCAAAGGTCACAAAAGCGAAGCACGCTTAATGCCATCAGGCATTTTGTGTGCTTTTTTTGTTTGGATTTGAAAGGGGTGAGTAGTGTTGTAAATATTCTAAAATATAATAAAGATATCCATTTCTTCCGATATAAAATTATATTGTTCAATATTCGCGTTCCTTTTTGACTTCTAATATGATTGAAGGAACAGGAGCTGAGTTCATATATCACTCAGTTGAAAATAATTTAATGATGGAGGAAAAAATTAATGAAGAAGATGATTATTTCAGGAGTTACTGCTTTAGCTTTGTTGACCGGGGGCGTTGTAGGTGTAGGAGGTGTAGGGAGCTCGGTAGAGGCAGCTCAAGCTACCCTGAAATTCAAAGACGTTCCTTCTACACACTGGGCCGCTGGAGCTATCAACTCAGCTGTGGAACAAGGCTATTTTAAAGGGTACACAGACGGAACGTTCAAACCAAGCTCACCTGTAACTAAGGCTGAAATGGCTAGCATCCTTGGTAGACTCTCAGATCAGCCCAATGCTTCTAGCCCAGGCATTAATAATTTCACGGATGTTCCTGAGTGGGCAAAAGGTGGGGTTTCCGCTGCTATACAAAAAGGCTTTATCAACCCTACAAGCTACCAAGGAAAACTGGATGCAAAAGCCTCTCTCAAACGTGGTGAAATGGCAATTTGGTTGACTCAAGGTTTAGCTACAGTAGATTTAGACTACAAACAAGCTCTATCTGACGTAAAAAACACGGTTATACCTGCTAAAGAATACTTTACTGGTAATCTTGCTACATCTCAAAAAAATGCTGTAGCTGTAGCCATGGGAACCGGGTTAATGAGTGTCTATAATGACAAAATGTTTGGAGCAGATCGGACGACCACTCGAGCTGAGGTTGCTGTATTGATTGCGCGTTATGGTACTGTGGCAAAAACTAAACCTTCCAACTACAAGGGTTTGAATGAACTTCGCCAAGTTGGTTTGACTGGAACAAACATTAATATTATTGCGCCGAAATACAAAAAAACACCAGAGAACAAGGTCTCACCCAACGTTGATTACAGCGAAGTTACTGACGATTTCACAAAAGTGCGCAATAAAAATATCATCACAGATACACAACATGCTGATCTTAAGATAAAGAATTGGATTATTGTTAATACATTTGCAAAAGGTACTGAAAGAAGTATTTATTACCCTGTTTTCGTGGATGAAGGATTTACACTCCTACGGGGAGCATATTACTCTTTTCCAGAACTTGAATTGAACGTGAAAAATAACAATATGAACCGGCTCCAGGCTGGAAGCTTACTTAATTCAGCAACAATTAATCCTATGAATTCTCCAACTTCAGATGCATTTGCTGCATACGGTGGGCCCGTGATTAATGATTTCACAAAAAATAGAGGTGTATTCGCTGTTAAGAATCCAGTTTACTGGAGTAGAGGACTTTTACATTTCGACAAAGAGATACTATCAGATGTGAGCCTCGTGTCTAAAGAAGGTCCTACCTACAGCGTGATAGCCACAGATTAGAGGGGATAAGATTGGGGCAAAAATCATCTATCAAAAAAGTGATTTTGTTCATGTTGTCACTCGTATTGTTTGTATCATCAGCAACTCACATCGATGCAGGTGGAGGTCCAGGAACTAAACCAGAACTGAAAACATTTCATATGGAGCCTTCCACACCTGCAAAGTCACAAAAAAAAGTAATTCCTGTAGAAGGAACAAAGAAGACTAATATAGGTGTATATATTTACCAGGTTGATAGCTTAAAATGGAAAGTTGATGGTAAGTGTAACAACATCGAATTAGATAACGATAGTACAAAGAATCTGCCAGTATCTTCAACAATTTGTGTCGATCTCGACTTGAACAAAGATGTATATATTCCCAATGAGTATTTCGACAAAAATGGTGTGAAGAGAAATTCTCTGGAAATAGTCGATAAATCTAATGAGCCTCACTATATGGATAATACGGCTTATTACGAACCAGGACAACCAATTTTAGTCTCTGTTGAATCGTTTACTGGTCGTAATACTAAATTCACCACGCAAATTGGTGGCGCAATTCCACCCATAGAAACGGATCAATATAATCCACCTAAATGGAATGCAGATTATCAGTTCAACACTGATCTATACTGGAAAGCATTTGCCGAGATCACTAAAGAAATTAATCTAACAAACGGTGGTCAGCTCCAGATCAATGATCGAAAACAGTTAAATGCAACCGTAAAAACCAAAACCGGAGATGGAAGCTTTGGTGCTGGGACTAATGTGAACAGCGGTAATGGTACAACAACGTGGACCTCTTCCAACCCTTCGGTTGCGACTGTAGGGTCTTCTGGACTCGTGACAGCTGTAGCTAAAGGAACAACAACTATAACAGTATTGTGGGAGAAGGATGACTTTCAGTTAACAACCACAACAAATGTCGGAGTAGAAGAAGAACCCGGTGGTGGTGGAGATGATGACACTGGGGGCGGAGGAGGATCCTGCACCCCAAACATCGGACCACCTTCCCAGGGAACTACGATGAACATGAGTGATCTGGATCCAAATGCGAATGGAGTAATTAAAGCAGACAATAGGGACGCTGAGAAATTCGATGTGCTAAAAGGGATCCCGACATCTGAATCACTTTACACTAATGCATTCGCAGACAACTATCTGTTCAAACAAGCTTGGGCAAAAATGAGTGGTAAAACAACGTATGATTGTAACGTAACGATATCCTATGTAAGAGAATGGACTATACCTGGTCCAGAAGTTTGTCCACCTAGAGGAGCTTGTTCACCAGGACCTCCGGTGAAAACAGGGGATACAGTACCTAAACCTTACAACTTCCAGATTACAAGAGACTATTCTTACTGGAAGATCAACAATCTTGAAGTATACAAAATTGCTAAAGCAACCATGGAGAATTACGCTCTTCCAGGTAAAAAGGTAACCATGACACCTGCTGGCTACACACCACCGACGCTAGAATCTAAAAATGATGAAGCAGTGGAAAGTCATGTACGACCAGCACCAACAGCTGCAATTTCGTATACACCACCAAAATTAACAGGGGGATTGAATTCTCCACCAGATGTACCTGATGACACTGGACGTTTAAAAGGAATGGCTGAATCAAACACGCCACAAAGTAAAGTAAACAATGACCTTGTGAATTTTAACAGTACTAAGGTTATGGATGATGCTGAAGCTACTAAAGATGGTCCAACTCCATCAAACATCCCTAATCCAACAACCATTGGACGAGATGTTCTGTATAAGCCAAATAACATGATTAGTAAAACATTGCTTAATGATCTAAATACCACTAGTTCCGGGGACATCTACTACGACTTGTTGCCTGGCAACATCAACGGTGGTGCAAACAAAGTGTTACCGATCAATGGAATCAACACTGTTACAGTACATACTCCAACAGTTATCTATTCCAATGCATCAGACGACAAAGAGCACAATCAGCGGACAAAGCCCGATGCGTCACGTCGTGCCTTTATTTTAGATCGTCCATTCACTGTAAGTCTTCCTACAAGTGGGCAGCACCGAAACATACTTGGTTATGGCAACAGGGATTACGCAAAGTACATCAAACTCAAGCAGGTTCTCTTTGAATTCGATGTGTATACAGCTGACAAATCTACATTCTATCCTGCGAACACATGGATTGATGTCCCTGTAAGTCAGATCGAGAAAGCATTCTATTTACCCTTATGGGTAGAAGAAGGAAATTATACTGTGTCCTATAGATCCTTTGCTGAAAATTCACCAGCCACCGGATTTACATGGGAGGACAAGGCTAACCTTAACCTTGTGAATCATGTTGCTGTAAATACAGTTCCTGTACAGGTTATTGGACGTGTGTATGATTTCAGAGTAACTGATATTGCGGACCCGAATTGGGAAACTGTATTCCGGACAGCAAAAGGCAGCAGTACTTCAAAAGGGACATCCTATTGGGTCGGCATTAAAGGGATTGATGGGGGATCGAACGGTTCATTCTCTCCTTATCAATTGCCTATTCGGAGAGGAAGTCATCCATTAGCGAACTTTAAAAGCGTTGCGGTAAAGACCGGTTACCATTTCAAGTTTGATCTGAAGACGAAGGGAAATATGTATGGAGATAAGGATGCTATCCGAATCACACCAACATTCTACTTCCAGGATAATAATGCGAGTACAACCGCTAAACGGATACCTGTTGATCTGTATTATCATTCAGACAAACAGAAATTTGTTAAGATCGGATCGAGTGCGGATGTAGAGCGTAGGAACATTACACTTAACACTAGACTTCGAAATGTACCTTATGCAGATATCGTGAATTCTGCCGGATCCGTTTATGATCTGAATACAGGCTGGTCAGTGACGAGAAATCAGTATTTGAATTCATATCTAAAACGTGCTAAAGAAGCCACGTATGTTGGAGGATATGATGTTCAGGTCCTGCCTTCGCCACTTCGGACCTTCATTAATACATTTGACCGCCCAAACAATGCAAACGCCACACCAGCGCGAGTAAATGCATCGGTTCAACAATGGTATGGTGAATATAGTTTACCTGCTGCTGTATATGTTGTACCGGCTGGAACCGATTTAGCAACGTATGGTAAAAAGAATAGATTGGATGAAAAGTCACCGATCTTCTTGAAAAACGGTTATATCACGGTCAACTTCAACATTGAGACCATTCGAAATGCAGATTTGAATAATCCATATCTTCAATATATTCATGGTCCATTGAACAACCAATGGTGGGACATGGAGGGTTATGACGGTACAGATGGTTCGCGTGACCACAAGATCACTGATCCGTATGGAGTTCAATTCCTTCTAGAGGATGGAGATGTAATGTACTACGACGCGAGTAAGAGCTCATATGATGACTATACTCCTAACGGTACACATTAGAAGATCTGTCTGCATTGTGAAACAGTTTTGTATCATTTATAATGAAGTTAATCAAATACACAATTAAACGGAAGCACCGTCATCCTAAGGATACCCTTATGGATTGGCGGTGTTTTTTTATTGTAGGAGGCATTTATGAATAAAAGCATTCAAAAACCTTTAGTCATGGGAAATTACTACTATGGAGATGGAGAAATGGCTTGGGCATGGTGGCAATATAATCAAGCTGAACTAGCAATTATAGGCGATAAAACACTCTCACCACGTAGGCAGCTTGTTTCCCATATCACGAATGAAATTAGCAAGCGAGATCCTCAGGCAGTTTTTATGATTTCAACAGAGGCTCCTCAGCTTGGCGAGGCATATACAATTGAGTCTATCCCATGGGTGGAAGGCTATCCCGATCCACCTGAATTCTTCGAGGATCGAAGTGTATTTATTGAAACCAGACACTTTTTTTCGAACTCTTATTTCAACCTGTTGGCAAAGATACTAGATGTCCCACGAAGCCAACTATTGCCACCCATTAGTTTTAAACCGCATATTGAGGGACCACTACAAGGTTACAAGAGAGCTATTGAGTCTCTCAGCGATGATGTGATCTATAAAGAATTGCTTATGGATCACCAGTTAAAGATCGGAAAGATCCCTTGGGTTCAATTGAAGGATCACGGAAAAAGATATTACATTGAAGCTACGGGGAGTGTTTATGAACAGGCACTATCCTTTCTAACTGCTGCTTGGTCTTTCTGGAGCATGACCTGTCAAATGGATGATCCTCAACAAATGTTACTAGTCGTTGAGTTACCAAAAGAATTACTTCGTCATGATGTAGATCCAGTAATTGAAAAGATAGTCATAGAAACTTTGAAAATTTTGAAATATGTTTCGATCGTCACCACAACTTCTATTATTCTTTCATCAGAAATGTTGTATCCTGCACCTGAATTGAAGCTACGCTTCAAGTTGTTTTTTCAGACAGAGGACTCTGATATCGATCTTAATCACGAGAGCGTAAAGAATGTAATTGATCCTGAGTTACTTCAAGAATGGAAGAATGGAAATCCTAACGTGGGTTTATGGATGGATGACGTCACCAGTAATCCCGATGACACTAGAGTCGTTGTAAAAGTAGGAGATCAGAGACCATTTTTCTGGGATGATTATGAATAACCTTGAACAGGTTATTCCTGACCTCTATTCTAGTTTTTGACCTTCATTACGTGATGGGATAGAGCTTAAATGTAGCAATTCATCCTTAAGGTGTTATTGTTATACAATAACGGAAGAGTACAATGAATTTCTTAATCTTTTTGATTACTTTGCCTCCACAAGACTGTATGCAAAAGTCACTCTGCAGTTAACCACATGTTGCTGGGGGAGTCTCACTTTTAAGCCTTTTGTCAAACAGAATAATTGATACAAAATCTATGTGTTGACCATTTCGTTTGCAAAGGTTGAACAAGTGTACACTCACTTAGAGAACAAGATCTATGCTCTCATACAAATCAACTCTTGTGCTGATGCTCATTCACTGGAGATTCATGTATATGTCATTGGCCTGTGAATGGGAGTCCATTGAACCTATACTAATTAGGGAATCTGATGAAAACGAGTAAGAACACCTTAGTATAGCAATTAAGTCGTCAATATTGGCGGCTTTTTTGCAGTTGAGTATTTATAAAAGATTTTTAGACGGTTAGTATAAGTATGAAATATTAGGATCTGTCTAAAGAATACTAGATCACGACCTATAATCAAGTAACCCTTACTAAATTTTTCTATTATTTTATTGCTAATGAAGATACTAACCTGATTAAAAGTTGTTGACAATCATAGCAGTTGGGACAAGGTCTAAAGTTTAATAACACGTTATTTTTATGTAGAAATTATTTATCATATGAAGTATAATAGAGGTATATCATTTACTTATATCTTAAACTTTCGGAAGGTCAGGCGACTATCCGCATTCTAAAGATCTATTGGATCTATTGACTCGAGTTTTTTACTTGTGTCTTAATTTTAGAATCGGTTGTTGTTCTGGCCTTTTTTTGTTGAGATTTTTAAATGTATCCCACCAGGATGAGTGTAAATCACACTACATTTTGGTGGTTTTTTTATTTATCCAATTATAAAGGAGAGATTCTAATGGAATTATTAATTGCTTTTCTCGTCGGAGGTATGACGAATCTGGCTGTTGCGTCTAAAATGGAAGGTGGTACTTTACTACCCTACGTTAAAAAGGTGGGTAAAAAACGTTTTTTTGTTCCTGGCCTGCTAGTTGATTTTTTCATCGGTGGAGCAGCAGCACTTGCAGCATTCTCCTTCTTTGAACCAGTTGGTTATGCTAAAATTGTCGGTACCTCTGTGCTTGCAGGGTTTAACGGTTTAACGTATTTGGCAAAAAATGCTCTAAGCAAAGCAACAGATACTGACTTAAAAGCCATTGATGAGGAATACCAAAAACTTGTTGGTGGCAAAGATGAGAAGAAGTGAATGGTTTCTTTATGGCGTGTGTGCATTAAGGTACATACGCCCAATACGTCTCACCAATAACTTTTCCGAGGTGTGCATATAATGAATGAAACTAAATCAATTACGAGAGAAATAGATGAACTTAAAGAATTAATATACAGAACATACTATCTATATATAAATTCTACGAATATAGTCATTAAGGCTGAATGTGAAGAACGATTGCAAAAATTGTTTATACATAAAAGTGAACTTGAGCATTTAGTTATGGCAGTACACTATATTGCACGAAAAAAAAAAAAGACATCGAGTCAGAAACCATGCGTCTATCGAGCATTACTGAAGGTAGGACCGTTTACTAATTGAGAAGAAGCCTAAGCAAATTTGCTTAGGCTTTTTTTGTTTTTGTGGGAGAAATTAGTCTGTGATATGATATTAATATAGGAGGGATTCACATGGAAAATAGCTCATCTGTTAACAAACTAATTGAAACAAAAACACTAATGGCAAAGATACTTCGACTATATTATCTAACGGATAGTATTGTTGAAAAAGAAGAATTGCAATTGAAGTATACTGAGTTGGAAACACAATATCAGCAATATAACGAAGAGTCGTTGTCTGAAATAGAGAAGGCTCAGCTAGAACGATTAAATCACTATACTGAACTCTATGAAGAGTACCAAACAACAAGTAGTATTGTTCGGAAGGCTGAGATTGAAGAAGTTTTCAAGAATATTGAGGCTAATGATGAGGTTAATAAGTAACGTTGCTTTGGAGACATCCAATACCCTAGTAGATGCAACTATTCTAAGAATGAAGTAGATTGTTTTGTTAGGAGTGTTCACTACTCAGAAAACAAAACCAGGTTAAGGTATTTGAGTTTGATATACGATTCACACACCATAATGCAATACCATTTGAAGTCGCACTAAAGAGGATTTACATGCGGTTACATAGCAAAATTTGTAGGAGGGGCGACCAATTTGTTGGTCGCCTCTTATTTCTAAACTCTCAGTTATCTGGACTAAAGGCAATAAAACGTGCAAGACATATATGAAGTGTCCAATATATTCTCTTCCTATAGCCATGTCAGTATGATTTATTTGTTCTCCTAAAAAGAGTTTCTATATGGGTTAATTCATCTAAAATTATATATTATTAGTAACATAAAAAATTGAAAGTGATTGTACAAATATAGGTGGAGCAATCAATTAGAAATAAGACGTTATACCGTTTTCTTTTACTTTTTGATTAGTACTTCCATAACTCCAATCTCTTCTCGCAACTACAATAGAAGGTGTCTTTCAGCTTTGGTTCCCTTAGGATTTATATTGATTTTTTATGGATCGATATGATGAAAATTAGTGACAGTTACAGCGGTAAGTTCAAAGAAACTACTTTTCTGAAAGGACCCAAAGTGTGAATAGCTATTATATTCAAACATTGAGTGTCTGTGAGGCTCTTTGACTACATCGAATCGTATTTTGGAACCAAAAAACTGGGACCTATATTGATTTTTATTCCAATATATAATCCAAGAGTTTCTATGTTATGATAGTGCTGGAGGTGAGTAGCTTTGATGGAAGAGCATATACCGCAATATTTTATCAATCAAGTTGTTGATGAGTTAGGCCTTAGATGTGAAGAGCTCTATAATAAACTTAATGAAGGAAACATCAGGGATTTCCTGCATGACATCATTTCTTCTGAGCTCACACCTGCCAACATACATGAGGTAAGAAGGAATACATTTAAAGAACTTCAAAAAACAAAGAAACGATGGCTCAAGTCTCTTCAAGAGCTTTCAAATATATCTAAAGTAAAAAACAAGCGCGTTGAAGTCGTCAAGGAACTTGACCTTGCCAATGAACTCATTGAGATGTATGGCATGGAGCAATTCATAAAAATTTATGAAGTTAATACGCTAGAGGAGTTAAATGCAAAACGAGTCCAAGAAGTCAAAACATGGGCAAATGACAAAACGTCAAGACTCATTGATTACCTATATATTAAAGACAAGACGCCTTTACAAATAAAAAAGGCAATTAAATCAGATACGATTGTAATCATCGCAGACATACTTATAAAAAATTTCGACGGGAACATCAACAAAATTATCATTGATCAACCCCTGGTATATACGGATCATGCCGCTGTAAATCCAGGATGGTCACGTATGAAATTAACCAAGAAAAGTGTAATCATCGATAACAAGTTA
Organism: Paenibacillus sp. GM1FR; assembly: GCF_002803315.1. Taxonomy (NCBI): domain Bacteria; kingdom Bacillati; phylum Bacillota; class Bacilli; order Caryophanales; family Paenibacillaceae; genus Paenibacillus; species Paenibacillus sp. GM1FR. The sequence goes on along the minus strand of NZ_MKZL01000005.1, from coordinate 54,885 downwards.
CATTATATCAGTGAATATCAACCTGATGAGAATTATTCATTACTGACACTTGTGAATCAAGAAATCATTAATGAAGACCAAATTTTACGTGCCATCGATGAAACAGATTCAAAATTGTTTAGAGCTGTACTCTCTATGCGAGATCGTAAACTATTTTTCGAAGAGCGCAAAATATACGTAACGATCGGGGATTTAGTGAGAAGAACTCATGGTTCTGATAATAAAAGTAACTATCTTTCCGTAAAGAGCCGTTTGACTAAACTCGCTAACGTTAAATTTAATGTTATCTCGGATAATGAAACACTCGTATTTGGTATTTTCGATCGATTGCATATTACTGAATTCGGTGACGGGGAAATGGCAGAGATCACTATCGCAGAGGATATTCACCAAAATTACATGATGGGCCAGGTCGTTCGTGCGTACAGTGATAAGTTAATTCATTTCGAAAATCGGATGTCGGAGCATTTAATCTTCCCTTTGCAGAAGGAAAGATTTCTTTGTTACTTACGCCAGCAAGGATATACTGCTGAATTCGATTACACATACTTTATCCACAAAATACAGTTTCGCAGTAAAAGGAAAGATATCAATCTCTCATTTATTGAAGAGTGTTTAAATGACTTTGTTAACCATGGAGTCACCGTTGAGTCTTATGTACGAAAGAAAGATGTTTTTCACATTACTTTTCTCCCGGTCAAACCTTACGAAGCTGAGGATTTGCTAGGGAATCAACAAATCAATCATTTTATGAATGAGCCAGAGCAACTGACCTTACCCTTCTAATATTCACTAAATAGAGTTAGATAACTAACTCTATTTTTATTTCCCCCAAATCTCCGCTCAAAACTTGGGGGAATTTTTTAAAATGGTACAAAAATTACTCCAAATCTCCGCTCGATCCTAAAAAAATCCCCATATCTCCGCTGGAGAAAGGTTTCTTACCTAAATCTCCGCTCAATATAAGCGAAGTTTGCATTTCTATCTTTATTTTAAAGACAGTTGGGGGAAAAAAACTAGTTTTTGAAGTATAAAACAGTGAATAATTCCCCAAATCTCCGCTGAACTTGGATAATTCAATATATAAATCGCTAATGGTGTTAAATAGTAAGATAAACTTCTCCAAATTTCCGCTGTATAGATAAGAAAATATTTTTTTTTATCTATTATTCCCAAAAAACACTGTTTGAGTAGGGGTTCAGAAATAATTCTCCAAATCTCCGCTCTATTGTTAGACCTTATACTCCAAGGGATATTTCATAAATCCTCCAAATCTCCGCTGAACTTACCTCTATTTACCATCAATTTTTTCAGTGCTATAATTGCTTAAAGCTTAGATGATCTATTAATACATAAACGAATTACTCGAAATTAACTGTCGAAATAAAAATCAGCATAAAAAAAGAACCCAACCACAAAGTTCTACTAAATGGCTAAGTTTGGCGACCTGGCATTTAGATAGAATTCGAGAAATCGGGTCTTGGTCTTGCTTCTTAAATGGATATGCCTCAATTATAGCATGTCTTTTTCAGAAAAAAAAGCCAAAACCTCTTATTTCCCATACCATTTTCCGGTTGGATTTAAGGAGCGGCACACTATGAAACACCATCCTGATCTATTTGATGCACGGACACTCCACAATGATACTCGTTTGTTATTCAAACTTAAATTGCTGCTCGGTACAATTTGTGCATATGGTGGGGAAGTTCCGCTTCCCATAACAGCACTTGCAAAACGTATGGGCACCTCCACATACCGTATCCGAATCCTTCTTAATAAGTTAGAGTTTGAGGGCATTGTTCACTACAATGATTCTGGAAACCTGTTCTTTAATCGATACGTCTTTGTTCGAGATCAAGCAGAGCCTTCCCAAGAAAACCTCTATGCGAAGAACTTTGCATTTTTCAATTGCGATGAGTTCCTATCTGAAGATCGCAATGTTCAACGGTTTGTTCTCCATTATGTCGGTAAAGAATTGATCTACATCCCCGGAAACTTTCGCTGGGGTTATATTAATGATCTTTATGGTCCAACTGGGCTTCTTAATATTCGAACGCCTAAGGAAGCGAAAAACATTCTTATCCAAGCTTCCAAGTATCTGAAAATTAAAATACATACAGAAAACTATCAAGTACTCCATGTTCATCAAAAATGGATCGATATGGGGGAAGTCTATTCTGAGGGTGCTGAGCTGTGGGTCTTTAAACAGCTTAAAAAGCATCGTTTTTGTTGTGACTTTCTATCACGCAAAGCAGTGTGGCAGATCGCAAAAGTCATGGAAGACTACTATGCTAAATTTGGCTATGAATATGCCACTGAGATCTTTGACACAGCTCTGTTTAATATTCAGCTAAATAAGATGCGCTCTCAAACCTTCTTCAATATGATATACCGAGAAGACTCTGAGTATATTGTTAATGATGATAAGAATGAATTAGATGAGATCAGTGCCTACTTTCGGTCTGTGATGGAATCAGCCGAGCTGAAGTATGCAGTACAGCTATCCATGGACCTTGAAGTAGTACACCAGAAGAAACACATGGCAGAAACTCAGCTTTTTGTTAATGATGCACTCTCAGAGTTGAATCAAGATCTGATTGTCACAGCAGAGGAACAACAACGCGAGATTTGGGATAAGCTTCGTCTGCTACATAACTGCTGGCTTAGTCGCTTTAGACAAAACCCTGAATGGTTCGCTCAACGTTATTATCAGATAAAAACCTTACCCGCACCTATTCTAGAGATCAAACTTGAGATCGAAAAATTCATCTCAAAACAAAAAAATAATGTAGTTTAATTGGTCTAATTTGAAAACAAAGTTAGGCTTCTTTAAGTTGTTTTGAATCCTAATTCATCTAAATTTTGATGCAGTGACTTCTACAAACCGTAGAGTGACTGCTATTTGTCATGAGATAAAATGAATAATATTTACAATCATTAAGGAGTTTTCTTTCGAGAGAGTAATCAATCCTAAATATTTCATCTAATTAAATACTAACTGTATAAAATACCTGTGGATAACGTGTTTATCATCTTTGATAAAGTGATACTCGTTGTTGATTATGAATTCTTCAAATGGTATATCGTTTATTAGAGTAGGGATTACTTTAGGCTAAACGTTGATAAGTTTTGTTGGTTCGTGGACATAGCTTACAGCAGAGTGTATTCAGCTTTTAGTCTATTCTTTCGAAAATGAAGCTTATGTTAGAAGCCTTATATATCAAGGGTTTCATTCGTTTTTTTGGGCCTATAAAAAGGTATTAACTAAAGGTTTTAATCTATGGTGTTAAATAAATGCATTAAGATAAGGTATTAATTGATGGTGTTTTGAAATGGTTTTAATATGTTTTAAAATAACTCCATCACCTAAAAGATATGAAACTAACTTCCAGATCAGAACATAAACTTAAAACATCAATATCTTGACCCCTACATCCAAGTAACATATATGTAGCTTTCAATTTAAATTGAGGCAAGCTAGTAAACCCCTCATTGAGAAAGGCACTTATATACCTATCTTGCTCAGACAAGGAGCAGGAAATACACTGGAGAGCTTTTTATCGATACTTCCAGTTATTCATTTGTTAATTGATCCTTATATTATCCAAACGGCTATGATATACTTACGGTAATCAAATATTAAATAAGTGGAAGCACCGCTACGTCGATTGAAGACGTCTAGCGGTGCTTTTTTGTGTGAACTGTACTTTATGCGGGCGCAACTCAACGATTAAATGAAGGAGCAAGAGTTTGAGGTGGTTAGGTTTCTAACCCAACAAATTATCCAGCTAAACAAATGAACCAGAGGTGAATGTTATGAACGTACAGAAAATTAAACCAATCACAACCATTGCAGCAGACATTAAACTTAAAAGGCTATCAAAAAGGTACTCTCAGCAACAGTTGGCCTTAAAAATGGGCGTAGATAAAACCACAATTTCAGCCTGGGAACGAGATGTGCGATTTCCAAAAGAAGAGCATTTACTTCAGATATCGGAGTGTCTAGGTTTGCCACTCATGGATCTTCTTAGAATCTCTAAGAATAGAAAGTCCGTAGGTTGAAGATCATGAGACCAGTAGGGATACGTCTCAAAAGTGCAATTCTCATTGATGAAAGCAATGCTATTTATCAGTTACTTGAATTAGGAATCAAAGGCATTCGTTCGTGGCGAAAATTCTATGAAGTAGTTGAAGAATATTTGAAATCTAACTATGGATTGAAGATGTCTACGGATTTTAATTTCTATGGAGCTCTACCACCTAAGCATGCGGATGAGATTAGATATAATAAAAGGCATAAGTTCTTGCAAGCGCTAGAACATGATGGGATTAATGTGTATCGCGGTACATGTGATATCCAGAAGGATATCTATATTGAAAAAGGGGTTGATGTATTGATCTGTTTGGATCTTTATCAATTCTCTGTATATAAGTACGATTATGTTGTTGTTTTTTCTGGAGATGCAGATTTCGTACCTGCTATTAAACGAGCGAAGAAAAATGGAACACTAGTACTTGCCATATTAGGCCATAATAAAGCAGCATTTCATCTTAGAAATATGGTAGATGTAACAATTGATCTGGAGTCTATTATAGAAAAATTAGATCAGACAACACTTATTCAAAAATTGAGTTAATTGAATCTTCGGAGACGATCCCATCGATTATTGGATAATAAGTATTTGTGATGATATAGAATCATACCATGAGAGATACACTGTGCACGGTTATTATACAACTGATATATGCTTGATCAGCTTACATTATTTTGTATATAATAAGCGTAATCAAATATATGAAAGCGACGAAGAACGCGCAAACTCCTAGGAGTTGTGCGTTCTTTTTTTTGCTTAGGAGGAAAAAAGATGTTCAAAAAACTAATGATTAGTTCTATCGTTGCGATAACTACGTTATCCTCACCATTACAAATGAGCGCCGCAGCTGTGGAGAAGGAAATATCAGTGTATGTAGATGGAGAAAAACTACATTTTGATGTTTATCCAAAAATGATAAATGGAAATACATTAGTTCCTATGAGGACGATATTTGAGAGGTTAGGTGCAGCTATTGAATGGAACAAAGATAATTACTCCATTGAAGCTACAAAGGGAGAACGAAGCGTATATCTGGTCATTGGGAAGAAAGAGGCCACAGTCAATGGGGACTCATTAAAACTGAGTCAAGCCCCCGTCATGATTGATAATGTTACCTATGTGCCCCTTCGTTTTATTAGTGAGAGTATGGGTACCACGGTCGGATGGTTGAGTAAAAATCAAACCGTGACCATCAACTCTACTCCACTGGAAAAGATTAAGGTCACACGTGTAAAAGATGGCGATACTTTTGTCGGGCAATATACAGATGGGACAAGTGCCGGCAAGCAAGCTGTGTTTCGTTTAATTGGTGTTGATACCCCAGAGGTCCTAAATGGGCCTATCCAATTTTATGGCCCAGAAGCTTCAAAATACACTAAAGATCAACTGATAGGTAAAACAGTTTATGTATCTCGGGACCAGACAGATGATCCCTATGGTAGAGTACTTGCTTATGTATACCTAGAAGATGGCATATTCTTCAATGCAGCTCTCGTCTCCAACGGATTTGCTCGGTCTATGGCGATTGAACCTAATACACGCTGGGAAGGTCTATTTGAACAACTTGAATCTAAGGCTAAAGAAGAACATAAAGGGATGTGGGTTCAAACTGAAGCTTCTAATTTATCCATTGATCCCGTGAAAAATTACGTTAAAAGCAAGAGCAAAGAATTAGGGATTCTCCAAGGAGAGTTTCATCCAGAGCAGCTAATCACCAAAGAGCAACTGTTAAAGAGCCTCCTGATTGTTCTCTTCCCTGAAATTAAAGCCGTGCTTCTGGCAAAGTCATTCTATGAGTTAAGTCAGGATGAGCAGTTTAAAGAGATTCTCCAATATTCAATACATGTAGGTTTAGTATTAAAGGATGAAGTAGTCAATCCGGATGAGCCAGTAACAACTGTAGATGCAGCATCCATACTAAAACGTGTAATGCATGTAGACAGTATGGAGCAGGGTAAAACACTAAGTGATTTTGGCATTTACGCGCTTCGTTCCAATCCAAATGAAAAGCTCACATATATGGATGCTATACTACTGATGGAAAAAACGAATAATGCATACCAACCTATCAAAGATTATCTATTCCATCTAAAAGAAGCTGCAAAGGAATCGGAAGTGATTGACCAATTGTCCTCAACTCTATCAAATAGAGCAATGGCTGAGAAGATCTCATCTTTTGCAAATCGAATGTCTCTACGCAATTTTTCGGATGTGGATGGGTTAACAAATCTGAAAACCGATGCTACAGATGTTCTTAAAGAGGTAACCAAAGATATCAAAAGTAACTGGAAGGATATATTGAACCTTGCCAAAATAAAAAATGCTATTGAAAATGCCAACGATAGTTTGGATAAAGCCGATATGGCTCTGCGAAAAGCACTTGATGTGAATTGATTGAACTCTACCGTAATTGTCCAGTGTGCTTTAGTTAACATGGCTTATAATCGGATGTTGAAAAAGGATCATGTACCCTACTGACAACGTTGAGATTTAACCAGATACCAAATCATTAGTGCATAAATGGCGACCTCTTTCACTAAGAATAAACAGAGAATGATTGAGCAACAAGAGAGGTTGTTGTATAATGAGAACAATTAAATATGCTAACGCGAAGTACGCGAACGTCCTTAGGGATAGTTCGCGTTTTTTTATTTCTTTAACAATGTAGGAGGTGAACTATGAGGAAGCACAACAAAGTATTATTGCTTTTATCTGTGATACTGCTTTTGTTCGTATTTAATCTTCAATTTGTAATACCTGCTTTTTATGTCGTATGTGGGTTTGTCCTTTATGTCATTCTCTTCTGCTGGGCCAAAGCAAAGGGTTTGGATACTCAGCATCCTGCTTGGGATCCGATCTTGAATACGCCAAAGGGAATGTTGTATTTTATTTTAAGTGGAAGCATTCTATGGGCACCCGTGTTTATTCCATTTGTAATAGCACAGAGACAGAAATGGAGATCAAGCAAAGAAGGCAAAAACGAATGGTTATATATGTGGGTTCAATATTTCAAGAACCCAACGAAATTACATCGTGACTGGTTTGATAATTTCTATCAATAAAAAGGATGTGCAAGACTTATGAGTATTTTTGATTTTTTTGTGGGTATTCAAGGGAGCTTCATTGCATCACTTCTACTTTTTCCAATATTAATATTGTCTTGGGTTTTATCGAGGCAATTACTTGAAAAGCGGAAAAGAAAATCATACATGTTCTTATCTAAAATCACGCTAGGTTATCTTGCGTTCAATGGGATAATCCTGATCTTCAGTTTAGTTGCAACCACTATAGGAATAGAATCATATGCAATCTCTTCTTTCTTTAACATCATAGTAAAAAGTACGTTCATTATATTTCTTTATGGCTTCTACCGGATACATAACAAAGAAAACCTTAAACTTCAACTCATTTTTATAGTTCCAACCATTGTAGTGATTCTCACCGGTTTGTTTGCTCCTATACTTGGACATATGATAGCCATTTTATCGATCGTAACGATGATGATTTTATATGGGGAAAAGTTAGGAAGAGGTAAATCTATTTATATGGCTTCTGGATTATTTCTAGCTTCTCTACTGATCTCCATGGCTATAAGTATCGTGCCATCGTTACATGGATCTTTTTACATGCTCAATATTATTTTTGAAGTTAGTTCGTTTACTCTTTTATTGGTCAACCTGATTGAACATTCATTGATCATAATGCAAAGCTCGTACGTTTCCGCGATTACTGATTCACTCACTGGGCTATTTAATAGAAGGTATTTTACTAAGTATATCAATGGCTGTGTGGATCGTAGTATTCCAGTGAATGTTATATTCTGTGATATTGATAACTTTAAAAGATTGAATGATACCAAAGGACATAAAGTAGGAGATGAAGTACTTAAGCAAGTGGCAACTATTTTCAAGGAAGAGGTTCAGGGCATAGGTGTGGCTGGACGCTATGGTGGAGAGGAGATGGTTTTACTCATTCAAAGTCTCGACGTTGATATGGAAGAGATCACGGAACGAATGAGATCCCGTATCGAAAAGGAAACAATCACTACAGCTAGCATCGGCTATCGAATGTATGACCCAAGTGTACCAGCCGACCTTTTAATCAAACAGGCAGATGAAGCTATGTATGAGGCAAAAGCAGCAGGCAAGAACCGGGTAATGTCCTATACATTAAAAGCAGCAAATATATTGGACGTAGCTGCCAACGAATAGGGCAATAGAGTTTATATTAAACCCTTCATAAATAAGATCTAATAAGAGATTTCCCTTGAATTTTTTTAAACTCTTGGGCAATCTCTTTTTGTTTTAACTCAAAATTTTAATCGTAATACATGGTAGTTAGTAGATTTGAATTCATTGAAATAGCTTGTAAAGAGTTTTCAATATCGAGCAAATTTCTATCTATTCATTTAGGAAAGCACATGTTTCAATTTTATGGAACAACCTGGTATGATAATAATCATAACAACGTGACTGAGGTGATTCATGTGTCAGAGCTTATTGAAAATCGATTAGAAACAGAAAACACTAACGAAAGAACAGGTGAGCTACACATTAGAGAGGCGATACAATACATACTCGATCATTACCAGGAAGCAAGATTGTCATTTTTTGAGAACCATAAGATGGGTAACCACGTACGCAGTATATTTAAAGATATCATTATTAATGAAGCAAATTTAAATCAAGATCATCTCTATATCAAGGGCTCCGTTGGAAACGGACGATGGGCCGAAATACCGTGGATTTCAATTTTTAATAGAGATATTACCACCACAGCTACAAAAGGTTATTACATTGTTTATTTGTTTAAAGCAGATATGAGCGGTGTGTATATTTCCTTAAACCAAGGCTGGACATATTTTAAGGAAAAGTATCAGACCAAACTGGGACGGAAAAAAATCCGGACGACTGCAAATATAATTCAAAAGAAGTTGAACTTTACTCCAGATCATATGACTGCAGAAGCCATTACGTTAGGAGGACAAGGGTGGCTAGCAGAGGGCTATGAAAAGGGTCATATTTTTGGACGTTTTTATAGTGCCGATAACTTACCTAGTTCAAAGGAACTTATCAGTGACCTTAAGGAATTATTGATTACATATAAAGAGATTGAATATATGATCGGTGAAAGAACGCTTGAGCAATTTAATGATTACCTATTGTTAAGTGATGATGGTCAATTTTTAGAAGAAGAGCAGCAACAAGAAGAAGACTTCCAAAATAGAGTGCAATCGATACTTGATGAAAAGGTAAAGAAAGCCGAAAAGAATAGTATGGAGGATATAGAGACGGAGGATACTCCACTTCCAAAACCAGAACCTGTTATTGATCAGACCAAAAAAGAACGCTGGCCAAGAGATGCTCAAGTTGCCGCTAAGGCGCTTCGTTTATCTAAATTCAAGTGTGCCTTCGATGAAACACATGTTTCGTTTACTTCGAAAGTTACAGGAGAAAGATATCTGGAGGTTCATCATCTTGTACCAATGAAATATCAAAGGAATTTTAATGTTAGTTTGGATCGAGCATCCCAACTTCTAGCATTATGTCCAACGTGTCATCGTCAGATCCATCATGGAACAGACGAAGATAAAGAGAACATATTAAGAAAACTATTTGACGATCGACATGAGAAATTAAAGGCTATTGGTATTGAGATAAATTTAGATGAACTATGTCAAATGTATGGTATCGAGAAGTAGGCAAAGAAGAGAGATATATACTACTGATTATAGAAGCACCGAGTTGAATGTTGGAGAGATAAATGTCTTGAATATAATAATGAAAGTGACGTGTTAGTTATGATACTCGCAGGGAAACTGTATTCATTTGAAATGCTTAAGAAAACACGAAAGGAATTTGAACATTTTGATGTTAAAGACTTTGATATAGACTCAGTTCCAGTTGTGTATATCCAAAGAGACAAGAAAAATCTCTATGTAGGAAAATCTACAGACGTATATGGTCGTTTTTCTACACATTTAAAAGATTGTAGTAAAACATTTACTGACATTACGATTATTAAAAGTGCTCTCTTTAATGAGAGCTCCATTAAACACATCGAAACACTCTTAATTGATTACTTGCTAGCAGATGCCCAGTTCAACTTACTGAATAAGATTAAAGGCCAGAATATTCACTCGTATAATGGGATTGAAGATGTAAACGATATGTTCGTAACCATATGGGAAAAACTAATTCATGAAGGAATAGCAAGTGAACCATTAAAAGAGATACATAATAAGTTTATCTATAAATACTCACCTTTTAAGAAACTCAAAGCCAATCAAATTGATATTAGCCGTGACATCTTAGATACAGTGCTAAGTACATCTAAAAGTAGACATCTGATTGCTGGAGATCCAGGTACAGGTAAAACAGTAGTTTTAACGAATCTTCTATATACACTCGTATATGATCAAACAACGGGTAAGGACCGTGAAGGATTAGAACGGGAAGACATCGCACTCATCATTCCACAAAACCATTCATTAGGCTTATATAAAGATTTAGTTCGAAAAGTTGGTTTACATGGAATTACAGTGTTATCTCCTTCACACTTTATTAAGAAGGCTAAAGGTAGGGATACAAAATATAAGTATGTTTTTGTAGATGAAGCACATCGGCTAAAACAGTATTTTGGGAAGCAAGCGAGAGATTTAAAACATCTAATCACTTCGGATGGGTTTACAACCGAATTAGATCTGATATCAAACTACGCTCATCATCTAACCATTGTGTATGATCAGTATCAAACTATTCGTCCAGCTGATATAGATTCCGACTGTTTTAAAGAAAAGACAACAGATTATCGTAGACATGTACTACGTAAACAGTTCCGGTTGAAGTCAGGGGATCAATATTTAGCATGGTTGAGAAAATATCTGCAAATGGCTTCAGATGTCCCTGTTTATGAAAAAGGATTACTAAAAGGTTATGACTTTAGAGTGATGGATTCCATTTCGGAATTACACAAGGGGATAAAGAAACTAAATCAGACTCATAAACTATGTCGAGTGATTGCGGGCTATTCTTGGGAATGGGCAACACAAAAGGATAATAATTTATATGATATAAGTGATCCTATTACAGGTGACACATTTAACTGGAACTCTAGAACAATAGGTTGGATTAATCAAGAAAATAGTGTTGAAGAAATAGGCTGTATTCACACAACTCAAGGTGCAGATCTAAATTATGTAGGCGTGATCTTTGGAGAGGAAATTGATTGTAATTATACGGGTGAAGAAGATGGAAGCTATGATTTTGAAAAAGTTAGAATTATAGTCTATCCAGAAAAGTATAAGGATCGAAATGGTCTTCCAATCAAAGGTACTGACGAAAATAACGAAGAATTAAAATCCTATATCCAGAAAATCTATTATGTCTTACTGTCACGTGGCATAAATGGTTGTTACGTATATGCAACAAATCCCAATATGCAAAAGTATTTAAAGGAACTTCTAAAAATCAGTCAGTAGTTGATAGAATGGAGTCTTCATAAGGAAGGTGAGTTCCTAGAAGATTTTCATTGAGAAAGTAGCTTCAGATTATGAAGCATTTGAGTACAGAAAAAAATCCAGAGATAACGTTTATTATTTGTCTAGGAACTTTACGAAGTAAAGTTGTTTACTGCAGTATGTAGTGAATAATACAAAGTAAGGCCTAGACAAAAGAGCTAAGTTAACCCTTTTTATAGGGTTGTCTTTTCTGAATACCTAGAATAAAATACAAATATATAAAAGCACATAATTAATGAGTCTATCATGAGACACTGAGGTAAATATATTTGTATTACATATAAGAAAGATTCATATAGTTCTAGGAAAACTGTAAAAATAATAATGATTTCTCAATTATAAAATCATGAACAGAAAGGAATTTTTTCATGAAAGAACCCGAACGTTATTTAAATAAAGGTCCTAATGTGTTTAAAGTCGTGGGCTTATCATTTAGACCAGAAAAACGCGAGACTGCAACCGAAAATAAACTATCTATTGGATTTAAAATAGGGGATTGGAATGAACCTATTAATTTTATTCCTTACTTTCAAACGGTAGATAGAACCCAATTACATTAATAGACGCTCTTCTAAGGCTTCCTTGTAGGAAGTCTTTTCTTCTATTCTTCTATTTTAAGAAATAGTGCATAGTAAATCAGATTCAGCAGTTGACTACTTAGATAGATATTCCAATAGATTAAACTAACGAACGATAATAAGGCATAGCTCATTCTTTAGGACACGTCTTTAAACTGATTAGCTTGGTAATACATACGTGTACCACAAAGTAGAGTTCGTATAAGACTACGTGCAAATGCTCCTGTCTCGGCGTTTTAGAGCCATTCTGACCTTGTAAGTGTATGGCAAAAAATTAAAATTAATCAAAATTATCACTCAGCGAGGGTATACTTGTTTTTTTCTGGTGATTTATACGATGATATACGTTTTCCTACACTAGGTACGAAAGGGTAATGTATTTAAACTCACTTTTTGTATGGAAATATCCATACAAGGAGTTTCTTTTTGATTTAGAAATTAAGAACTATAGTATCCTCACTATAAAAGGATATAAAAATAACAAAGGGGCATTTCTGAATTACTTATGTAACGAATATTCAGTTATTGAAATAGAAGAAGTTAACACCTCTCATATCAAGGCATACCTTATGAACTTGAAAATGAAAGGACTATCGGAGTCCTACATCAATGGAATACAAAAGAATATCCGTTCTTTTTTCAAATTCATAGTGGACCAAGGCAATATTGCTGAAAAAAGGAATTCAGTGTTAGGTCTAAAATGGATGAGAGAACCTAAAGTTCTTATAAAAACTTTCAATGACGATGAAGTGAAACGTCTGATCAACGCCTTTAAAGGTGATTTTTATTTAAGCATGCGTAATAAGTTGGTTCTAATGTTGTTTGTAGAATTAGGAATAAGAAACTTGTAACTATGTTCACTTGGCTCTCTTGACTCAGCGAAAGCGTTATCGAAATACATTGTAAAGGAAACAAAGAAAGGAATTTATACATCTCACCTTTCCTTAAGAAGTACATCATCAAGTAAGAAAAAATAAAAGAGGCTTATTTTAAGGATAAATCCATGACTGATTCAAATTTCTCCTTATCTCAAAATGGCAAGATGCTAACGGTTACAGCGATTGAAGTGATGATGAAGAAAGCTGGAAACGAAGCAAAGATTCGAGAACATATAAGTTGTAGCCCTCATACACTGAGACACTATTTGCCCAAAAGCAATTAAGTTGGAATAAGATGTTTACAGTCTTGTAGGTTATTAGGCCATGAGAACTATTATTACTAACCGCTATCATCTCAATCTATTCAATATGAAGAGATACTAGAATTGGCTAAGACAACTAGTCCACTAATGAACCTATAGCAAGTATATAAATGTCTTCAATTTAGGAGAGAACGAATAAATAAGGTAATTAGAGAGAATACCAATGATTCATTTATAATAGGTGGGCTTATTAAATATTTTTAAATAAATGAAGCACCCACATGCTTCTGCTAGACGAAAAATGTGGGTGCATGAACTAAATGGACTTAACTTAGCTTGAACTCTCCGAGTAAGTTACTTAATTATTGCTTTATTTTGAACAGTGGTGCTCTCGGATAGAAGATAAAAGTTCCACAATTTTAAATTAACATATATACTTATTGAGAGTAAACAGAGGCAATCATTCAAGTGTTAAACTTAAACTAGCACGGATGAAGTCATTTTGAAAATTGCCGATGATAATCTAATATTAAGGTGAAGGTAGTGAGATCATTGTGATATTTAAATTAATGCCTGTCAATTCTGATCTAGGTAAAGAAGATAATGGAACTGTATATTTAGTAATGGACAATTGGAATGATTGGTTTGAATTTCGTGTTCTTCACCAAATGTACTATAAGGATGATCTAGGAGAAGTCAATTACATAGGGCCTTTGAAATTTGGACAAATTGGAATGAAACCGAATCAAGATCGTGTTGCTCTCCCTGAATCTTTTGAAAAACTAAGTGAAGACTTTTATTCTCTAGGGAATGAGACATCATATTACGATAATCTAAACCGTCTGGGTGATTCTTTCAGAGATGAGTTACTAAATTGTTTAAATGACATTGCACTCGATTTAAAAAAATTCGTTGAAGTCCGGTGGGAAAGAGTTACAACTCAAGCAGTGTTGAGAGATATAAGTGAAGTTAAAGTGAAGAATAAATTTCATTCTTTAGCACAAGGAGACTCATCTTTGTCTCGCTACTCATTTAACTATGTTATGGCTAAACCCACAAAAGAGTCAACAGAGAGTTACCAAATATCGTTCAAGGTCAATCCTAACTCTCATCCACCAAGTAATATTCATGCAATAATTGGAAGAAATGGAGTGGGGAAGACTCATCTGTTGAATGGAATGATAAATTCTCTCATTAATAACAAATCGGAAAACAATGATCAAAGGAAATTTGGATTTCATCAAGATCGTGTAACTGAAGGTAACAAGATTTTTGATAATGTTATCTATGTATCCTTTAGTCCATTCGATGAAAGTGAATTCTTACAAAGTCGGCGTGGAAGTAAGGTTCTACCTGGATACACTTATATTGGTCTTAAACGAAGATTAGAATCTCCTAAAGGCTCCAAAAAACAGTCAATCATTGAATCAAAAAGTACAGAACTATTGCGTGAAGAATTTATAAACAGTATGTGGTTATTAAGAGATGTCGGCAATAGACTGCCATCAAAAAAAGAGCGTTTTAAACAAGCTGTAAAAATGTTAAATAGTGATCCGATTTTTATGGAATCCGGTATTGCAGAGTTGTTAGACTATTCAAAAGAAGAGATTGAATTTATGGAAAAGGCACGAAATGAAAAAAAGAGTATACCTACTTCAGATATGCAAAAGCTCAAGAGAGATTTCGAAGAAAAGGCTAACCCAATATGTAAAAAGTTTAGTTCGGGGCACAATATAGTCTTACTTACTATTTCAAAGCTAGTTGAAAAACTAGAAGAACGTACTCTAATTCTACTAGATGAACCGGAAACCCATTTGCATCCTCCTTTGTTATCCACGTTGACAAGAATTCTATCTTATTTGCTACTCAAAAGAAATGGTGTTGGGATTGTAGCTACTCATTCACCAGTTGTCCTACAGGAGGTACCAAAAGATTGCGCTTGGATGTATAACCGCATGGGCAGTGAACTTTCTTTTAACAGACCTGAAATAGAAACTTTTGGGGAGAATATTAACACATTGACTAAAGAAGTTTTTTCATTTGAAGTAACAGATTCAGGATTTCATAATATTTTAAAGGAAGCTGCTAACAAATATAATGATTATGAAGAAGCTTTAGCGCACTTTGATGAGAATCTAGGTTTGGAAGCGCGTGCTATTCTAAGAGTACTTATTAAATCAGGGGAAAAAGCTGAATGAGAAACTTAATCAGACCAGAACTTCTAGTAGAAGATGTTTTTTCGACTTGTATAGGACAAGTTAGAAACAAAGAATTAAAAAAGAGATTAGAACTTTGTCTTGATGATGTATTAGAGGCATCAGATCGATTTGCGAATTTAGCTACTATTAGTCAACTTTATACGTTTCAGGATCACCTCTGTGAAAATAACAAAGTGACTATAGATGAAATGAAAGATATTTACACTGGTAGGATGGCTTCAAAAAAATCAAGAGGGAGAGTTTACTATGACAAACTAATGTCATCTCCTTTTAACTTCACATGTCCTTTATGTGGCCAGCGCAAAGTTTCACAATTGGATCATGTGTTACCTAAAGCGGTATATCCTTCTCTAGTGGTAACTCCAGATAACTTAATACCTTCTTGTCCAGAATGTAACAAGAAAAAATTAGACGCAATTGCCACTTCGAGTGCAGAAGAGACTCTCCACCCATATTTTGATGATTTAGGGTCAGAGCGCTTTCTATTCGCTTCAATATCAGGTAGAGAGCCAGCTAATATTAAGTTCTTTATTCATTCTCCACCAGATTGGAGTGATCAAAAATCTACAAGATTAGAGTACCATTTCAAATTTTATGAATTGAATACCCTCTACTGTATTCATGCAATAGACGAAATTGCAGGTCAAGCTGCATTTTGGGACGATTTAGAAGTAGATGAACTTAAAGAAGAACTGAAGAAACAGGCAAAAAGCAGGATTAAAAATAATCCGAATTCTTGGCAGTCCGCATTTTACGCTGGAATGGCAGAGGATGAGTGGTTCTGTGACAAAGGTTATAACGAACTTTTATACAAGACCTAAAATTCCTAATAAAAACAAGATTGATTACAATATTTGACATATGAAACACTTTCGAGTGCTAATTGTAATGAGGAAGATATTAGTACTAGGAAGATCTCTTTACAAAATTCATGTTAAAAACAGAGACCTCAGTGTCTCTGTTTTTTGTCTTCTCGATTTTCAAAACATAGGAGGTTTTTAATTGAATTAAATGAAAGAGAGAGTTACAAGTCACGAGGCTTACCAAACGAATCAAAATTGTGGAAGTTGTAGTAAATCTGAAGTGTCATGAAAATGATTGCTATCCGATGTCCAAAGAAAAGATTCAGAAATATAAGGAATACATTGATAACCATGAAGGGAGTAGACGTTCATGAGCTTATGTATTGCAATAAATAATCCATTCAGTAAATTATCTATTATTGCAGGTATGGAATAATTACCAAAAATAGCGAATGGTTTGGGATAACCATATAAAGGAAACTGAACTTACTCAATATATTTCAATGTTTTCATCTGGGGCTCAAGACTATTGTGAAATTTTAAGAGGAAAAGTAAAAGTTTCTGGAAAAGTGAATGATCAAACAAGCATTGATGAGATTGCATTAATTGTTGAAGAAGTTAGTAAAGATGATCAATATCAATTTGAAAAAGAAAATCCAATGTATTTAGTGAAGAATCCTGAGTTTTCTCCTCTCTCAGGTTATTATGCCGCATCTAAAAATGTAACTGGAACTATCGAGTATTGTCATAAAGAGAAGATGCGAAGAATAAGTGTATCAATGGTTACAGTCAGAGGAGAAGACAGAGAGGAAGTATTGTCATTCTTCCAGAACAATCAGATGGATCAAAACAACATTGTTGAAACAGTGTTTAATTTGTTCAAACACATAAATAGACTTAACAAAAATGTTGGCGGAGATACGATTCTTCATGTTGTGACTCCTAATGGTATATACGTGTATAACAGGGGTTCTATCATGTATCTAAGTAGAAACGTAAAAATGGGGCCATATGCAAGTAGCTCATGGGACCAGGTTGCAAACCAGCCTTTCATTCCTAGATTACCAGACTACAATCAGTCAACATATATTAATGCAACGCAAATTCTTTCTCCTAATATATATGGCGGTACGATAGCTATAGGATCAGGAAACAACATCTTCAAGGCAGACAATAGAGGTATTTATTTTGGACACAGTGCTTTTGAAAACGTTAAGTTCAAGGTGAGTCTGGACGGAAAGTTGCAGCGGTTAATGGAATGTTTTCGGGTACTATTGATGGTTCAACTATAACTGATGGAACAATACGTACACAGGGGCAAATGCAGACAGGATAGATTTGTCACGTAATGGATTTATTTCTTACAACCTCTGGGGAGAGAAGAATGGAGTAAGCATTGATAGTGGTAATTTCTCTTCACTGGATTTCTATTACAGAGGTGAGAAACGAGGAGGCTTGTCACAAGCTGCGGCGAACATATCACTGCAATCAACAATGGGTGACATTATTGTTCAAGCATCCACTTATGGAAAGACACAATTCAGAGGAACAGTAGATTTTACAGATGCTATAGGTAAAAGGAATGACAGCAGTTTTTGGATGAAGAAAGGATAATTATAAGATAAAAATAAAAAGAAGTGTAGCAAATGCAAACAGCATCAATCACTTGAAAATCTTAATAAATCAGCTCAGAGCAAAGATGTTAAGAACAACTATTGCAAAGAGTGTAACGCAGTTTATCATAAGGAAGCAAGACAGCGCACATATCAAGCAAATCCAGCTTTACAATTGTTGAAACAATCATGTCAATCTGCGCTTAGGAGAAGTCAACCTGAGTATGTCAAAGATGGTTATGCTCATGTATCAACAAGTGATACGAGTGCAAAAGGAGTTTTGGTTAGGCCTTTGGAATGACGATGTTTTTCGTGAATCTTGGATAAATCAATCCATGATTTATGTGAATAGTGATATGAGTAGAGTTGGACCAACTTTAGACAGAATTGATTGAAAAAAAATCTCAAAGTTCTTCCTTATTGGAAAAACGTCACAGATGGTGTATCTCATGAATGTGAAGTATATGCATTAGAGATTTAAGGCTAAACAATAAGATGAACTATTCAGGGATAGGTGAGATTAAGAAGTAATAGATATCACATTCCTATCAATGGTTAAAGGTAACGTAGGAGATGTTTGAAGCATGTAGAGGAAATGCTAGAGATTTTAGAGCCATGTTCTACGCAGATTTCAAGTGATTCGAGTATAAGGGGCACAGCAAATACTTCTTTAAGTTATCTAACACAGGAAAATTAATTCGAAGATACAACCAGTGTGAAAAAGTCAGAACCGAATATAGTTCTGACTTTTTCAATATGTCCCATATGAATACAGTGATAAAACAGCAACAGCAGCAAGAAGAGGTAGTAAAATGCGTTTATTTAGTCATGACATAACAGATCGTAGCAAGATTTAGTTGCTCATTGTATTATATAATATTCAAGTGGTAGGTGGGGACGTTTTGGTGCTATACTCTTACTCGAATTGAGCTTATAGTTATTTTATTTTAATGACTATCCTTATATAATAGTTATATAGTTTTAGTTGAAAATACCATGAAAAATTAAAGGGGAGCATAAAGGTGGATAAATTAACTAAAGGTACATGGTTAGTAAATACAACTAAGCACATTTGTAATATTAAGAATGATACTCAAGAACTTTCATTTTATGAAGCAACTGAACAGGCTGGCAAAGCAGCGACGCTTTTATCTAGGTTAGTTGCAGACAAACAGGAAATAATTGGACGTGAAGCTGTGAAGACTTTTGCACGATTATCACATATAGGTCCTGATGCGGTAGATACATACTTAAGATTGTTAAAAAGACAAGGTAAAGTAGATTTCATTACAGATAGTCTTGAGAGAGCCCAAGAGGTTGAAATTTACTGCTTTTCCGGGACCACAGCTCTGGAAGTTGCTTCAGACATTTATGAGAGTCTAAATCCTGGTAAAGAAGAAGAGGCAAGTTTAAAAGCATTACATTCAACCTACGAATTACCGAGATTAGAAGAGGAATTGGTAGGTATCTTAGCATCTGATTTTGATGAGGAGACAGTTCGAAATACTCTCTCTTTACAAAAAGTTTTTAGCCTAGTAAAAGAAAATGGGGAACACACTGAAAAGGTTCTTTACAACGAATACTCTTTTGCTGGTGATCCGCAGAAGACAATCAAGGCTATGAAAAATCTAAGTGAAACTGAAAGGTCTATGGTTCTTGAAGTTCAGAGTCTTGTAAATGACTCACAGGGTTTTCTCAGTGAAAATATACCTGAATATATTCCCCGAGAGATTGTAATAATGATGGAGGGAATTGGACTTTTAGATGGGATAACCGTTTCTTCTGAATATGGTAGAGCTGTTTTTTTTACGACTCCACAAATAAAAGGGCATGGGGTAGGGGGATTCACTCTACAAGAGGATGTCTTTCACAAAGCTAAGGTTTTACTTAGTTGTTTAAGGTTTGGAGAGAAGAGTTCAACTTACTCCAGAGGAAATATTAGTACACAAAGTATGATGATGAACATTGTTAACAAATTAGTAAGGGGAGAATGGGTTGGCCCATGCACAGCTATTGGACAAGACTATCAACTTCTAGAAAAAGATGGTGTTATTGAGACCCGGCGTTCGTCTCGTATAAATAATACTTATTTTATGAAGTTAAGACAGAGTGAAGTGGGGAAATTAGCTAAACAAATGATATCATTAAATAAAGTAATTCTGGAAGCGGAAGAAAATTCAAGTTCGATTTTGAATGCTCAACCTTCTCAGTACATTATTCCTGAAGTCAGGAAGCAACAAATTATGTCTAATTCAACAGCTCCTGTGAAAGCGTTACAGGAAAAAATTCTAAATTCGATACGGACAGGTGGAAGATAGCATATGTCTTCAAATATTGAAAAAGGATTCCAATTAGAATATAAGGTTTCAGGAATGTTCCAGGGGCAGGGTTATGTTAGTAGAAGAGGTATACCTCTCAACTATGGAGTAGGGCTGGAGGCTACTGATATTGATGTGTTAGGAATCAGTTTTACACATCCATTTAATGGGACTAAAATTATCTGCGATTGTAAGAACAAGAAGGCAGCGAAACCTTATGAACGCATCTTTTGGTCAAAAGGATTAGGAGAATTTATAAATTCATCAAAAACTTATGTATCTCTTCCACGAGCTTCTTGGGATATCATAAAATTCGCTTCTGATGGTGGGGTAATCGTTCTAACGAACGAAATCCTTGATACTTACACTAAGCCAAATAATAATTACGGTCTTGCAGATTTCCATTTTTATGGAGACTTCATTAACAATATTAGGAATCATATAAGAAGTGATCAATTAGCACTTAAAGCATGGAATATTAACCGTTCACTCTGGTTAGATGAAGATCATTACATTGCAACTAACCTGTCAATGGAATGGCTAAAGATTGCAGCTAGAGAGTATAAGTATAGTTTAAATAATTCAGATGACACAAGTTTGTTTTGGTCTTTTCTAATATGTGATCTTACTGTTAATCTTGCTACACAAATACTTTGGATATGTTCTGATACATTAGGATACCCAGAGAAAGCACGTGAACAACATATAAATTCGAAATTAACATATGGTGCTGTTGAGCCTAATTATATCAATGGTCTACTTAGAAATTTTTCAGATCTTGCAAACGAGATGATAAAAGATGTAATTCCAAACCAGTACTTACCCAACAAACGAATAGTTGAATTTGGAGAAGTACCCGCCCCAGATTTTTCTACAAGCCTGATCGGAATAATTGATAGGGCATACAACAATCCAGACTGGTACATTAGTATGCCACAATTTCTAGATTTTCTTTTATTTGAAAGAGGACTAAAGGGCAAGAGTATATCTGAAGAGGGATATAGTCTTATCTTCCCTAATGACGCTGCTTTCGAAGGAAAGCTGAAAGCGTCTAAAAACATTATGGCATTTGTTAGAGAGTTTTGTGATGTAGACTGGACGCTGATTTGGAGTAACAGTAAAAGAAATATCTATCAAAATATCGATACTCCATCTCCTGAAAACAATAACAAAGATTCTAACTCAATTGACTATCAGAAAGCTTTATATGCAAGAGAAAGCTCACGTACATCTCTAACGTCAAAGCCAGAAAAAACCTCTGAGGTAAAGGAAGAGGTGTCAAAGCCAGAAAAGACCTCTGAGGTAAAGGAAGAGGAGTCAAAGCCAGAAAAGACCTCTGAGGTAAAGGAAGAGGAGTCAAAGCCAGAAAAAACCTCTGAGATAAAGGAAGAGGAGTCAAAGCCAGAAAAAACCTCTGAGATAAAGGAAGAGGTGTCAAAGCCAGAAAAAACCTCTGAGGTAAAGGAAGCGGCGTCAAAGCCAGAAATGCTTCAGAAAATATTATTAGATGAGAGCTTAAATAAGCCAGATCAAGTGAGACTGAAACAATATAAAAAGAAAAAGAGTACAAAAGGCTTTCGTAGAAAAAGATAGATATAGACTAAACTAAGGTGAAGTGACATTATTCACTTTTCCTTAGTTAAAGGGGAATTAACCGCAACCCCAAAAATCAGATTTATCCGTATGTTATCAATAGATACATAGAAGAGGTGATTGAATTGATCAGTAGGAGTGAAATGATTGAAGTAATATCAGAAAAATATTATAAATTCCTCATGCTTCTTCCATTTGAAGATGGAATATATATGCTTGGAATGAAGGAAGCCAAAGCTAAGTATATTGCAAATTTGAACATTGATTTGGCAAAAAGGTATTTGGAAAAAGGTAATAGAGATAGGAGAAATACTTCCGATTTGATCCATTATTTGAATCTGACAAAGTAAATGGTATCAAGAAAGGTGTGTTGTATGTGGGATGGGTAGATGTAGTTTGGTTCTCTAATTCTGCTAACAATCACCTGAACACTTTTAAAACTGGAAATACGGAAAATATGTTTACCCAAGGACTATATAGCTACAAGGAGTTGAAATAATTGTGAAAGGATTTAGATCCCAGGGAAGTTTCAGCAGCTGCCCTTATTTAGAGCAATACCTGAATGTTAGAATTATGACCAACTATAACTGAGGGTCTGGAACCGAACAGGGGTTTATTCTTCATGGATGATACTTCCTAAGCACTGAGAAACGTACAATGCATAGATGTCCAAAATTGATTTGAAATTAAATCGGATTATCGATGAGCAGGAATGGCAAGTGATTGGCGCTGCGCTTTGAGTCATTACATGGCCATTTGAAAGTAACATTGACGTTGTGTGATCCATATGAATCTAAAGAGTTGACGGGACTTGTTTCTGTGATCAACACGTTTCTCTTTAAATCTCCGTCCGCTTTGTGATATACTCTACTCATACATTAGTAACATGGATCTTTAAGGAACAGGCACACGCCACATTCCAATTCTACGTCCTTCAAGGGCGATCTGTATCACTTTTATTTGGTGATCATGTAGAATTCGGAAAGGGCAGGTGCCTTTTTTTGTTGTGTTGATAGGCTATACCTCTCTGATAATAGGGTGACCTAGGTCCATCCAACGAAACCAAAGGAGGTCTATACAAATCCATAAAACACGTATAAACGTACAACTCGCTCATAGGACTAAACCTCTTTTAATACATCCTAGTCCTGCTGCGTTCTCGCCGCTCATTTTTTGTTTGACTATTTAGCCTGCCTGTTGTATTGCCCCCCTTTTAACGAGGGTTTAGATTTGTAACTAAAAATCTGCTACTTTTATTGAACCTGGAACCCCCTTTGCGCGCGGCGCGCACTCACTCTGGCCCTAAAGAAAAGATATAGATACGTATCTAGGTTTCAGAATTGAAAGTAGATCATAGATCGGTGTTTATGTGTCTCAGGGTTGAAGATCTCGTATAAAGGGGAAGGAAAAGGCGAGAAGTAAGAACGTATGCGAGAAGACGAAGTGCTTTCCTGTGACCGAGTAGTACGATATAATGTATATATGGATGAGTTTTACAGTTGATGGTCAGTTGCCCTGCCTCCCTCTCCATATGTGTTGACGATCGTTGCTCCTAGCATCTACTAAACGTTCATCATTTTATTTAGAAACAGATACATATACGCTTAGATTTGCGTTTCCATCGAAAGGTACTTGTGCGGTAAAGAATTTATCTCTGTCTCGAGATCGAAGCTTTTTCTAGTAATACGATTGTGTCGAAAGTATCTATAGCACGATAGGGAGAACGATACGCATACAGAGGGCGGATTTAGCTTGGTTAGTAAAAATCAGAAAACAAAAGGAGAATGAAAATGAATAAGGATTTTTTAGTAGCATTAACGGAGATTGAAAAGCAAAAAGGGATTTCAAAAGAAGTTTTGTTAGAGGGTCTTGAGGATGCGCTCGTATCAAGTTACAAAAAGAAGTTCAATACGGCAACGAATGTGCGTGTTGATATTAATCGTACGTCTGGTGCAATGAAAGTGTTATCAAAGAAAATGGTTGTAGATGATATTATTGATGAACGAGTCGAGATATTGATCGACCAAGCTCGGCAGATCAACCCAGAGGTCCAGCTTGACGAGTTTATTGAAATTGAAGTTACTCCGAAAGACTTTGGACGGTTGGCTGCTCAAACGGCCAAACAGGTGGTTATGATGAGAATTAAAGAAGCTGAACGAGCTCTCGTGTTTGATGCGTACGCTGGTAAGGAAGAAGAGATCATCACTGGAAAGGTCCAGGGCATGGACTCATCTAACTTATATGTTTTACTAGACCATACCGAGGCTGTCCTACCTATCAGTGACTTGATGCCAAATGAAAAGTTTAAGCTTGGGGATACACTATCAGCGTATATCTCTCGCGTTGAACAAACATCTAAGGGAACTTTGGTCATTCTGTCGCGTGTACACCCAGGACATCTGAAGAAGTTGTTTGAAACAAAGATCCCAGAAATACAAGAAGGAAAGGTCGCCATCAAATCCATCTCCAGAGAAGCGGGGATCCGTTCGAAGATTGCAGTTACTGCACTAGATCCAGATGTGGATGAAGTTGCGGTATGTGTAGGCGTAAAAGGGCAGACTATTCAATCCATTACCAGTGAACTCGGCGGCGAGAAATTAGATATCATTAAATGGTCCAAACAGATGGAAGAGTATGTTGCAAATTCCTTAGCACCTGCTAAAGTGCTTGAGGTCCACATTTTTGACGATGAAGAAGATCCGACAGCACGTGTGATTGTGCCCAATAACCAGCTCACACTTGCGATTGGTTTGAAGGGGCTAAATGCACGTCTCGCAGCAAAATTAACGGGGTATAAGATGGATCTGTATAGTGAGGATCAAGCATTTAAACAATTCGGCCGTCCAGTAACGATAGTCGAATAGATTCAGTTCTTTCTACTCAGGGACAACGACACCTTGGCTCCATACAATAATTTATAAGGTTAAAGGGTAACAAAGCAGGCACAAAAACGGTCGGAGATGAAGAAGTCCTCTAATTGCGTTTATAAACGTAAGAGCACCGTCTTGATCCAAATGATAGAACATGCATTTTCAACTTGCGATATGCATTTTTAATTTCAGTATACAGAGGAGAAGTCCACATGCAGTTCCTCATAAAAATCGGAATTTGTTCGTTTATTCTTAGCATGTTTTTTGTGGCCAATCATATTCAAGGGCCGATACCTCCAAGTGTTTACCGTATCTTTGGTACGATTGGAATATCTCAAATTATAATTTCTTATTACGTGTGGAAAGCTGAATCCTCTCGGATGCAAGGTCTTATGGATTGTAAACTACCACATGATGAAGTTGAAAAACCTACGATGACAGGACCTATGGTAAGAGGCGCTGTAGTTTCACTAGTATTGTGCGGCACTCTTTTAGTTCCTCATCTGATTGCAATAGGTGGGGTGTGGATCCTCACCTATGGAATTAGCTTTTTCGTGGTATATACGTTCCTTTCGAAATACATGGGCATTCGTCAAGACACAAAGACACTACGTCATAAACAATCTTTGTCACGTTCGTAATCAAACTAAAGGATCCGGAAAGTGAGGGAGTCTAATGCCAGTGAAAGAGGAGATTAAACTCGGTCCAGAACGCTTAGGGCTCAGTGAGAGAGATATCATGTACTTGCTCATCTTTCGTGAACTTCACAATCAGTCGGCATCTCCTTCAGATATCTTTGAGGTGGTCCGCGCGGAATTAAGTAATATACAACGAGGCCGAGCGAGATCCTATTTCTACAATGTAGTAAATCAGATGGAGTCTTTCGGATGGATAACATCGATTCGGACGGAGAACAAGAACAATAAAAAATACTACGCTATTACCGCAGACGGTTATGCGAAGATAGATAGTTTTAAAGAATCATGTATGGATTCCATGAAGAGTTTAAAAAGTATGGCCGATCACTTTGATTTTCATATCTCGGGTACGGGTAAATCCGAACCCATTCAACTGAATACGCAGCAACGAAAAATGTTTAACCGATTAATTAACGTGCGACATTTAATCCGGTACTTATTTTTAAAGATTCTAACTGAAGACGAACATCGCCAAGAAAGTGGAAAGAAAGTGTGGTTACTTTTTAAAGAAAGATACGAATGGCAGCCTGCACAAGGCTATTATTACGAGGTACTTCGAGAAATGGAAGTAGACCAAGGATATGTAACAGGAAAATGGACGACAGATCGGCGTAGCACCTATATTTATCAAATTACGAGTCACGGGTTAGAGTCTATCGCAAGTGAAGCCGAGACTACGCTACACTTCGTACGACAGTTACAACACTATACACGTTTTATACTAAATTTGTTTCCTGATCGTAACAGTTAATGCCGGAACGAATTGCATATTAAATAGACTCAAAGCTGCATCTAAATCAGATGGGCTTTGGTAGGGTCATCTCAACAGGAGGAATTACGGGTGCAATCTTTAAATTTCGCACTACAACTGTTTAAAGATAGTGGCGTTCCATTCAAGCTTAGTGGCGAAGCGCAAACAGAAAGAGAACTGAAAGTAACACGTCTAGTTGTAACTAAAGATCATGTTTTACAAGGACATATTCAAACGTACTTAAATGTACTAGTGAACGTTGAAAAGAAAAAACAAAAAGGTCACAGCTCTGTGGTCATCTTATTTGACGGGTATGAACATGAAGCCAGAAGAATGTACAATGTGCCCGAGTTAAAATCTTGGATCCAAAAACTAGTGAAGAACAAACCATATCTGTTTTATTTTATCGCTAATATGAATGATCATTATGTTCATGATATGGCACTATGTTCAGTTACGACTTCAGCTTCTTTTATGCCTACATCTTTATTGGCGTATACGGGTAAATCCCCGGAACTTGAGCTAAACGGAGCAGATGTTACACCAGTGATTCAAAAACTGGCTAAATCAGCATTTATGTATGCCAAAAAGTTGAAGCACACGCCTGAAGAACTGATGGACCAATGTATAACTTTTCTGGATCATGTGAAGTACGAAGAACATTTAGAAGAACATAAGCGATTTCTTCAAGAGATCTAGATTACTTGCCGGTATGACGGAAAGCACCTCAAAGAAGGTGCTTTTTCCTTTTGCCTCTAATGACGGTTTATGAGCAGTTTTAAGCCTCTTCACACAAGAACACCTAATTACAAGGATGAGTCTGAAAACGAGTAGAGCATTGACGCTGATTGCGCCTGCTTCCTATGTGATGCTTACGCTTCGGTGTATCAAGAGGACGTAAGCAAGGACTTTGCCGTTGTTTGTCGAATGACTGTATAGAGGTGGTTCATTGTGGAGGAATTAATACAAAAGATTACTGCATTTAGAGATGAGCGGGACTGGGGACAATTTCATAATCCCAAGGATCTGGCCATTTCTTTGAATCTCGAAGCGAGTGAGTTGCTTGAAATATTTCAATGGAAAAGTAACGAAGAAGCCATTGCGAAAAGCAAAGACAAACTTCAAGATGAATTGGCTGATGTTCTATATTATGTGTTACTCATGTGCAACGAACTTAATATTGATCCGAAGAAAGCATTAATAGAAAAGCTGAAGAAAAATGCAGAGAAGTATCCAGTAGATAAGGCATATGGCTCAAACAAAAAATACACCGAACTTCGTGGGAGCGACCAAGAGTAAGGGGCCCTTTCTTTCATTAAGGCTACATTGTTCATTCATAAAGTAGTAGATTAACTATCCGTGGGAAAGGTTAATCAGTTGGGTTCTGATCCAGATGGCTTGTTCACATGTAAGTAGAGACCACAGAATAAGAACATATTTAGCACGCTTCTGGACAGCATACAGGGTGACCTCGGTGTAAGATTACGGTATAATGAAATCAATTGAATACTCACAAAGCGAAGCACGCTTCTCCCTATGGGGAAGCGTGCTTTTTGCTCGTTATAGGAGGTTTACATGAAACTTATCATAGCTGAAAAAAAAGACCAAGCCCAACGACTAGCGGCTCCTTTTCCAACCAAAGGGGAAGGTTGGGGCTACATCGAGGTACTGCCCTGTCCGACATTCCCCAAGGGAGCTTACTTCTCATGGGCAGCAGGACACTTAGTTACTTTAAAAGAACCAGAGGATTATGATCCAACGTTTGAAAAGTGGAGAATGGAGCATCTACCCATACTACCAGGACCCTTTCAATTGAAGCCTGCAAAAGGGAAAGAAAAATTGTTCGCCCACTTGAAGAAATTGATTCAAAACAAGAGCTTTAACGAAATTATAAATGCCTGTGATCCAGGCCGTGAAGGTGAAGCTATCTTTACTCTGATATATCAACTTAGTGGTTGTAAAAAACCCGTGAAAAGACTTTGGACTTCTTCGTTAACGAAAGAAGCGGTTTTTGCAGCATTTCAGAAACTTCTACCCGGATCAGAAAAGAAAAATTTGTTTTATGAAGCATATGCTCGGTCATGTGCAGATTGGCTTGTGGGGATAAATACATCAAGAGCATACTCCATACTGCTTCGAGAGAAAGGAGTCAAAGTTGAAAAAGGAGAGAGCTTCTCAACAGGGCGTGTTCAAACACCGGTTCTAGCACTTATTGTTGAACGCGAAAGGGAAATAAAGAGTTTTGTATCCACGCCCTATTGGGAAGTCATTGCAAACTTCAGCTTTAGCGGTATGGAGTATAGGGGGAAATGGTTTACAGGCAATCAAGACCGACTTATGGATCAGGGTAAAGCTGAGAAATTGGCCGCTTGGTGTTCAGGAAAAACGGCAGATATCGATGAGATATCTGTGGAGACTAAAGAGACTTTGCCCCCTTATCTGTTTAGTCTTTCCGCATTACAAACCCTTGCCAATAAACTTTTCAAACTAAGTCCGAAAGATGTCTTAGATGCCTGTCAAACGCTATACGATAAGGGATATCAGAGCTACCCACGTACGGATAGTAATCGGATTACGACGGAAGAAGCAAAGGAGTTACCCCGCATTCTTGAGAACATAGGTAAACTAGGGCCTTATACTCCTTTAATCCCTAAACCGGTTCCCTCTATTATGAATAATAAAAGATATGTGGATGCTTCGAAAGTATCAGACCACTACGCGATCATACCGACCGATACAGCTCCAGATTTAAGCAGATTAAGCCATAATGAAAGACTGATCTATGACTTGGTTGTCAAATCAGTAATTGCAGCTCATTATGATAGTGCTATTCTCGAACATACCACGATCATCACGTATGTGGGAGATCAATTTTCGTTCCTAACCAAAGGGAAGAGAACCATTCGAGACGGCTGGCGTCTCGTTATGAATACAGATGACCCTGACGAGAGCGAAAAAAGCCTAGATCTGCTTCCTAGTGTAGTGGAGGGACAAGTTGGTTACACCACCGATTGTTTTGCTAAAGAAGCCTGGACTTCTGCTCCTAAGCGTTTAACAGAAGGTAACCTCATCTCAATGATGAAGTCTGCCGGGAATCAGTTAGGAAATAAAGAGCTAGAAAGCATCATGCGCAAAACGCATGGTCTTGGAACAGAAGCGACTAGAGCAAGTATTATAAGCCGATTAAAGGATCAGAGTTATATTGAAATCAAGAAAAACTTGGTGTATCCCACTGTGAAAGGACGAACGCTTATTCAAGCTATCGGCCAATCTGCTTTATCCTCAGCCGAAACAACTGCCAAGTGGGAACAAACATTAAGTGAAATTGGTCAGGGGAGATTTACACATACTAGCTTTATTGATCAGGCCAAGAAATTGGCTACTAAGCTCGTTAATGATGCTGTGAACTCTGTTCATTCTATGGACATGCCCGAAGCAGTTAAGCCGAACTCAGCAACGACTAATAACGGCATTCCCATTTCACAACCTCCAGTATCTAGCTCACCTGTACAATCCATATCGTCGTTGGGGCAGGCTGATACTACACATATTAAGGGGGATCCAAGACATCAAAAGCTCTCAATGCATGATGAAGTTATAGAAATTAAGGGGAATTCTACTGAATGTCCAGATGTTTCAAAACAGATTACTTCTTCTATTTCCAGTAGCCCAGCTAAGGCACCACCTATAACTGAAGCACATCGGCGGCCGAAACGAAATGTGACCGCTGATCAAAACTTGGGATCTTGCAAAAAATGTGGCCAGCCTGTCATCGATAAAGGAGTTTTATATGGCTGTAGCGCATGGGAGAACACGGGATGTGATTTCAAAATTAGCAAAACAATCAAAGGTAAAGTCATTGAAAAGGAAACTATCCTACGTATTCTGGAAAAGGGATCGAGTGGTTTAATACGGGGATTTGTTCATAAGTCCAAAGAATCGAATAAAAGCGATACCGTCTTTGATGCTATATTACAGTTTGACCAGGCAGGTAAACTGTGTTGGAATTACCCAAGCACCGATGTGTTGAAGTTACCTGTCACCTTACTTAAATCTTCAACAGTCATACCACCTTCAAACCAGGATTCAAAAAGTGCCTTCGCTGAGCTTGAAAGAGAAACAGCTAATTTGAAGTTACCTGCCAAAGTTATTCGTGTCACCTATGGACCTCGTGTAACGAGATATGAATTGGTACCAGCAGAAGG
This sequence comes from Paenibacillus sp. GM1FR, assembly GCF_002803315.1. NCBI lineage: Bacteria > Bacillati > Bacillota > Bacilli > Caryophanales > Paenibacillaceae > Paenibacillus > Paenibacillus sp. GM1FR. Next base: position 24,483 of record NZ_MKZL01000005.1, on the reverse strand, counting down.
GCTGAATATATCCCATTTTAAGCGACTCAAGATGAATTTGAAAATGGCTCTGAAGGCTGAAGAGATTACGCTTTATCTCCCTATCCCGGGCACAAACGTAATTGGTATTGAAGTACCCAGTAAACTACCGTATACCGTTCATTTAAGACCACTTCTTGAGAATAAAGAATTTTTAGCTACGCGAACTGCTCTAAACTTCCCTATTGGTATGGACATGTCGGGGGAACCGGTTTATGCAGATTTAGCCAGCATGCCGCATCTACTGATCGCAGGAGCTACAGGAGCAGGCAAATCCGTATTTATCAACGCTATGATCATAAGTCTTTTATACAGTCTGGGTCCGGATAAGCTTAAATTTTTGTTCATTGATCCCAAAATGGTCGAACTCTCGGTCTACGCAAACATCCCGCATTTGTTTGGCCCGATCGTAACGGATGTGAAAAGAGCAGGAATCGCATTGAAAAAACTTGTTGTAGAGATGGAAAAGCGATATGAAATTTTAAGCCACTACGGTGTGCGTAATATTGAATCGTATTACGATAGGGTACAATCTGTAGATCCTAGCGCTCCTCGCCTACCCTATATCGTTTTAGTCATAGATGAGCTTGCGGATTTGATGATGACAACAGGAGCGGATGTAGAGGAATGTATTCAGCGAATTGCCCAACTTGCCCGTGCAGCTGGTATTCATATGATCATAGCCACACAGCGCCCCTCCAAACAAGTTTTATCGCCTGTGATTAAAGCAAATTTACCCGTAAGAGTTGCATTCGCTGTTGCCAATCATTATGATTCTAAGGTTATTCTGGATGAGTCGGGAGCCGAAGATTTGCTTGGGAGAGGAGACATGCTCTATCTTCCTAAGGATGGGGCTAAAAGAAGATTGGTTTCTGCTTATGTGTCTGATGTTGAAATTGAGAATATAGTATCTCACCTCAGTTCAAGTGGAGAGGGTCCATCACGAACTTTTGCAAAACGAAATTAATGTATCATCACTATCTCCATTTTGTACACTTTTTTTGCACTTGAGCCACGAAGATGGATATGACGTCTATGAGTAGCTACATATTGGAAGGTGGTTTTTACACGAATGGAGAGGATGTATCGAAGTTAACTGTGATCGATCTCAATTTCATGACTGTAATATGAAGCGAAAGAAGAGCGCGGCACCGAGGAACAACCAAGCTTTCCATGCAGTTTGCAGAAAGCCCCTGAATGAGAGAATAGAAATTACGCATATTAGAGAGACATATTTATGCACTCTTAAAGATGCAGCTGTGCCTGATAAGGATTGTTAAGTTGGTGAGGGGAGCGCATTCGGTAACAGATGACGCACGCAAGCCTGTAACGTTAGCCTTAACGGAGCAGATTGTGAATTGCGCAAGTATTTCGGTAGGTTAACACCCCAAAACGATGAACGTTATCAACCCATGAAACGGCATTCCAGGGTTGTGTATCACGGCCTGTATGGTTCGCGGTTTTCTGCATACCGTGAGATCCTGGTACATATAGCGCGGCAAACTCGTCCGTGTACATTCTTCTTACCGAATCTCTAACGCACTGATTCCAAAGTTTAAACTACGTAAAAAGAGCCGTAATGTTTAACGGCTCTCTTTGTTGTCTTCCGGTATGTATTCCATTACGTCCATAAGACTGTAGTCTTTTCCCGTCATCGCACGTAGAGTATCTATTATAATACTGAGAGTATTCAAGTCAACCCGTTTTGTTTTGCCGTCACACAAGTCATAGATGAGGTTAGGTCTAACTTTAGCCTCCCGCGCGAGGGCATTTCTGCTTACATTTGCCGCGTCTATTGTTTCCCCTAATTTAATTTGAATCGACATTGCCAATTCCACCTTTCACCTCCCATCATACCCTATCGATAAACAATTTAAAATAATCACTTGACGATTAACGCCTGCCGATATATAATTAAACAACCTTTATCGTTAGGCGTTAAACATAAAGTGTTAAACTCCTGATAATATTTTTTTCGAAACTATTCACAGTAACATCGTATTGGTCCACGATTTATCCGCATGGAGGAAAGAAATTATTTCGAACATTACTGTAATCGAGAAGGTAGACGACTTTGATGGATTCATCCGTATTGAGTACGGTGTCACACTTTTAGATGAGCATTACGCTATTAACATTCACCCTGACTATAATATCGCTGTTATGGAGCGCGTTAGCTTTGTTGGAGTAAAGTACCTCACGACTTACGGAGAAATCTTCGATCAAAAGGTCGGTGACATTAGTTTCACCCATAACATCCGCGAAATGATCGCGGTTGAATTACTCCAAAAGCTTATTCCCCAGGAGGCAACTTCATCGTAACGCACTTGTCGTCCGGAAAGCAGCGAGTTATTCTATCGGGAGCATTTCGGGGGATTCTCGGATTGAATCCGCGTACAACCGAAGGAGTCTGATTTATTATCGGAGGAGGAAAGTATAAATGATTGCAACTACAAATATGCCAACTACGCGTAACAACTGGGAATATAACAATTCATATAAGCGAAACTTTAACCATATGCTCATATTCGTTTACTGTCTTGTACTTATCGTGAAGGAATTGATCGCCTAATGACAGCGAAAGTTGAACTCGAACTAGCTTCGATGGTACTTGGCCCATTTGATGAGGATCTCCAGTACGTATTGTATGAAGGCTATGTATTGAATGGCCGCCACATTTTCATTATGGATTCTGGCGACCTTTGGTTGCGCCAGGTACACAAGGCTCCGAACATGGATCACCTTTATATCGACGGAGACTCCAGCGGGCTAATTATTGCCAATGAAGTAGAAGGCATGGACGTCCGCTTACTTATAGAAACGATTATCACGGAATTGATGCAGATAAACGGTCTCCAGTTCCTTCTCGATATCATGCTATGGACGAAGGATCGTAGCGACCTGAACCTCAAGCTCGAACACCTTCGATGAACCTAACAGCCCGAGAACGATGACGTACGCCATGGAAACGTAATGTACTGAGTTAGTGGGGCTGAACGCTGACATGGATCCCTATGCAGTTCGTAGTTTATCCGGACTTTACCGCGCCAACGGTTGGTCCGGTGCTTATAACGCGATTGAGAGGCAGCCTGTTAATCCGGAACAGGCACCGTTTGTACGTTTAATATTCCTATAAATAACAACGTTAGTTCCTGTTTATTTTTTTGCAGAAAATTATATAGTCATGTCCCCAAATCAGAAAAAGTGTCCTACCCATATATAGGGGGATTCTTAAAAATACCCTAGACTCTAATCGGTCGGCATTAACAAAGCTACGAAAATTTTTCGGAAAATGTGTTATAAGAGATTGGGAGTCGTTTAGTACGAGCATATCCGTGGTTGACGTGAGCGGAGGTAATGTCATTGAATGAAGTAAATTCAATATGCTGTCTCAACTCGTATATGTATATTTTCATTCTGTAATCCTACGTTCTTCCTCATGATAACCACAAGGGTATGGTATTCTCTCAAGCATACATATCCCGTTTGGAGGTTTTACGATTTTATATTAAAATGCTCACAAGTTATACACTTGCGAGCATTTTTTCGTGTTGTTCCATAACTCTGAAAAGGCTTGGATCTTCTTCAAGACATTGAATGAAAATCTCAACGATATAGGGATCAAATTGATGACCAGCGTTATTTCGAAGTTGCTCTATAGCGTAGTTTACATCTAAGGCAGGCCTATAGGACCGACTGGTTGTCATTGCATCGAAAGCATCGCATATGGAAACAATTCGTGCCGGCAGAGGAATCTCATATCCGGATAATCCTCTCGGATAGCCCCTTCCGTCCATTCGTTCATGATGATAGAGAACGATCTCACTAACACCTATAGTTCGGAGCTCTTCAATCTCATTAATAATATGAAATCCATATTCGGGATGCTTACGAATAACAGCAAATTCAGATTCCGTAAGCTTTTCTGTTTTAGAGAGGATGTTCTCAGGCACTCCTACTTTTCCGATATCATGAAGAAGCGCACCAATCTCTAAATAATAACTTTCACTTTCATTAAGCCGTAATTTTTCAGAAAGTGCCTTTGCGTATCGGCTGACATTTGTTGAATGAGAAGCTGTATAAGGATCTCGAGCATAAACCAGTTTAGAAAGAGCGCTAATTGTATCTTTAAAGAGTGTGCTCATATTCTCATTTTTTCGGATCAGTTCATGATTCATCGCATTAATTTGATGATTTTGAAGTTTTAATGTTGCTGTCAATTGGTTAAATCCATTTTCCAAAATACTAAATTCATCCCCTTTAGGATGAGCTCTATCTACAGAATTTCTGACTGAAGCTGTATCAAATTTTTTAATGACCTGTAATAGCGGCTTCATAATAGGTCCTGCAACCATATAATTTACGCTGGAGTTTAAAATAAAGCATGCAGTATACTTTAGGATCTCATAAGATAAAATCTCAACTGTAAACCGATCATTACCTACAATATACCCGCTGAAAAGGTTCACTGATATTAGAAGTGTCGTTGCCATAATGCTAAAAAGAGTAGCCATTTTGATCCTCACAGCCATCTGAATTTCCCTCCCAAAACAAAAAAAGCCCACAGCAATCCCTTTGGATTACCGTGGTGCTTCCACGTTTGATATTTTATTATCTATATTATACCAGAATATAGTTCGTAATCAAAATAAAAGATTTCCCCAAAAGCACCCTGAATTAAGCTGACAACTCTCGAGATAGTGGAGGCTTTCTTTGTATGAGGAAAAGGACCTACCTATTCGTTGAAAAAATAACTCTATTCATTCTAGTACGATTCAAGTATACTATGGTTAATTGAATACACGGTTCTGGAAGCACCAGAGGTTTAGCCGATCGAGAATTCTCGATTGACGTACCTTTGGTGTTTTTTGTTGTTTTTATGGGGTACTCTATACGTTCACACCTTGGATTTGTTGTTGTGGTAGTCAAATAACCAAACAATAATGACGATCCAAACTTGTTTGATTGTAGATGAATAATGTACAACGAGTACTCCATAAGAACCACCTATAGGGGCGGTATTCAATTTATTCCTTATTAACCTAAAGAGAACATTTGAGACATAACTTTGAACATTTCGAACAAATATACTTTAATAGTCCTACATGGATTGGTATATTAGTCATGTCCCTAATAGTTCTTTAGGATTACGTCAATGAGAGGTGCATGCAAGATGTATATGTCCAACGATTCATATTTAGAAAGAGAAAACCCACTAGTGCGAAAAAATAACGAAAATCTCTATGATCAAATTAAGCTCTGCATTATTTCCGACTATTTCCCAAGAACACTTTCCAAGCTCCCCAGTGGCACGATGGAATTCTTTGTGAGAGATGGAGAACTAGCAATTAACTATCACACTACAAAAATTGGACTCAGGGGTCCCAAGCAGGGTTTAGCAGGCGAGGGGATGAACCGTAGCAAACTGCTAACACTGTTATTACTTTTAGAGGATCAGATCACTGGACATCCAGCAATTGATTATGGAAGCATCACAATTACATACGAGCTCCTTGAAAATGGTGAAGTAGATGGAGAAATCGAGTTCAAAACACAAGTAAACCACCGGCGACGCTAAGTACTTTGTGTACGAAATTTCAAGAATAGATCACTAGCATCCATATAGTTTTTTTTAGTTAAAGGGACTTTTTCAGAAGTATAGTCTAATGAAACGTTATAATTTTTTGTAAACATACCATCAGGTTGTATAGCCGTGATATACAGTATGTTAATGAGATAGCTTCTGTGCGAATATACTAAGTTTGGCGAACACATTTCCTTAATCTCTTTAAGGTGTGTACTCGTCTCAACAGTTGTTCCATCTTTGAGGTGAACAATGTATCTATTACGATACTGTTTATCCTTCTCAACAAAGATGATCTGATTCTCTGCGACAGTTACATCACGGTAATTCTGCTTTAATACAACCCAGTTTATAGCTTCTGCTACTTCAGCATCAATTAGCTTTTTTGCATATATCAGTTCTTTAGCTTTGTTAATCGCTCTCTTAAATCGATTTTCGTTCACGGGCTTTGTTATATAATCAACGGATTCAAACTCAAATCCTGCTAATAGATGTTTAGGACTGATAGAGCCTGTAACGAAAATGATTTGTGGATGAACACCCGATTGCAGTACTTCTTTAAAGGCAGTTATACCGTCCATTTTTTTTAGTCCTATATCTAACAAGATAATATCCGGTTTATGTAATTTGGTTTCCTCTATTAAACGTATCCCGGATGATACACAGGAGACGACGAATAAATCCATTTCCTCTAAGTACTTTCTCAACAAAGACACTTGATGTATGTCGTCTTCTGCAATTATAACCTTATATCTTTGTTGTTCCACAGACTTACCTCCTATACTGAATTACCTGACTAGCTTTAGATCACTGCATAACTCTACTCATGATTACCTTCAACGAATAGCATCTGTACTTCTTAAGAATCAAATCTGATTTTAGTAAGAAGATATTTGAAAAATTGTTTAGATATCTAAGGATCAAGTTGTTTTGTTGAACGATATTCTACATTTGACTAGAGATTTAAAAATGTCTCGGAACCACACGGTCACCATTAAAATTGAAGGTAATACCGTTCTTAACCACAAGAGAATAATACCTTTTACTCAAGATCATTTGTGTCGTATTGTGTCGAAGACTGTACAATAAAACGCATTTATAGTTTAAACTTCTTCAAACAACGAATGAAGAAAAATCATTATATTTCTTATTTTGATTCCCATTTAAAATTGAAAGAAAGTAGAGTGGCCATCTTGCAAGGATATTAAAAAACAAAAACAACCATTGCCTTTCAAAAGTAAGGTAATGGTTGTTTCAACTCTTGCCCAAGATGTGGTAACTGCTATTTCTTTGCTGCTAATAATTCCTCAAGATAATCATACATTAACGCCGCATTAGTATATCTTTGTAAAGAATTATCCCCTTGAAAAATAAAATCCCAAGAATCACGGTACTTATCAGTGATATTTGAAAGTGCTGGATGGTGTTGCTTCAGCAAACTTTCTACGTTCACTTGCCCTGATTGTTTGCTCATAGCTCCGACTATCTTTTTTACTTTTTCATTATCTGGAACATTCAACGCATCAAAAACCAGATGCTCTAAATTTTGAGAAAGGTAAAACAATCGATATGGAATTTCTGTACTTTTGTAAGTAATGTTCATTAATTTCCGGGCATTAGACGTATGTTCTAATTTTAGTTTATTACGCAATTGCATTTTCAGCTGTTGATCATCCGAGTTTACATAGATCCCTCGATTATGATACCTTATCTTGTCTTGTTGCTGCTGATCCACAATGACATACTCATCATTAGCATAAGCACCATCTGTGTCAGTAAAATGTATGATGCCTAGAAAATCAGAAATTCTTAAATTATCTAATCGATCTTTGAAGAACGTCCGTACTCGGTCCCTAATGGGGATATTCTGTTGGTTAAGGTCTGTAAAAATGTCACCATGATAAGCTTTGATATGGATGTGTTCATCTCTACAGATCCTTTGTAACTCTTCAAAGAAGAAAAGACTGTCAGATTCGCCTTCCACTATAACAAATAAAGCCTTCTTCCTTTTATTCGCCATCCTGTAACCCTGCCTCTATAAAAGAACGCACAATATTTATTGGATTGGTTTCTTCATACAAGAATTCAGATTGACCGCCTACTAAAATAGCGCGTAAATAAACGTTCCGCATATTATTGTTTTTCTGAATACCACTTAATTTAATATATCTTCTGTTCTCATTAACTGTAGTGAACCAAACATTCTGTGGGGAGAGCTTTTCTAGAACTCTCAAGTTATGAGAAGTAAATATAAGTTGACCTTTACTATGATTTTGGAATATTTCGATAAGTTCACCAAGCAGGTATTCAAAAACTCCTGCATCAAACTCATCTACGACAACTATTGCTGAAGGATTGTGAAAAGCAGATATTAGAGAAGTTGTCACAGCAAATAACTTAAGAGTTCCGGCCGATTCAACCTTTAATGGTAAAATTTTATTCCCTTTAATTGAAATAAATTCTGCTCGTACTCCTTCTTCTCCATTAGTTAGGGTTGTGGCTCCCATATTTTTAAGCTGTACTTTCAATCCTGGAATAATTGCACTCACAACAACATTGTTTCTTTCAATGACATCTGCGAGATATTTGTAATGCTCTTTGGATAAGGATACCGGATCATTAATATCATAGGTGCTGTTTTCCATTGATTGTGAACTTAAGTCATTAAATAAATAAGATGGGAACACGCCTTCTTGCAAGTTCTTTATTACTAATAGATTTTTAGAAAGCTGATTCCTTAAGGCTCGATAAATTACTAACTCGGGACCATCAAAAAGTTTATCGGCTTGACTTCTAACCATCTTCCCAAAAAATAATGAACCTTCTACTTGATCAGATAGTAACTTGATACCATTTAAAAGGATCTCAAATTCTTGTTTTGGTTTACGTCTTAATTCAATAGGCTTTCTTTCATCATTTTCGTAATGGAACATTTTACGGTACGATTTTTCCTTTGTGCTCACACTTTCCATCTGAACAACCATTGTATCTTCTCTATACTCCAAACTAACTTTGTATTTAGCTTTGTAGCAATTCGTATCTTGTTGTAGTATGAATTCAAACTCCAAAGAGAGTGTTTTTTCACCCTCATAAATTAACCTTTGATTCTTACCTGGAAGTTTCTGACCATTAAGTAAACTCTTCAGAAGTGACAATGCCTCAACTACAGCAGTTTTCCCTGAACCATTTTGACCATAAAAGCCCACTACTTGTGCATCCAAAATATTGTCGTTGTTTAGATCTAAATCAACTTTACCGTAACGAACATTTTTTATATTCTGCATCTCTACAGATAAAATTTTTACTTCACAATTCAAATTCAATACACCACGCTTCCTTAACTTCATACACTTATTATATCACTTTATGAGAATCAAATACATTATTATCAATAAAAATTATTGAATATACCATTTGTAAGTCGTCATATTTGCAATTTAATTATAATTATCTCTTAAAAATGTTTAAACCATCAACTTTCAACACATGGTAAAGATGCAAAATCGTTAAGATGATAAATTGTAGGTTGTAAAAGTAAAACAAAATATTAGCAATGAGAGACTATAAAAAGGAAATCATTTATTTATAGCTATTTACCATTCCCATAACAGACATACAATCGGCACATAATGAAACTCCATACGTTTTACTTCACTCTTATGATTGCAGCGGCTAACTCCGATCATTCTGAATTAAAATGTTGAGGATTATAATACAGCACTGGAACAAGCTGTTCATGGTGATTTTCAGTCCATGTAGATCTGGTCGCAATTGAAGTGAAAACAATTTAGAGCTGATGTTTATCCAAAGTAAAAAATGCAACAGGTAAAATGTTGGAATCATACCACCAACATAATCCTATGAAATGCATTTTTATCTTTGCATTTACAAATTAGTATAAGACAGTTTCGTTATTTTTCTTTTGAGGAGTTTCGATTGAGGAGATAGCGTAGTTACTTTTGTATTAATGCAATCCCAAAAAGATATTGATTTTATATATACCACTAATCTTTTCGGATTTTTGTATCTTCAGACCTAGATAAACATATTCCCAATTACCTAATTATGTTATAATCCATTTCGGTACAAATTTACTAAGGAGGATGAAATGGGAAGAATAATTTTATACATTATTGTTATAGCATTCATAATTGCTGTAATCACTAAGTTTTTCTATCTTCTTGTCGCTGGTGCTCTAGGATACTGGGCATATAAGCAATTTAAAAAGAGTCAAACCAAGGGAAGTAAGCAAACACTGACTTATGTCTTAGGAGCGTTTGCAGGAGTATTTCTAATTTTGTTTGTAGGATCACTTTCTTCTGATACAGCAAACAAAACAGAGCCGATCGCTGTGGTTGATACTAAAGAGGACAGCTCATCTAATTCTGAGACAAAAAGCAATACAGCAGATGTTATAGAGACATCCCAGAGCTCAGATTCCAAAGGAAAACAAACTCAAGGAACCCAAAATAATCATAATAGGTTTCCTGCTACTTTAGTTGAAGTAACGGACGGCGACACGTTAAAAGTTACGGTAGAAGGCAAAGAAGAAAAAGTTCGTTTACTACTTATTGATACACCGGAATCCGTTCATCCAGAGAAGGAAGAGCAGCCTTTTGCTAAAGACGCATCCAACTTTGTAAAGAAGCAGGTTGCCAAAGGGAATATGGAACTTGAATTAGATGTTTCGGAACGCGATAAATACGGGAGATTGTTAGCATATGTATGGATAGACAATAAAATGTTAAATGAGCAACTACTCGAATATGGGTTAGCTCGTGTTGCTTACATATATCCACCGAATACGAAATATGTAGATCAATTTGAAGAAATCCAGAAACAAGCACGTGTAAAAGCAAAGGGGATCTGGAGTATAGAAAACTATGTCCAAGACAGCGGCTTTGTTGAACCTAAGCCTGCGATTGAAGAGCCGGTTGTTGTCACGCAAGCACCAAGTGTTGAAAAGAACAACGAAGTTAAAAACGAATCAATTGTAACGAATGTGTACTATAAAAACTGTGATGCTGTCAGAGCCGCAGGAGCTGACCCGATCTATGAAGGGGAGCCTGGATACAGTCGTAAACTTGATCGTGATGGAGACGGTATTGGTTGTGAAAGATAAGTAAGTCAACTATCTCAACAATGGTTCAGATACATTTATGCAGATAATTTTATCTGGCTTAAGTATCTTTATCAGTTTTTGAAACTTTTGAAGGGTTGTGTAGAAGTGAAGGAATTAAAAAGAAGAAATATAGCATTATCTATTATAATTAGTTTGATGGTCGTTGTTTTATCTGCCTGTGGTAAGCCAATAACGGAAGAACTTTATTCAGAAACCGTCTCACAAGATGTGAAGAATAGCACTCAACTTACACAAGAGGAAAAAGATTATTACAGCAAAGCAATTGAGAACGCAAATAGTGAAAGTGCAGATCTTTCTGCTAAAACCGTTAGTCAAATCATAACTGGTGAAAAAGAGAGACAGCTAAGAATAGCGGAAGAAGAAAAAAAGAGACAAGAAGAGATTAAACGTAAACAAGAAGAAGCGGAAAAGGAAAAACAAGTTCAGCTTAAACTTTTGAATGAGTCCATAAAAGTTGGCTTAATTAAGAAAAGTGTGACCTACGCAGACTCGGATAAATGGATTTTCAGAGACATCATTAACATGACACTTGATTTGAATAATATTTCTGACAAAACAGCCAAAGGATTTCAAGGCGTCATCAGTTTCAAAGACATGTTTGGAAATGAGATCAAATCACTTAACGTAAAATACGATAAAGCAATCAAAGCTGGTTCATCCGCTTCTTATGATGGTAGCTTTGAAGTGAATCAATTTATGGATGAGGATAGCGAGCTACGGGATACACCACTCGAGAAGATCACAGTTGATTTTCAGATGGACCAAATCATCTTTGATGACGGAGTTACTGTGAAGCGTAGCGATATGGAGTGAAATATTACACTGCATCGATCATAATTGTGAGAAATTTATAAGAAGAAAACATATTAAACAATAGAGATTTCTTTGCTAAAGGTAAAACTAATTTGTACAACGAGTATGAAGTTGTTTAATTTAGGATTCTCTAAAAGTATAACTGTCATCTCAAAATTGAAAAATGACACGCCTTAACAAAAAGGCGTGTCATTTTTTTAACCAGTATCCATTATGAAGACTTTAAGTCTGTTCTATTGTAGGTTGATGTTCACCATTTATAGAACTGACTATACATTCATTGGGCAAGACTCCAATTTTATTGATTTCACCAATTTTCCATTCTTTTGTAAAGGATATTAGTTGTCCATCTCCATATTCACTGAAAGACACTTTAGTAGATCTTCTTTCATGCCCGACCCATGGATAATCTTGCTCAATAATATCGGTAGGAAGCTGGTGGATTGAAATCCTGTGGAACTCACCTTTGATGATAACACCGCACTCGATTACTTTCTCCATTGTAACCCTCCTTCTTAAGATAAAATACTGTTTGCATTGCTTATATAAAAATATCTAAAGGCTGAATACTACACAACCAAGCTTTGCAGAAATCAAGTTCTACCACAATATTGTTTCACTACTCATCATATTTTTATTCAACAGTAATCATTGTATCCATTGAAGTGATTTTATTAATTCATTATGTAGAAACTGGATCAGCCCTACTGAGACACATTCTTCAATTCGTAGTAATAGAACTCAATCCAAAGCATGGATATGCAATCATTTTTTCTTTTTAATTCAGTACTTGATAATTTAATAAATGCTTCTAATACACATCCATCACTTACCTATATTTAACAACTACAGCTTTATAAAAAGTGTGTCTAATGCTCATTCATTTGGCGAGGTCCCATCTGAACCGTCTACTTATAAACCATTGTTTGTAAAGCAGTGTATAAAATCAGAAAATTAATTGGATATTAATATCGAAAAATATTCTGATTTGGAGGGGTACAATGACTAAGCCTATAGCTGTATTAATTATCCATGGACTGGGCATGCAAAAGGAAAACTTTGCAGAGCCTTTTATACATTCCTTAAAAGATTCGTTTAAACAATATAATACTTTGGAGATCACTCAAGAGCCACTCATCATAAAACCCGTTTATTGGGCACAGATATTTGAGGGGAGAGAAGAAGAATTAAAGTGTAAGTTATTCCATGGTCATGACTTACATTTTGAAAAGCTAAGACATATTATGTTTCACTATTTGGCCGATGCTGTGGCATACCAACCCCTGGAAGTTAATGATCATAATTACATGGCAGTACATAATACGATCAGTACGGCTCTTCATGAGTTATCTGAGGAGGCAGGTTATGATGCTCCTCTTTGTGTAATATCTCACAGCCTAGGTACCGTGATCGCAAGTAATTATTTTTACGATAGACAGAATTCAGCACAGTGGAAGCCAAAAATAATCAATGCTGATTCAGCGCTTGAACGTGGAGACACTTTAAGCTTATTTTATTCCTGTGGAACAACACTGCCTTTATGGAGTTTACGTTATAAAGATTTTGATAAACCTATTCAAGTTCCTAGTCCTACATTTGCAAGTTCTCAACCTGATTTTACGGGAGAATGGGTGAATTTTTTTGACAATGATGACATCCTTGGTTATCCGCTGAAACCCGTCCATCCAGCCTATGAAAAAGTGGTTAGTGAAGACATACAGATGAACGTAGGCAATTGGAAAAGTTACTGGAATCCGCTTAGCCATAATGGATATTTCTCTAGCCAAAACGTAATTGATCGTATAGTTCAAGGTTTGACAAGAACTTGGGAAACCGTGAATAAGAATGATTAAGCATAAGTATTCAAAATGATGGATATTTCAAAAAAAGTGCTCAACTCATGCGAGAACGAAGGGAATTAGTTATTATTTACAGCGAGATTCTGAAATCAAAAAATGGAGCAAAAAATTAGATGTAAACAGTATTGGTATCTGAATACAGCATGTAGGTAGAAAACAACTAATCATATGTAAACAGGAAAGTGAGCGTATTCCACAGGGTGAATGTTTTTGATCTTGATGATACGCGATTTAACTAATCGAAGACCCAAATGTACTCAGATCTGAAGGTGTTCTGACTTAATTGGATTTTGTTTCTGAAGGGTGAGGGACACTTTGCAATATTTAAGTCATGCTTCGGAAGCTAGACGATTGTATGAGGCTAGACAGAAATATCTGCATGATGAGGCTTCTATGCTGGAAAGTGCAAAAATGGCTGGAGTAAAGAAAGTGGCCAAAAATATGCTTGAAATGGATTTGGATATCACAACCATTGCAAAAGCCACGTGATTAACAGAACAAGAAGTTGAAAAACTTGAAAAATGATAATAATCAGATCTATTTCTTGTCCTGCTGTCTGAAAGAGTTTTTAGAAGTACAAAAAAATAATTAACATATAAAGCCGCTAGTATAGTGGCTTTTTTTGCATTTAAAGAATTAAAGTTACTAGTTCAACTTCACCCTCAGGAAAGTTGGAATTAATCATTTTTCTTGGGGCGAATTAATGCCAGGTCATGGTCTCAAAAGAAATATAGTGGGTACACAAGTTGACAGTGTATTAGTATAGGCATTTGTATTTTATTTATGATGCTTGGAGTAAATACAAAATTATTTCCTTTTAATCTGTAAAATAATGACGTTCTGGGATTTTAACTTTATAATGTAATGAGATGGTGGAACTACTCAATAACCTGAATTAATCGGAGTGAGTTTATGATCTATATTACGGGAGACATCCATGGAACCATTAGCATCAATAAGCGACTAAATAGCCGGAACTTCCCACAACAGAAACACATGACAAAAGATGACTATGTCATCATTGCTGGAGACTTTGGATTGTTATGGGATGATAGTAATGAGGATCGGTACTGGCTTAAGTGGCTAGACAAAACCAAGCCGTTCACCACTCTTTTTGTAGATGGAAATCATGAAAATTTTGATTTGCTAGAGCAGTACCCTGTTGAAAGCTGGAATGGGGGTGAAGTACATAGGATAAACAAAAGCGTGATCCACTTGATGCGAGGACAAGTTTTTAATATTGAAGGTCAAACGTTTTTTACGTTTGGGGGAGCTGCTTCTCATGATAAAGAGTATCGAAAAGAGGGTAAATCGTGGTGGAGCCGTGAAATGCCTTCGCAAGCGGAATACGAAGAAGGATTAAGAAACTTAGATAAAGTTGACTGGAAAGTAGACTACATTATAACTCACACATGCTCAACAACTGCCTTAAAGTACATTGCAAACTGTTGTGACCTTCACATGGATTTGGACGAGATGCATCCATACTTTCAGGGAATAGAGCAAAAAGCCAATTATAAGCATTGGTACTTTGGTCATTTCCATCATGATTTTGAGTTGCCCAATAATCTGAGGCTATTGTATACGGATATGATACGGATTAACTAGAAGAAAAGACTTGAATTAGAAAAACTATATTATAAAAATTAAAAAATAAGCCTACATTACAATGTATTCCAAGGAGGAAAAAATGAAGTATTATCCAATGACAGATGACGTGAAAAAGTTTAGTAATAATCAGAGATTTGCATATAATGTCGTGGTGAACCTCTACACTTGTAAAGATGAGAAAGATGATTATATTAATAAAAATGTTCGTATTGGTTCCAATGAGAAACTCAGTGAGGAAGAACTTATACAAAGAGCAACAAATGTGGTTAATGGATTGATTGATTCAAAGGAGGAGTTCAAGCATTACGATCTAGTTAAAATTGTAGGAATTACTTTTGCAGGTGCCTATGATCGACATTTAAAATAACATAGTTATTGATCGCAGGTCACCTTACATACGATTACTTCAAATTTAAAGGAGGTTTCCGTAACCTCATCTTTAACTTATGATGCGCTCACAGTCTTACAACCTTGTCGATATCAGGATCATTCGAAACGACCTACTGAGAATTATCTTTAGGGAGTAAAACTGATAGAACCTTTAAATATCTTAACTTTGAACGAGTGGATATTACTTTAAAAGTTGTGACAATATAACCGTTGGGAAGGAGGATAGAGTATGAAAAAAGGAATAGAAGTTAACGGTACAGTTTTTGCCAATCAGGGCGATGTTGATAATGATGAATTTCTTGATAAATTTATAGCATTTATTGAGTCAAATGGATGGGGGTTTGGTGGAGGAAGCAAACAGATTGATGAAGATGGAATGACATTTGATATTGATGTATAACACCAGCTGTCTGACTAGATACAGTGTACGGATGTTATTTGCTTGTTTGTCTTCATACTCTTTTGCGCAAAATTTACTTTAGCTCGCTTGCAAAACAAAATTAACGCTTGTTGCATTTATATCCTTGGTCACAGTGATTTGTCTACGGTATAGATTAATCAAAATGGGAGAAAATCCAACTAAACCTAGAGCAAAAGACACCTATAATAGAGGGATCGTTTGCATCCAATTTAAATTGCATAGGTAGATACTTTAAGAGAAACAAAATCGATTCAGGAACTTTACTGTTAATCATATTAATATTTCGTCGTGTACATAGAAGCAAACATAAATAAGAGAAGGGCTGTGCCAGTATTGAAAGGAAAGATATCTAAAAGGTTGATAGCAATTTTCGTAGTTTTTACATTGTATTTAGCCAGTACAAATCAGATGTACGCAGAATTCACCGAATTAAGCTTAGAGGAGCACGGAGGGCTACAGCAGGAATGGGTACATACTCTTCCTAAAGAATTTAATTATCTGAGCTTTGATCTAGGTTACAATCCTCAAGACAATATTAACCGTGCTGCTGAGCTTGTCATGCTAAACCCGGGCACTTTGTCTGGTAATAACTTTGGCCTATACACGATAAATAATAAGACAGGGAAAATTGCCTGGGCGTACGACATTAAAAATAAAGTGAAGAATTTTTACCCTTTGAATCACGCTTGGTTCTATAACGAGAGCGGAAGTATATTCTATCAATATTCTACGAATCACGGGAAAACGTTTAATATTCTTAGTTTGGATGCGAAAGGAAAACGTATATATGAGAAGAAGGATTTAAGTTTCTCAAATATCTATCCGTATAAAAACGGTATTGTTCTACAACAAACGGATAGTCTTAAAAATCAGTCCCGTTTTATCACACTAAATTCCAAAGGAATAACGACAAGCGAGACTGTGTTAGGTTATAAAACTGAAGTACTGACTTCTGGTTATGTACTCCATTTTGTAGGTGAGAATAAAATCGAGGTTTTTAAAGATGTAACCTCTTTGAAAAAGCCGTTATTTACGATTAACTCCAAAAAGTTTGGTGGTTTCTACGTTGCGGGTTATCATCAACTAAATGGCGGTACACTAATTGTAGAATATGCAAGATCCAATTCATATGGTGGACAGAAATTAATGGCCTATGGAGTTAATGGTAAACTCAAATGGGACACCGTGCTTGATAGAAACACGAATATTTCTATGCATTCAACCGGAAGTAAACTATTAATTGATAACAAATCTGAACACATTATCACTTTATATGATCATAACTTCAAAAAGCTGTTTTCTCGTACGTATGAAGGAGAGCTTAATTTTAATGGTTTAATGAGATCCTATCGAAACGATAGCTATATTGAGTATACTAGCTTTGGGACCATTGATGACAAATGGGGAGAGAGGTATACCTTAATGAAAGATAATGGAGACATTATACTTAGTAAATACTTTGTTTTAGATGATGTGCATAAGAGTAACTTTGCATATGACTCGTCCGAAAATGTGGTCTATCGCACTGTGATTAGCGACCACCAATATAAACTGATTAAATACAAGGTAACTAAATAATAGTTGGAGTGCCGTTGATAACAACAATCAACGGCTTTTTATATTCTATGAAGATTCAATACTTTATTTGGAATTTAGTAATGAACTTAGTTTCTGAAATAACGTGTAGAATGAAGCTTCCTACACCACATTCATACAAGGTGAAACCACCAGGACTACACACATATTAGTATAATGGAACGCAGAAAGCTGAAAATCCTCCACCAACAGGAGAAAAGTGCCAGGCCATCGCCCATGTTACTGGTATTATCATGCCACCATTTGTCGAGAACTCCGTTGGAAACGAAACGCGGAATTCCTAACGTGCGCAGCGATCTCAGGAGAAGCTATGTTCAGCGACGTATGACCTCCATCCCCTCCAGAAAATGGTCACTACAGCAGTTTATCCTCATCAAAGAAAAACTCCGGGTTACATGGCCTCCTGAGCAAATTGTAGAATGTCTTCGTCAAGAAGGACAGTCTGTAGTCTGCTTAAAACGATCGTTCGTAGGCAGTATACAGACCTTTGGTGAAAGGCATACCTTACTGTGCTAGTCATACAGGTAAACGGCAGAAGACTGCCGAGACACGTGTCAAGTTCGCTTTGGGTATGACCATCTCTCAGCGTCCGAAAGAAGTTCGATCCCGCGAAACCTTTGGCATTGGGAGACCGATACGATTGTCTCCTGCTGTGGGAAAAGCAAGGGCAGTTTAGTTAGCTACGTTCATCGAACGTAGGACCCGCCTATATACCGCCATTCCCATGCCTAACCATATAGGTTTGTCCATAGAGATTGCTTTTGGTAGCAGCTTCGCTGTACCCTGACGGTGCATTTCAAACCGCTCCTGCAGATCGTGGCAAGGATTTGCCTGCTACGCCAGCCTGGAAGTCGCTCATGGGCTACAGGTGTATTTCGCAGATCCGTATTTTCCCTGGCAACGCGGCTCGAATGAGAATGCCAATGGCCTCTTGCGAGAGTTTTCCCCAAGGTGACAGATTGCGCATAAATGACGGATGAAGCCTTGGAGACTACATTGCGCTTAATCAACCACAGACCACGAAAATGCCTTGGGTTGGAGAACCGCTCACGAATCCTTTTTAGAGGAGCTGTCGTGCTTAGCTTTACAATCCTTCATAAGTGAATTTGCTTATACCTACGGTGTTCTATGTTTGGTACAGTTGTATATCAAATGAAAGTAATTAATAACCATAACCTAATGCAGGTTTACAAATGAATGTTACAATTTCACATAAAATAGAGAAATATTATATTAAACCAATTAATTATATGGTTCTTTAAGACTAGTTATATTTGTTATTTTATAAATATATAGACCTATTTTTATTGTGCTGATATAATAATGGAAAATGTTAGGTTGGAGGATTGAATAATGAAACAAAGAGTAAAAATAATATCTGCGTTCCTGTGTGGTGCGATATTTTTCTCAGGAGTTTCTTATGCAGCGGATAATTATTTAAAAGCTGTACCTGTGAAAAATAGCAAAATACTAGTTAATGGTTCAGAGGCGTTATTCGAAGGTCAAGCAGTTACGATTAATAATCGCGTATACATGCCATTAAAGGAATTAGGTCAAGAGGTTGGGTTTTCTGTTTCTTCTGGAAGTGTTATTCAAATCAATAAGTTTGAAAAGCTGCCGCTTACTGTTACACGTGAGGGCGTAACTATCACTTTAAATTCTCTAAGTAAAATTGATGGTAAAGTACAATTAAATATTACAGTGAAAAATAATAGCAATAAGAGAGTTGATGTTGATCTCTCGCAAGTTAGAGCAGATGATAATGTTAAAGGTAGAAAGATGTACACGACTAGTGCATCAAGTTTTTTCACACCAATCAATGATAACTGGAGTCTAGCCTCTAAAAAATTCTTAGATGATCCAGTAGATAGTAAAAGTGAAGTGACGGGCAATATGCAAATATCAAGTGTTTCGAAAGGAACTAAAAACATATATTTTTTCTTTGAATCACATAGCATACCAACATCATTTTCGTTTTATGTTGATACAGAAGGATTGTTTTAATTTGATAATGTAACGATAGGCCAAAGATAGAATCAAGTTACCATTTACGGTTGAAATAACACTGTTAATAACAGTAAGTCCGATATGCTATATGGAGCATCACACTTCAATACCAATTACATATATCTACACATGTAACGAGTGCGGCATATTACGAGAGCCACTTTAGAGTGAAAACAAAAAAGAAGAATACTAGTTAGTAGACCTAATAATGGAGGAATAGAAATGAATATGGTTCGCGGTATTACGTTGGCTGAGAACGAGATTGTCATCCGGGAATATGAAGCCTCAGCTTTATATGTTCCTAAAGGAGAAGGGTATGTAATTGTAACGAATCGGAGAGTTATCTTTACTGGTAACTCAGAATCTGTTGCGGGTACTGGACTCATCATCCGAGATGCTAAAATCGATACAATTACCGGTGTCATGGCAGGCCTAGTTCGTCATCGTAGTTTCAAAATGCTTATCTTTGGAGCTATTATTGGACTTCTTGGCTTGATTATGACAATGAATAATTCTACATTAATCTCGTGGATTTTACTCATTATTGGTTCCATAATGGTGTACTTTGGCTTGAAATCTAAAGGCGTGTTGATGCACATCAATATTTTTGGAGCACAATCTTCTTCCGCACTCAGCGTAGCAGTTGAAGCAAGCACGTTATTCTCGCGCGTAACAAATAACCAGGCACTCATGACAATCACCGCTGCTGCACCAGGCCGTCATACTGAACAAATGCTGCGTGAATTAGGAGCTCTGATTCAGGATGTACAAGTAATGGGAGATATGGCGATTGAAAAATGGAAAGATATACCCATGACAGAAGGAAGCATACTGACCATTCCAGTAAGTGAGCAACTGTCGTCTTCTCTCAATACAGTGATACAAACTGCAAACAAAGTTAAAGAAACGACTGTTACAGCATCTCGTAATCTACAACAACAAATGAATAAAACGGAAGATAAGGATCCTTCAGATTCACTAACAAACCAGTGCAAATGTGGCACTGCTTATGGAATAAACGCTGTTTTTTGTCCAGAATGTGGTGCAAAAACGAGTTAACAAATACATAGATTGAGGAAAAAAGAGCCAATGTTTTCTAATGGACTCTTTTTTTCTGAGGAGGAAAACCTTGAGTCTTCTGAAAAATAATATTGTTAATGGTCAGCAACTTCATACACTAACACCTAATGAAGTAAAATGGATAGATGAGCCTCAGGCCAATTATGGAATACCAGGAGTAGACCGAACAGGAGTTATGCTGCATCCTTTACTTCTTCAACGTCATCTTCTCTTTGTAGGTTCGATCGGAAGCGGAAAGACAGTTTCCATGGATCATGTTGTTCGTGCACTACGTAGCGGGGCAACAAGTGACGATGTGTTTATCTTCTTTGATGCCAAAGGGGATTATTTGAAAAAGTTCTATCGAACAGGAGATTACGTTCTCACTAACGAAAGTGATAATGTAGAAGGTAGGGTACGATGGAACATCTTTCAAGATATTATCGCGACACCGGTAGAGAAACGAGATGAAGTCATCTGGGAGATCGCTTCTTCTTTATTTAAAGACGATATTGAGCGATCGTCAGCACCCATCTTTGCGACAGGAGCTCGAGACTTATTGGCTGCTATTTTAAGCGCAAAAGTAAGGGGAATGGAAAAAGAAGGGGGAACCGAGGATCATGAAACCCTGATTCAATGGGTAAAGAAGGCAAGCGATGTTTCTATTCGAAATTTGCTGTTAAATCATCAAGATTTATCATGGGTTCGTAGTTACATAAGTAAAGAGAATAATCCAAACACCAACCAATCTTTCTTGATGCATTTGTATCAGAACCTTTTTGGTGTGTTTAATGGTGCTTTTAGAGAAGCAGGAGACTTTTCTCTCACTAAATCAATACAAGAACGTGATGGTAGAGCCATCTTCCTTGAGTACGATATTGCAAGTTCAAATGTATTAAAACCAATCTATACGATGATCTTAGATATTGCTATGAAAAATATACTCGGTACTAAAGAGGAACAGTGTCGTGGAAATGTATATTTCATTCTTGATGAATTTCCACTTATTCCAAAGCTAAACTATATGGATAACGCACTGAATTTCGGACGTTCCCTGGGTGTTCGAATCATCGCAGGTATTCAAAACATCGGACAAGTGAAACATGTATATTCAGAGTCATTGGCAGATAGTATTTTGAGTGGATTTGGTACGGTATTTGCATTCCGACTCTTCGATGAACCAAGCCGCTCCTATATCACAAATCGTCACGGGAAAAACCAACGGATGATTGCTTATTCCTCATCTAATGCAAACAAAGGTATACAAGAACATCTCGTAGATGGAAATGTTATTGAAGACTGGGATCTTACAGATTTAAAGATTGGACAATGTATTATATCACCATTTAATGGAGAGCCTTTCCGTTTCTACCCAGCCAAACCTAAATCTTAAGGATGTCAACATTAATAGAGTAGGAGTGATTTTATTTTGATTAATAAAGACCTGAGTTATGTGCGTGTAGGCAGAGGTCTCGGAGAGTTTCCGGCGGACAATGAATCTAAAATGTTTGTGGTAGCAAATGGTTTTCAGGAGTTTGAACTAAGTCAATTTGAATACACCGTTTGGGAGCAAATCCATCGCTTTGAAACACTAGCATCTTGGGAATCTGCCATTCTACAAAAGGTTAAAAACATTCCGAATTTTGATTTTTCAAAAATTGTTCGTAGACTCATCGAGAGAAATCTCATTATGCCATGGTCTTTTTCCGACATGAAAGATAAGAATTTGATAAACCTACAAGTAACACGATACGGATATGCACATGGTCTGATCAATGAGGAATATCTCATTGGGGATTCTAATGCAAATAAGACCTTTGTATTCACCAAAGATCAATACGATGTGTGGAATGCAGCTGCTGGGAAGGTTATGTTGCTTGAAGTGATTGATACCCTAATGGATCAACGCGGAATTAATTTTGAAACTGCGATCTCACTGTTTAATATACATGGTCTTAAATTATACAAGCTTACCCTATGGGGACTAGAGTATGTAAATGCAGACCAACTGGAGGTGCAAGCATGAGTTCAATTATGATTGGTGCTGGTCAAGAGCTAGGAAAGTTTCAGCATAAAGATGGCCTTGTTCATTATGGGGTGCAATTTGAGAAACAACGATTGCTGCTCGAAGAGCATCGTTATAAAGTGTGGCAAGTTGCACAAATGGCATCTTACAGCGTTGAAAAATTCACAGTATTACTGGACCTGGAATTGCACGTTATTCAAGGTCATATCGATGCTCTTAAGGAGCAAGGACTTGTCTTTGAATCGAGGGACATACTTTCAAATTCTTTTAGAACAAAACATATTGCTATTACTAAAGGGTACATAGAATTAAAAAATGATGGAGAGTATGAATTGACAGAGTTCCTTGGCGCTCCTCCTGTATCACTACCATTAATCACAGCTACTGTTTGGCGTTTGGCAAATCCTCTTTTCTCATTAGAATCGCTTGTTGAAAATCTTGTCCAAGTCATCGATATGCCTAAAGTTGATATTGTAGTCATGTTATCCGAAGCTATTATATTTCTGGTCAGTAATGGATTTATGGCCATTGACCGTTTACCCGAAGCGTAAAAATCAATGAATATAAAGGACATAATAGCAGGTGCATCCAAAAAGACAAGCGAAGCGACACAAAAAGTAAGAAGTAGCACGGTCAACTTATATAGGAATCAAAAGGCGAACTTACTTGTTGGCAAATCTCCTGAAGCACATATAAAATCAACAGAAAGAATGAAGGAAGCTCTTTCTGATCCAAGTAAAATGCCGAGATACAGTTTAGAAGACCTGATAAGTAAAATCCATATAGGATTAGATGTAGGAACAGAATTAGGATTATCCGGATTAAACCATTATACAAAGGTTTTCGATGCTTCAACAGGTACAACCTTGAAACAAAGTGTTAAAGATACATTAGGTCAAATAAGATCTGGTCTTGAATACTCATCACACGCTACAAAATTAAAACAAAGCCAATTGGAGAAGTACCAGAAAAGTTGGGATAACAAAACTCCCGAAGAAAAGCAAGTTCAATTAAATAAGTTGCGAGATAAAATTCAAGAGAGAGAAAATCTTGAGAGTCTTTATAATAAGTTGCATTCTGAACAAATTGACAAGGAGCAAGGATTAGAAAATTATCAGGAAACCTTAAATGCGGCAAAAGATGAAGAGAATGAAAATAAGGATTTAGAACATTTAGCAGCACAACAACAGGAAATAGAAATCTCTAGGAACATTGAAACAGACCAGGTCGGACAAAATTCTATCTCGGAGACTGAATTAAAAGAAGACTCTTTAGATGAATCTTTAGTTTCAGAGAGTCTATTTGGTAGCGGATTTGAAGATTTAGAAAATATGGCAGCTGAACTTCAAAAGCAAGAAGAGATTAATGTGGCCGAACAACAGGGGCCTGAAGTTCAGCAGGAAGAATTACAACTGCAGGAACTAGAAGCTGAGCAAGAAGAATTTCAACAACAACATAAAACTGAAGCAGAGCAAGAAGATGCTCAGCAACATGAAGAACCTGGAGCGGAAGAAGAAGATGTTCAGCAGCAGGAACAATTGTCTGAACTTGAGGTCGAACAAGAAGCAGAGCAGGTATCCGAGCCTGAGGTAGAGCAGGAATCAGAGCAGGTATCTGAACCTGAGGTGGAAGAAGAAGCAGAACAGGTATCCGAACCTGAGGTGGAACAAGAAGCAGAACAGGTATCCGAACCTGAGGTGGAACAAGAAGCAGAACAGGTATCCGAACCTGAGGTGGAACAAGAACCAGAGCAGGTATCTGAACCTGAGGTCGAACAAGAAGCAGAACAGGTATCTGAACTTGAGGTGGAACAAGAAGCAGAACAGGTATCTGAACTTGAGGTGGAACAAGAAGCAGAACAGGTATCTGAACCTGAGGTGGAACCCGAGCAGGAGCAGCTATCCGAACCTGAGGTGGAACAAGAACCAGAGCAGGTATCTGAACCTGAGGTGGAAC
>NZ_MKZL01000004.1:0-136563 GCF_002803315.1 Paenibacillus sp. GM1FR | reverse complement strand
TTCGGCGTAACCAATAGTTCCGTTTGCATTTCAATCCACGCACTCCATACAGAGTGCGACTCGCGGCCATACGTTGCTTGATCGCCAGGTTAACATTTCAATCCACGCACTCCATACAGAGTGCGACGATCCTGACGTATGGGTGCGGAAATGTCTCGATAATTTCAATCCACGCACTCCATACAGAGTGCGACTTGAAATTATATCAGCATCTGTATAACATTTGTATATTTCAATCCACGCACTCCATACAGAGTGCGACAGCGAAAAGTGACGTAATAACTATGCTTGAAGAATAACTATTAACGTATTTTCGATAGTTCTACTTCTTTAAAACGGTTATCACAAATTTCCGATCATAAATCATTGCCAAAAGGTCACAATAAAGACCTTTTCGGCAAATTCCGAGGTGCGAATCCCCCAGGGAAATCATGTGAGCTTGGCATTCGCACCTGCTAAAGTATTAACGGATCACCCATATCATAGGAATCTTTGGCACCCACATGTTGAACTTTACTTTTGTAATTATCACCTAAGTTATAGAAACGAAGACTATCTGTATCCTTATCAATTAATTCTTCCAGTTCGAATCTTAATCGTCTAAATTGGGCAGCATCCAGTATACATTCAAACACCGAGTTCTGCACTCGCTGACCGTGATCCACACACTTTTTTGCCACTTTAGATAGTCTTCTTCGGCCTTCACTATCTATCGTGCTCACATCATACGTAATCAAAATAAGCAATCATCACACCTACTTCCACAGAAACGGAGGATACTCATCCAGATCCCCACGTATATATCTTGCCAGTAGTAACGCTTGAGTGTATGGTACAAGCCCCCAAGGTATTTTTTCATTCAAATACGGATGCATAATCTTTTCCTGTTTACGATCTTGCCACGCTTTTAGCACTTTCTTTCGTGTCTCATCATCCATAATCACTGCGAGATTTTCTTTCACATAAAAACCTTTATCGTTAACTACCTTCTTATTAATAAGAGAAAGTACAAATCGGTCTGCGTACACTCCTCGAAGTTCCTCCATCATATCCAATGCAAGAGAAGCTCTGCCAGGACGATCCCTGTGCAAAAAACCGACATATGCATCAAGTCCGACAGATTCAAGTGCAGACTTCATGTCATTAGCGAGCAAGGTATAGGCAAAGGATAATAACGCATTTACTTTATCTAAGGGAGGTCGCCGACTGCGTCCATAAAAGTAGAATGACTCCTTTTGCTGGAGAATCAGATCATCGAACACAGAGTTATATTGAACGGCAGCCGATCCTTCCAATCCGCGCAATATATCCAATTGCTCCACCTCGCGCAACAGCTTCATCGTTTCACCTAGCGACTCCGTAACCTTCTTGATTCGTTCCGTGTCGATACGTAGTGCATAATCCCGTGTGGCTCGTTCCAGAATCCACTTGTTGTTGTATAACTTGCCTGTAATCATATTACGAGCAACCCGCGCACTACGCACCTCATCGTCCGAGATACGATACTGTTCTTTGCGAAGAACCACATTTCCTCGATCCTCACCAATCACCCGTGCGAGGAATCGCCCCGTTCGTGTCATAAATGTCAAACTAACATTGCGTGACGCACAAGCCCCCATCAGTGCTGGACTTACTCCAGCATAGCCAAAGGTACACACAGCCTCCAAATTATGCAGCGGATAGCGAGCAAGAATTTCTTCCTCCTGCTTCACCACAATGTTTTCCCCATCCAGTCCAAGGTATGTATCGGGTAATGTTACAAATAAGGTGTTCAGCAGCTTTTTCATTCATTCAACCTGCTTTCGATGTAACTTGAAACGGAGCGTTTGTTCAAGATATCAGGCACACATATATTGTTCAAAGAACAACTTAGGCAGTGTGGTCCTGCTTTGGCTTTGGGTGTATGGTTCCGTTCAAAATAATGTCTCATCTCTTGAATACTTGCCTTCACTCGTTCCCGATCTGCCGCAGTAATTATGACTTCAACCCTATGTTTGATCTCATCATAATAAAAATAGGCCTTGGGAATATCACATACGAGCATTTCTTCGAGACATATGACTTGTGCTACCAATTGGGAGTGATCCGAATCATTTCGTTTGGGCTTGCCGCGTTTGTATTCAACAGGATAAGGAAGGTATAACCCTTCCTCTCCCGCAAGTGGAACTCCAGATGGATCACGAATGAATTCAACCACATCACAGATGCCTGTGATCCCAAGTTCTCTCGATTGTACCGGAAGTGCACGAACCACTAGTTTATCGCCTCGTTTTTCACGAAGCGCTGGCTGATCTGCCTTTCGATGCAAATGATCTCCTTCAATGGTACGCACATTGTCTTCCCACTGCTGTTCGATATGAATTAATGCCCACTGCCTTCTGCAAAAGTTAAAATGCTGAATCCCCGAAAGCAGCAGATAATCCTCTTCGTTATAGTCCTTCATATTCTTGGACTGCCAAGCCTTCCAGCGGCACCACTGTATAATTATAATCATCGTAGGACTTTGCTTCTGCTACGCCTGGCTTCAATTCAATTTGCAGAGAACGATGTACTTTCGCAGATGAATACTGCCCCATTTTGGAGCTATGTTCCCACCAATATAACTGGTGAACCTCCATGCTACCATCAGGACGGGCCGAGGACGTATCATTCTCGAATAAGGTTCTCAGTGATTCACGAATTTTCTCCGCGTCTTCATATGTAAATCCGGTCTTCTCTGCCAGTTGCGTGTTGATACTTCCATAAAAAACATAAACTCCAAAATCTACGCGGTGTTTCATGCCCATCGTGTCTGAACCTTTTTTGTCTGGATCTTTAGCTGTTGTGACAGAGTTAACACTCTTCGTAATCTGCATGCTTGAGATGTCAATCCGATCCAAACTAACCGCTGTATGAATCGATACCGGACCCCGAATCCCCACAGATACATCTGTGCCGCTAAAAGCAAATACCTGTCCAAAGCTACGTACGTCAATCCAGGACTGACAAGCGGCTTCTGCATACAAATCCTTATTTGCCTTTTTACCTTTGGCATGCTCTTGTACATTCTCATTGGCATCGACACGATCTTTAATGGAACGGTGAGCATCATTCCGTTTTTCATCGGATTGCACCAGAATGGACTCTCCCATATCCTGAAGGCGGTTACGAATTTTACGCTTTATACATACATCCGAGATTTCTCCTAAGCCATCGTAGTTCTGACGAGGACGGTTTCCATTCAATGGATCACCATTCGGGTTGGCATTACGAACAGACAGTACAACAGCAAAATCGATTTTGTGATCAAGTGTACTCATTTAGTTATCTCCTTGTTCGTTCAATTGGTTTTCATCGTCTTTATCAAGTGTAGCTGCGGCTTCTTTATCTTTCCTACTTGTATATAAATCGTTACGCTGACTGTAGAAGCCTAGTAAGTATAATCCTGTAAGTGGCTTGTCTGTAAAATCTTCCAACTGTAGTTTATCTCCAACTTCATCCAGCAACGAATTATAATATCTGGCACCCGTCCCCATCCGCGCTTGATAAGGTTGGAGATTAGATTGAATAATGCTCCAAGTTCTGCCTGGTCGTTGTGCAAAGGCGTTCATATATCGAATGGCATTTGTCGCTCGTTTTTCCTCTTTACCCAGAGCACTTCTCTCTAATACATCTGCAATGGCAAGCATTCTGCCAAATACGTAGCTACGATCCGTTGTTTCTGTATTCAGACTCACTCCATACCCCTCCTTCTTATTAACAAGTGCGCAAGTAATGCTCAGTGTTTTCTCCCACTCCCAATTTTCCATGCCTACCGGGTTGGATGCACGTTGGATAGAACTGCGAACGATATCCAGCGGAATGGGTCGCTCATCTATGATACATGGGAGCATTCGCTCCATTAATCCCTTAACTACCTTGTCACTGGCTCGTGGACCATAGGCTGCAAATGCAATGTCTTTGGTCGCAGGCGCCCCAACAAACGAGACGGGTTTGTCATTTTTATTTTTCCGATAACGATGTAACCAATAACAGCTCTCATGCCAAGCTAATATTCGATCCAAATACTCGTTCTGATCTAAACTCCGATAATACATAATCGACATTCGCCCTGGTGTGGCCGCATCCAGTGTCATCAAAGTCACTTCATGTTTAGAGTTATACTCCCCATCGTATCGGTAACCGCCAATCGCCTTCCTGATTTGCAAAGCAAACTCCTTATGCGTTGTGTCCCCGCCAGCAAATGCTTCCTCATCATCCTCATCCCACAAGCTAAATGCATCATCTTGAGGTTCTGGCATATCCAGACTTGTGCTTCCCCACACCAGAAACACTTTGCCATCAATGGTGGTTCCTTGTCGATCAATGAGCCACTTCAGAGCGTTATGCCCTTTCTGTGAAGCTTCGTAGCTTACTACAGCTGCGTCACGACTGGTACGAAAACGCCCCCGATACGTAAATCCACTAGAGTCGTTAGCTGAGATCAACTTGGACTTGTCTCCTGAGTGACGTATGCGAGAAGCATGTTTATCAGCAAATGGTAGGTAATCACCTGTCACGAAACAGATATCCTTGTCCTGCAAACTCATCTCGTAAAAATGGATAAAAGACTGCTGTACCGAAGCATCACGCCATAATCTGGATTCGGGTTCTCCTGGAATATCTACAGCAAATCGAACAAATGCCCCACTCTGATCTGCTGCGATGACATTGAAGATGTCAGGCTTTTTCCCTTCCTGGTCGCCAGGCCCTGCGATCCACTTCTCCAGCAGCTTACCTTGGCTATCCACATGAAGTATGCCTCTGTTCACTAAATCAGCGATGAGTGTACCTTTGCTGACATAGTGAAGTACACTCTGTACTCTAGGGTGACTAAAGGGAGATTCGCACCAAGCCTTCAGTTGGTTTAAATAATCCTGATATGGTGTTCCCTTGACCTCTCCGCAGAACTGAGTGTAATCTCCTGCAACATAGGATAACTTGTCAAAAAGCGGATACGGTACGGGCGCACTCGTTCGGCTTGCGGAAGCTTCGGTGCAAGGAATAATCGTACTGCCATCATTCTTTTCTACCACTTTGGCATTTACGATATCTCCTTTTCCATTCAGATGAACTTCAATATGGGCGGTCTGTGTTGTGTGCGAGATTGGAATCAGAGCGTATTCCTTGCCATTTTTCTTCATTTCAAATTGTCCGACAACCTTAGCGTGATCATCATACGTTCTGCTTAAATTGGCAAGCCAACTCATTCACTCACCTCATTTCCAAACCATTCTGAATGAAGATCATCTACAGATTGCATATTCCCTGCATCGAATATTTTAGCTGTACCTTCTCCCACTTTGCGCACCAATGTGCATTCATCCGGACGGATAAATTGAATGACACCATGCTGCATTTTCGCTTTCCACAGACGAACCTCTCGCTCATTGCTTCCTGTTTCATCCGGGTAACTGATTCCATGCAGCATCGTGCCAAAATCAAGCTCACCTATACGATCATAGAAACTGTCATCTTCACCAAACTGGCACGGTTCAACGTACCCCTGACATTCACGGGTCCCCAGAAAGATATCTCTTCGTCCCCCAACCTGAACTGCTCGTTTGGCGATATTGTGATGTTTATGTTCGTTCTGGTCATGTATCAAATCTTCACGATGCGGATTAAATATAAAATGAGCCTTCACCTGATAACGCACATCTCTTAGATAGGTGTAATAGGCCAGTGTGTTGCCCCCGCTATATTCAATCGGACGCATACCCTTTGATTCGGTCTGAATTGGATTCATAATACGGACTTCATCTACAATCCAGGTCAGCGTTGGCTTCCAGTAAATAGATTCAACAATCCCTTTGAGGGCTTGGTATGTAGGAATCTGATAAGAGAATTTTTCTCCGCCCAACTTGGTCAGTGGATCGGTGAATAGCGCATATTTTCCCGAAACCTCAAATTCGATTTGATTTCTCAACATTTCAGCTCCTTTCTATGGGGTATAGGAGGGAGAAACATCTATCATGAATCTCCCAGATGTAATGAATCAAATGATCAGATCATCATAGGTTCCCAAGCACCTTCACCCTTAGATTCCACGCCGAAATCATCGGAATATGCTGGTTCTCTCAATGCAAGAACATGCCCATGTAAAAGAGGTCTCACATCTCCATTTTTCTCCAATGCACGGAGTTCATGGTCGTAGATATTCACCGTATACTGCTGAGCCTTGCGTAATAACTGACTCATTTCACCAGGTTCAATTGCTCCATTCAAGTCCAGAATCAATTCTTTTCCTTCTTCACCATAAGGAACAATTACGGGCGTGGCGTTCGTGGATATGGCTTCGAAATACTTCTCTGCCGTAGCGATCGCATAATGATTCACAACCTCTGGCCTACAATCATGCTTCTTCTTATAGGCATCCACGTAATAACGATTACGGTCCATCAGATCAAACAAGTTCTGTTCAAGCTTAGGAATGGGGTAATGCATTTTGTCTCCAATATCGTTAAAATAATATTCGAAATAACGGGACATTGCCTTTGAAGATAACAAGTCATCGCCGAGCGAACCCGGGTCATCCTCGAATTCCTGAAGCACACGTTCCGTTTTCTCGGCACCAATTTGAATCTCAGGCAGATTCGTTAATACCTCATCCGATGAGCGAATGATGTACACATTACGAACCTTATCTTTCCCATGCCGGTTACATCGTCCAGCCGCCTGAGCAATCGAGTCCAATCCAGCCAAGGAACGAACCACGCAATCAAAGCTGATATTCACGCCCGCCTCAATAAGCTGTGTACTCACACAGATGATACGTTCACCCTTTGCCAATCTCGGAATTACGCCATACTCCCCGGATAAAACCTCTTTGCGATGTGCTGCACACATATTGGTGCTCAGATGAACCACCTGAACGCCACTCTCTCTTAGCCATTCCACCTCATTCAACTGTTCAAACAGTTTACGGACCGCTGTTTTCGTGTTCAAAATGACCAGCACACTGTCCACTTCCCTCATCTGTTCCTGGACAAAAGAAGATACTTCCTCTGCACCCCAGCCCGAAGGTGAGTCCCGCGTAAGGTCCTGTAAATCAACTCGTTTGAAGCTTCGTCCGACCTCATCTAAATTCTGAATAATCTCCGGCTGCTTGGAGAAATGTAGCTTGTGCTTCACAAAATCCAATGCAGGCTGAGTCGCTGTACAGAGCAACAGGCTGGATCGCCCAATCACATGCAGGAAATTCAGTGCAGCATTAAAGAGGGAGATACAATGAACGGGAACCGACTGCACTTCATCAAATACAATGACTGCATTGGAAAGCTGGTGTAATCTGCGGACATTTCGGGTTCCTTTGGCATAAAAGGTGTTCAAAAACTGAACCATGGTCGTAAAAATAATCGGCCGATCCCAATGATCACGGGCAAGTTTGAGATTCTTTTTGCGTAAATCCAGGGTTTCCCCTTCGTCGCCCTCAAGGCGTTCGTCATCCTTGTCATCCACCACGTTGGAGTGATGTTCCAAAATCATGTCATCGTTCTTCAAAATACTGCGGATCTCAGCCGCATTTTGTTCAATGATGGTGGTGTACGGAACGATATATATAATCCGCTGTTTGTTATGTTCAATGGCATGTCTTAGCGCGTAGCGCATACTGGCAAGGGTTTTCCCCCCGCCTGTTGGTATGGAAAGGGTGTACACTCCTGATGGACGATACGCAAATTGTTCGCATTGCCGGGACATTTCACGTCGCAATCGATTAATGGGTGTGTCTACTATACTACTGTGCTCAAGCTTGCTTAAATGTTGAGATAGTAATTCATAGCTTTGTTGAAAAAAAGTCTTGTAATTGATTTCTTCTGCTAAAGTTTCATTTTCTTCAAATCGCCTTGTATTCGTTCGATCCGCGTCGATCAGGCAGCTAAACATATACTTGATAAGCAGTGCTCCTGCAATCGGCGGAAGTTTATGCTCTTTGATGATCTTTATGTATCGTTGAAGCTCCTCAATCGCTTGTTTAAACATATGGTTGAGTAGGTCTGGGGCATTGTGTTTGAAAAATTCTTCTTTCGCTTGCTCATATTGATCTAGTTCCTTGGAAATGACTCGCTCCATATAAGGTGAAGTTTTATCAGGTGATATGTAGTCTCTTAGACCCTGATGATGGGAGATAATACAATTGGCAATCCACTCCGCTGTGTACTTTGACTCCAGCGTTGTGCCGCTTCCATGGTAAAGGCTGTGCAGCAGCTTGCCACCAGCAGTCGAATGATCAACTGAACCTTTGCGAGGAGGGGCATCCGGGTTTGCGACAGCTTCCTGAATGTAGTTTCGAAAAAGATCTGTATTTTTGCCCATATCATGCAGAAGACCAGCAATCCCTGCCAAATATTTAACGCCGATCTTCTCTCCAGCCTGCTCCGCACCTTGCTTAACCTCTACTAAGTGATCCTGAACGGTTTGTATTCTTCCATCCTTTTGACAGATATGCGCAATATAGGTCACACCACTTCACCTCCACTGAATTTCATGACATTAATCGCAGATCCATAGGCAAAAAGACTCACATTGTAAATTTCGACACTAAAATACATTTTCCTTCTATAAACCCTATATTTTTAGAATATTATGTAATTTGTTAAGAAGGCAGTAATACTTCTGTAGCTAAGTCAAAACTGTATCAAATCAAATATAAAAAAACTCACCTCATGCTACAGATAGTGTAGATGATGGTAAGTCCTTTGACTTGTGATTGCCACTTTAGTGCATTTGTATAGATTGCGACCGCAGTGGGCACCAATCAATCTACCTAGGAAGGAAATTTCAATCCACGCACTCGTATAAAGTGCGACAGCAGAAAGTAACGCATAAATGTTTTTACTCCTGAGTTAATCTTAAATCGTAGCATAAAACAAAAATACCCCATAGAGAACTTTTTTAAAGTGTCTACTCTTTAGGGTATAGTTTATACTTTGGACAGATTTTCTGTATTCAGTAGATTATTTAAAAATTAATGACCAACGCCATGATTAAATAACTGCATTATACTCTCAATTGGGAGTACTGCTAACGTTGCCAAAACAATTGAATACACCATATTTAGAGCATTTCTTTTCTTCATCATAACATCCCCTCTAAGATAGATTTGTAAGTGTTAATCTGTGCATGTGTAGCCTGCTCTCTGATTTTTTCAAAAAAGGCTACATATTTTATCTTATTCTGATTAATTTTAGGAGATATTGCCAAACAATTCAGTAAGATGTCGATTGCATCGGAGTCATTACCATTACGGCTATAGTACATCGCCAACTCAAAACTAAATTTTAGATAATAAGAAACATCAATATCAGTCATTATGGTAGTATCACTAATCAAACGATGTTTTTCAAATAGATACTCAAACTCCTGAATAGGTAAATTATTTAAACGATTGGCTTCAAGGAGAGTTAATATTCCAGACATGATCTCACCTTTTGACTTTTGAATGTAAGCTACGTATTCATCAAGCTTTGTAGCATTACCCTCAAGTAAATCCAAAACCATTAAATTGATCTTGGCTATATCGCTATAAAATTCAATTTCATTAAGTGTCTCTTGATTAGTCAATTTAATCCACTGAAAATCACTATATTGTAATACGCATTCCCTAGCTTTATCAAACTCTAGTAGTTTTTGATACGCTATTCCTTGCATCAAACGACTGTATCCAATGTAATATACTATTGCCCGTTGCGTATGTATTTCAACGATGTCCTGTTCCTTAGTCAACATTTGTAAATTATATATACGAAGTGATTCTTCATAAAGTGTTTCACCTAACTTAACGACCTCTCTCCAGTTGTCAAGACCATAAGCTATTCTGAGAAGTGTCACAGTCGAGTCTAATCCGTATCCATCATAATACCTCGACATACCCTTCCTCCTTATTTTACAATTAATAACATTATATTGATTTTTCTACCATAGGTCAAATCTATTGTTTAACAAAAGATCTTAAAATATGCTGCATTTAATAGCACATTTCAGTTTTCAGTATTTTTTCTATACTTAATATTTTTTATTTCTCTGAAATAGAAAAGTCCTACCCACTTATCCATGCTTAGCATGAGAAAGGTAAGACTTTTTTAGGGATTCGATTTGCATTCCATACGGAGTGCGATCAGACACCCGTACCTGTAACAACGCTACTACAAAGATTTCATTCCACGTACTTACACAGAGTGCGACTGAACACATAACCCATAAAAGCGCTTGGATTATTTCAATCCACGCACTCGTATAGAGTGCGACCCAACGCTGTGCAGCTCGCTTCCAAGGCTTGTCGTATTTCAATTCACGCACTCATTTAGAGTGCGACATTAGCAAATAGCTCACCCCACCGGGGATAACAGAGATTTCAATCCACGCACTCCATACGGAGTGCGACAATATGATGAAACCGTTAATATTGACTACCGTACGATTTCAATCCACGCACTCCATACGGAGTGCGACTTGTCCCGAACCACCCAGCTCCAATTGAGAATTTATTTCAATCCACGCACTCCATACGGAGTGCGACTTTTACTTGGTCAACGAGATTATCAGCGTGACCGAATTTCAATCCACGCACTCCATACGGAGTGCGACACCATGAACCTTGCAAAGACAACAACATTGCTACAATTTCAATCCACGCACTCCATACGGAGTGCGACCAGATGCCACCTTGTATAGTAACTATGGCCTTACTATTTCAATCCACGCACTCCATACGGAGTGCGACCGTGGCTTTAACGACGCGAGTAACCGCGCTTGAATTTCAATCCACGCACTCCATACGGAGTGCGACGAGCAGGAAACTGGTCAGATGGCATTCAGTATGTAATTTCAATCCACGCACTCCATACGGAGTGCGACTAACAGCTAATGACACAGGGCTTGGGTATGCAAAAATTTCAATCCACGCACTCCATACGGAGTGCGACGCACAATTACCATCCTCACTTGAGAGTGGTAACCTATTTCAATCCACGCACTCCATACGGAGTGCGACCGGACTTGCCCTTGCACTAACGATGATCATGGGTATTTCAATCCACGCACTCCATACGGAGTGCGACACGAATATTCCGGAGAAATGTTTGACGTATATGATATTTCAATCCACGCACTCCATACGGAGTGCGACTCAACGGTTACGCGGTTAGAGTTAATCGCAATTGATTTCAATCCACGCACTCCATACGGAGTGCGACAAATGTTGTTTCTATACCTTTTAGGACTGTAGTTGATTTCAATCCACGCACTCCATACGGAGTGCGACATCCGAAAACAGATATGAGCATAACACATTGGTCGATTTCAATCCACGCACTCCATACGGAGTGCGACTCTTCGGAGTAGATGGCGTTGCCGTAGATTAGAAAATTTCAATCCACGCACTCCATACGGAGTGCGACATATTTCATACCTTGTGGTACTTGGATTTGAATGATTTCAATCCACGCACTCCATACGGAGTGCGACAACCACTTGACCCACCGGAACCACTGGAACCGGAATTTCAATCCACGCACTCCATACGGAGTGCGACTAACTTAAATCTAACAGGGTTGAATTATACAATAATTTCAATCCACGCACTCCATACGGAGTGCGACGTTAAACGGGACATAGTATATTACGATTATAAACGATTTCAATCCACGCACTCCATACGGAGTGCGACTTTAATACCGCCGAACAGAACGAGCGGTAACCATAATTTCAATCCACGCACTCCATACGGAGTGCGACATGTAAATTTACGTAATTAACTGGACGAATTTAGATTTCAATCCACGCACTCCATACGGAGTGCGACTAAAAGGGCTTATATTGGTCAAACAGCGTGAGGTTATTTCAATCCACGCACTCCATACGGAGTGCGACAAAATCCAAGAAAGATTCATCTGCATTGTCAACATTTCAATCCACGCACTCCATACGGAGTGCGACAGCGAAAAAACACGTATCTCAACAACCCGAACCATCAAAAACACGTTTTTTCACTATTATTCTATGACTTTCCATATCATTATTCAATCAAATTATGCCTACATGTTGCCTTAAGGTAACAATTTTGCCCATTTCGACAAATTCTGAGGTGCGAATCCCCCAGGGTTTTCATGTGAGCATCACATTCGCACCTGTCCTATCCGTTTATGACAAAGATCACATCCACCTTCCCTGCTCAAGTGCTACAGTTGTTAACGACCAACTGACCATGATAGTATATTGGTCAAAAATTAGGGTTTACCTTACCCATTATCCTTTCAACCTACAAGGAGGTGTATATGCGATGAAAACGATAGATCGAAGGCAACAGGTGATGGATTCTGCCGAGAAATCCTTTGCCCTGTTTGGCTACAAGGCCACAACGATGGAGCAGGTTGCGAGACTTGCCAATGTGGGCAAGGGAACGATCTATACTTTTTTCGATAATAAAGAAGAACTGTTTAGCGAGATTCTGTGCTCAATCATTGCGGATATGAGACAGATTACGGAGCAAACGGTGAAGGAAGAGAATTCCTTTCTGGATAACGTGCATATGAGTATGGATTCTTTGCTGGAGTATCGTGAGGAACATGAGCTGTTGATCAAGCTCTTTCAGGAGGTTAACGAGTTCGGTACACCACAGGCCAAAGAAGGTCTGCAAAAAGTGGAGACAGCCATTCTCGAATATCTGGAGCGTCAGGTGAGCCGTGCCATGGAGTTAGAGCAGATTCGCAGAGATGATCCCAAGCTGGTTTCTTTTGTCCTGCTGAAGCTGTATGTCACCTTAACCTCGGATTGGAACAAAGCGCATCCTACGCTGCATAAGGATCAGATCAAGGATTTTGTGGGCCTCTTTCTCAAGAATGGCTTATCCCCCACTTAGAGAAGAGCGTGCCAATAGCTTCAGAACATAATAGAGATAGAACAAACGGATTAGCGTAAGGATAGGGAGAGAACATGATGAAATCATTCCACGTATTTGGGCAGGATCTGAAGTCCGCCTTCAAAAAACCAAAAGTATTTATTCCAATTCTCGTTGTACTGTTCATTCCGGTGCTGTATAGCGGCCTGTTCCTGAACGCATTCTGGGACCCCTATGGCAAAATGAATGAATTACCTGTAGCCGTGGTCAACACAGATCAGGGTGCAGTCTACAATGACAAATCACTGGAGGTCGGTCAGAATCTGGTCGATGAATTGAAAAAAAGCAACGATTTCAACTGGCAATTCGTGACTCGTGAACAAGCAGAAAAAGGTATGCAAGACAACACGTATTATATGACGATTGTGATTCCCGAGGATTTTTCAGCAAAAGCTACCACTCTGATGGAAGATCACCCGCAATCAGCGGAGCTGATCTATGAGCCCAATGAAGGATACAACTTCCTCGCGGGTCAGATTGGTGGAACTGCGGTCAAACAGATCAAATCCAAAATCTCCGCCAAAGTAACTGAGTCGTATACCGAAACGTTACTGGATCAGGTGGAGAAGATCTCTAGCGGTTTATCAGATGCCGGAGCTGGTGCTGACAAGATCAACGAGGGCGCAACCAAGCTGGATGACGGTGCTGCCACATTGAAAAAGAACCTGTCCAAACTGGCGGATGGAACCGACAAACTGGAAACAGGTGTGGCACCGTTAAAAGAGGGTACAGCTACCTTGGCACAAGGAATCGGCACGCTTCATGCAGGAGCCAACTCTCTGTCCGATGGATTATCCCAATTGGCGGCAGCAGGCACGAAGCTGGGTAACGGTGCATTGCAGGCTGAAGCAGGTGGCAAACAGTTACAGGCTGGCATTCAATCCGCTCAGGAAGGCGCGGCTAAGTTGGATGCAGGACTCGCGGCTTCCGAGCAAGGAAGTGCGAAACTGGCAGCCGGATTGCAAACCTCAGTCGAAGGCAGTAGCAAAGTGAGTGAAGGTGCTAAGGCCGTTGCGCAAGGTCTTGCCCAATTAGCCGAAGCGAGTCCCGAGCTTGCCGCGAGCCCTGCTGTTCAGCAATTGCTGGTAGCAAGTCAGGCCGTTGCCACTGGCAGCGAACAGATCTATCAAGGCGGACAGCAATTAGTGGAAGTCAGCAAACGCCTCCAGGCTGCGCAACAGCAACTGCATCAAGGCAGCACTCAACTAGTGCAGGGTGAACAGCAACTTTTACAAGGAGTGACACAATTATCGACCGGACATAAGCAGCTTGCAACGGGCCTTCAACAATTTAACGCCAAGTTGACCGAAGCAGCAGCCGGAGGAGCCAAACTTGCAGATGGTTCGAGTCAGTTAAATGTAGGTGCAGGCCAATTGGTTACGGGTATGAACCAGCTTTCAGACGGAATCACCACCATTGCCGACGGTTCCCACAAGCTAGATGATGGTGCAGGAGCATTAAAAGAAGGCACGGCCAAGTTAACCGACGGCTCTGGCGAACTTGCCACCAAGCTTAATGAAGCGGCCGATGAAACTAGCAGTGTGAAAAAGACGGATGAACTTGTTGAAATGTATGCACAGCCTGTTCAGGTGGATGAGCATAAACATAACGAAGTGCCCAACTATGGTACTGGATTCTCCCCATACTTTCTGTCATTGGGGCTGTTTGTCGGAGCATTGATTGCAACGCTAGTTGTACCCACACGCGGCAGTACGGTTACCGATGCGAGTAGCTGGAATCGTTTTGTGAGCAGAACCCTTGCTTTCACGATCATGAGTGCTGTCCAGTCCCTTCTCGCTTCCTGGCTCGTATTGTCCGTATTGGGTCTGGAGGTTCAGAGCGTTCCATTGTTCCTCTTGTTCAGCTTTGTTACCAGTCTAAGCTTCATGTACATCATTCAGGCTTTGGTGACTTGGCTGGAGAATCCGGGTCGTTTCCTCGCGATTCTGATGCTGATCTTCCAGCTCACCACCAGTGCAGGCACCTTCCCGCTCGAACTAATTCCAAATTGGCTGAAAGTGTTTAATCCATGGCTGCCTATGACCTATTCGGTAACAGGTTATAAAGCAGTTATCTCGAGTGGACAGTTCGGCGTGGCTTGGGATCAGATCGGCATTCTGTGCATCTTCGCTGTGATTGGTCTTGGAGGAACCCTAACGTATTTCCTGATGCATCACACCACGGAGAACGAAAACGTCAGCAGTGAAGTCGCACTTCACCTGTAAATTCGTAAATTAAAAAGCAAAGGCATGTACCTAAGGCCCACCCTCTTCTAGATAACAAGAGGTGTGAGCTAAGGTACGCCTTCGCTTTTTTTTAGTTTTAGCTACAATCTAAGTTTGCTAACTTCATATTTCTAGTATGTAGAGTAAATTTCAGAACTTGAGATAGCGAAATTAAACAATAGTACAAGCAAAATAAGTAATACATAAATGGCTGTACCTATGATTCCACAGACAAGGCCAGCAATCGCTAACCCTTTTCCTTGCTCCATGCGAACTCTGATCTCTTTGAAGGCCAAAGATGCAAATATAATCGCAACGATGCCGATTACAATACCCACGTAAGGAATCGTGACGGACAGAATCCCCAAAACTAGTGATACAATCGACTTACTATTGGTCTTTGGCACTACATAAGGCGGTGGTGGCAATGTGTCGTTATAATAACGATCCACATCATTTTCGCGATGTTCCAAGGTCAATCCTCCCTGTTCTTTAAGTATGTTCATTATAATTGATTAATAGGAATAGAGAACTCCATATTTTGTAAATACTCCGATTATATTAAATAAATTTACTTTATCGACTACCAAGGGCTAGATGCATACGAGGGATTGATCAAACTGAACTCAAAGAAAGGATCTTTACTTCAATCCACGCACTCCATACGGAGTGCGACGGAATCAATTTCGTTCGTGTTTTATAGATCGTCATTTCAATCCACGCACTCCATACGGAGTGCGACTACCGGGATTCAGTTGATTACGATCAATCTTCGGTATTTCAATCCACGCACTCCATACGGAGTGCGACTCAAGGACACCAGCCTATATGATTTACTTCCGCCATTTCAATCCACGCACTCCATACGGAGTGCGACAGCCAAAGTTTTCCGTCTGCCCAATGAAATGCGGCATTTCAATCCACGCACTCCATACGGAGTGCGACCATATCTCTTCACTACTTCCAGAGCTACTATTGCGATTTCAATCCACGCACTCCATACGGAGTGCGACGGCGCAATCAAAGCGCGCTTCATGCCAATATTGGCATTTCAATCCACGCACTCCATACGGAGTGCGACTGGAGGGTAGGTTTATGGCTAAGATCTCCATGAAGATTTCAATCCACGCACTCCATACGGAGTGCGACTGGCGGGATGGTTTGGAGTTAGTGCATACAGGAATTTCAATCCACGCACTCCATACGGAGTGCGACCAGGTATGGTTTACAGAAAGTTCGCAATCCTGATTATTTCAATCCACGCACTCCATACGGAGTGCGACTGTTTTGAGGACTTAACCAAGACCCATACGGTAATATTTCAATCCACGCACTCCATACGGAGTGCGACACACAACGGTAATGTTACCCGCTTTTGCGGCGTTATTTCAATCCACGCACTCCATACGGAGTGCGACTCTCAGAAAGCCGCGCTACAGGACGAGAAGGACATTTCAATCCACGCACTCCATACGGAGTGCGACCTTACTCCAAAAGATCGAAGGTGGTAGTTTGAATAATTTCAATCCACGCACTCCATACGGAGTGCGACGTGAGTTGCTGCCTGAAACGCCTACCAAGATGGAAATTTCAATCCACGCACTCCATACGGAGTGCGACGGTTCGGCCACTCTTCCGTGGTCTTATGTACAATTTCAATCCACGCACTCCATACGGAGTGCGACCCGCTCCCGCCCTATCTGGTGTCCTGCCCATACTCAATTTCAATCCACGCACTCCATACGGAGTGCGACGATCATTCAATTAAACTTTTTTTCGGATGTTGATATTTCAATCCACGCACTCCATACGGAGTGCGACTTTGCAATTTTTTCGAGGAGGTTATAACGATCAAATTTCAATCCACGCACTCCATACGGAGTGCGACTGGGAATACGGAGAGGTTAGCGTTGAATACACGATTTCAATCCACGCACTCCATACGGAGTGCGACATGGCGCGTTTAATCGGAGTAAAAGACGTAGGCATTTCAATCCACGCACTCCATACGGAGTGCGACAGCGAAAAAACACGTAACAGCAGCATATGAGTATATACTTATTACGTGTTTTCGTTTATCGAGCTAATTATTATATTCATTTTAATCTACAACATCCAGAATATTCAAGTATTTATTGCCAAAAGGGAACAAAAATGCCACATTCGACAAAATCTGAGGTGCGAATCCCCCAGGAATTTCATGTGAGCTTGGCATTCGCACCTGGCTACATCTACGTTCAGCCTTCTATCCTTCCACTTCCACCCGCTGTAAAAACGTCCGGGTACGTGCAAGCCTCGGATTGCCGAAGATCTGTTCTGGTGGACCTGCCTCGGCAATCTCCCCGTTATCCATGAAAAATACACGATCCGCAACGTCACGGGCGAAGCCCATCTCATGCGTGACAATCATCATCGTCATGTTTT
The DNA here is from genome assembly GCF_002803315.1 of Paenibacillus sp. GM1FR. NCBI lineage: Bacteria > Bacillati > Bacillota > Bacilli > Caryophanales > Paenibacillaceae > Paenibacillus > Paenibacillus sp. GM1FR. The sequence goes on along the minus strand of NZ_MKZL01000004.1, from coordinate 118,998 downwards.
CCTGTGCCAGTTGTTTGATGACACGTAACACTTCCCCTGTCAGCTCCGGATCGAGTGCCGATGTCGGCTCATCGAACAGGAGAATGTCTGGTTGCATCATCAGTGCACGAGCAATGGCAACACGCTGTTTCTGTCCACCGGACAGATTACCAGGGTAAACATCGGCCTTGTCCGAAAGCCCTACTTTGCCGAGTAATTCCAGACTGCGGTACCGAATGACGCTTGAACTTTCTTTTTTCAAAGTTTTTGGTGCAAGTTCCAAATTATCTTGTACAGTCAGATGCGGGAACAAGTTGAAATGCTGGAATACCATACCCATACGATCCGTCATCTTGCGAATATCTGCGGCACCCGCGTAACGACCATTATCAACCAACGTTTGATCCTGAATGCGAATCGTTCCGCCCGAAATATCCTCCAGATGAATCAGGCTGCGCAACATCGTACTTTTCCCCGAACCCGAAGGCCCGATCACCGCAATTACTTCGCCTGGTTCCACGTTGAAGGATACCTGTTTCAGCACATCAAGTGTGCCGAATGATTTTCTCAATTGATTTACTTCTATTATATGTGTCATATGCAGACAGTCCTTTGATTGATCAGATTTAATTTATTCAAATGAAAACCGTTTCTCAAGTGCCTTGAACAGCACGGTGAGTACGAGTGTCATGAGCAGATACATAACCGCCGCCACGAAGAAAGGTAACAGCTTTATGTCGCGATTTACCGCCGCTTGGGCGTAATACAACAGCTCAGGCACAGCCACGGCATAGAGCAGTGCCGTATCCTTGATGAGCGTAATGGACTCATTGGCCGTTGCGGGCAATACTACACGAATCATCTGAGGAATAATGACTTTGGTCATCGTCTGCCACTTTGTTAACCCCAGTACCTTCGCTGCCTCATGTTGACCTTTATCAATGGAAAGCAGTCCGCCCCTGAAGATTTCAGCGAAGTACGCCGCATAGTTCAAGATGAACGCAATCCCTGCCGCAACAAAACGATCAAACACCAGATACTCTCCAATCACCGGAAGCAACGGTAAACCGAAGCAGAAGAATAGAATTTGGAGCAGTAGCGGTGTTCCTCGCATCACATATACATACGTATGGGCAATCCACGCCAGCAGTTTAATCTGGCTTCTCATCGCAAGCGTGACCGCAAATCCAAGCGGTACAGATAACACGATCGCTAGCAAGAACATGAAAACGGTGGTCTGCGCACCCTCTAGCATAGGTTTTAAAATGGTCGATAAATAATCCCAACTCATTATTTTGTCTCCTCTAATCTGTTAACCCCGCATTCCTCTGGGGCATGAATCGCTCCAGCATGGAATACGGGGTCCGTTTTGTTTCTAACTATATATCAGGTGTGTAACCTGCCTATTTCAAAACCTTATCTTCACCCAACCATTGGGTGGAGATTTTAGCCGCTGTTCCGTCTGCATTCAGCTCATCCAACGCTTTTTGCAGCTGATTCAGAAGCTCTTCATTGCCTTTTTTGATACCAATGCCATATTGTTCCGGTGCAAGAGATTCATCCATCAGTTTGAATGTTCCCTCTTCTTTGGACATGTAGTATCTCGCTACCACTTCATCAATGATGACCGCATCCAGACGTTTTGTCTTCAGATCCGTCAGTGCAAGCACGTTATCCTTAAATTCAGAAGCTTTCACTTTATCCTTCAGAGGACTTGCTGCTAGTGCATCTGCCGCGGAGGATAGTGCCTGCAATCCAACATTTTTGCCATCGAGTTCATCCAGCTTTGTAATTGGTGAGTCTGCCAAGGTAATGGCTACCTGACTGTTTTCCAGATATGGCTTCGTGAAGAGCACTTTCTCTTTACGCTCATCCGTAATGGTGTACCCGTTCCAGATCATGTCGATCCGGCCACTGTTCAGCTCTGACTCTTTGGAAGACCAGTCGATTGGCTGGAATGTGATTTCTTTACCCATTTTCTCCGCTGCAGCTCTTGCGTAATCAATATCAAAACCAACAATTTCATTTTGCTCGTCCCGGAAGCCCATTGGAGCAAACTTGTCATCAATTCCTACAACAATCGTGTTATCGTCTTTGCTTGCGGAACTGGAACAACCAGCCACAATCAATACACATATACTAATGAATAATAGTAAAATCGCTTTTTTTCTCATCTCTCGAACCCCTCCATGTCTATAACCAAACCCAAACGCTTTAGTTCGTTACCACGTTATCAGAGATTTATAATAACATAGCATGGGAGAAGAGTCGAGTCTCTTGCTTATTTCCTTCTATTTCATGCAGCTTAATTGTCAAAAATCTGTGAAAAAACCTCTTTCACTTGTGCCGGTTCCACCAGCTTCTCGCGTACAGTCAAATTCCATAGCTCCGGGTTCTGAAGCTCCTTTAATTCCGTACCTGTCCATTGTTGGGCAGATTCACGACGTAAGGTATGGCTGGTATTCTCAAACTGGTAGACGATCTGCTCCAGATTATCGATCATAACAAAGTTCGCAACCGCATTATATACGAGTATCCGCTCAAGTTCCTCTGTATCCATCTCACGCGTATCCAAGCTATAATTCACTTGGACCGTGAACGTCTCCGGGTACAGTTGGTAACCATTCAATCTTTCACGTAAAGGTAAAGCCTGATTCAGATGACTAAGGTTTGAATTATCACCCATGTAGGGACTGCGATATTTGGCTAAAGTGGCAAAATCATGTGTCAGCGGATTCTGCTGCTCTTCCTCGTACCGAGCCTGTTTCGCCTCGATCTTCGGATTAACGAAACCTTCAACAATCACTAAGCCACTGATGCCCAACACAACAAGTGTTATAATCCATATGTTTCTAATTCTCATAACGCATCACTCACTTCATACTTACTAACGATCCGATACGCCCGATGCACAACCAAAGGAATAATAACACTCAGTAATGGGATGGCAAAGGCAATGACGATCACTGCAAACTGATAGGGTCCATCCACCTGAATGGGTCGATTAAACCAGATGTTGCTTCCGAATCGCAACGCTGCCTGCGTTCCCCATAGTACGAGTATTAACGCTGCCCACAACCACCATATCCTGCGATTCCACTGCACTAAGGCAGGGATTCGAATAACCGTGGTTTTCACGGAAGTTGCAGAATCGTTCGTCTTGTTGATCAACAGATACAATACATACATGCCACCAACAATGAGACTCACGATCATAAGCAGATTGTTTATGGCGGAACCTTGCATCAGCACTCTCATTGGAATGGTAATGATCCAGGCTATGAGGCTGTATATCAGAGCAGACTGCAACAACGCTGTCCAGTAAGGAACACGTTGTACCTTTCGGTGGTCACTCATCACTTCATCCATACCAGCGATATGCTGAATGGCGTTCTGGAACGCCTTCTCTTCACTCATACCCTGCGAGATATAATCGTCAATCCGCGCAGCGAGATTGCTGTGAATCTCTTCTTTTAATTCTCGATTGTCTAATGTATCTTGTGCGTGAACGAACAAACGATTCACATGACGGGTGATGCGAGCTTCCAATCTCATAGGTCTTCATCTCCTTTTTCTCCAGTGACAATCATGCAATCAATCAGTGCCTTGGCTGCTTGCCAAGCATGAACCTGCTCTCTATAGGCTTTAAGGCCTTGCGTTGTAATTCGGTAATATTTGCGTCGTCCTCCCTGCGTCTCTTCCCCCCAGTAGGACTCCACATATCCACTCTTCTCCAGCCTCTTCAAACTGGAATAAAGCGTAGGTTCCTTCAATTCAAACTGCTCTCCGCTCTTACGATAGATCTCCTTAATAATGCTGTAGCCATAGTTATCTGCGGGTATAAGTACACTCAGAATGATGGGGTCAATATTGCCCCGAATCAGATCACTGTTAATCACTTGCACATCCATCTACGAGTTTCACCGACTTTCTTCCGTCCTGTGTATACTATAAGACATATTACTATGTCTGTAAAGGTAATATGCATCGTGTAGTATATCCTTAACAAGCAAAGCAACCTTTATCCCCTTATCTCCATCTGAAAGATATTGGGAGGTGATAGAATGAAATCGCTAACTAGTACAGATCAAGGAAACGAATTGATGCGGTCTATGTAGAAAAAGGCCAACTCTCCATCTGGAGAATCTGGCCTTTTTCTGTGTTTCTATCTTTTCTATACTCTTGTAAGCTCCTACTCACTCTCACCCCTATTGCTGCACTTTCTCGCGATCTTTCCCTTTATCGGATTCACCCGCGTTTTTGTTCGCGGCATCGCGATCCTGCTGCATCTCTTCCACCGTTTTCACCTTAAGACGTGCTGCACCTTCATATTCCTTTGTTGGAATAAGGTCGCCAGCAGCGAGTCTCGCTTCTGCGGCAGCGATAGCGTCACCATACTGTGGCAACCAGTGGGCCTGTGCAACCAGCATCTCGTCGACCATCTGCCAGATTTCTTTTGGATTACATACGGCACCCACGAGCGGGTCCATCATAAATGCCTGACGAAGTAATTTGTCGTCTCCGTTCACCGCGGCTTCAACCGCAAGACGTTGCACGGAAATGCTCACATTACATACCGCAGCCGGGCCAAGGGGCAGATCGCCTACATGTGGCATGGAGATGCCGTTACGATCCACATATCCCGGTGCCTCAATAATCGCATCATCCGGCAGGTTCGAGATTACTCCATGATTAACGGTATTGAAATGTCCTCGATAGACACGTCCCGTCTCCAGACCTTCAATAATGTACGAACCGTGCTCCTCGCCCCGTTTTTCCGGAATGAATTGCATCGGTTCATCCTTCATCCAGTTAGGAAAATCAGTCTCAAACCAGTTGCGCCCCTCGGTACATACCCGCAGATATCCACCCGTCTCTCCGTTGATCCAGTTGCCCAGGTCGATCCATTCGTTGATCTCTTCCGGACGTTTGCGGTACCACGGCACATATTCACTCAGATGACCATTCGATTCTGTACTGTAATATCCGAACCGGCGTAGCATATCGATCCGCACTTTCTCAGTACGGCTATACTCCGGATGTTTCTCGAAGGCTTCGAGCAGGTCACCTGTAAGGTCTTTACCTTCATGAGAAGCCTGAATATACCAGGTCTGATGGTTGATGCCGGCACAGACAATATCCACTTCACTCTTTTTCAATCCAAAAGCTTCCGCAATCTGATGATGACCATGCTGTACGCCATGACACAGTCCGATCGTCCGTACACCACCGTACTTGTTGCAAGCCCATGTCAGCATCGCCATCGGATTGGAATAGTTCAAGAGCAGCACGTCGGGTGCGCTCTGTTCACGAATATCCTTACAGATGTCCAGCATCTCGGCGATTCCCCGTTGTCCGTACATAATGCCGCCTGCACACAGCGTATCGCCGACACATTGGTCTACCCCATATTTCAGTGGAATATCCACATCGGTTGCAAATGCTTCCAGTCCCCCAACACGAATCGTACACAGTACATACTTTGCATCTTTCAACGCTTCTTTCCGATCCGTTGTTGGCTGGATCTGAATATTCAATCCATTCTCACGGATATCCCGCTGACACAGCTCAGTCACCATGTCCAGATTGTGTTGGTTAATATCGCAGAACGCAATTTCAATGTTGTTAAACTCTGGTACCGTCAGCAAATCCCTTAGCAATCCCCGTGTAAATCCGATACTTCCTGCCCCGATAAACGCCACTTTAAACGACATGTCTATGTCCTCCCCTAAATCCGAATCTTTCGCTTCGGTTAATGACCCTCTTCATGAAATCATTGTACCAACCGCAAATAGGGGAGCGTTATCAAAATCATGACCTGTTCTCAAATAGATTGTCAAAAATCCTAACTTTCATGACCTCACATTACAGTTGGCTGTAGCTGATCAGTGTGATGTTCTGAGACTTCACATATTGCCATAGATCTGCATTCATCAACAAGGCCAGATCATGCTCACGCTCATCCACCAGTGATGTAATACCGTGCAACGTTTCATCTGCATATCCCGGATGTCCGGCAATTTCCACGGTGTATTCTGTATCCTGGTACTGATCCAGCACTGCCCGGAACCACGTCTCCTCCAGGCACGGCTTGGCCAGATCGGCACATAATACATCGGTAGTCCTTATCCCGGCAGCAGCCAGACTTCCATTCAGGTCTGCGGATAACGTGTCATCTCTTCTCATGGGCACGTTGTACTCCCGAGCCAGCTCCATAACCAGATCAAGCATCACCATATCCTTGATACTAACAGCATGATGGGTATCGAGATGATTCAGCGTCAGCCCCGAGGCCAAAAGTGTCTCAATCTGTGCCTTCAGTTCGGCCCGGACCTCGGCAGGATCATAGGACGCGGGTATGAGGTTCGGCTTTCTGTAAAAGTTACCCGCTTCGTCTACAATGCTTCGGACATCCGATGCATCCAGCACAGGTGCCATGAAAGTCAGATTCAGATGAACACCCATAGTCGTTATGCCCGCTTCAAGTGCCATGGCACTGCTCTCCTCAAAATGTTCGGAATTAACCAGTGCCGAAGTATCTGTAATAAGCCCTTGCTTCATGCCATGAATGATTCCTTCGCTAACTCTCGTCGTAATACCGTAATCATCTGCGTTAACAATCAGTTTCATCCTGCTTCTCCTTCCTCTTTGCCTTATCTATGCTCGAATCGACAACAGTCTTTCTGCTGCGGCAACCGTTCCACCTGACAGCAAGGGTGTAATCACGGCAAAGTTATCTGAGTTCGTCACCACTATCGGTGTGGTCAGCTTAAATCCTTCGTTCTCGATGCTCTGCATGTCAAACTCAATCAGTACATCCCCCTGCCTGATCCGATCACCTTCCTGAACCTTTTGTGTAAAATGCTGCCCTTTTAATTTCACCGTATCCACTCCGATATGCATAAGAATTTCAACCCCCTCATCCGATGTGACAGCGATCGCATGCGCGCTTTTCATCGTCACGGCGACGATGCCGTCTACAGGGGATACCAGCACACCTTTGGATGGAATGATCGCAATCCCTTTTCCCATAGATTCGGAGGAAAATACAATATCATCTACTTCGCTAAGCGGAAGAATCGTTCCTTGCATGGGACTTGCAATAAAGCTCTCCACTGCTCCACTTGTGCCACTCCCGATGGAGCCTGCTCCGAATTTATCCATACCTGATCCCGATCCAGATTCCGATTGCTGCTTCAACTGTACATCCGGTTTATCTGTGTCGAGACCCTGCTTTTTACTCTCATAACCAAACAGCACCACGGCCAATGCTCCAGCCGCAACGGCAACCAATATTCCGATAATGTAATAGAGCATTGGGCTCTGTGCTGGCAGAGTAAAGATATTCAAGAAGAAATTGAACACAATTAATTTGACCCCCAGATACCCCATAACACCACCGCCGATCGCACCGGCTACTACCAGATAGATAAGGGTTTTCCGATAACGCAGAATGATTCCATACAGGATAGGCTCTGTAACACCCGACAGAATCGCAGACAGGAACGAGGAACCACTTAAGGCTTTGAGATCCTTGTCCTTGGTTTTCAGGAATACACCCAGACCAATGCCCATGGAAGCGGCTACCGAGGTTGCCGCGAGTGGGACGATCAGATCTCCACCTGCACTCAGATTGCTCATAATAATCGGCACGGTTGCCCAGTGTAATCCAAGCAGTACCAAAAAGGACCAGGAGCCTCCAAGAATAATTCCTGCTATGACCGAATTGCTGTTAATCAGGAAGTTAACCGCATCACCGACCCATTGACCCACATATTGCCCGAATGGACCAATCAACATGGCTGTTAGTGGTACCATAATGACGAGTGACAGGAATGGAACTGCGAACAGCTGCACATTTTTGTGCATGATTTTCTTCAAAAACTTCTCCAAAACGGCATAGATGCTAACGGCGATAAACATCGGAAAGACCGACGAAGCATAGTTCATTAACGATACGGGTATCCCGAGAAAATGAGTGGTGCTTCCTGCTGCTGTCAAAGCCGTAAAATTCGGTTCCATCAATGCGGCCCCGATCGCCGCTGCCACATAAGAATTCACATTTAGAACTTTGGCAATCGTGATGCCGAGAAGAATCGGCAGGAAATAAAAGATCGAGTTCCCCGCCGCAGCCAATATAGCGTATGTTCCACTATCCACAGCGATCCAGCCTGCTCTTTCAAGAACAATTAACAGAGCCTTAACTAGGCCTGCTCCAGCAAATACCGGGATTAATGGCGTTAAACTACCCGATATCAGGCCAAAGATGGCTGAACGGATGCTCTTTTTTTCTTTCTCTGAGCTTCCACCGGACCCTGCTCCGTCGAATTCCCCTTCGGCAACGATATGTTTGTACACCTCGGAAACATCATTACCTACAACAACCTGAAATTGCCCACCGCTTTCAACAACCTTCAGGATGCCTGCTGTGTTTTCCAATATTTCTGCATCAGCCTTTCGGTTATCGTTCAAGACAAATCTTAAACGGGTAGCGCAGTGAGTCAGCGATTGAATGTTATCCTTTCCTCCAACGCGGTCTACAATGTTTTGTGCTAATTTGAGATGATCCATGTTGTTCCCCCCATACATTTGTTTAATTTCTACAGTTCACGTCTTGACTCCATCATTTCGAATAACATATTACGATGACAAAATAAAAACCTGAACTGAAGCTCGTCTACTGACCTTAGTCAATACACAAGCCTCAGTTCAGGTTTCGCCTGCCGAACAGTCACAATCCCTTAATATATAGTTGTATCAGTATTTCTTCATTCTTCCGCCAGATCCTGCTCACGGTTCGTGACCCGGTGAATGTGGATCATGAAATAAACCATTTCCTCATTCGTTGTTTTCTTCTCGTAATTAATCTCCAGGTAGTTTCTAATCTTTCTGGCGCACGCATACGATTCGGGGTACTTGTCCTTTACATGATCATACAAAGAATCTCTCTCTTCCGGAATCAACTCATCATGTAGAATTCTGTAAGCAAAATACCGCAGATGTGTGAGGAAACGGCTATAATTAATCGAGCTTTCGTCCAGTTTAATTCCAAAATGATATTTCACAATATTCGCCAAATCATTAACAATCTTAGTCATTTGATAGGTTTGTTTCATATCCTGCCCACGCTGCTGTGCATTGACAAAATGTAGGGCAATGGAACCGGCCTCATCCTCCGGCAGTTTAACATCTGTTTTCTGTTCAATAATGTTCAGCGCATTCAGGGCAACTTCATACTCGGCTGCATAGAACTTTTTGATCTCCCACAGCAAAGCATTCTTGACAATAATGCCTTCTGGAAACCTTCTTATCGCGAAACTGATATGATCCGTCAGGGTGATGTAGATGTTATCACTGAATTTGAGGGCAAGCTGTTGTTCGGCGTATTCAATAATTTCATTTGATAACTCCAGATGTTCTGTTGGAATCTCACCAATCAGACCCATCAGTTTGTCAGATGTTGCTTTTTCAACCACAAACTTTTTCTCTACCTGCGAGAAATCAATCACATCACTGTTATGTTTGTTATACCCAATCCCTTTTCCCATCACGATCATTTCGTCCCCGTTATCATCCGTCAGTAAAATCACATTGTTATTAAAGATTTTCCTGATTTTCATCTGCATCACCCCCAACTCATCACACGCTCATCCCATTAATATTCCATTAAAACTTCAAAAAAATCTCCCATAAAAAAAACCTAAATTGAAGCAGCAACATGTACAACTCATGTCTACTACGAACAATTTAGGTATCGCCTGCCGAACAGTCACAATCCTGAATATATGAGATTAACCACTACATTATCGACGAATCTGTTACTTCTGAACAAAGGATATCATGAATACCCTTTCAGTTCAACATTTAGTTTCTACCATGCCTTGTCAGCCCCACGTGTTGCGCCTACTCCGATTCCTCCGGGTAGCTCCACTCTATTCGCTCCATGGAACCCCTGTATTGAACAGGTGTCTTACCCGTATACTTTTTGAAAAGCATATGAAAATACTGCCGACTCCCCACACCCACATAGTCTGAAATTTCGGAGATGGGAATATTGGTCTGTTGTAACAACATCTTGGCCTTCTCCATGCGAAGCATCGTCAGGTAGTCGGTCGGTGTCCGATGCGTGTGCTGACGAAAAATGCGATGTAAATAGCCTGGATGCAGATTGACTGCTGCCGCAATATCCTTCATCTGAATGTTACGATCCATATTGTGATGCATGAATTCAATGGTTCGTTTGACGTACAGTTCCGCCTGGTCTGGCGCACTCCGGCTCATTTCTCCGCGCAGACGTGCAACACGAACCAGCAACTGGATAAACAGCGTACGCACCAGCATACCCTGTTCAGGAGACGACAGATTCCGGGCTTCGCGGTGATGCAACCTTTCCTCTGGTGGAATGATCTTCATCGGCACAGTTGATCTTCCCTGCTCCAGTAGACCACGCTGATCGAGTTCCAGTACCAGACTTTTCATAATATGATACACTTCTTCCGGGTCAGGCAGTACCAGATATGGCGAAGCATTAGTGAGTAAAGCTTCGACCTCTTCCTCTTCCAGCGCAAGCTGGCGGATGGATAGCTGTCCGGGAGACGAGGTGGAGAATCCAAACTCCACATTGAGCATCCGGCAAGGGACACCATCTTCCACCAGCAAACGATGCGGGACACCTGCATCTAACATAATGAACTGCCCTTTTTTCAAAACGGTCTGCTCCGAACTCCCATCCGACATCTGCACATCCACCTGGCACATTCCTGAAATAATATACATGATCTCCGTCGAATCATGATGGTGATAGGACATACGATAGTTGTCCCATTGCTTGTAATAGTACGCGTAGAAACGCGGCCCGCAATCCTCTGTTCGCAATGCCTCCTGATACAGGCTTCCTGTCCAGTGCTTCGTAATGCTCATATCCATACCTCCATTCCTACAACGATCAATCCTAACTTTTCTCCATTGTAGCAATTCTGTAGGTTGAATATAAACTGTCTTCGTTAAAACCATCATTGCATTACTTAATTAGATAAATATATAATTAGTGTACCATCTAATCCTTTATGTAAACTGTCTATACTTAAGAAGGTTTTCACTCATGAGTACCACCTTTCAATTGGTGCGACATGGTCTCAAAGAACGACGAATCGGGGATGTCTCCCTCACTGCCCAAGGGGCTTTACAAGCCGAAACCACAGCACTTCATTTTGCCAGAGCTATCTTTCCCGTTACTAAAATCCTGACCAGCCCACTTCAACGGGCCCGAGAAACTGCAAGTATGATTGCCCGCCACACCCATTCCCATATAACCGAAGATCCTCGCCTGCGCGAACGTGCCAATTGGGGCGATTGCCCGAATCAGTCATTCGAAGAATTCATTACGATGTGGGATCGATGTACGTCTGACCCAGATTACATTCCACCCGTGGGAGACTCGGCCAAACAGGCAGGTGAACGTCTGGCTTCCCTCCTAACCGAATTGGCTAATGAAGAGCCAGAGAATAGTAACATTATTGTGGTTGCACATGGTGGACTCATTACTGATTTTCTGGTGCAAACCTTTACCGAGCGCGAGCTTAACGTCTGGCATTCCGATTTTATAGCTATGCAGAACCAATTGATCCCCGAGTGCTCCATCACCACATTGATCCATGATCAAGGTAAATACACCATTGAAGCGTTCGCTTCTACCGTGCATCTAGACTCTAACGATGTAAAAGAATGACGTAACATGGATGGCTGGGAACACACCAAGCTCTATCCTCAGATCTTCATGTAAAAAAAGCTCTGAAACCTCCATGTGACGAGACACATGGGGATTCCAGAGCTTCCAAGCTTCGATGCCAACGCTTAAAACTAACGACGCTGCGTCACGTTACAGCCTGATCATGAACACATGTTATGTTGCTATTGCTCATCCAGTCTGCTTACTTTCCGCCCTTACCTGGCGTGTAGAACTTAGGTAGCGTTACTTTGGACCAGTCCATATCCGATGCCATGTAAAAGGACGGATAGGACGGCTGATTGTATCCACTGTTCTGTCCGGCAATGCCCACACGATACATCGCATCATGCATCAGCGTGTACAACTTGCGGTCCGTTTTCTCGGTACTCAGATAGATACGAATCGCGGAACTGTCCGTGGTTCTCACCAGCATCTCTTCCCGCCAATCCCCGAAGATATCAGCCACGAGAGAAGGCGTACCTTTCGTATGATTATTAGTCAATGTGCCTGTTGCCGTCAGCAACGTGCCACGATTCCAGTCTTTGATGGTTGGTGTAACATCAATCGCACCATCTACGATCTGTGTCGTCATATCGGCAGACCAACGGATATTCATATTCGTTCCCGGCATCTGATCACTGATTTTCTCACCCTTAGCTGTCCACAAATCTACAGCCCATGTCTCCAGTCCACGGCGAGTCGGATCAACATCACCCACCATGCCGCGACCGGTATCTTTCCCCGTGTACCCACCATAGATTACTTCTCCGGTCTTCGCATCACGCAGGGAATAGCCGTATGGCGCCCACGGACCACCCTCGTGAACCATGAAAATTTCAAGTCCCGGACGATCCGGGTCGATATCTGCCACATGAAGTGCGTCCCCATGACCCAGACGGGCAATGGTTCCCGGTGCAGCACTTTCGGCAGGCATCAGGTCTGTTGAGCTGTATAGCACACTGCCGTCATGATCAATCGTGGCGGAGCCATAGATAATCTCCTGTTTGCCGTCTCCATCCACATCCGCCACACTGAAATAGTGTGCACCTTGAGTGGTGATGGAACCATACTGCGGATCTGTGCCATCCACACCATGCGGTCCGTCATTGAATGGGTTCTTCATTGGCGTCCAGCCGCTGTCCACTTTCCATTCCTTTTTCAGCTTCTTGCCGTCCCAATTGTAGGCAACCATCGTTGAACGTGTATAGTATCCGCGTGCAAAGATTGCAGACGGTTTCTTGCCGTCCAGATACGCCACGCCTGCCAGGAAACGGTCCACCCGATTCCCCGGTTCAATCCGTGCCATGGCATAATCGCCCCACATCAGACCATCATCATGACGCTCGGGTTCATATGGAATGGTCTCCAGCTCTTTGCCTGATTTACCTTCAAATACCGTAACATACTCCGGTCCATCCACAATAAAACCTTCAAACTTGCGCAGCTCATTGCGGTTACTGCGTTCTACTGCGTACACATCAATGAAGTAGTCGGCCAGACTCTCGGCATCTTGCTGAGATAATGGGTAGTTATATTTTTTCTCAATTCCAAAAGCTTCTTCCAATGTCGCAGGCCAGTTCCCCTTCACAACCTCATCGTGTTTATGCCAGTTTCTGAACATATCCACCACATGATCGTAGTAACCATCCGCACTTAAACGATAATCATCTTCGTTCGAGTACCCTGCCTTGCGATCCTGCTTCGGAAGCGTGATGTACTTCTCGGATGTTACTTTTCCTTTTTTGTTATATTTGATAATCTTCGTACCCGGAGCGGTCTTGAACATCATCTCGGCCTTGCCATCCCCGTCAAAATCGTAAACGAGCATCTGTGTATAATGAGCACCTGCACGGATATTGACCCCAAGATCGATCCGGTACAACAACTGACCGTCCAGGGTGTAAGCATCAATGTAGGTTTTACCGGTGTACCCTTTTTGCGATACGTCCTTGGCGTTGGAAGGGTCCCACTTCACGAAAAACTCATACTGGCCATCCCCGTCCACATCACCCACACTCATGTCATTGGCAGAATACGAATAAGCTTCTCCCGCAGGCGTCACGCCATCAGCGGGTTTTTGCAGTGGAATGTCCACATAGCCGTTCGCCCAAGGTTTGACGGATGCACTGCGTTTGCTCTCCTTGCCCTTCTTGTTCACCGCCGCCACTTCATAACGGGAAGACGATTTGCCCGCGGTATCTACATAGTTGGTGCTGTCGGTGACGGTAGCGATCTTTTTACCATCACGATAGACGTTAAAGTCCGTACCTGTCAGCCCTTTGTCGCTATACCCTGTGGCCTCGTCACCAAGCAATCTCCAACTGAGAAAAACACCTTCAGATGTCGATGCAGCCACCAAACCCCGATCCAGATATTCCAGTTGAATCTCTTTCACGTGACTGCCCCCCTTATGTGATTGCAGGCCAGCCTCCGTCGCCCCATTACCGTTCGAAGCTTCCGCTCCCGTAACACCAGCTGTTCCTCCAATGAGCAAAGCTACGCTGAGTGCCGAAGAGAGCACCTTGGCTGTAAGTGGCATACGAGCCTTCTTGCGACCGAATTGCCGGCCTGACACCGATCCTTTATGTACCGGCGTTGTTGTTCCTGAGTTCATCTACCTTCACGCTCCTTGAGACAGAATGGGTAACGCTTATACACATCGATGATGATTAGACGTTCGATAATTCATAGAGGCCTTCTTCGAAAGAAGGTTTCGACCCAAAATGATTACGCTTACAAAATTAAAAAAGAGAAATCAGCTTGCCCGACTACCAGAGTTCGGTCCCCCTTCCATTCTCTTTCCAATCCGAGCGAGGCGATCCCGCCCATCGGGTTCTATTATAGACATCCTGCCTGCCAGACCCTAGGCAAATATCCGTCCAAAACGATTAATAATCAGTGTTTTTAGGAGTCATTTGGGAAATCAACCCGATGACGCTTCGGTCGGAAGGGTGATTTCAGCTCACCGCCAAGTTTTTCTAACGAATCACACACACCCTATTGGGACGTTAAACTCCAACAACGAATTCTAACGAATCTCAGTAACCTTATTTGGACCAAAACGGGTCTAAACGGGGCAAAATCCACCCAAATTAACTGAATAGCGTGTCTACGATTCGTTAGAATTTTCAACTGTATCAATTCAACTAAATAGCGTGCCCTCTGTTCGTTAGAAAAGAAATAGTGCCGCCCCCTCCCCCTGATTATTTTCATAACCAGAGGACAGCCCAGCTTAATATATCCGCTCTCACATCCTAATTACGGATCTTCAAGCGATTCTAAATACATTTTCATGTGAGAACTTCAATCTAGAATGACTCTTGTAATGCATAGCAAAAAACCGCAATCCTCTAACACACAGAGGATCGCGGTTAAGACAGTTACAAATAAAGTTTAAGGCTCCATGCCCCATACCAGGTTTCCACCTTGGTAGAGTGTTACCTTGTTCCAATCCTGATAGGATGTTTTCGTTGGATCGAAGGAATAGTCATTAGTCTCGTCAAAGTTAGACCAGTCTGTTTTGTACATGCGAAGCTGGATGTCTCCAGTCTGTCCACCAGCCTGAATGCTGCCAGCGCCAGATGTGAAGCTCAGCTCAACGTACGAGTCTGTGAAGGTCCGCTGGATATTGGCTCCGCCAACTTGAGCGTAATCGATGGCAGAATCCATCGCAGCCGAGCCTTCTTTGGAGAAGTAATACCGGATCTTCAGATCACTCAGATTCACAGCAGTACTACCCAGATTTTTGATGTTGAAATACGGTTTGATCTGGCTATCTTGAGCATTGGTATCTCCAGCACGATATTGCACGACAAGATCACTCGTTGGTACAACGACACTTTGAGGTGTCGCGGAAGCTACAGCAGAATTGGCACTTTGCCCTGCTGCATTCACTGCACTTACCACATAATGATACGTTGTGCCGTTCGTCAGGGCAGTGTTGGTGTAGGACGTACCACTCACATTCGCCGCGATCGTTGTGAACGGACCTGTTGCACTCAGTGCGCGTTTCACATCATAACTTGTTGCAGCTGTAGAAGCTGTCCACGTCAGGCTCACCTGCGCATTGCCTGCAGTTGCTGTGAGAGCAGTCGGTGCAGCTGGCGCCGTAACACCTGCAACAGGTGTAGCTGTTGCTGTTGCAGAGTTAACACTTTCACCTACTGCATTTGTTGCCGTTACCACATAATAATAGGTTGTACCATTGATCAGACCGGTGTTGCTGTAAGATGTTCCACTTACATTAGCTGCAACTGTTGTGAATGGACCTGATGCACTCAGTGCCCGCTTCACACTATAACTTGTAGCCCCTGTAGAAGCAGTCCACGTCAAGGAGACCTGAGCGTTACCGGCAGAAGCTGTCAATGCTGCTGGTGCTGCCGGAGCTGTTGTTCCGCCCGGAGGATTACCTCCACCGTTACTTGCAGGAAGTACAGGGAATGCGTTTTTCACCAGTGCCACGAATTGATCATGGAACCAGTGACCCGATACCGGAGCATTAGGCAATGCACCTGTTAATACACCATCCCGAGTTGTGAAGGTTGGATCACACATCCGGTCAAAACCTTTGCCTTCGTTATTCGGAATTTCGGAGCTGGAGCCATCGGATTCACCCGGAGGTTTCACCCATACATAAGCATCCAGATGCGCTGGTCCTGGTGCAGCCTTAGGTGCTTCACCAATACCTGCACCACTGGCATTACACCAGTTCCCCCGATGCTCCCGACGATCTACACGTCCAGAATTCACATAATCGTTGATGTTGCTGCCCGTAGCAGATGCTGGACGGTCTACCCCGCCCCACCCATTCCGGCTAGTATCAATCAGGAAACCTGTGCTGCTTGGCCAGCCAGCTTGTACGAAATCAGCATACAGCGCAGCGGTGAAATCGGTTTCGTCAAAATAAGGATTCCACTCATAAAACTTGGCAGATTTAATCGGTTGTCCACCGATATTGAGATCAGGGTTAGACAGGTTCGGCTCCCCCAGCGGTGTAGTGTTTGCTGTATTTGTAATGAAGCCATCTGCACTGCTCAGACCTGCGGCTGTCCCTTGCACAACACTTGTATACAGCGCGACTGCTGCAGAACGGTTGTTATCCCATCCAAGCCAGCCGGAGTGGCCGATATCCAGATAGTTGTACACATTTGGAATGGCGTGCAGCTTGTCCAATGCATACTTCACACCCGCCTCATAGATACCTGTTGAGCTGGCTTGACCACAAGCTGGTGTACTCAGGTTGGTCACAAGGTTAGGCAGACTGTCCGGTTCAATGACAGCAATAATGCGAATATCCTGATACTTCGGATCTGCGAAGATATCTGCGAGCACATCAATATAATCCGTTTTATAGGTCTGCAGTGCCGCCTGTGTTAGTGGAAGCTCACCATTCGATGCAAGTGCATGACAATCCCGTCCGGGCAGATTGTAAATAACAAATGAAGCGGTGATCGGTGTACCCGGTTTCTTTTGAGCGAGAACGGCATCAAGATGTTGCTCTACACTTTTGCGACCAGCGTTGTCCGTACCGCCATAGATTGCAGCAATCCGGTCAACCCATACTGCGGTTGGATACGATTTGATGGTCTCCATCTTGGCCTTCAACGACGCATCGTTGGTCAGTGCAATGGATGTATCCACGAGAGCTGAATAGTCCTGATTCAGATAGGCCGTTGCCCCTACAAATGGATTATCCACATGTGCTTCAGCCGCCTGAGCCAAGCCGGGAGACAGTCCAGGGAAAATCCCCGCCGCGAGTAGCGTTGCTGCCAACATTTGCTTTACACCTTTGCGCAGGATCTTCTTACCTCTTGATTTGGTTTTCAATTTAGTCTTCATAGTTCCACCTTTCCTTTAGTTAGATTGGGTTGTACTCATGTCTGATCCTCTGTGTCATTATGATGCTTAGCACGAAGAGAACGTTCGGATGAGTTGGTTGTATCACCTCCAAAAGAAATGGTTGTATCACTGTAATCTGGAGCAAACAAATGGTGTGTGAGGGCGAATCATGTGAATGAGTATAATATGGTGGGTGTGGTTGAACGTGTGTTAGACATGAAGAAGTGTGAACAATGACTTATGGGATGTCTGAATCCTAAATTGGGTAAGCGCTTTCTTCAAACGGTTAAAAAAAAGGCCTTCGCCTATCCATCTACAAACATGATGTTCGGTGTCACCTCCTTATGTTCTGATTATACGACATGTAAATTTTACTGTAAATTGAATTATATAAATTTAATTATATTTTTTTCCATAATTCAGGCAGGAATCTGGACATCCCTTGCTCCAAAAGACACACGAGGTCCATCGTGGCAATCTGCCACAATGAACCTCGTGTTTTACAATGCCGAATTAACCGTTCGTCTAGCTAGTCATTACATATAATGTCTTGTTCTTATATTCCTACATCTAAGGCAAAACGACAATATCTCCCGGTTTCAAGCCACTAACTACTTCTGTCTTGTCCCCCGATTCCATTCCAGCCTGGATCGTCAGCGACTCGGTCTGTCCATTGCCTTTGTCTAACAGTACGTAAGGCTCGGTCTGATCCCGCATGATCGCGAGGCTGGACACTACCGTCACTTTATCCTTCCGCATTGTCTCGATATCGCCTTCCAGACTCACGCCTCCATACATTCTGGCGTCCGGCTTCAGATCAATGACCACATCAAACTGTGAAGCTTGCTTGAGGTCCGTATCGGTACTCTTGCGGGCGAATTTGGACACCTTACTCACCTTCCCGGTGAATTGCAGGTCTTTCTGCGCTGTCATTCGCACCTTAACTGGCATGCCCACCTTAAGCCTGAACATTTCTTCCTCACCAACAATCGTCATAAATTTCAGTTTGCTGATGTTTGTAATGGACCCGATCAGCTGTCCTTCCGTCACCGCACGTGTCTTGCTATCCTCTTCATTCATCTGAAATATACCGGAAGCGGAAGCATACACAACAGACTTACTTATAACTGCCTGCTTTTTCTGTATCTCCTTCTCCTTGAGGACCAACGCTTTTTGGTTCAATTCATTCGTCAGGCGTTTACCTTCCCGATCTGCAAATGCCTTCTTGCGCTCCTCTTCCGTCACGCCAAGGGTCTCACTCATATTCGCCTGATCCAGGGTAACCTGATTCATCTTGTTTTCCAGCTGAGCTTTCTCCAGATCACTCTGCAACTGTTCTACTTCCGTTTGTAACGTGGAAGTATCGAGGGTAAACAGGATATCGCCTTTGCTCACCTGCTCACCACTTTTCACGTGCCACTGCTTGATGTTGGAAGCATACGGAGCGAAGATATCCGTCTGATCGGTGTATACGGATTTCCCCTTCACCTGTATCGTTTGCGTCATCGTTTCCTGTGTCACATCAAAGGTAATCGGGGGTGGAATCTCTATAGGCGCCTCCGGTTTTGGCTTGTACTTTTCATACAGCCAGTATCCTGCACCTGCCAAAAGTACAACAGTGATGATAATTTTAATCCATTTCTTCATGTGCCCAATTTCCCTTTCGCTGATAAAATTACATTGATTTGATCACAGTTAATGCATTGGTCCGAGATGCGCTGATTGCCGGATATATACCCGATACAATGCCAACCAGAACAGCAAAAACGATGCCAAGTGGCAGAGCCGACTGCTGAATAACGACGGTCATCGGACCATTCATCTGATCTGCCATCTGACTCGCCAGCAGACTGTTCACCCCGCCGAGGGCAGCAAACGCAATCCCCACACCAGCCACGCCGCCCATTAATCCAAGCATCGCTGCTTCCGTAATAAACATCTGACGGATCTGCCACAGATTTGCGCCCAGCACCTTCATCACACCAATCTGTTTACGACGCTGATGCGTAGACATAATCATCGCTACAATAATGGATAATGAGGCCAGCAGCATGATAAAACCACCGATCCCCAATGCCGCTTTTTGGTACATCGCCAATTGACCTGCCATCGCTTCCTCTTGGAACAGATTACTCTGTGTGTTTAACGTCAGCTTTTTAATCTGTTCTTCCACCTGGGATACATAACGTTTATCCTCAACCTTGACCAGAGCTGAGTTAAGATGCTTGGCCGCACTGCTGTCGGCCTGCTGTAATCCAAGCTCATCCTGCAATGCACGAGCTGTATCGAGCGGCAGATATACTTTTTTATCGTTTTGAGCGCTCATATCATCCATGTTGGAAGGCTTCATCAGTTCGCCAGACACGCGTATAGAACCACTCATTTTGGTTTTGCTCGCATTCGCATAATCTTCATATCGGAACTGAACCAGCTGCTGAACCAACTGATCCTGCTTCGCAGACATTTCCGTAAACTGCTCCAAAAGCTCATTGTTATATGGATCAGCATTCAACTGCTCGAATAACTTCTGAGTTACTTTGGGGTCCACGAGTCCAAATGCAGCCCCATAACTGGTTACCGCCATACGACCATCCTCTGCCCCACGTCCCTCAGCATACTTGTATCCAAACCCGCCCAGGGTCTCCAGCTGGGTACCAATGACCTCAACATACGTGCTGCGACCATCCGGAAGCACCATTTCCAGCGAATCCAGCTTTAACATGGGAGCCACGGCAACCACATGGGGAAGTCTTTGGATAATCTGAATCTTTTCCAACGTCAATGCTCCCCGTTCAAACTTCGATGTCTGACCATTCCCCTTGCCGTTGCCGGTACGAATGCCCTCATTAGGCGTAATCGTAATTTCATCCATCTTGTAATTGTCGTTCAATGTTTTCTCGCTATAGGTCTGTACGGACTGCCCCACGCTAAGTGCAATGATCATGGCGGCAGAACCGATGGACAGCCCCATCATGCACAGCAGTGTGACCATTTTTCTGCGAATGATCTGTCCCCAGGCCATACGTGCTACATCCCGTATTCTCACATTTCCTCTCCTTTTGCCTCAAACTTCCCTTACAGCCTCTTCAACCAATATTCCATGTTGCAGGGTAAGCACAACTTGCATCCGCTCCGCGACCTCTGCTTCATGTGTCACAATGACAAAGGTTGTATTCATATCCCGGTTTAGCTGCTGCAAAATCGCAATGATCTCTTCCTCCGTCTCGGTATCCAAATTTCCCGTTGGCTCATCTGCAAAGATCACTGAGGGTTCGGTAATGAGCGAACGTGCAATACTGACACGTTGTTGTTGACCGCCCGACAACTGGGACGGGAACAATTTTGTTTTTTCACCCAGTCCAACCTGTTCCAGCAGCTTCAATGCTTTTGCTTTGCGTTTCGAAGGGCTTATCCCCATAAACACCAAGGGTAATTCTACATTTTCCCGGATCGTAAGATTGGACAGCAGTTCATAGGATTGAAAAATAAACCCGATATGACTGCGCCTGAACTCAGCCAGGCGATTTTCACTGAAACGTACAATATCTTGTCCCGCAATTAGAATCTTGCCCTGATCCGGTTTCATCAGCCCCGCCATCAAATTCAGCAGTGTGGATTTACCCGAACCAGAACTGCCCAACAGGGCTACCATCTTGCCTTCTCCAATCGTCAGGTTGATATCCTGAAGCACTGGCACGGTTCCCTGGCCATTGCGGAACGAGTGGGATAATTGTTCAACTTGAAGCATTGCTACATGTCTTCCCTTCTACTTGCTAAATATGTACAGAGGTTGTTACGTAAAGATTCGCGTAGCACATTCCCTCTTCATTATAGGGTGGAGATGTATCCGGGCTGGCCCGAGTTGTATCCAACTTGTAACATGTCATAACAAAAAGACCTTGTCCGCAGAGCAGCTATCGCTCCATCAGACCAAGGTCTCTAATATTCGTATGCTTTCCGCAGCTTACCAGGCTCTGAAACTAAAGCGGTACATTTCACTTTTATCCACTGAGCTGCTTACAGCAAATAATTCATCGTCATTCCATTTCAGACTGACGAAGTTATCAATATTGCGATAGATCACCGTATCCGACGAAATCTTGCTGTCATTCAGGTAGGCAACATGCAACTCATTTTTCTGATTCTGACTGTCCATCGGGAAAAAGTAAGCTATTCGGGATTCATCTGCATCCAGATCGAAGCTCCAGATCGAACCTTGTAATAACAGATCATACTGCCCCTCTGCTGCATGATACCGATACAGCCCCTGTACCTTATTCATCGTTCCCTGGATGAGCATGTCACCATTTTTCAGCAACTTGTACTGTTGAATGTCTTCCATTGCAGCATACGCCTTCACTTCATGCTCATCCTCAAGCGATACACGATAGATGGCATACTTGTCTTTCAGCATCACCAGTATATAAAACTGTTGGTGATCCTCACTGACCTGCAACACATCCATAACGATAAACGTATCACTCGAACCTTTCCCTTGTTTTGGTCCTGTGAACATGCTCATCAGCTCTTCATACGTGTAGATGACATGACTTGTCCCCTGGCTCAGATCAACTTGTTTAAATAACAGATCATCCTGACCGATGTAGGAGTCGTTTCCTACAAACACTCGATAATACGAGTTGTCGTACGGAAGCTTGCGACGTTCCCCGCTCTGTATCATATACTCATACGTTGTCTTCTGCGTCTGACCTGCCCGATACTGGGAGTAAATGATTTTCTTGTGATCCGGGCTGATCGTTACACCGTAATCCGTATTAGCCGCAATGTTTTTCACTTCCTTATCATCCAGATGCAGGAGAGACAGCTTGAGTCCTGAATAGGAAAATTCCGGTTGATTTAATATAATCGTGTTCCGGTCTACCACTTCAAAATCAAAGATCGCAAAGTCATTTGGAATCTTGGTAGCCGACTCGATCTGAATCGTACTGCTCGGTGGTGGCGCCAGACGGCTGTTGAATTGCTCACTTGGCAAAATTACTGTTCTAGGCTTGAGATTTCCGAGACTGAACAGGCTGCCAATCCCGAAAATTCCGCTGACAAATGCGATCAACAACCCTGACAGCATCAATCTATCACGGTTTTTACGCCAAAATCCAGGATGTCTCATGCGTTCATTTCCCCCGGAAGACTGATATTCACTTGTGTCCCTTCCCGCATGATGCTCTTCATCTCCACTGTTCCTCCATGACGCTCAACGATGTTCTTCACAATAGACAAACCTAGCCCGGCACTGCCTTTCTCGGCCCTGTTGATTCCTTTATCCTGGTAAAAGGGTTCAAATACATGTTGGAGCGCTTCAGCACCGATTCCTTCCCCCTGATCACGGATCACAATAGCGATAGAATCACCTAACCGGAAGGATTGTACTTCGATAATGGAGTTCACATCACTGTACTTGACCGAATTATCCAGGATATTGAGGAAGACCTCCTTCAACTTATCCCGATCTCCCTGTAAATACTGATGTTCCTCCAGCTCATAGTGAATGCCTATATTGTACTTGCCCGCCTTAATCGACATGTCCTCACAAGCTTCACGAATAATATCCGATATATTGATACGTTCGAACCGGTATGCCTGAATGACCGCAGAGGAGACCGAGACTTCCAGAATATCTGCAACCATCGTGTTGAGACGCTGGCTTTCCTTGATGATATAATTCATGCCCTTGTCAAAAAAGTCCTGGTCGGTAAATCCGTTATCCCGTAAAATCTGGGCGTATCCCAGAATCGTCGTTAAGGGTGTCTTCAATTCATGTGTCACATTGTCAAAAAAAACTTTGCTCCGCGCCTGTACTTGCTTCACTTCGTCCCGCTCTCGCTCAATCACATCAATCTGCTCCCGTACCCGATCAATCATGATGGTGAAGCTTGAAGCCAGTTCACCGATCTCATCCTTGGTTGTAATCTGAATGTCCGCATTCAGACTCCCCTGGGCCACTTCCGCAGAACGTTTCGTGAGTACACGGATAGGTTGTGTAATTTTCCGGGAAATAAAGATGGATGCGATAAATACAAATACGAAAATAACTGCTGCAAAAAACTTGATCGTATTTTGAAAACGAAGGTTGCGTTTGAACAACTCCGTATAATCCTTCTTCATCTGTATGATTCCAATCAATTGTTGATCCATCTGGAGCGGGAAGGACAGACTGGCTGTGACATGGCCCTTATCCACAACTGTGGTGTAAGCAATCCGGGAATGTATGGCTGCCTCCACATCAGGATGGTCAGACCGCTTAGCGACGTTAACCTCGCTGCCAACAGATCCGTAGGGCGAAGCATCGGGACGGTATACCGTAATCTTCCCGCCAACGGCTGAACCAATCTGCTCCGCGAGCTCGCGACTTCCGGCTTCGAGCGAGTCTCTGCTCATGCGTTTGTTATGAATCAGGAAGTACTGATTCAGCGCGATGTCCAGATTTCTTTTGGATTGCACCATATCCTCATGCACTTCCCGGTACATATTCTCCTGAGCTACCTTATTGGACAGAATCAGCAGGACGGAAAATCCGATAAATACAATGACCGAGAATAAAACCACCATTTTGAACTGGATCGTCCACTTCATGTCTGTACCTGAATATTCAGCTTGTACCCCACACCGAATACCGTTTCAATCATCGAAATGCCTTGCACACCACTATCCAGTTTCTTGCGAATCCGTTGCACATGAATGTCCACCGTTCGGGTATCCCCTGCAAAATCAAATCCCCATACCTTGTCCAGCAGTTCAGAACGTGTGTGCACCTTACGATGATGGGCCACGAGAAATAACAACAGATCATATTCTTTATTCGTGAGTCCGGCCCGTTCCCCGTCTTTCCACACTTCCCGTTCATCCTTGCGGATCTCAATATGCTTGCCTAGCCTTACCACCTCATAGGACTGATTCTCCAGTGTCTCGCTGATCAGATCAATCCGGCGAAAAATCGCCCGAATGCGCGCAACCACCTCACGGATATCAAAAGGCTTCGTGATATAGTCATCCGCCCCAAGCTCCATGCCAAGTACCTTGTCCAGCATGTCCGACTTCGCAGTGATCATGATGACAGGTATCTTGGAGTTCACAGATAGTTGCCTGCACACATCAAAACCGCTCATGTCTGGCAGCATCAGATCCAGCAAAATCAGATCCGGCTTCGAATCCCGAAGCAGATCCAGACCCTCTTTTCCCGTAGCTGCTTCCTTGATCTCAAATCCTTCCTTACGTAACGAATAGGACAAAATATCGCGAATGGACTCCTCGTCCTCAATAATTAAAATCTCTTTTTGTCTCATGATACCTTCGTAATCTCCCTGCTCTATGAATTTCATCTGCCTATATTTTGTATCCCAAGCCGTATGCTTGAATAGAGGGAAGCACGAAATGTTACAACTCCGATACAACTCTGAACCTTTTGGAAACAACCACCCGATATACTTGGATCATAAGAGACTCATACCAGACCGGACCCAAGCCTGATCTGTATCCAAGGGGGATTCACATCATATGAACAGCACACAAGTAAATGATGCTTATATCAACTATAAATCAGAAATCACGAGGTATCTATCCCATATCGTCAAACAACCGCAAGATGCAGAAGATCTGGCACAGGATTGTTTCATTCGACTAATGAACGTTACCGTGGATATCCCTGAAGATCGGCTTCTCTATTATCTCAAACGCATTGCCCGTAACCTGGCGATGGACAGTTTCCGCAGGCGGACCCGTACACTTAGACGAGACAGCCGTCTGGAGGTACCTACCCATCACGTCGATACATCCCACCTTGAAATTAGCGAAGGTGTTCATGATCTTGTTTCCCATATTAACAACACCGAACATCGTAAAATATTAGAACTTCGCCTCATCCATGGATACTCCATTAAGGAAACGGCAGAGCTGGTGAATCGCAGTGAAGGCATGATTAAATCCTCTGTCTTCCATGCCGTCAATCGAATTCGGGCCAAAGTCATCTCATAAGAGATGGCTTTTTTTATGCCGAAAGCAATATACGAGGGTAGATTGGATAAATGAAGACGGACCGAAATACCTACGGATATGTCAAAAGACCCAATTTTACAAATATCGAGTTAATTTTTACAAATTGTTATGACTATGTGAGATTTTCATGTGGTAGAATATGGACGAACTCATGAATCAACTAATATTTAGGAGGGATTTGGTTGGGTAAATTAACAGGTATGCGAGGAGTATTTTTAAAATCACTCCTGGCATTGTCCATGGCTTTGCCGCTTCAGGTCGGATTATGGAACGGAGATGCATCGGTTCATGCGGAAGGACCGACAGACCCGGCACCGTTCATCCAGGCAAAGGTTGTGAACCAAAATGCAGGTAAAAAAGTATTGTTCGACAACTCTCACGGCCAAACGGCTGGAGCTGCAGACTGGGTCATTGATGGTGGTTTCTCCGACTTCGGGAATGCACTCGCGAATGATGGTTACTATGTCAAAGAACTTCGCAAGACAACTCCATTTACCTATGATGATCTGAAAGAGTATAACGTATTCGTTATTGCAGAGCCTCAAATTCCTTTCAAAACATCCGAACAAGCAGCACTGAAACAATATGTTGAAACGGGCGGCAGCATCTTCTTCGTTGGAGATCACTATAATGCAGACCGTAATAAAAACCGATGGGATGGCTCTGAAGTCATCAATGGCTATCGTCGGGGAGCATTCGAAGATCCGGCCAAAGGTATGAGCACAGATGAGCGTAATTCTGAAGCGATGCAAAATATAACCAGCTCGGACTGGTTGTCTGATAACTTCGGCGTACGATTCCGCTATAACGCACTTGGCGATATCAACGCTAATATCGTCGTACCGTCAGATCAAGCTTTCGGCATCACAGAAGGCGTATCGGGTGTAGCCATGCACGCAGGTTCAACACTCGCAATCACCGATCCGGAAAAGGCAAAAGGTATTGTGTACTTGCCAAAAACTAACGCAAAATGGAATAACGCGGTAGACCAAGGTGTTTACAACGGTGGCGGGATCGAAGAAGGTCCTTATGTAGCCGTATCCAAGCTGGGCGCAGGTAAGGCTGCCTTCATCGGTGACTCCTCTCCAGTGGAAGATGCATCACCAAAATACTTGCGTGAAGAGACAGGCACACGCAAAACAACTTATGACGGTTTTAAAGAAGTTGATGATGCCGTGTTGCTCGTGAATACCGTGAACTGGCTTGCTACACAAGAGAACTACACGGATCTAACTCAAGTGAACGGACTCGAACTGGACACAGCTACAACGCTGTTGCCATTTGAAGAACCGGCTGCTTCCACAGAACCACAGGCTGAACCTTGGGCCGCACCTGCTGCCGGATATAAGTGGTACGATCGTTCCACGTTTAAGGCTGGTTCTTACGGTGGACCTGCATCCAGCGCGAACGCCGCTTACAGCTTCGTGAAACAGGATACCCTTCCGAATGCAGAAGACTTCCAGATTCGTGTAGTTGTGGAGAATATGGCTCCTAACACAACCGTATCCGGTTATAGTGCCGGTATCTATCTGACTGGCGGAACACAGGTCGCCATGATCCAGAATGAAAGTGGTACTTGGCCGACTTCGTACGGCTACAGCTCCACATTCAGTGTAACCTCGGACAGCCAAGGTCGCGGGATCAAAGATCTGAACGTCCGTATTAAACCGGGTACAACTGGCGCTGCGAGCTTGCGTCTGCGTCTGAACGGCAGCAACCTGATCACCAATGCCGTGACTGTTGGCAATGTGCCAGCAGAACAGCTTCCGGAAGAAGAAGGACCAATTCCAGCAGCGATCACAGTTGCTGAAGCACGTACCAAAGCTGCTGGCACTACCGTAACCATCGAAGGTGTTGTGACGACAGAGCCGGGTGCATTTGGTGGACAAGCCTTCTATCTTCAAGATGAAACTGCCGGAATCTACGTATTCCAGCATACTAGCGGCTTCCATGCAGGTGACAAGGTGAAAGTAACGGCAGCAACAACCATCTATAACAGCGAGTTCGAGCTTACCGATATCGTTGCGATTGAGAAAACAGGTACGGCTTCCGTACCTGCTCCAATCGAGGTCACTGCAATTACAGATGCGAACCAAGGTCAACTGGTTCAATTGAAAAATGTAACGATTGAGAATATCATCAGTGCTACACCCGTTGGATCTTTTGAATTCGACGCGGTAGCAGCAGATGGAACGAGCACACACATCCGTGTAGACACCCGTACAGGTGTGACGGAGACTTCCTTCCCTTATGCTGCTGGTGACAAAATCGATATCACAGGCGTTTCCGCTATTTTCAAAGATGTATATCAATTGAAACCTAGAAGTTTGAATGATTTTGTACCTGCTGAAGAGCAAGGTGGCGGCGAAGTGCCTTCCACTCCAGCTGCAGGAGCACCGGGTAAACCGGTGCTTTCTTCTGATAATGGATATACCACTGGCCTGTTCGAAGGTTCGTACAACGTAAGCATGAACCTCTGGTGGGGCGAAAATGGTTCTGAGTACAAACTGTATGAGAACGGCGTTCTGATCGATACGCAGAAGTTGACTGCGGCTTCACCATCGGCTCAGTCCTCCAAAACCGCCATTACAGGTAAAGCCAACGGCACGTATACCTACGTAGCGGAGTTGACCAATGACAAAGGCACAACACGCAGTGACGTGCTGACGGTACAAGTAACCAATGCCGCTCCAGGCAAAGCTACGTTGTCCCAAAACAACTGGGATGGTGACGGCAACTATAACGTATCCATGAACCTCTGGTGGGGTACAAACGCAACGGAATACCGTCTCTATGAGAATGATGTATTGATTGATACACAAGCGTTGAACGCGGCAACACCAGCTTCTCAAAGTGCTACAACTGAATTGTCGGGTCGCGCTAACGGAACGTATACGTACCGTGCTGAGCTGATCAACGCCGCAGGCGTAACCAGCACCGAGACGATTACGGTTCAAGTAACCAAAGCATTGCCCTTGGCTAGCTAAGTCTCAGTTAAAGAAGCCTAACGTTTAACCAAGCAACTAAAAAAACCGAAACCAACATTGCCTGATTCACAGGGCAACATGGTTTCGGTTTTTTTTTGACTGAGTACAGTTGGACATTTTCCAGAAAGCAGACATTGAACCACTGTCCAGAAAGTAGATACTGGACCTCTGACAAGAAAGTACTCACTTACACTAAGGACTCTCCTAGTCGTTTCACTTTCCTAATGCTAGCGAACCTGACAGACCTTATTCGGCCATTTTGGACAAATTTTAAAATCTAACGAACCTCAGCATCGCTATTTAACTACATTTCAGTTTCCAAAGGGTTAATTCGGGCAAAACGCAACAAATAGCGCCACTACGATTCGTTAGAATTCCAGTGATGCCTTATAAGGCAAAATAGGGACTCTCAGGTTCGTTAGCCCAGCTCCCGCAAGGTTATGCTACATTGTTTAAATTCTTTATCCCCGATGCAGAACGGGTTTATTTCAAACGTTCGGGCTCATATCCATTTCTAACAAATAGAATGCTGTTCCATACAGCAAAATAAGCGGCGACGGCGATGACACTAATGACAAAAATCAAGTTCATCTGTGTAAACGTATAACCGCTTCCCGTGAAAATGATCAGGATCACACTGAGTCCAATATTTTCTTTGTTATGTTTTTTAAACTTCTGAAAGATCATTCTGTATAATAGTAGGAGTACCATAAACCCAATCCATATATATTGAAATAATTCCATAGGTCACCTTCCTTTTGAAAACTCACTTCTTAATATGGATATCTAAGAGGAGTATTGATTAATATCCTTAATTCCCTTTATATAGAAACCTATTAATCTTACATGTAAATGGAAAATAATTCAATCATCTTTATACATATTCTTGGAATTCTCTTATTCCTCAACGGTTAGCTGAGCAACAAGAACGCACCGTTGTTTATTTGCAGACACAAAAAAAAGACTATCCCTGCCCATATTCTGGCACCGAATAGCCCTCTCTTCTTACGCTATCAACTTATCTTAATTTTTCATCTGATATATTCGTAGCACCACATTAATCCTACACCAGCTTCTTACGAATATACCCCGAGATCAAGTCAATAATCGTGATCATCACGATAATACCCAGCAGGATTATACCTACTCGCGGCCAGTTTCGGGTGCTCAATGCAAAGATCAGCGGTGTACCAATCCCCCCTGCTCCAATTACACCCAGTATAGTTGCGGAACGTACATTGATCTCAAAACGATACAATGTATAGTTCAGGAAGCCAGGCATAACCTGTGGCAGGATCGCAAACCACAACTGCTGCATACGATTGGCTCCGGAGGCGAGCAGCGCCTCAGATGGGCCATAGTCGATATTTTCAACTTCATCCGCGTACAATTTGCCTAACATGCCGATGGAGTGCAATCCAAGGGCGAGTACTCCTGCAAACGATCCGGGACCTACTGCCTTAATGAACAACAAGGCCATGATAATCTCAGGGAACGTACGGATGAAGCTAAGTACCATTTTACCTGCACCCGAGATGGAACGATGACCACTCATGTTACGGGCAGACCAGAATGCAAACGGAATACAGAGCACGGCCGAGATTACAGTACCTAGTACGGAGATTGCCAACGTGTCTAGCAGTCCGCGCAGCAAGTCTTCTCCCTCAGGCAAATATACAAACTCCCAGTCCGGTGAGAATATCCCGGCTACAATAGCCTTCATAATCTGAGCGGCGGTTTCCTTGAAACCAGTAAATGGTACACCGGCAAGCGCCCAGACATACACAAGGATCAGCAGTAACACAATGACCCAGCGAAGCGGGTTCTTCCGTGGTTTAGGCCGGATGCGGCTTGTTTCATTTTTCATCATAGCAATTTCTCCCGCAGCTTAGTACTTACATAATCAATGACCAGAACAATGACGAGGGTAAAGA
The DNA here is from genome assembly GCF_002803315.1 of Paenibacillus sp. GM1FR. NCBI lineage: Bacteria > Bacillati > Bacillota > Bacilli > Caryophanales > Paenibacillaceae > Paenibacillus > Paenibacillus sp. GM1FR. The sequence continues at coordinate 88,522 of NZ_MKZL01000004.1, read as the reverse complement.
GAATGATTACGCTGGTCTTGTCATACTCCAGGAATCCAAGTGTTGCCTCATAGTAGAGTCCAATTCCTCCGGCTCCCACCAGTCCCAAAATGGCAGCGGCACGTATATTAATTTCGAAGGCATACAGCACATAGGATGTGAACTGGGCAGCCAGTTGCGGCACCACGCCATATACAATGAGCTGAATCCGGTTCATACCAACAGCCGTCATCGCTTCCAGTGGCCCCTGATCAATGGTTTCCAGCGTCTCATAGGTCAACTTTGCAATCAGACCTACCGAGAACACAGCCAGTGCCAAGATTCCGGGGATTGGCCCCAAACCAAACACAGCAACGAACAAAGCAGCAAGTAGCAAATCCGGCACTGTCCGAATCAGGTTGAGCAGAAAGCGTGCCGGATAGTAGATCCAGCGACTCGGCATCAGGTTACCGGCACAGATGATCGAGATCGGAATCGCAATAATGGCACCAATAGTTGTTCCAATCAGGGCCATCCGGATCGTTTCCAGCATGCCTTGAACAATGTTATCGAAGTATGTCCAGCGTGGTGGGAACATCTCCTTCAGCAGATCCAGCATGTTGGGAAAACCTTCAAACAACTCCGTGAAGCTGGCATCCGTCTGCTTGGCACTGGCCCACAGAAGGAGCAAAATGATCACTAAGGTGAGCAAATGTTTCGTACGCCCAGGCGGTTTTGGGCGATTCACAACCTGAGCCGGGCTGGAACCAGGTTCCTTCCCCACTCCACCTGAATTCTGAAGTGGAACGTTGGACTGCCCCTTCATACCACAACTTCTTCCTGCTCATGCACAGCCTGCTTGTCCAGCAATTCGTCAGCCAGAATCGGTCTGCCGTATATTTCTGCAAAGCGCTCATCCGTTGCCTCTTCCACCGGACCGTCGAATACGACCTCACCAGCTCGCAATCCGACAATACGGGTCGCATACTCTCTCGCCAGATCAATAAAGTGAAGGTTGACGATGGTCGTAATCCCAAGGTCTTGATTGATGCGTTTCAGGTCATCCATGACTTGTTTGGTTGTAAGCGGGTCAAGTGAAGCAACCGGTTCGTCGGCCAGTATGATTTTTGCTTCCTGTGCCAGTACACGGGCAATAGCCACACGTTGTTGTTGTCCACCAGACAACTGATCTGCACGGGAATAAGCTTTCTCCGAGATATTCACACGATCCAGTGCAGTGAATGCCAGTTCAATATCCTCTTTTGGAAAACGACCCATAATGGTACGCATGGTGGAGTGATATCCAACGCGTCCAGCGAGTACGTTACGTAGTACACTAGAGCGTTTCACCAGATTGAAACTCTGGAAAATCATGCCGATGTCACGTCTGATCATGCGTAGCCGTTTGCCTTGTGCCTTCGTGATGGAACTTCCGTTAATCAGAATCTCGCCCTCACTAATGTCGTGCAGTCGGTTAATGGAGCGTAAGAGCGTTGATTTACCAGCACCGGACAGACCCACAACAGCAATGAATTCACCCTGCTCAAATTTCAGATTAATATTATCCAGGCCCTTGGTGCCGTTAGCGTAAGTTTTGGTAACGTTATGAAGCTCAATCATGACAATATCCTTCTTTCATTCATAATGATCAACCATACATGAGTCCTTGCTATAATGGCACAAGCCAGCGCAGCGTAGATCACGCTGAACTGGCCTGTCCATTGCTACGATTAAGCTGTTCCCATCCAAGAAAGCTACTACAAAGTGAACAAATCCCGAACTACTTTTAGATCAGAATTATTCACCCTTCACTTTTTCGCCATACTGACGAACGATCTCAAACTTGCTATCATCGGACTCTACATAACCTTCATGCGTATAGATTTCTTTGATGATCTGGTGACCTTCAGTATCTTTACCGATATCGATGAAGGCTTGTTTGATCTTCGCAGTCCAATCTGCATTCATGTCTGTACGAACGGCAATGGTATCGTTAGGAATAGGCTCAGTGAACGCCAGTACACGTGTATCTTCAAATACAGTCGGATAGTCTTTAGCTACCGTGTTGCGGGCATCTTGGAAAATAGCTGCTGCATCAACGTCACCGTTCAATACAGCGATAACACCTTGGTCATGACCTTTCAACGTTACAGGTGTTACATCTTTTAATGGATCAATGCCCCTGTCCAGCAACAGACCTGCTGGCCATACATAACCTGCGGAAGACGTTACGTTTTGGTAAGCGACTTTTTTACCTTTAAGGTCCTCGATGGATTGAATCGGAGAGTCTTTTTTTACAATGAACATGGATTTATAGGAATCCGCCAACTCTTCGGTTGGAGCACCTGTCTCATCATTTACACCGAAACGTTGTGCTTGCAAGATAACCTGCGCAGCGCCTTTTTCTTTAGCCAGTACATAAGCTGTCGGAGGCAAGAAACCTACGTCTACTTTGTTGGAAGCCATTGCTTCAATAATTGTGTTGTAGTCGGTGGATACGCTGACTTTTACCGGAATGCCCAGTTTGTCACCAAGCAACTTCTCCAGCGGTTTCGCTTTGGCTTCAAGCGTATCTGCGTTCTGGGAAGGAACAAATTGAACCGTCAGTTCAGTTGGCACATAACCTTCGACAGCTTTCTCTGTCTCTGCCGTAGACGTACCGGATGCATTCGAACTCGAATTATCCCCGTTAGACGAACCTGTTGTACTACTGCTAGACCCACAAGCACTCAGAAACAGAACCAAAATCAACAATGGTAAAAATAAAGCAGACTTCTTCAAACGAACACCCTCCAAAGAGTTTCTATTTTTCAGTACTTATCTACTATAGTTGCCAAATATTAGCGCGATGTGAAACGAAATTTGGAGTTTTGTAAAGTTTCCTGTCAGGCTGTCAGCGCGACTTGTATCTGTTAGAATAGGCTCATTATGGTTGAAGATATAGGAAGAACATCGGAGATAACGGCGCATACTTCGGTTCTTCAAGCTATTCATTCTTCTCCGTTTTATAGTAATTCCATATATCTGAACTTATATATTAGAGGAGATTGTAAAATGACATCCACAAACCATACGGCAAGCTTCGACATTCTGTTCACCAGTGATCTGCACGGGGCGATCCGTCCCATTCATTACAATACCAATGCCTACCGCCCGGCTGGGCTTGCCCTGCTGGCTTCCCTGATTCGTAAGGAACGTGAACGTTCACCTGAATTGATGCTGGTGGATAACGGGGATCTGCTGCAAGGATCCCCCTTGGCCTCCTATGCAGCTTCACAGGTTTCCAAAAACGAAGTTCATCCATTCATAACAGTACTGAATGAACTCGGTTATGATGCTGCGGTGATGGGCAATCATGAGTTTAACTATGGTCAGAATCTGTTGCGCGGAGCAATTGAAGCTTCCAATTTCCCTTGGCTGTCTGCCAATATTGTAAAAGATGAGCAACCAGATGTACCTGCCTTCGGTCCTCCGTATCTAATCAAAACCTTGTCTACGGGTGTCAAAGTAGCCCTCTTGGGCGCAACTACGCACTACATACCGAACTGGGAGCACCCGAAAAATATTGAGGGGTTACAGTTCCTTGATGCCTTGGAAACTATTCGTGCATGGGTTAGCTATATCCATGAGCATGAACAACCAGATGTAATGGTTGTCAGTTATCACGGCGGATTTGAGAGTGATCTGGAGACAGGCGAGCCCACCGAACGATTAACTGGGGAAAATCAAGGCTATGCCATCTGCCGAGACATCGAAGGCATCGATGTGTTGCTTACCGGACATCAGCATCGTCAGCTTACCGCTAATATTCATGGTGTAACCGTCATTCAGCCGGGCTTCAGTGGAAATGGTGCGGGGCATGTATCCCTTCAGTTGGAACAATCATCGGGCGGCAAGTGGCAGATTACAGATAAGCAGGCTCGGTTGTTACTTCTGGATGAACATCATGAGGTTGAACCTGATGCAACCGTCATGAAACTGACGGAAGAGCTGGAAACTGAGGCACAAGCATGGCTTGATCAACCCATTGGCGAGGTGGCTGGGGATTTATCCATCACCAATGCTACGGCTCTGCGACTCAAGGCACATCCATTCATTGCTTTTGTACATCAAGTGCAGATGGAAGCGACTGGAGCGCAGCTCTCCAATACCGCCATGCTGAGTGAAGAAGCTCGCGGTTTCGGGAGTCACATCACCGTTCGGGACGTGTTATCCAACTTCATCTATCCTAATACTCTTACGGTGCTGGAGTTGAGTGGTCAGGATATCCGGGAGGCACTGGAACAAACTGCACGTTACTTTGAAGTGAATGCTTCTGGTGAGGTGGCAGTCAATCCGGCTTATATGGAACCCAAACCCCAACATTATAATTACGATATGTGGGCTGGCATGGAATACGAGCTGGATATCTCCCAACCTGTTGGCAGTCGAGTTGTGAAGTTGGAACATGAAGGCAAGCCAATGGACATGAATGGCATGTACTCTGTAGTGATGAACAGCTACCGTGCTGCTGGCGGCGGGGATTATGCAATGTATCCAGGCAAAAAGGTACTGCACGAAGGTGCCACGGACATGGCCGCACTGGTGGAGGATTACATCCGCAGACACCAGCCGTTAACGGTGGAGCAGGCTAATAACTGGAAAGTTATCGGAAGTTAAATGAGAAAGAGCAGGTCCTGTGATCAGGATCTGCTCTTTTGTTTTCAACCTATTGCTTACTTGTTCTTGTTGAATTATGCCGTCCTGTCACGTCCCGTTATCCGATATATTGAAGGATTAACTGATATAACGCTATTGAAAATCCTAAGATACTCGCTTTCATTTTAGATGGATGATATCTTTCGCTACGAATCAAATAAAAGAAAACCAAAATAAACCCTGCGGGGATCCATAGCTCAAAGACACCATTTGTTGTACTTTGAGAATAAATTGGCGTAATGAACGTACTAATCAAAAAGTAAAAGAAAACCGTAAAACGTCTTGTTTCTAACTGCTTGCTCCACCTTACTAGAATGAAAATAATAATGATTGCGATAATAATAATGTGAACAGGGGGTAGAAGAATAGCAGCATTCCCAAATTTGAATTCCATTCCGCATTGCCCTCCTCTCTTCTAATGCATCACATGACTGACTACAGGCATACGTGTAAAAATTCATTCTCATGCTTCAAAACCGCTGGCAACCGTCCAAAAACGGACCTATTCCAATATATCCTTATTTTAACATACAATCACAGTTCCGTTTTCCATTTTCCTTCAAGGGAATATGCAAAAAGAGCAGAATTGAGGAGCATCGTGCCCTCATCCCTGCTCTTTTTACATACCTACAAGTTCTCTAATACATGTCCCATATTATCCAAAATGACTATTGCGCCTTTTTACGCAGCTGACTGTAATACAGCTCGCTGTAGAAACCGCCTTGTTCCAGCAATGCATCATGCGAGCCTTGCTCCAGTAGCTGCCCATCCTTCAGCACCAGAATTCGGTCTGCCTGACGGATCGTGTTCAGCCTGTGGGCAATGACAAAGCTGGTACGGCCTTGCATCAGGCGTTGCAACCCTTCCTGGATTTTAATCTCCGTAACAGTATCAATACTGCTCGTCGCTTCGTCCAGTACAAGTATGGATGGATCTGCCAAGATTGCCCGGGCAATGGCGAGTAATTGCTTCTGCCCCTGACTAATGCCGCTTCCATCGGCCTGGAGCACTTTGTCGTACCCATCCTTCATACGCACAATGAAGGAATGGGCATTCGCCAGCCGAGAGGCTGCTTCCACCTCTTCATCCGTTGCGTCCAGACGGCCAAACCGAATATTTTCCCGAATCGTACCCTGAAACAAAAATGAATCCTGTAATACAAATGCCATATGTGACCGCAGATTCTCACGCCGAATGGTGGTCATATCGCGACCATCTACCGTTAATGTGCCACCTGTTGGATCATAGAAACGGGATAACAGCTGAATTAATGTTGTTTTCCCCGCTCCGGTCGGACCGACAAGTGCAATCATCTCCCCCGGTTTGGCTTCAAAGCTGATGTCATGCAAAATGTTACGTCCTTCATCGTATCCAAAGGATACTTTGTCAAAGCGAACGGCTCCCTCTACCTTGTCCAGAGATATCGCTGCCCCTTCATCCTTCGCTTCCTCATCTTCGTCCAGCACCTCGAATACGCGCTCAGCCCCCGCAATCGCGGACAATAACGTATTCCACTGGTTCGCCAGATCATTCAGCGGACGAGTGAATTGACGGGCATATTCCACAAAGATAATAATCACCCCGACTGTAACCGAACCCTGAATCGCGAGAATACCACCAATGCCCGCCACAATCGCAAAGCTCAGGTTATTCAATCCATTCATCAGTTTCGGGATAAAACCAGAGATCGTCTGTGCCCAGAAACCGGAAATCCGGATGCGGGTATTCCGTTCCTCAAAACCGCGAATCACTCGCTCCTCTTGGGAGAATGCCTTAATGATCCGCTGCCCGGATAAAGTCTCTTCGATGTAACCGTTAAGTTCACCGAGATTGCGCTGCCGCTCCTTGAAGAGCGGTCCCGTTCTGCGCGTAATCCAACGCATGCCGATGGCCATCAGAGGCACAACGATAAAGGTAAGCAGGGTCAGTAGCGGACTGAGCCAGAGCATAACCCCAAACGTTCCGAGCAGTGTTAATACACTCGAAAAAATCTGGATCGCCGAGCTGTTCAATGTACCGCTGACATTCTCGATATCATTGGTCACCCGGCTCATAATCTCCCCCTGCTGGCGTTTACCGAAGAATGGAATCGGTAATTTGTGCAGATGGGAGAACAGATCATACCGCATGCGGAACACGGTTTCCTGTGCAATTTCGATCATCCATATATTTTGTAACCAAGATGTAAGAGAGAACAAGACATACACTGCGGTTAATCCAATCAGAAACCGAGTCCAGCTTGCCCCGGCTTCCCCCGCGATGAAATCATCCACGGCCACCCCTACCATGTAAGGGCCAAGCAAAGCGAGTGCGGAACTGGCAAACACCATCAACAGTACCATGGACAGCTTAACCTTGCGCCGTGCCAGATAGGTCCAGATACGACCTAGCGTACCTGACCAGTTCTTCGCCCGTGCCTTGGGTTTGCGACCACCGCCTGATCGTAATGTCTCCGGATCAATCGGCGGTGGCGGCTGACGGAAAGGCTCAATGAATGCTTTGAACATGCTGTGCACCCTCCCCGTATTGTGATTCATGAATTCGACGATACAGCTCTGACGATTCCATCAGGTCTTCATGTTTTCCCTGTCCAATGAGTTGTCCATCATCAAGCAGCAGAATAAGGTCCGCCGAAGTGGTTGAACTGATCTTCTGGGTGATGATAAACGTGGTACACGACAATTCCTCCAGTGCATCGAGCAGTCTGCCTTCTGTAGCTACATCCAGCGCACTTGTGCTATCGTCCAGAATCAAAATTCTTGGTCTACGTACCAGTGCTCGTGCAATGGAAAGTCGCTGTTTCTGTCCACCGGAGAGATTCACTCCCCGTTGACCCAGCAATGTATCATAACCGTTTGGTAAATTCTCAATTGTTTCATGGATCTGCGCGCGCTTTGCGGCTTCCACGATCTCATCCAAGGTAGCATCTTCCTGACCCCAGGCAATATTCTCCCGGATGGAACCGGTAAACAGGACAACCTCCTGCGGTACATAACCAATCGCACCACGCAGCATGGACAGATCCAGCTCTGATGCATCGGCACCATCAATTCGTACCTTTCCTTGATCCTCTGTGTATAACCGCGGAATAAGCTGCACCAGCGAGGATTTGCCTGAGCCTGTTGCTCCCATAATGGCAATACGCTCCCCCGCTTTTGCCGTAAATGTGATGTTATCCAGTACTGTAATTTCACTATTCGGATAACTGAAGCCTACACTGCGGAATTCAACCGCTCCCTGAACAGCGCGCTGTTTCTTCGCTGGGTATACAGATTGCGGAAAATGCGAAGATTTCATAGATCCAGCAGATGGTACAGACGCTGATACTGCCTTATGCTGTTCAGTCTCCGATGTATCCTCCGTATTAAACACTTCATTCAGCCGTTGCGCCGAAGCGCTTGCTCTGGAGAACGTCACCAGAATCCATGACAACGCAGACATGGCACCAATTGTGCGAAGCAGGTAGTTAATGACGGCGACCACTTCACCCACGGTTGCATTACCGGAGGCAATGTCGACTCGTCCAAACCATAACACGGCGATGATACAAACGTTCATCATCAGCAACATGAACGGCATCGTGGTCTCCGTCAAGCGCAGCGCGGAAATTGTGCCTTTCATCAGCTTGCCGCTGAATCCGGCAAAGCGTTCGATCTCATGGCTCATCCGTACGAAGACACGAATCAGCCGAATGCCTGTCAGATTCTCCTGGATGACTCCATTGACGGCATCCAGTCTGCGCTGCACATTGCGGAACAGCAACGCTGCCTTTTTGATCATCCACACTACAACAATGAGCAGTACAGGCACCATGACAACCAGCAGCAGACCCAACCTCGGGTTCACGATTACTGCCATAATCATGCTACCAATCACCACCAGGGGCACACGTGTCATGAATCGCAGACTCATGAAGACGGTGTCCTGAACCTGGGTCACGTCCCCCGTTAATCGGGTAATCAGGGACGACGTCGCGAACCGGTTAAAGACGGCATAAGAGAACGTTTGCACTTTCTCATACAACTTCTCCCGCAGATCGTATCCGAACCCCAGACTTGCATGGGATGCAAAGAACGAACTCGCAATTCCGGCAGCAAAAGCCACAACAGCACTGCCAACCAGCACACCGCCCCACAACCAGACGACAGAAAGGTCTCCCTGCTGAATCCCGTTATCAATGATCTTGGAGATCAGATAAGGCTGAGCCAGCTCCACCGCAAGCTCAATTAACATCATGACCAGGGCTGCAATCGCGGCAACTCGGTACTTCTTCAAGTAGTACAACAGCTTGATCATAAGCATTCCTCCGGCTCGGAGCACCCTAAACCGATAACACGTTCCAGCTCAGAGCCTCCATTAGACATGTTGTTTTCTCCACAGCGTCCAATATGTAATCATTTCTATGTACACATATGGTTATTATAGCGTATTTTACAATGCCGCTTCTATTCTTATTACCCTACTTTTCCCAATACAATAAACTTCTCATCATTTTGGCAATAAAAAAAGGAAGGTCTCCCTTCCTCACACTAGTTAAAACTTAAAATTCGCCCGCTCTACCAGGCATATCTTAGATTGAAAAGAAATGCATGCCTTAAATTCAATTCATCTGCCTAACTTTGCAGAAATATAGTTATCTGTTTACATACCAAGCGAGATGTTCACTACCATCTTCTACGTCCACGATCACCCCTATTATGATCATTCAACTCACCAAGACGATCGTATGTCTCCTTATATATCCGAATCACGGCCTGAACTTTGATAAAATCAGCATCTTCCGGTCCAAGCCCCTCCATAAACATTCTCTGAATGATCTGTTGGAAGAATTGCACTCTGGCCTCAATCTGTTCTTGCTCAAACTGTAATATGTCTTCGAAACTGTGGTTCCCTATGTAATCCATCAACTCATCATCAGGACTGGAATAATCTGCGTTTCTCCGATCTGCTACCCATTCATCCGGCTCATTGGACTGGAGGTTAACACTGGTGCGTAATTGGGATAAGATGATTTTCTCTTTAGCCAACATGACATGAAAATCTTTGTTACGGAGCAGCTCCGATACAATCAGACTGCACATTTCACGGTTTTGGATCAGTATGCCGTCAAAAGGATGCAGCGTCCACTCCCCGTTTGCATAATACAGGTTAAAGTTAAAGAACTCACTGCCATATTTGTATTGAATATTAATCTTGGTCTCATCAATAATCTCGAATGAAAAGTCCAGCATGTTCAGCAAGCTCCTTCGTATAACCCCAGATTTTACCTTCATTCTATCAAATAAATGAAACAAAGAGACGCACTCGGCGTCCCTCGTAGAAAATAAAACCATGTAGCAATCTCGATACGATATGCAGCGAGTCCTACCCTAATCCAGGAAAGATCCTAATGCACTGGAATCCGGTTTGTTTTTCTCCGGAATGGCAGCAGCCTTCGGCCCTTCCAGACCCAGTCGATCGCTCATTTTAGCGTTAAGTGTTGTCATCTTGTTGGTATAGTCATTACAGCTCTCGATGATCCGGCGATTGGACTGCTCGGACAGATCCAGTGCAGACATCAGATCACCCATCGCTTGATTGACCGCTTCAAGGGACATCGCAGGTTTGGACAACAGTTCATTTGTTTTCTCTGTTGTTGTCTTCAACAATCTGGCGTTCTCCTTGAATTGATCTTCAATCGTCTTATTCGTAGCTTCCACAGCAGAAATGACCTTCTCCTGATCATTAAGAGCCATCGCAATCATGGCCGAAACGGTGATCAGATTCGCTGTTTTATCAATGGCATTATTAACGGAATCAATCAGCTTGTCATTGTTATCATTAATGATGTCGGTAGCTGCGATTGCCTGATTGTACAGCATGATCATCTCTGTCATGGATTGGGTACGTGTTACCACTTTGCGCAACCCACGCTCCAGATGTGCTTTACGATTCTCGTTCTCAGGCTTGGCAATCTCGGTTTCGAACAATGCTTTCAATTGATTACCAAAAGAGATTTTGGTCTGCAGATTGTAGATCTCCTGAATGGAAGAACGTTTCAATTGACGCATGTTCACGATGCTTTCTTCCAGGTTGTCCTTGCCGTCCCGCAACCCGTTAATGATAGCATCAATGTTCGTACGAACGGATTGATAACGGTATACGTAGTTTTTCAACGGGCTTTTACGTAACAACTTCCCGACAAAACTCACATTTTTACTCTGCTGCAAACTCTCACATTCATCACGGAGCTTCAGGATCATGTTTGATACCTCTGCCCGATTCCCGGACATCAGTTCATTGACTGGACGATCAAGCAACTTGAGAGTCTGCCCTGCTCTCTCTTGTGTTTTCACGCCCAACTTGCCGATATCATCCATTAAGGTATCCAGATGAGCCGGATCACTTTGGGACACTTTCTGAATAAGCTGTGTTGCTTCCTGGTTAATCCGTTGCTCATCTTCCTGCTTCAACTGAGCCCATTCCGTTGCCATGCCAATCCCTCCTATAATTCAGAGCTGTTATACCGTTGATGTATTAGTTCCGCTTTGTTCTGGAGCTCCATTAAGTCTTTATGTTCAATCGTTGATACAATATCCGATATCTTGGAATCCACGTCTCGAAGACCATTCAGCAGCATACGCCGATTATTACGTTTGGCTTCTCCACTTAAACGTAAAAATGGATTAATAAAACCGTTCAGGTCTTTCAAAATCAGTCTGCGCACCGTATGGTTAATATCCCCGTTGTTTAACTCCTGAAGGGAAGGGATCACACGCTGCAAACGGGCAAACAACGCCAATGATTTCTCCACGATCTCATTATCCAGCTCGTTCTTCTGACCTTCGGAGATGATCATATCCTCCAGAACTTCCAGGTATTCAATCACTGGATCAAATACAGGATCTGGTTCGGTCCGGGAAGGCTTCGCTTGTTCTGTGCCCGCATGCTGTGCGGGAGTGGAGCTCGGTTGGGGCTCTGCCAGAGAAGCTTCTCGTGCCCCTGTTGGCACTGTGCTCGGTGCTTGTCCACCATTCAAGCGGGATGGTTCATTTCCGATATCTGTAATGGGTACAGGGGCTGATGACGAACCCTGGACCTGTGTACGTGGCGTGGAACGTGAAGGAATCAATCCTCCGACCACAGTTGCCAGTGCCGGAATTGCCCACGTGATGACATCCGGTAGAAAGGGACTCGTGATCGCCGCGAGACCATAACCAACCAATGCGCCTATACCTATCTTCGTTTTCCGTAACATTACTTGTCCTCCTGCCTTAACAACACATACAGTGCATATTCAAAAAGTCTGATTTTCAGTACCGAGAAGATGGACTTTTTGAATAACCTCTCATCCGTATTGTAAAAAAACCATCCAGAAGGTGTCAATGTTGAGGGAAATTCTCAGCTAGACGTGGTGTACTCCGCTTACCTTCTGAACGTCGATTATAAATGGCTGTTCGATATGACTTCCCAGTATGCCAAACTTCGGATGAAGTGGTCCAATATCATGGCCAAGTGCAGACTTGACCGCCAGATACGGGAAGTTCACGCCCGACAGACAAGACATGTGCAACCCACCCGACATACGCGGATTAATCTCCAGTAGCTTCGGTGTATCCTTGCGATATTTCATCTGTATATTAAAATTATAAGGAATCTGATATACCTCTGCCACATTGCGGGCAATCGCCAGCAATTCCTCGTTTTCTTCAAGCAAGCGCAAACGTCCTCTTTCTTTTCTACGCGGGATAGCCGTTATAAGTTTCCCATTGCGATCCGAAAGACAATCAATGCTGTATTCATATCCTTCCAGTACCTCCATCACCATGACATTTTGAAAGGACGGAGCAGAAGAGAACGCACGCAGGGCATCTTCATACGAAATGGAGTTAAGCGCGTATCCGAACAACTCCTGCAACGGATCACGTTCATTATTAATCACTCGGAATCCCATACCACCCTCACCATTACATGGTTTGAAGCATACATCGTGTCCACGTGCACGTAGCGCCTCATAGGCTTGCTGGAATTGTGCAGCATTACTAACCGTGAAATAATCCGGAATCTCCATAATGCCTTTCTCACGCACTGATTCATAGAAACGGTCTTTCTCCATCAATTGTTCCAGCAATTCCGTGTCCGAGCATACGATAACTCTTGTACCTATCTCTTCGAACAGGGAGATATGTCTGCTGATGTCCAGCATGTTCCAGCGTGGAATAAACACATCAATCTGATGACGACGGCAAAAGTCGAGGCAAAAATCAACATACTCCCGGCCCGTTAGACGCGGTTCAACTTCTGCAACATCACAGCCCTGTAATGCCATATGTCCCGGATCAGGATGAGTACCGTAGATCTCAAATTCCATACCGTCCTCATTGTCCCGAATCGCATTCATATAATGGTACGTTACAGAGAACCAACGGTTGAAGTAAATCTTCATTTTTTTCATTTATACGGTCTCCCTTATCTCGGCATGGTCTATCTGGGTCTGTTGATCGTTATGAATACGGTGAACGTAATCGAGAATCTCATCTGCTGCAAAAGCACCGAATTGTTCCGTAAATTGATACGGCACCAGCTCAGGTCCACGCTGTCTCTCCACATGTAATTCTCCGTGGGACGGAGCAATGGCATGCTGCGCAAAATCCAGCAAACAACGATCCAGCAAGGAATCACCCGAAGCAATCACAGGCACATCGCCAATACGTTGCCTAATATGCTCCACTGCAGCTCGTTTGTTCACGGCCGAAGGCACCAGATAGAGCTTCCGCCCCTGAATCGAACTCTCCCATCCCAGCGTCTCTAACACCCGAATCTTGTCCGCAATGCGCTCCATAGGAAGCTTGTCACGTTCGATTAGCAATGCAAAGAACAGCTCATCACACAATCGCTGATTAATTACCCACTCCGGGCTCAGCACATCGTCAAATAAATTCAGGATCTCTTCGGGAGTAGCTGCCTGCTGACGAAGCAAAGAACGAATATGCAGGTTCCATTCATCGTCTACCTGACCGTCAACAATAATGTTGCCACCATTACTCGTTACCGCATACTTCGGAATACATTCGCTCTGAAAAATGTGAATGCGCCGATACTGCTCAACTGTACGTGTAGTCACAGGCATGAATACAATGTCTTGTGGCAAAGACTGCAACCGCTCCAGTGCATATGCTGACATAAAAGCGGACAACTTGCCGTTAATCCACTCTGCGGGAACAAGTCCCGGTGTATCTTCGGGAATACGGAGCGCACGACGGGAGTACACCAGCGTCTGGTCCAGATCACTTGCGTAGATCATCATTCTCCTCCACCTCCCAGGGATTGAATAATGCCGCAACAGGAATAGGTTAGTCCCGGATATACCTCAACCGGCACATTTCTGTCTCTGGCGAGCATCATGATATGTTGCAAATCCGGATTATCAAGTCGATCGACAAGAATTTTCCAGGGGATCCGTCGCAATAACACTCGGGTTGTTTCTCCGATTCCAGGTTTGATTAGATTGATGTTCGCAATACCAAAGGATTGCTGGATGGACTCGATATCCTGCCAGCCTTTCCAGGTGATTTCCGAAGTACTGGTAGCATTGTCGTCCGAGCGAATCTCCACTTGTTCCATCATCTGCGGAAAATGCTGAGCGATGGTATCCACATACTGGATCGACACATCCGCAGAGGACCATTCACGATACCATTTGGCCCCGTGAAAATCTGCCGGTCCAATCAGATCATCGCGAAGTACTGTACGGCTCACCAGTCCCGATACCGTGGAATTCAGACAAGCACTAGGAATAAGATAATCTTCCCTTGTCCCAAAGGTGCCTGAGCATTGCCCCGGATCGGCCAACACGGCAAGATCATCATCGAGACTTATGCCATAAGTCCGTTCCATTTGGTCACAGGATTCTTTCAGCACTTTGCGAATAGCCCCTTTGCCTGTCCAACCGTCTACAAACTGAATAGCTGTTTCCAGACCATGCTGCTGTAAAATATATAAAATTGCGTTCTCGTCCATACCCTTGCCACGGATAATAGAAATACTATAATGCGGAATCGTCACTTTGTATTTCAATTCAATATAACGTTTGATCAGGATGCCCACAGGTGTTCCGGCTCGAGCCAGAGATACCAGCACCAGATTCAGTCCCCTGCGCTCTACAATCTTCTCAGCCACGATGGCGGTATGACGTGCGATTCTTGCAGCGGATTGTTCCAGCGTCTGATGGAACAGCTCGATGTATTCTGCTGTAGGCTGATATTCCACGGGCAACATCTCCGAATAATGAACCCCGGATTGGATCGCCTGCTCCCGTTCACCCGTTCCCTTTTCCAGATCCACATGGCTGATATCCTTCAGTAGGAAAACAACGTCCGATGCAGCATAACTGCCCATCGGTTCGGGAGACGGAATCTCACGTTGTCTGATTAGCTCCAGTGTAGTTAAGTTCATTGCTCGTTGTCCCCTGTCTTCTCTGGCAAGCCGCAATATACGATATGAATGCGTCCGCATCCCAACTGCTCCAGTACCTTCACCATCGGTTCCATTCGTTCTTCGGACATCTGTCTCTCCAGCAGAACAAAAATCTCGTCATACTGTCCCGGGGCGATGTTATAGATAAAGTTACGAACGGATGCGTCTTCCGGTGAGGCATATCCGGCACCACTACGAACAGCATATTCTGGAGCCGGATGTGTATGGATTGGACTGCGGGTAGTGGATTGATACAACACGCCTTCTCCCATCTCGGCAGCAATACGCATCGGAATGTACATGAACTCCCCTGTTCCCATCACCAATGTCCGTTCTCCCGTACGCTGCGACCGAAGTCGTTCTGCAATCCGGCTAATCTCCTCACGTAATACCCCATTATGTCGGGATTGCATACCAAACCTCCCCGTATGCTGAACATAGCTCGCTGTGCTACGTTTACCTTCACCATCCTCCGAAGTGGCATGAAGCTGATGGAAGGCATCTGCAACGGTAGAGGTTTGAAGCGTTACGGCAGGACGGGATAGCTGCTCATCTTGCTGTGTTGCTTCCAACTTTGGAGTACCCACTACTTCAATACGGCCCTTCAACAGGCTTAACGGTGTAATAGTAATTCCAAGTTCAGCTTCCAGCTCGGCAAATCGATTCTCGTCCGCTTCCGTACGCCAGTCTAACAGCGAAGCAATCACATATTGCTTCCTAGGATATCTGGCCTGAATATCCCGAATGATATTCAACGTCGTTTTGCCCGTCGTAATCT
The DNA here is from genome assembly GCF_002803315.1 of Paenibacillus sp. GM1FR. Lineage (NCBI taxonomy): Bacteria > Bacillati > Bacillota > Bacilli > Caryophanales > Paenibacillaceae > Paenibacillus > Paenibacillus sp. GM1FR. The sequence goes on along the minus strand of NZ_MKZL01000004.1, from coordinate 72,633 downwards.
CGTCGTCCACCAGAACAATCGGACCCTCTCCTGCAAAGGCTTCATGATCCAACGCGTAACAACGATGAGCCATCGCATGGGAATGTTCTTCTTCAAATTGAATATCTGGATGCATCGCTGGAACATATTCGCGAGTGGTGTGAATATAGGAGGCTTGATCAGCAAACATCTCGTACATGCTGTGACCCAGCGCTGTCGCTGTCTCGGCAAAACCAACAAAACGAATCGTTTCCGGCAAACTCAAGCTTTCTTGCAACAACATGTTGTACACTTGCAGGGCTTGTTGGGGATCAATCAGCCCCTCGACCATTTCCCGTTTCCACTCGGTGATCTGAACTTTCGTCTCTTCCGTCTTTTCAGTCAGGTGCTCATATAACAGAACAGCCAATGCCGCGCCACTCAGAAGCGAGGTATACGGGTTAACCGGGATGTGCTTGCCCAGCAGTTTGCTTACAAACAGAAATGAACGTTTCTTATTGATGCGTGCAGCCATGGAAAATAGAGATTCTAGTGGAAGTTGCAACGGGTTATGTGTAACCTGAACGTTGAGACTGAATTGATCAAGAATTGGGAACGTAGTTATGTTGTTGTTCGTGCTTGGGCAAGAGCCCGACAAAATGCTGCTGTTCATGTAACACCCCATATATTTGTGATCGGATTAGAATTCGATTCGCCCAGCTCAAGTGTGGTTTAATCTCATTCATTTTGTTATAGTAATTACTTTTGAACACACCCAGACTACCGTCATTACGGGCGATGATGTCTTGGGCATCGGAATATTCCTCATGTGTAACAACGTACATCGCTTGTACGGGCTTAATATGAGAAGGATGAATGATCGTTTTGCCTACAATTCCATTTTCCTTGTCCATCATGACTTCACGCATCAATCCATCCATTGTGTTCGTAATATATTTCATTCTCAGATGCAGCCCTGACTTGCCCAGGGTTTCTTCGAATGGAGTCTGTCGTAATTGAGGTTTGAACACACGCTCCCGCTGACTGAAATATTCCCAGACAGGACCTGAGATCACATACGGCTTGTCCATTCGTCCAAACAGATTGATAATATCCGAGATGCAGTCACGGATCGTGGCGATATCGTATATGGTCAATTCCGGGCTTCGGCGTAGTCCAAACAGGCTGGAGAAATCGGTCGCACCAATGCGTACATTGAGCACATATTCAACATTTTCATCAAGGATGTTTCGAAGGCCCAGTAAGGTCTCCCAACGTGTCTCCCGATATATAATTGAAGCCGTTTCCAATATAGGCATTCCATAGAGAACAGGATAATGTTCCGGTTTCCGTTGATTATAACTGCGGATCTGGTCGAAATAGGCTCTTCCATTGCCCACACAAAACTTGGGCAATGCCACGCCTGTCAGCATGGACACCAATTCTCCCAACGTATCAATAAGACGTTCCAACTGTTGTGGTGAACGTACACGAGCAAACAGAAGAGGCATTTGATCCTGACTCAACATGCCTGTCTCCATATAAGTCATCAGTTGAGTTAGATGCTGTACCAGACACTGCTCGGCAAACTCTACTTGGTCGTCACCCACAGCGTCCTCCAGATCAATAATAATGGTCGTCAGACCTTCATGTTTACCATTCATAATGTCGTCCGCGATATGTGTGCGCGTCGCGGGCATATATAAAGCAGCCCCAACAGCATATGCCAGTAGATCTTTGGAAGTCCGGTGATTGAACGAGACGGGTGAAGAGAAAAATAAAGTATCTTCTTCTTCCAGACTCAAAAAGTTAAAATATTTCAGGGTTGTCTCCTCCTCGCACCTTTGGCAATAGCCAATCTGCAATAGTTGATTCCAGCTGTCGGGGCATAAAAACCAATCCCTCCTAGTCTGGAGGGATTGATGGTCTATTATCGAGGATAACGTTGGTCAACAGTATCCTTGCAATGGCGCTGACCGATACAGCGTTTATATATTGATTAAATTCAAATGATTACTTTCTTCCCGCAACCCACTGCATTCCCCAATCATGAGCCTCGTCCAACGCCTGATGGCCATTATAGAACTGCACGATTCGTTCAATACTGAATGTCTCATTGTTCACATTGCGTAACATCGCGATGCCACACATGCCAAGCGGGCTCCCGTATTCATTCATTCGGACAATGATATCCGGGCCATCCTTCTGCTGAATGGTTACCACACCGTCTACTTGAGACCAGTTGGCCACACCACCATAAATATAGGTGAATACCAAGATGCGCTCAATTTCCGAGATACGGGCACCATTAATCCGCAGATTCTCTCCCGTCTTAACCGATCCCGTCCGGTCATCCCCATCCAGTGCAATATAAGGGAAACGATTCAGTGAACCAAACGTTTGTCCCAATGCCTGAATCACATCTCGTGTACCATCCTTCATCTCGAACAGGCAACCCAAGTCCAGATCCACACTCTTGCTACGACCAAACAACCCTTTGCTACCCTGTTGATTCCAGTTCAGGTTAATCAGGATTTCACCAAGTCCCCCCGCATTTTTCTTGAGGTTAATGGTGTCGCCCTTCTTCTTCAATTCAATTTTGCTGAAATTGATCGAATTCACAGGAGCAGGCGTCGGTTCTGGTGCGGGCGCCGGGGGTGGTGGAGTCGGTACAGCTGTCGGAGGAACGGTTGAAGTCGTTGGTGCAGGGTCCGATCCACCATCCACATCCACACCAAAGTTAGCGCAGAGTGCATTCAATCCGCCTGCAAAACCCGATCCTATCGCATTGAACTTCCATTCTCCGTTATGACGATACAATTCACCGATGACAATCGCGGTCTCCACTGTAAAACCGCTTCCCAGATCATATCTCATTACTTCCTGACCTGTAGCTGCATTGGCAAACCGTAGAAAACCATGTTGAACCTGTCCAAAATGATGGCGTCGTGCTTCACCGTCATGAATCGTCAGGCTGAAGGCGATTTTCTCAATTCGGGCAGGGATTTTGCCAAGATCAATGGCGAATTGTTTCTTCTCGCCACCAACCTGTCCACCATCCATGTACGTGATGAACGAGGTAGAGGGCTGATTATAAAAGATAAAATCCTCATCTCCAGCCACTTTATTGTCTGAACCCAGAAGGAATGCTGATGTGTCCAGCTCTACACCCGAGGCTGCCTCCCAACCAATGCCTACCGTTAGACGGGACAAGCCCGGATTGGTTTTGGTCAGATCACTCTTCTGGCCTTTCACGACAGAAATCGCCATAGCAGAATCACCTTTCTATGCCAAGTTATGTTATTGTGCATCCAGCCCGTAATTTTTGCATAAAGCAGATAGTCCACCAGTGAAGCCGCTGCCTACCGCCTGGAATTTCCAGTCCGCACCTGCACGGTAAAACTCACAGAATACCACAGCTGTTTCGGTAGAGTAGTCTTCTCCGAGGTCGAAACGAAGCACTTCCCGATCACTTGCAGCATCTACAACACGAACAAAAGCATTGGAGACTTGTCCAAAATTCTGCCCTCGTCCATCTCCATCATAGATGGTTACGGTAATACCGATCCGGTGAATGTGCGCAGGGATTTTACTGAAATCAACAACAACTTGCTCATCATCGCCGTCACCCTCACCCGTACGGTTATCACCAGTATGTGTTACTGAACCCGCACCGCCGCTTGGATTGTTGTAAAAAACAAAGTCATCCGTACCTTTGGCTTTTCCATCTTCGTACAACAAAAAAGCCGAAGCGTCCAGGTCAAAGTCGACTCCACCACTATATTTGTTTGTATCCCAACCCAAACCAACCACCACACGGGTAAGGCCCGGATTCGTCTTAGTCAGGTCAATACGTTGTCCTTTGGCAAGACTGATCGTCATTTGTTTTTCCACCTTTCCAAATATGTGATTAAATGAAAAGGAGAACCGTCCAGGAGACGGTTCTTCCCATCCTGTAAGTCGTACTGTACGTCCTATTGCAAACCGTAGTCGCGTGTCAATCCAACCAATCCATCCTGGTAACCACTACCGATGGCACTGAACTTCCACTCACCGCTATGACGATACAATTCACCAACAACTACACCTGTTTCGATGGAGAAGTCTTCTCCCAGGTCGAAACGAATCAGTTCTTCGCTGTTTGCTTCGTTAACGATTCGCACATAAGCACGGGAGACTTGTCCGAAGTTCTGGCTACGTTCTGTAGCTTCGTAGATTGTAATGGAGAATGCAATTTTCTCTACATTTGCGGGTACGTTAGGCAGGTCGATATTGATCTGCTCATCATCACCATCGCCATCTCCTGTACGGTTGTCACCGGTGTGAACAACAGAACCATTTTCATTTTGTGGATTGTTGAAGAAGATGAAGTTTTTCTCGCCTTCTACTTTACCGTTTGCATTGGCACAGAATACCGATACATCCAGGTCAAAGTCTTTTCCCCCATCATACTTATTGGTATCCCAGCCCAAGCCTACTGTGATTTTTGTCAAACCTGGGTTCGTTTTAGTCAGATCGATTTTTTGACCTTTAGAGAGATTAATTGCCATCGTATGATCATCCTCGCTTATTTAAGTGTATTGTAGTTATCGTGACATATGAATATCAGGATTATTGTCGATTTAGGTTAAATCTTGTACTTAGGAGTACCTGCGAGCGAGTTCGTTGATATGTACCGCATGGGAACCCTCTCCAATTGCCGAGAATTTCCATTCGCCTCCATGACGATACAATTCACCACAGATCAACGCCGTTGAACCTGTGTAGTTTTCGGATAGATTGAACTTCACGAGCTCACTGGAATTTTTACCATCCAGAATACGAATATAAGCCTTCTCAATCATGCCAAAATCTTGCTTGCGATTGACACAATCGTAGATATTAACAACGATTAATACTTTATGAACATCAGCAGGAATACGGGACAGATCCATTTTGATCTGTTCGTCGTCACCGTCTCCCTGTCCTGTTAGATTGTCACCTGAATGGATAACCGAACGACATGCACTTTGCTTGTTGTGGAAGCAAACCAGGTTGGAGTCCTTGACCAACTTGCCTTCCTCATTCAACATGATCGCCGATGCATCACAATCGATATCCGCTTGTTTTTTTCTTCCAAAGAAACCTTTGGCAGTTACCGGGTCCCAACCGAGACCAGCAATCACCTCAGTAAGTCCTGCATTGCCTTTGGTTAAATCAATCTTTTGTCCTTTGACCAAATTAATGCTTGCCACTGATTTTCACCTCCCTTCATATGTAAAATAGCTACTTAGAGATTGAATTCACTCGGGTTCAGTCCAAGTACGATGCATATCTCGGCAACGACTCTTTTCTCCTGATCATCAAAGTTGCCGTCAGCTGAACCAATCGCACTGCATACACCCACAATAACGCGTCCTACATCCGGCTTGGCTTTGAATTTCCCAATGGCTTTCAGCGCTTCCTGCTTCCCGATCTCTGGAGAGAACTCAAAGTTCGCGACATAATGATTAAAGCGTGTAATCACTTCAGCCATATCAAATACTTTCAATTCCTGACTCAGGTTGATATAACCGGCCATCTTGTTCTTTTCCGCTTCGTCAATGGAACCATCTGCAAAAGCAACCAGTGCACAACCTGCAACCACGGCATCCATAAAATCTTTATTTTTAAACTTTTTGACTTGCTCTTCAAGTCCTTGTTTTGTTGAATTTAACCAGCTTTTAAATGAACTCATACTCAACCTCCAATAGTTTCAACCTGATGTTCCGTACATTCTTTTCAAGATTTTTCAGTAACTTTCATGTCTACATCATGTTGAATATAAGTTAAATTATTCCTTAACTATACTCTGAAATACGGCAATATTCTACATTAAAAAACAATTAATACCTTATGATACGCATCGTTCTGGATATAGTTTCAAGCAAGATGCGAGAACTTTCTATTCACTTCATTTTTCAGGTAAAAATCCCCCTATTTGAAGCCCAAACACAAAAAGGCTCTGATCAGGGGATCAGAGCACTTATTTCTACCAACACCAAAATTATAAATCTTATGAATGATTTGAATCCATGAATTTATTCCGATTTTTCAAAATCAGCCTGTTGTTGTTCATAGATTTCATAGAAGTCGTCCCAGACTAGTACATTATCCTTTTCCTTGCCCCACCAGTCTTTGTACCATGCTTCAATCTCCGGGCCCCCGCCTTGCTCCCACTTCTGCTGTGCTTCCGTTGCAGCCTGTTCGACTGTATATTTGCTTCCGCCAATGATGGAACGGGTAAAGATATCGTTGATCGCTGTTGTCACATTGGTCAACTTCACCTGAAGCTCCTTGGGTAGCTGCGGCATATGTTCTGAATGGGTAACACCCTCTCCTACCGGAAGATCCGTCATGTATACCTCACGCGCTTCCTTGAATAGTCGAAGTCCTTCCTTCTGCGACGGGATCTCTTCGCTGAATAGCATTTCTGTGTACCCGCATTTGCCTTCCTCCAGACGGCTGTACAACATGGCGTAATCGCCTGCCCAGCTGATCTCCTGCTTGTATTTCTCCTGATCCGAGATGCGCGGACAGCCTTGATCGTTCAGCGTATAATGCGTGTTTTCAAATCCATTTTTGAAAGTTCGACCTGACTCTATTTTGGTCAGAAAATCGATATATTGCATAACTGCTTCCGGATTTTTGGCTCGTGCATTCACAGCTGCAGTCATCTGAACCGGGTTATTCCACACCATCGTGTGCTGTCCTACGGACGTGGTTGGCAGAGCGATGACCTTTAATTTGGCTTCAGGAACATTCTGCATCAGTGTATCCAGTTCCTTCGCTGCAAACCCGGTATAATCCGAAGTCATGGCTGCGTACATACCGATTTTGCCATTCAGGAAATCCTGCTTCGCCTTGGCCCCATCCTTGTCGGTCAATAAGTCCTTATCCACCACTCCTGCTTCATATAATGCACGTTTGAATGCCGTGGCTTCTTTCATGTTGTTGGGACCAACCACCATCTCCCCGTCCTCCACATTCACCCAGTTGGCGTTGTACATATAGCGGAACAGACCCGCTGTATCACCGAACTGGAATCCACCGATGCCGTATGTATCCTTAGCTCCGTTTCCATCGGGATCATTCTCCGTGAAGGCCTTGGCTACCGCCAGCATCTCTTCCTCATTGGTCGGTACCTCCAGATTCAACTTTTCCAGCCAGTCTTCCCGAATGAAAAAGCTCGTTAGTGGAAACACCTCGTTCATACGTCCCACTTCATAGAGCTTACCATCGCTTTTGATGCCGGCCTTCTTGAGCTGGGGATATTTCTCCATCAAGGCTTTGTATTCCACACTCGAGTTCTCGATTAACTCATCCAGTGGCATCAGCTGTTTTTGATTAAACAGAGTGTTACGGATGGGCGTACCGAATTCAAAAATGATATCCGGTGCACTGCCAGAAGCGAATAATACGTTAAGTTTCGACTGAGATTCCCAGCGGGGAACTGCTGTATATTTTACATTAGCCGGGCCATTCTCGTTAATCCACTTGGACCACATATTATCTTCGATCGTACCCATGCCGCTTGGGACCGCGCCCCGATCATAGATCGTTGACGTAATGTTCCCCCTGTTGCCTTCGCCTTCCGCCTGTTCGCTACCGTTACCTCCTGTACATCCCGCCAGCAAACCACCGATCAAGCCCAGAACGAGACCCGACTTCATCCATGCCTTCATCGTTAACGCCATAGATAAGACCCTCTTTCTCTCCTGTAATATGAACCCATGCGGGTTAACCCACAGCCTGCTTTAACCTTTAATTGATCCAAGCATGACCCCTTTAACGAAGTACTTCTGCAAGAACGGATACACTGCCAAAATGGGTATGACCATCACAATGACAGCTGCTGCCCGGATGCCTTCCGGGGTCAGATTCGATATCATCGTTGGATCGGTAAAATCCTGTACATTCAGATTGGACATAATCATATTTTGGACAAGCACGGTCATGTTGTATTTGGACGTATCATTGATATAAATCATCACACTCATGAACGAATTCCAGTAACCCACGCCGTAAAAGAGAGCAATAGTCGCCAGCAAAGGTTTGGATAATGGCAACACGATTCGGAACAAAAGCCCCAGTTCACCACAACCATCGATGCGCGCAGCCTCGTCCACTTCCCCCGGCAGATTTTCAAAATAAGATCGCATAATCAGCATGTTGTACGTGCTCACCAGACCCGGTAGCCAAAGCGCGCCGTAACTGTTCACAAGACCGAGATTTTGCACGACCAAATAAGTCGGGATGAGTCCACCGTTAAAAATCATCGTGAACACCATCGCCATCGTAAAGAAGCGCCGGTGATAAAAATGTCTACGTGACAGCGGATATGCCGCCATAATCGTCACCGCCATACTGAGCCCTGTACCGATCAATGTGATCTCCACACTGTTCCAGAATGCATTCAGAATCGGCGTTCCCGTAATTAGGCTGTGATAGGAGAACCAGGTGAAATCGACGGGCCATAACCCCACTTGACCTGAAACTACCGCTCTCGCATCACTAAATGACAAAGCAACAATGTTGAGTAAGGGCAGGATACAGCTGACGGCAACCAATGACAACAATACATAATTGATTAGATAAAAGACTTTTTCTCCTTTGGTTTTTCTCATGCTGTTCTCCCTCCCTACCACAAACCTTCGTTAAATCGCCGCGCGATATAATTGGCACTAAAAATGAGGATAAATGCCACCAGTGATTCGAACAATCCCATCGCCGTTGTGAGGCTGAACTGTGCTCCCTGAAGACCGGTGCGGTAGATATACGTACTGATTACATCTGCTATCTCATTGACATTGGAATTCTGAAGCATATACACCTGGTCGAATCCGACCTCCATCACCCGCCCCATCGACAGAATCAGCAGGAGAATAATGGTGGAGCGTATACCCGGAAGGGTGACATGCCAGATCTGGCGCATTTTGCTGGCCCCATCCATCTGTGCAGCCTCGTATTGACTCGGATCAATGGTCGTTAGTGCCGCGAGAAAAATGATGGCATTAAAGCCCATGTCCTTCCAGATCCCTGAGCCAACAAACACCGCTACCCACGAACCCTTGTTGTACATGAACGGATAAGGCGCTCCCGTCCAGGCCTCGACCCAGCGGTTGACGATCCCATTTTCCAAAGAGAAAACCGTCATGATCATCATCGCAATGATGACCCAGGAAAAGAAGTGTGGCATATAGACCACCGTCTGCACCGTTCGCTTAAAGGCCATGTTTCGCACTTCATTCAGCATAATGGCCAGAATGATCGGAATGGGAAACCCGATAATGATGCTTAACAGACTGAGGAACAAGGTGTTGCGAATAATCTCCACCGTGCGCGGATCACTGAACAGCGTCTGAAAATGCTGAAAGCCCACCCATGGACTGTTCCACAGCCCATCATAGAAGTTGTAATCCTTAAAGGCCATGACCAGCCCTCCGATGGGTGCATAACGAAAGGTCAGGTAGAACATAATCACCGGAACAAACATCAAGATTAACGGTATATTCATCTTGAATCGTCGAAGCCGCTGCTGCCGAATCCGCTGCTTCATTTCACTGTCCGGCGGTTGTAATCCTGACGGCGGACCTGCGGTCAGTTCCCCCTTCACATCCATCACTCCTCTCTGCTGTTGATGTACTATAGTTGTATTTTAGATAAAAATGTAAGCGTAAACATTTGTTATTTAACGATCCTTTTATAATTTTCTACGCAAAAACAACCCCACATGGTGGGGTTGAACTTGGAAACGAACAGATATTAAGAGGAGGTTTCTCTATAATTGTGACCCTGCAGCAGTTCAAGGGGGATTGTTACCGGGCACTTCACTTGGCTACTTGCTTGCGATATTCGCGAGGCGATACCCCCGTCATCTGTTTGAATACAGTTGTAAAATAACTGGAGTTATCGAACCCGGTCAATTCCGCGATATCTGCCATGCTCTGCCGAGTGCTGTGCAGCAGCAGCTTCGCCTTATCAATTCGGCGCTTGCTGACATATTGGCTGAAGCCTTGTCCTGTCTCTTTTTTGAACAAATGGCTCAAGTAGTTGGGTGTCACATGAACATGGGCAGCCACGGCCTGCAACGTGCAGGTGCTGGAATAGTTCATTTCAATATACTGTATAACTCGTGTAACGACATGATCCTGCTGTTCCTGAGTTAGCCGCATCAGCATATCCACCCACTCTTCGCTCTTGCAACGGGCCCAAGCGATGACTTCAGGTATGGTATGAATCCAGAGCAGTGGATCTGGGGCAGTTGAGTCCATACCACCGGATTCCTGAGGCTGAAGCTGTTGTACCATTAAGTCCATCATGACCTTCATAAGCATATGAATCTCCGCTTTGCCTTGTGACAAGCTCATCCCGGACGCTTCTTCTAGCAACATCTCGATCCGATTCATTATCGATCCGAATTGATGGTGGAGCAGCAACAAAGTCAGTTCCTCTCGCAGTCTCTCGGTACGGTCCACCTGGCTGTATTGTTCCCTGATCCGAATGTCGGACTGTTTTCGGCGATATCGTTCATGTGCCTTTTGTAACACCTGGCATGCTTCATCGAGCGAGAACGGCTTTAACAAAAATTCAATTGCCCCATACCGGATGGCACGCTGTGCATATTCGAACTCACGATAACCTGTCAAAATGATAATCATAATGTCCAGTCCACTCTCGTGTATACGTTCGGCCAAATCTAGACCATCCATCACAGGCATGTTGATGTCCGTAATGATCAGATCAGGTGTGCAGCTGTGTACAGCCTGTATCGCTTCTTCTCCATCGGCCGCTTCCCCAACGACCTCCCAACCGAGGGGGTTATTGCGAACCAGATGAATCAGACCCTGACGAAATAATGCTTCATCATCCACTACGAGCATACGTCCATTCAACAGAACCTACTCCTCTCAGTCACCTGAATTTCCCGGCATGAGTCCTCACCGATCTGATAAGGCAAACGAAGACGTACTAGCGTACCCTCCCCCACAGTCGACTCGATCTGTACACCGTAGGGTTCACCGTGAATCAACTCAATTCTTCGAAGTACACTCCGCATGCCAATGTGCTGACGTTCCTCATCTGCATGTGCCACTGGCGTCATAATGCGTTCAATGACCGATGCGTGCATACCGCAGCCGTTATCTGAAATTTCAATGATGAGCAGATCCGGCTCTCCTTCATGCCCGTTTTGCCGCGAGCCACGAATCTCCAGATGGCGGTTGTTCCTTTTGTCCGAGAAGGCATGAACAAAAACATTCTCCACGATGGGCTGAAGCAACAGTCGGATCACCTGACAGCGAAGCAATTCAGCAGAAACGGCAATTTCAATCGACAAGGCTTCCTGATACCGGGCCTGCTGAATCTGCAGGTAGTGATCTATTTGCTTCATCTCATCCTGCACGGTCGTTAGTCGCTGCACGGGTTCCAGCGTATACTGCAGCATCTCGGACAAGGCAGTGACCAGGCGAGCCGATTTCTCATCACCAAGCATATAGAACTTCCAGAAAAACATGCTCAGCGTGTTATACAGAAAATGGGGATTCAGCTGGGCCTGAATAGCTTTGAGTTCAGCTTCTTTTTCACTGAGTTCGCGCTCGTACACTTCATGTATAAGCGTATCAATCCGGGAAGCCATTGCATTGAATCGTTCACCGATGAAACCCAGCTCATCCCGTGTCTCGATCCGTACCCGTGTATCGAACTGTCCATCACGCACTCTTTTCATCGCGTTGACAAGACTCGCAAGTGGACGCAACAGTCTGCCGCTAATTACGGTAATGATGAACCAGGAGCATAATATGCTGGCTACCGCAGAGAACACAGCAACTTTTACAATAATCTTTCCCTTGTTCTGAATCTGAGCCAGTGAGACCTTGCTGACCAGGGTGAAGCCCGCTTTGTCTGACGTTTGCTTCGTATACAATTGGGTTGTTCCCTGCTCGTCCCTGATCTCCGTCGCCCCTAGGCTTAGCTCGGTAAGTGGTGGTGGATCCGCATCCTGATTATGAAAGGCATATAGAAGCTCACCATCTGCGTCAAACAAGTAGACAGCAACTTCCTCATTCAGTCGCAGATCTTTGAGATACGATTCGAACAACGAGGTGTTAAACAGAATTAGCATGACGCCATAGGTCTCCAGATCAACAGACCGCATTAATCGTCCCGCCAGAATCCAATTGGATTGTTCCTCCTGCAAGAAGGCATCCGGCCCCAAACGATTCCAACCATATTCGCCGCCCGTTCCTTCCAGTCTATGAACCATCTCTGCCAGATAGGAAGGATCCATCTGTTGAAATGAGCCAGCAAAGGCGCCGAGATTAAATATGTTATCCTTCAGGTCATATATGCGGAGCCCCATGATCTCCGGTGCATCCAGCCTTACCTGATACAACTGATCATCCAGTTCATCTTCCAGCTTCATCTGATCATAGGACGAGATGCCAGAGGTCTGTGCTTTGATGGCATTTTTTACGGAGGGATTCAGTGTGATATAATCGGTGACTTTATACATGTCGTGTACCCTGGAATCCAGACGTGCAAGAATCTGCTCTGCGGTAAGACTATACTGGCGACTGACCTCTTCATTGAACAGGTCGATATGGATGCGATAGGTGATCAACCCTGTGATTCCGGAGATTAAGACCGTTGCGGTAGATAAAAACAAGATTAGCTTCGTTTTAAATTTAAAGCGTTTACAAAAGTTCATCCACCACATCTTTCACACACCTCACCTATATTCCGTACATGTCTTACTCCTAAAAACATATCATAGACCTATTGGAAAAAACCAGAAAAACCCTGACCCCGCTTCAAGCGGTAGTCAGAGTTTGAAGGCATGTGATCCAGACATGTTACCGGGATGATCCAGATTAACTCTGGATCACGGCATTTTTATTCCCCGTAAATCTCTTTGATCCGTTCTTCTTCATTGGTAGACAACAGAACATTAAGCAACCCCATGGCATTATTGGCATCGGTTCTCGTCGTCTTGTACATCTCGGCAAACGCCGCTTCATCCTGCTCCGGGTCCATCGCAGCAAGCTTGCCCCACGACGTGCGGGCTTTGTCGTATAGCGTACTCAACGTGAAGTCACGCGGATGCTGTGCAACAGGTGCCATGGATTCAAATTTCGCTGTGACCCTGAAGAAATCCATCGAATCCTGGAACGATGTGCTGCTATAATCCTTATTTTTCATCGCATCCTCAGTAATTAGCAGACCTTCACGGGCGATAAACAGTGTTTTCACCATGGCACGCTCCAGATTGGTTGCTTCTTCCCAAGTTATATAAGATTCATCAGGTGCTTGTACGGTTGTGAAAAATGGAAAGGCATCATCAATTAACCGCTGCGAATCGGAATGAATTGGAACCTCTGCATTCATGTCCACAACGGCATCACTATAGTTGGCCACATTAATATTTTTGGAACCTTCCTCACTGACTCGACGCACCGGATGATCCGTAAGCGGGATACGGATATAACCGAGTTTATCCGCATACTCCTGCTTCAACTCTTCCAGTGTGGAGTCCTTTCCAATCTTGCCGTCGTCAGTTGAAGAAGATTCGTCTGTAGTTGAACCTGTCTCCTCACTCCCCTTCGAACCGGTTGCTGCGGTTTCTGTTACAGCAGCATTCGAGCTGCTTGTTTCTGATGAAGCAACTTCTGTACCGGAAGTAGACTCCGGCGATGACGTCTCTTTCACTCCGCCACCACAAGCTGTCAGAATCGCTGCCAAACCGAACATGACCGTGAACGTCTTTATCGTATAATTCCATTTCATCGTATAATCTTCCCCTTATCGTATGTATATTCCTGAGAACCATTAACCTTTGCTCCAAGACTTGAACACTTACTTACAAAAATATCCTTTCATATAACATGCTTGATTCACACAATTGGACATGGTCTACATTCTATCATAAGTTAAAAACCGGTTGTATACGACGATATACCTGTGTCTAAAGCCTTTTACTAGGCGCGCATTAACTACCACCGCAACACAAAAACACTGCCGTCCGTATGGACAACAGTGTTCGTGAAGCGTAATTATTTGATACCTTTAGCCTTCTCCATATGCTCTGACCGAATCTGAGGATCGGTGGAATTGACCGAAGATAACAGAGCGTAGATCGCCTGGATATCCTTCTCTTGAAATACGGTTTCGGGAACCTCTGTCTCAAGTCGTTCTGTCTTGCGTTGAATCGTTTCCACCAATTCATGATCATAGATGATTAGTTCATCCGAATTCACATATCTCACAGCAGGATCAACACTGATGCGGCAACGGTTGGTGAAAGTCACCATGGAGACAAGGCGTACTCTTTTGTAGTCTCCGAGGTGTGCATGGATGGCTTCCACATGTGCGCGATGCTGCATGAGTGGATTGTACATTTTGACCCGACTGCTGCTGACCGACCAATTGGCCTCTCTTCTTCCGCCGCGAATCTCACCTGTTGTCAGATTTCGGGTTTCGATCACAAAGATTGCCCGAGGACCGATCACGACATGATCAATCTGAGAATAACCGGAGCGTGACTTCGGATTGGTAACGAGCAGGTCGTTCAGCACTTTATATTGACTTGGAAGACCTATCAGCTGATCTGCTGTACTAGGCTCCTCCGGCTGGCGTGTCCAATCCCCTTCCGCCTTTTTCTTGCGCTTACTACGGACCATACGCGGGGGAATGGTTGTCGTTGATGGTAACGCTGAAGCGGAGGCTGTAATCTGGTTCGCAAGCTCTGGTTGTGTCTTGAACAGAGACAGGATTTTCTTGAACATGGGCAAGCTCCGTTCTATTATAGTGTGGGTTACGGGTGACCATTACAGGAGGAATAACATCCTTTGACACATTCATTATGTAAACTTCTATTACTTATGTCGGATAAAGCGGGGTAAAAATAAAGGGAAAACGATCAAAATCTCTCCAATACGCAAAGTACATATGAACATTTAACCAATTTCGTGACTTTAGACGCATAAACAAGCCGCAAAATTGAAAAAAAACAGCGCAACCCTTTCCTGAATAGAAAAAGAATACGCTGCTGTTCTCTTGGTTGTTAAGCCTGAAGATAATAGGTGTAGAGCACCTGAGTACCCTTCTCTTCCAGCCCATTATTCGCTATTTCCTGATACAGGGATTCGGCCAGGGCCAACCCAGGCGTTTTCATGCCCATCGCTTTTGCAGACTCCAGTGCAATTCCCATGTCTTTGATAAAATGTTTCACATAGAATCCAGGCTCATAATCGCCTGCGATCATGCGCGGACCGAGATTGCTGAGCGACCAGCTTCCGGCTGCACCGGTAGCAATGCTCTTCAGCACGGTCTCCGCGTCCAGACCAGACGTCTTGGCATAGGCAAGTGCTTCGCATACACCCATCATGCCAGAGGCAATGGCAATCTGGTTGCACATTTTGGTATGCTGCCCGGCTCCCGCCTTGCCTTGCAACACAATGTTGGTGCCCATCTGCTCAAACAGCGGACGCACGGCTTCAAAGGCCTCCGAACTACCACCAACCATAATGGACAGCTTCGCGTTCTGCGCTCCGATATCACCGCCCGACACAGGCGCGTCCAGTGCATGCAGTCCTTTGGCTTCCGCAGCTTCAAAGATTCGTGCAGCCAGTAGCGGACTGGATGTTGTCATATCAATCAGATATGAACCCGGTTTGGCATTGGCTACGAGACCATCCTTACCGAGATAGATCTCCTCTACATCTTTCGGATACCCCACCATTGTGATGATGACATCACACGCAGCTGCCAGTTTGCCTGGTGTGTCATGCCATACGGCACCTTCTTTCACCAACGCTTCCGCTTTGGCAGCAGTTCGTGTGTACACATGCAGCGGATATCCCGCTTGCTGGATGTGCCCAGCCATGCTTTTACCCATCACGCCTGTACCAATAAAGCCAACTTTTGTCTCTCCAGGTGTCTTCGTCGTATTTGTCATCGCCGGTTTCCTCCCTATTTCTCTATACTTCGCTCAGTGCTTGTCTTCGGACATTGCTATATCTGTATGTTAAAGCTTTCTGTCTGGCTCGTCCATCTCGTTTGCCGCTTTCTGTGAAAAAATCTGAAAAAGGAATCAACTTCCTGTATGCTGTACAACCTAACGGAAACTTCCTTCATTGGAAAGGAGGATTCGCATGAGTCGTGAAAAAGGTCAAATTACCATCTGGTTATCCTTTTCCATCATTTTATTAAGTGCCGGACTGGTCTGCCATGTCTTGTCCATTCCAGCAATTCTCGAAGCTGGCGGCAGAGACGGATGGTTGTCTGTCGTGGCGGCAGGACCTTTTTTTATGTTGTTTCTATGTATGATGTACATCATTATTCGCCGTGTACGTGGACAACGATTAACAGATTGGATTACGCGAGAATTCGGGGCGGTCCCTTCCTGGATCTTCCGGATCTCCGCTTCCATTCTGCTATTCACGCTTGGCACGCATACGCTGTATGAGACAACCAACTGGACCGTATCCACGTATCTTCAATTCACACCTCCCTATGTTCTGGCAGGTGGCGGAGCATTGGTTGCCGCGTGGGCAGCGGCTAAAGGCATACGCTCCATTGCGATGACTTCCAGTCTGCTGCTGCCCTTTGTAATTTTGCTAGGTTATTTTGTAATGTCCGCCAATATGAAATACAAAGACTACAGTCTATTGTTCCCGATTATGGAGAACGGTATGGGTCCCGTGTGGCGGGGCATGATCTACTCTCTTGCCGGGCTTATGGAAATCTGGATTCTTATGTTGTTCCAACATGAAGTCAAAGGCAAAATTCGTTGGTGGCACGTTCTGATCCTTGGCGTGTTTATGCTCAGTATGGCGATCGGACCAACCATCGGAGCCATCGTGGAATTTGGTCCCGAAGAAGCAGCCAAACAACGAAACAGTCCCTATGAGCAATGGAAACTTGTGAATATCGGCAAACTTTTGCAACACGTTGATTTTCTGTCCATCTATCAGTGGCTCAGTGGTTCCTTCGCAAGGGTCGCCATATCTATGTATCTCATCGTGGATCTGCTGAATTTCCGCAGACCGAAGAAACGATATATCGCGATTCTCACCATTACCGTCATCATGAGCTTCATGGCGATGCAATGGTGGCGCATTGATTACGTGGATTATTATGTGGACCATATTCAGTTTCCGGTCATGCTCGCCTATGTATCCGTCGTTACCGTAATACTAACCATTGCCGCATTAATCCACAAAAAGGACAAGGAGGCTCCCAAACGTGCCGATCTCAACCCAACCCAAGAATAATCCTGACGTTGAACCGTTCCGAATGAACGAGCATAACCTGAATACCTTTTTTGCCGGATCTGATGATGTCATCATCAATAGTCATATGATCGGAGAACCTCCGATGCAACTCCTTATGACGTATTGCAGCGGTATGGTAGATAGTGAAGCGATCTACGATATTATTCTCCCGGAACTCAAACGAACATATGAAAATACACACTTTATCCGTACATCCGATATTGAAAAGTGCATCAGCCTAGATTGGACCCGAATGGATCTGCAAGATCAGGCATTTGGAACTGAACTGATGTCTCTCCGTGTTTTTGAAGGTCATATGTTGATCTGTATACCATCCCTGCAAACCATGTGGAGTATTGATATATCTAACATCCCTACTCGGACACCGGAGGAATCGACCACCGAAGTTTCGATCCGCGGGGCAAGAGATGGGTTCATTGAACCCCTTGCCGTCAATGTTGCCTTGATACGCACCCGTCTGCGTACGAACCAACTGGCCTGCAAAATCGAACTGATCGGTACACGTTCTGCAACCAAGGTGGCATTGATGTATATCAAGAATATCGCCAATCCGGAGCTAATCGAAGACGTCCAGGATCGGTTGCGTAAGATTGAGACCGAACGCATCTTGACCGCCAATGAACTGGAAGAATTGCTGTCGCCTTCAAAGATTACTTTGTTTCCCGTCACCCATTATACGGGCAGGCCTGACTTTGCTGCAGAATGTCTCCTGAATGGACGTTTTATCCTCATTGTAGACGGCAATCCCAGCGCCATTATTGGGCCAGTCAATCTGTTTCTTTTGCTCAAATCACCGGAGGATGCCAGCTTCCCCTTCTTGGCTGTAAACGTAGGACGGATGCTGCGCTTTCTTGGCCTGATGATCACCGTGTTCCTGCCTGGCTTCTATATTGCGCTGACATCCTTTCATATGGATCAGATCCCCTTTCCTCTAGTCGCAACGATCTCAGTTGGACGCATGGGACTTCCGATGGAATCGGGAATGGAGATGTTTCTCATTATGCTGCTGATGGAGCTGTTCCGTGAGGCAGGGGTACGTTTGCCAAGTGCCATCGGCCAGACATTAACTGTCGTTGGAGGTTTGATTATCGGAGATTCCGCCATTCGAGCCGGCATGGTCTCTCCCCTCATGATTGTCATCATCGCAGTTACCGTCGTAGCTGGAGCAACCATTGTGAATCAGGTCATGACCAGTTCTGTGCTGATCCTGCGGTTCCTTTGTTTTGTCTTGGGGGCATCCCTCGGCATCTATGGGTTCATCCTGTCGTTGATTATGTTCCTCATCTACCTGACCGATCTCAAATCATTTGGCATTCCGTATCTCACGCCGTTAACACCGCTTCATTTCAAACAAGCGATAGCTTCATTATTCAAACTGCCAAAGGGGCTAGGTAAACGAAGACCTGTCTATCTCGAGACCCAGGAGCCCCGCAAGAAAGGGAACGAACGATGAAACACTTGTTACAGCGATGTTTGCTGGGTCTGTTAAGCCTATCGATGTGCGTGATGACAAGTGGGTGCTGGAGTGCCTTTGAGATTCAACAGGTGGACTACGCCAAAGCCTTTGGGATTGATTATAAGGACGGCATGTATCATCTGTATGTACAAACGCTGGATTTTGCCAGTGTCGCCAAAAGTGAAAGTTCAACCAAAAGTGCAGATACACCGCCTGTATGGGTCGGACATGCCGAGGGGAAAACCATGAGTCTGGCGCTAAACGAACTGTTCCGTACGGCTC
Organism: Paenibacillus sp. GM1FR; assembly: GCF_002803315.1. NCBI lineage: Bacteria > Bacillati > Bacillota > Bacilli > Caryophanales > Paenibacillaceae > Paenibacillus > Paenibacillus sp. GM1FR. Next base: position 53,625 of record NZ_MKZL01000004.1, on the reverse strand, counting down.
AATTACACATGGCTTGGGGGCATGTGACAGCCATTGTTATGGCGGAAGGTGTGCTGACCAGCAAACATATCAAAGAAGTGTTCGACATGCTGGGACGATTTCCAGAATCCCGTTATACAACTTGGGTGTACGGAACACGGGCGCCTCTGGAGAAAATCTTAAGTGCAACGTCCATCTATAATATGTCGCCCTTGGATAGCATTCTTCACAACCCGCTCCCCACGTACATGGAAGAATCATTGTACCCGCCTGTGCTTAGTTTTAAGCTCATTGCAACACATAATGATCCCGCTACCACAACGTATCTGCCGAGTATTGCATTGAATGATACCCAGTGGGCTGAGAATGAGAAGAAACATGATTTGTTTCTGGTGGAAGGGGCCTTTTTTGAAAAGACTGGCTATGACTTTGAATACTTTCCACGCAGTCAGCTTCCCGGTTATCACTGGCTAATCAAAGACATGCGGCGGGCCCCTCTACTTGTCCAGAAGGATGGAACGATCTACGGGGCGCTCAGTGTAGGATTACCAAAGATCAAAATTAAACCTGTCATTCAGGGTGAAGACGTTACGTTCAACATTGATGCCCACTACCTCACCGCCCTGTACGAATACCTGGTGCCCACTTCTTATGAGGAGATGATCCAGATTAGTGAAGTGAAGTTACGGGAGCAGATCATGCAGACCTATCGTCACGGCCTTGAGCGTGGTGTGGATATTTACGGTCTTCAGGAGAAGCTGTATCGCAAAAATCCAAAGCTCTGGCGTAAGTTATCAAACAACGGGAGCAAGATGATGCTTACGGAAGACTCGATTAAGGATCTGAAAATCCATCTCACCATCCCGTATACAGGGAAATATAAACGGAAAGTGTAGCAAGAATGTGAAACACCCCTTGTCCGGTATGGAACCGGATAAGGGGTGTTTGTGTATATGAATGTCGCTCGTTTGTAGTTCGGGTCATGCAGATCTATGACAGCGAAGTCTCCATTCCATCAGCCAGCCTGTCAGCATTGAGAGAGACAGGCCGAACAGCAGGATCGGCACGTTGTAAAATAGTGTGTTCGTGTATTGGTTCAGCCAACCAAAACGGTATACTGCCGAATTCGGATCATTCGTAAATCCATTGAGTTGCATACGTAAGTCATCGATGATACGTAACTCCAGAAAGACTGACAACACACACAGTAGGAGAGCAATCAAGGGTACACAGACATGCACCTTTCCTCCCCAGCGCTGACGCTGATCATATAACCACCATTTGGACAAAGTTGTCGTCCAGATACATAGAATCAGGAAGGTCAGAAGAGATGGTGCTAACACAAGAAGTCCCAGGTTACCGTTACCAGACACTCCTCTACCAGGCTCATGCTGGAAGGTTAATCCACGAACAGCGCCGATCATAAGTATGTTCCAGATGAGGAAGATGAAGTATGGCTTGTTGATTCTTTTGATGCGACTCATATCTGCTTCCCCCTAATATAATCCATTACCCGCAACCGAGTAGTCAGGATTAAGGTCTGGGGAATGAGCACAAAGACAATATACATAAGTACAATTAGCCATAGATGTGCGGCAAAATGTTCTGCACCGAACGATGGTTTCGGACGTTCAATCCAATACCACCAACACGGGATGGCAATAAACCATGTCAATCCTGTCGAGAGGAACAAGTCTTTCACATCGCTCCATAGAAAGCAGAAAACCGCGACGAACAAAATAGGACCTGTCCAAGAATCCAATATCGGGCCCCAGCTCTGGAATACAAAGATAATGGCAGGATATAGAAGATTGATGGTCCAGCGCCATATCAAATTGTTATAGATATACATAATTCCCCCCAGTTCGGAAAATAAGGACGATTAATAAGGGTACTGAGCTTTGCGTCGATCTTCGCGGTCGGCCTCTTCCATCTTCCTTATATATTGTTTTAATTGTTCTTTGTGTGCTTCTAACTCTGCTAATTTGGATGTAGTTCCTTCAAGAAATGTCGACATTTTTGCAGACAACTGTACTGCAGACTCCCCCTTCCAATCGTGCAGTCTTCCATATATGTTTCGCATCTGCTGTTCCTGTTGAATCAAGCGTTGCTGCAACTGTTCACACTGCTGGATCGCTCTTCTCAAATCTGACAGAGAGACAGATATTCTCCCCATATGTACACCTCCTGTAGTTCATTGCAACTAAACTATTATCGATCTGCCAGAACAAAATCCTGTCTTTTTCGTTCGATATAATCTGCGATCTCTGTAATGGATTCTTGGTACCACCGATTGACCCGCTCCAACGTTGCTGTAGCATCATAGGCAATGGGTGTAAAGGACTGGCTCTCACTTGTTGATATATGCGCTTGAAACATCTGGATTGAAGAGCGCGCATCATTGGCAAAACCATGTAGACTATCCCGCATCTGTCTGGAAGCATGTCCAAGCTCCTCAGGTGTTAGCTGAATGGTGCTTCCGTGTTGGTCGCCAACATAGTACGCTGAGTTCTGTCTATTCATATCGACTGGGCTGATTCCTAGTAATGCTGCCGCAAGTTGGCCAAAACCTCCCATAGCAGAACCATGCTTCTCGACAAGCGTATTCATCGCTTCCTTAAACTCTTCTCTTGCCTTCATCATCTCTGAATAATTTTCTACTCTAGGCTGACCATCCACACGTCGCCCATCTATCGTATACAATGTATTACTTATGTTCCCTTTCTCATCGAATGTAAAATGATCCATACTATGTGTTCTCTGACCCACTAGCATGGAATCCAAAAACTTAGATAGTACACTTTGTTCTCCGGATATAGACGGAACACGAATAAATTCAAACGACCACTTGTCACCAAACAATCTTTGTTCCCACCACGTCTCCCGAGGTGCCGGTAAGAACATGGGGATGGTCTCGTATCGATTAGCATCTTCAAAAGTCGAATTGATATAATAAGTAGCACCGACATGCTGCTCAGCATTCTTCATACCAGAACCCACAGAATCCCCTGGATGGACATAGGCCACATTCGTTTTCAAATAATCTCCGTTCCGAACCTTTTCTTGTAAATCATCAGGAAGTAAATGCACAATACTTGGCGGATTATAACTAGCTGACGATATTCCATTACGAATCGCCACATATTCCGCCTGAGCACCTCCCAACGAGTGTCCAGTCGTTGATATATCAGCTTCTGGGTACTCCTCCTTCACTTTATCAAAGAGGTTCATTGCCTGAACAAATTGATTATTCTGATACCTAGACTCAGCCTCAATAAAAGGCATTTGTTTATGCAGAGGTAGCGAGGCAATCTCTTCCTTATATTGCTCCATATAATTGTGAGTTTCCTCCAAATTCTTGGTTCGATTACCCACAACATCATTTAAATCAGTCTCCCAGTCTGTTAGTACACTCCATTTGGGACGATCAGGTGGTTCAGTTCCTCTATAACCAATAATAACTTGATTATTATCCTCATTGTAAAACACTGAAGCATCAAATCCCGAACCATTCGTATCGTGGAGTATTGCTCCCTTCGGTTCAACTATTGTCCAACCTGGAAGATTTTCATTTTTATATCCGGATGATGGTAATTCTCGTATGTATACCTCATCAGCAATGGTCCAATAGGTCTTATCATTTATGTATGTCATGATACCCCACCTTGTCTATTACAATAATTTGTATTAAAGTGTCTTTAGAGTTTATTTCCATAAAAGGAGAATTAACGCTTATGCAAATAAAGCCTATAGCTCTGACCGTACTTATTTTTCTATTCTTATTAGGAGGATGTTCAAGTATGTCTACCTCAGAGAAGCAAAGTATTGTAGAAACAGCTACACCAATAAGTGTTCAGTACATAAAGAAATACTATAATGCGGACTTTATTGTAACGAGTCACGATATTGATGATCCTTCCATTCATTCACGTCTATATCTATACGGTCATATAACGGGACATGAGGATGAACGTATCACAGTTTCCTATAACTACGACTCACAGGAGGTTATCAGTGTACAAGGACCAGGCTGGTTTATCGATAGTCGAAATCCAAAAAAGGAAGTACCTTCTTCCCCAGAAAAAACAGCAAAGTAATATACCAATGTTAATGTTTCATTAGGAATGACCTGGAGAAAACGTCCAGGTCTCTTTTTTTGCAGTTGTTAGACGTAGTTTATTTGTAACAATTTACCTGTATTTATATCCATTTATTATAAATCAATATCTACACACCCGAAAACACATGCCTGCAAAAATAAGTAGAAAGTCTGTAATATGAGTTTAAATAGCAAATAATAATGAATCCTTCTAGGCCATTTTTACCAGATAAAATCAGTGATATGCTTAATTATGGGACAGAAATGAAGAGAAGAAGCATGATTTTGGATATTATAGCTCATACTACCTTCAGGAAAATTATCGAAGGAGTGACAGCATGAGGTTAAAAAGTATCATCGCCGTTGGAGCCGTGTTAACCTGCTCATCTCTGTTATGGGGCTGTGGTAATGGCACTGCGAACAATGCTTCCCAGCAACAGAATGACACCGTTCGGTCGGAGAGTTGGAGCGATCCCAAACGACTGGAAGCTTCCCATCTTGAGGCGCTTGAACGTATGGAGAAAGACCATATTCACCGAATGGTTTCGCTTAGTGCAAGTACAGATGGAGACAAAGTAATGACCACACTTGAACGGTCGAGCCAAAAGTTGGAGGAAATGAGACCGCTCGCCGAAATGCTCCAACATGAAGGACATCCGGCATTATTACAGCGAATCCAGGACATGTCCGGTGATATCCAAGGTTCCAAATCCGTCATTGCTGAGATGAAAAATCTGCCTCAGGACGGTAAAATTAAGATTCAGTCCGAGAATTCTGATTCCTTGCATCACATCAGCAGCTTCCGCGATTACCACCAGTATATTCAAGAGAAAATTCAAACATTGAACAGGAATACTACTGATATACACTAATCAGTTATAGCACTGCTTACCCAAGGAAAGTAAAGAGTTAGGTAGGAGGATCACTTCCTATCTGACTCTTTACTTATGAGCAGATTTAGACAATTACTGTATCCTACTGCAACCTTCCATGAATCGTACGTATCTTCTGTTCCTGTTGTATCAGTCGTTGCTGATCAGCGATTACGAAATCTTCTCTCCTTCATACAAATTAAGATAGGGCAGTTCCGAAATTTCCTTATATGTTTTATCAGTTATATAGGTATCCATAAAAACTCTTCTCTGTTTACTGATCTAAAAAGTTAAAGTATATTATAATGTGCTAAGTTAACATATATAGGAGGTTAAAGATTATTTTTAAAAATATTCAATCTGTATCTTTTATACTTATAATCTTATCCCTTATATTGGGAGGATGTAACTCTATAACGAATCAAGACAAGATTATTGAAGAAGCCACTCAAGTGGGTCATCAATACTTCATCAATCACTATAATACTAAAGTGGAATTCATTGATCATAAATTTATGCCGAAAGATCTTAGCCACAATATTAGTTTGAGTGGACATGTTAAAGATCATAAGGAAACCGAAATCACTATCCTAATTGATTATGATACATTTGAAGTTCAAACAGCTGTTGTACCGAAAGAGTTACTCGACAAGAAAATCAAATAAGTTCCAACAAGGAGTGGTAGATGTGCTCAATAAAAAATATCGTACACCTCTAACCCTATTAATATTGATTAGTATAAGTATCACTGTATTTTGCGGTTGCATGTCCAACGAGCAAAAAGAAATTGTACAAAAAGTCGAAATCGCAAGCCTAGCTTATTTTAAAGAAACCTATGGAATTGATGTTGAGTTTACAGGCCACAAATTCATTCCATCTGACTTGTCTCATACGGTATCACTAACGGGGTACGTAAAAGGGAATAAAACTCAAGAAATATTTGCAATGGTGGATTATGATACTTATGAAGTCAAAACAGGCTCAGCACCTGATGACATCAAACCTCTTAAGTAGATGTATGAGCCTAAAAGAATTGATAGTACCCAAGAGCCTTGTAGAGATGCATGGCTCTTGGGTCAGATCAGTTGTACTTCGTTATATGCAAAAGGTTAGACAGTGACGAGTATTCCTCCCCCCCTCACTGTCTAACCTCACCTCTCTGCTACTCACTCGCACCCAGATACGTCAGTAACGCCGCCAGCGTCATCACAATAAAGATGTGAATCCATACGTTCGCAGCTCCATACGTCATGTTGAAAAACCCCAAATAGGTGAACGAGTCACCTCCGTGACTCACCAATTGGAATATAAGTAGCATACACAGCAGAATACTGAATACGACCACTGTCAGCGCTCCGGCTTTTACCCTTCGCTCCTCATCCATCCGAAAAATCAACAAAGCACCAAATACGATCGCAATAAAAAACACAATAAATAACATACGGGGTCCATCCTCCTTATCTCTCTAGCTGTCCACTACTCTACCCATAGAGATACCCAGATGAACATGCTAAATAACAGGACTGGTGCAAGTGCACCTGTGGCTAAGATGATCCAAAGTGTCACGGGTTTGATCCTTTGGCAGTATGTATCAACTTTGCGCATCCGATCTTTGCGCCACTTGGCAAACCTGAGCCGTCTGACCAGCCGACTCAGAACTATTTGCCGCTGCTCGCCCTCTTCGAATTCATCGATCGCACGCCGCAACTCCTCGTATAATTGAGCCTCTTCCTGACCAGCCACTGTAGGTGTACTCATCTGACCCTTCCTCCCATAAGAACATTATTGAGATATAGCCACTACTTAAATAACACATTACAGACCTTCAAAGTTTGAGGTTTTTTCAAAAAATGGACAATCCAAAAAGCCCGGGCATAGCCCAGACTTCGTAGAATCATGTTAGAACTATTTAACTGAGTGCTATTTAGCTCGCGTTAGCAATCAATGTATTCAGGCATACTGCACCCTGTGCGCGCACATTAACGACGATAATCGGCGTTTCCAGCATGTCGTGCATCCAGGACATATACTCTTCTACTTTTTCGTTCGGAAGGATCGTCAGAATAACCCCTGCGAATCCACCACCATGAATACGACAAGCGCCATCACCCAGGTTTTGCAGATAATTCTCGGTCAGTGCCAGCGCGATGCCAATCTCCTGTTCCTTCACAGCACCACTCTGATATACATTCTGCAACCACTTCCATGATGAGTTACCGGACGCCGTAATCAGTTTCAAGAAATCAGCAAAACGTCCATCCCGCAACGCTTGAACTTGACCATCGACACGATTGTTTTCCTCCAGGAAATGAAGCGCACGTAGCACGGCACGATCCCCAGCAGCTTCACGAACCTTCTTGAGGTTGGCGTAGATTGCGTCAGCTGTAATTTCCCGAACATACTCACTACCCAGCGCCTGAGCAACCGCTCTCATCTCATATGGCACAGCAGCGTAATCTTCCGTCAGATCGGCGTGGTTACCACCTGTATTCACAATGACCAATGAGTAACCGTTCTGTTGGAAATCCCATTGAACAGGCTCGATAACCGGCTGTGCAGGATTCTCAAAATCAATGGCAATCAGTCCGCCGTACGCACAAGCCATCTGATCCAGCAGACCGGAAGGTTTGTTCCAATAGTGATTCTCCGCATACTGACCGATTTTGGCCAAGGTGACAACATCCAGTGCTCCATCATTATAGAAGTGATTCAAAATCGTACAGATCAGCATCTCAAATGACGCCGATGAACTGAGTCCTGATGCCGAGAATACGTTACTGGAGATGTACGCTTGGAAGCCGCCAACCTGGTGTCCAAACTCTCCGAATCCCGCAGCCATACCGCGAATCAATGCTGTTGTGCCATCGTCTTCCGTATTTGGCGTGAGATCCGTGAGATCGATTACATATTTCTTGTCGTAGCCTTCCGAATAAAAAGTAATAACCGATTCTGCCGTTGGCGCAGCCACCGCAAGTGTATCCAGCGTAATGCTGCCCGCCAGGACTTTACCATGGTTATGATCTGTGTGATTGCCGCCGATCTCGCTACGTCCTGCTGCGCTGAACAACTTGCTTCCTTCTTGCGCGCCAAAGTACTCTTCGAACGTTGCGTTCAGCTTCGTGTAACGTGCAGTCTGTTCTTCTACTTGTGATTGTCCATACATTTGGGCAAGCAACGCTTGGCCCTCCGTGGATTGGATCAGATTCAATGGTTTTGTCGTCATTAATAATCCTCCTATGGATATGCAGCTTTTATTTTTAGACTGTTGGTGAACATGGTTGTTGTGTCTGTTTCATGCCTTATTCCTCTCCCATTATCTCAGCTTCGTAGCGGAAAAGGTAGGGTAGAATTGAAAGTTTGTAAGCGTTTTGTGAAGTTATTTAATGTAAAAATAGGATTGAAAACCATTTTAGAATAACTTAAATTTGGTTTAAGTGAAAACACATTATCTTCCAATCTTAAATTTGCTATGCTTTACATCTTATTGGTGGAGGGAACGATGAAAATCAAGTCGAATTATACCAAGTTATTTGGCGCATTTTCTCTTACATTTTTGGGTGATGGACTTACGCTTGCTGCAGTTCCTTGGCTTATATCAACCCTTACAAGCGATACGCTGTATGCCTCTGTCACCATGACGGCACTTCGTTTACCCTGGCTTCTCTTCAGTCTACCCGTGGGTGTCCTCATCGACCGATACTCACGCAAACATATGCTGATTGGCGCAGGCTTTACGCGAATGATCCTTCTGCTTGTCCTAACGTTATGTATCTGGGGGGGATGGGTGAGCATTCCGATTCTGGCTCTGTTCATGTTTGGTATTGGCCTGAGCCGAGTTGTATTCGACAGCACAGTGCAGACGGTCATCCCACAACTGGTAGATGAGAGTAAGTTGGAGAAAGCGAATGGGCAGTTCACCGCCGGACAGTTAATCACAAGTGATATTCTGGGCGTTGCTCTGGGAGGGTTCATTATAACCCTGCATATTGTTTTCCCTTTTGCCATAGACGCCGTAACAGCTGTTATTGCTCTGCTCTTTTTGATCAGTTTGAAGGGAAACTTCTATCCAGGGGATACGGAAACAACCAAGAAGGAAGTTCGCCCGATGAAGAATTGGAAACGCGAGATGTGGTCCGGTATTCAATATGTCTATCATGATCGTTTTCTCCGCGGACTAGCCATTCTATCTGTCACCATTACGCTGATGTATTCGGTCATTCTGGCTACTCAGATCTTTTTTGTACGAGATGTGCTTCAGTTGGATGCTTTTGCATTTGGTATCCTCATCTCCATTGCAACAATCGGCAGCATTGTAGGGAGCCAGGCTGTTGCTTATATGCGTAAGAAATGGAGTACAAAACAATTGATTATCTCCTCCATTTGGTGCATGGGAATCATCTACGGTGTGGTGGGTCTAACTACAAATGCATATATGGTAGGCGGACTGTACTTCTGTGCTGCATTTTTCATTATTGTCTACAATGTTACCCGTTCCTCCATCCTGCAACGTTCCGTTCCTAATGAGATGCTTGGCCGGGTCGGAAGTGTGTTTCGCTTTTTGTCCTTTGGGATCAGTGCCATTGGTACGCTTCTCGGCGGATTATTGGTGCGGGTTAGTGAAACAACATTTGATCGTGTATTCTCGCTGCAACTCCCTTATCTCTTGTTAAGCCTGATCTATCTCCTGTCTGCCCTGATATTCGCAATGAAGATGCAGAATCATTCAGAGAGCCAGCAGCGTAACATCAACGCTTGACTGTTACGTTAGGTCATACTTGATAATGATCTCAAGCTTACATGAAGGAGAGATTAAGGATGAAGATTACCGCGTTACGTTCAGATCAAATCTATGAGGAAATCATTCAGGCTGCACCCGATGAGAAATTGGAGTTATACCGCGAGCGAATGATGAGTCCCTTTATGAACAAATGGAACATTCAACAGATCCCGTTTCGCTCTCAAGAGCCTCACGGCTTCGACGTGATTATGATGAATAACTTTATGAATATCGCTCCAGCAGATATCACACCTGAGATTAACGAATCGTTAGCAGCGATCTCGTCTGAAACATTTTGGCAACAGTGTCATGAAGCTGTTCGTACGAGTCTATCTACCTTTACAGATCACGGGATTGAGCTAACGGTCTCCGAATATCTATACACGATTTTATTAGGCGACAAGAATAGCCCTTCACTCATGATGAACGAAGGTATCAGCGGAGATGGTGGAATCCCGGGTTATATTATTGCGAACCTGATCCCCAATAGGTATACTCTACCTCGTATGCAATCCGTGTTAGCCCATGAATGCAATCACAACATAAGGTATCAATATATCCAGTGGAATCCACAGATTACGCTTGGGGAAATGGTTGTTAGTGAGGGGTTGGCCGAGAGCTTTGCGACATCCCTGTATGGAGAAGAGTGGTTAGGCCCCTGGGTAGCTAAAACGGATATGGAGACATTGAATAAAGTAATCAAACCGAAGATGAAAGACCAGTTGCATGTCACCGGTTTTGACCAAATTAATCCGTATCTATACGGCGATGAACTTGCCATCATGCAAAACTTCACGCCCGTAGGTATGCCCTATGCGGCTGGCTATGCCTGCGGTTATCACTTAATTCAATATTATCTGAACAAAACAGGTACACCGATTACCGAAGCAACCATCACTCCGGCAAGTGTCATCCTTGCTGAAACAAAGGACTTTTGGAATGAAGGCACCCTATTTCACCGTTAAAAATATCATTCAGATTACTGGCATCACCAAACGCGCATTACATTATTACGATAAAACGGATCTATTAAAACCGAGCAAAGTCGAGGACAATGGCTATCGGTATTACGATCAAGAGGCACTGGGGAATCTGCAAATGATCCTCTTGTTCAAAGAAATGAATTTCTCATTGAAAGACATTGCGGCCATGATGCAACTCTCCAAAGAAGAACAGAAAGATATCCTGAGAGAGCATCGCAGTACACTGGTTCAACGCAAACAAAAGCTCGAAACCATCATCGACCAGTTGGACGAGTATGTGGATGGGACGGATATCTCTCATCTTAATCTGTTTGATGACTCTTCCATTCTGTCTATTCAAGAGCAATATGAAACTGAGGCAAAGTTCATTTACGGAGATACCGAGAAATATCAGGAATTCGAAGCTAATGTGAGCCAGCTGTCTGTGGAAGAACAAGAAAAAGCCTACCAGCAGTTCTCGGTCAACATGGAGCAGGTATTTCGGGAATTGGCGAAGCATCAGGATCGGTCCCCTGCTTCTCGTGAGGTACAAGCATTAGTGCGTAAATGGAAGAGTTGTCTGGAGCAGTTTATGGTCTGTGATGATGAGATTCTGAGGTGTATAGCAGAAGCCTATACGATGGATCGTCGCTACGCGGGTTATTTTGATCAGTTTGGCGATGAGGATTTTTTGAGGTTTTTGTATCAAGCGATTATGTTTTTTATACAATCGGCATCGAACAGATAAGCTTTCGGGTGAAAAGAAGTACCCATACTTCGCCACAAACGTGTCTCAATTCGTGGATCAACCTCACAGAGCGCCCGTAGTCCTTCCGGCTGAGTGATATACAAATAATCTCCCGCGAGCATCCGCACCCCGGACTGCATGATAAAGGACGTCATAATATAGATCCCGGATGCATGCTGCATCCGGGCAATCAGTTCGTCTGCCAAGTTATCTATAATGAGTTTAACGTTAAGCTTCGTCGACATCGATCAGATACACCCGTTCCTGGAATCCACCGCGCGCCTCGGCTTTGTCTGCCCGTAGCTTATCCAGCTGCCCCGCATTCGCACCATGCACCTCCGCCAGCGCCCGAATCACTTCGAGCATGTCTGCCAATTCTTCCAGCGCTTCCTGATCGCTTGCTGCTTTTACATACTCATCCGATTCTTCTTGCAGCTTCGTTCTTAACTCTTGCTTATACTCCTCCGGGTCCAGAATGCGTGTGCGGCATTCCTTACCGCTGGATGTGATAATATGCGGAATCTTGTCCCGCACCAATTTGTTATATGTAGGCATGTGGCATAACATCCTTTCTGCTGTGAGAGCCTTCGAGCCTCGCGCCAGAATCTCCCTTTTTGCCATCATACCACTTGCTATTGGGAGGGATGGGTTGATTTTACAAAGCAATTGGACTGGAATGAGGAGATAGAAATAACCCATTTCAACTCGTATTCGAGTTGAAATGGGCTTTCTGCCATTATTAATGTCTATTTTTCTGCATCAAACTCTGGTTCAGAAGGATTCTAAGCCAACAGTTTTGAGACAATAATATACGTATCCATCATTTCTTTATCAATCTCGACCAAGCAAGTGTCATCATCCATAGCTGGTTCATAACCAATTCTAACTTTCTCAATTGCATACTTGTTCTTAATATCAAGAATATACTCTATTAACTTCTGAGCTTTTAACGTTGTCTCTGAATTTTCTCCGCTGAACAATTCCTCTTCAGGAAAATTAATTACAATATCTCCAGATTCCTCATCAAATGAAAATACAATCATCACATCGTTAAAGGTATGACCCAGATTAAGATGAGACAATAATATATTCCCCGTTCCCTTAGGAGAAAGAACCTCTTCAAGGCTCTCTATTTGCTGAAATTCAATATCGTTTTCACTACGGTTATCATAAAAGTGAGAACTTTTGATCCAATCCGCCGGAATGTTCAAGTCATTCTTAATGAATTGATCCAGATTATTTTTGTTAAAATCAATTAAAATGATTTCTAAACTTTCCACAATACAAACCCTCTTACATCAGGTAATTCTTCATATCACATTAATTCGGTATTGTAGGCGGATGTAGTTGCTTATGTTCCAACTCAAACCATTGCTCAATATGATTACATAACAATGGAATGTCCTGAATGGCTTGCTCACAGATTTCTTTATATGAATCTTGAAGCACTTCCTCAAGTTCCAAATTCACCTGATATGCCTCAGTTTGTTTAGCATGGTGCACATCCGCCGGCTCAATAACGTAATTTTGGTTTTTGGTTAACGGACTAACATGGATCATCCACTCAAGGTTGCCCTTAAAGTGCTGAATACAATGCTTTAATTGCTCGTAAAGCTGATCAGCGTTATGGAATCTAAAATAAAAACCCGCAGGTTTCTCATATATCCGATTCGGATTATACATCTCTGTTCTATTCCATTCATACGAACCTAATTTGGCCAAGGTATACGCCATAAGTTCCGGTGCAAGCACCTCTTCTTTGTTCTTCATATAAATACTTTTTGACACCATGCCACCCACTTGAGAGTCCGTTTATTCATTTGTTGAAAACTATGTTTTCCTGATACTTTCAATGATCTTATTCTTGCATACCTGCCTGCACAATTGTATTCTCCATCATGGTCAACAATAAAAAAATTTCCTGTTACATCTGAAAAAGTAACCATCTCAGAAAGTTGTTTTTTCTTAAAATCAAAGATGATATTCTCTAAGGTTTGCCCCATATCCACTCACCATATCTGTTATGAGGCAAAGTAATTACTCACGATCTCTGTTAATTCATCATTTCCAAGTTCGATGTTGGTCAAGTAGTATACAAAGAATTCATTGATATGTTCTTCTTGAAACAAACTCAAATATTGGAATGTAGCCAATAATATATTATCCTCTGGATAACGATTTTCTTCCAGCCTCTTTTTGGCAAACTGGATCATTTCGTTCGTAAACGTGTCACACTTCGTCCTGATTAACGTATTTAAGACAAAGTAAATCTCTTCCTCGTTGTTACTCTCCAGAATATCTTTGATTTCGGTATCATCTAACTCTTCAAGATATAATCTAGCCTTAGATTGATTAAACGCCCGTAGAGCCTTGGGTTCATCATTGTAAAACTCTTCCCAAAATGTCATGTATGCAATCTCTCTTGGCAATCTGGCTGATGATTGATTAGGCTTATCTAAGATAGTCCAGTCACCATTTAACTTATCTGAAACTACATTAAATAGTGACGAATCATAAGGAACAACCCGCATAGCATCATTTTCAATCCTGTAATACGTATCTCCTGAAGGAGCAGACTCTATTTCAAATACGATATATTTTTGATCAAATGATAAATTGGTTTGTAATGCTAATGTATCTTTAAGCTGAACTCTCATCATCTCACTCCAATTATGTTAAAGTCACCATCTATATCTATGATCCAATACAAATCATCTTCGTCTGCCCTAAGCTTCTTGGGCTTGAATACTTTCAACTGAAGGGATGGGGTGATTTTGTAAAGTAGTCGATTGGATTGAGGAGATAAAAATAGCCCATGACTACTCCGTATAGGAGTTGAAATAGGCTTATGTTTTTAACATTATTCTTCAATGGATTGAATCGCATATTCTATATCCTGCTCCATATCCAGATCAGGATACTTCTTTTGCAGTTGAATGAGACAATCTATAAATGCTGGACTTTGGAATTCAGAAGATAGATCTTCAAATATCTCACTCAGCCAATATAAATTTTCTTCTCCGCATTGATTTAGAAATGATATGGCGCTCTGCTCATTCTCTTTTAGAATGTCTACCATCTCATTCCATATCGTTTGAATAGCTGGATCGTCTGGGTGTAAATCTTTTCTCTTCTTTACTAATGAGATAACTTTTTCACTGTAGTCTACCAAGTTTTACTCTCCTCACGGTTGTCTTGAGTTATCTGGAGTAATCGTTCCGATCTGTCCATCGTTCTTGATCACTCCTACTCTAACGTTATTATAGTTTCCAAACATCCATTCACCGTCACCCTTAACTCTATTCTCAGGCAGATTTGCTACATGCTCACCTGACTTTTTGATATCTTCCGATGTCCATTCCTTAGGGAACCATGCTTGGCCCTCTCCACTTCGCTTTGCTTTATTTTTGTGATTAGGTATATTACCAACTCGTACACCGTTTTCATATTCTTTAGTAATGTTAAATGCGATCTTATTTTTAAGTAAGTAATTAATATTATCTTGACCGTGACCACCATTGATCAATCTATTTTTAGAATTAAAATCTCCAAGTGAAGCATGGTGAATTCTCTCATTACTTACTGTAATTCTTCCACCGATCATACCTTTTGGGAATCCTAATCCTTCTTTCGGAACCTTATAACCCCTATTATACATTCCAGTAAAAGCCAATACGAGCTTAGCAGTCTGTAGACCTCCTATAGAAACTGCTGCTTGCCATGCTGGTATGGATTCTCCAGTTACGGGATGATGACCTTCCTTAAATGCGCTGATCTGTTCATCATATATATCTCCCCCACTAGACACCGGTTGCTTAGGCCCAGCCCTCATTTCCTCATAGGTACCACCCTGTTCCCAATACTTAACAAACTCCTTTTGCCCTGGCATCCCATCCTCTGCTTCACTGGCAGGCATGTTAACTCCAAACAAAGGGTTATATACCATTCGTCGTTGTTCTTCTGTGTTACTTATATTATGGTTCATCATTGTATGGACAGCAATCTGTCCAGCAACGGCTCCCAAGCTCACCTGTTCCTGATCTGCTTGTTCGAATCTCTCGGCAATCGCGAACAGATCTTGGGATGACTTAACCATACTTTCCAGTGCTCGGTCCAATACTGGACGTGACTGCTGAAAATCATAGAAAAATCGTTCCTGCGTTGCTCCCGCCCACTGAGACTGGATGAATCCGATCCGTGCGGTCAGGTCATTACGTATACCCTCCAACTGCTGCCTACCCTGCTCGATCTGTCTGGATACATACAACAGTTGCTCTGGTGTCACCTTAATTGTACTCATATCATTCTCCGCGTTTGAAATAGGATTTTACCATGTTAGCAGAAGCTTGATGTATATACATCCTTCTAACATCCTAATATTTCCTTTCTCACCATAACAATATTTCCAACAACGTACTTCATAGGTCCTAATTCAAAGGAAATCTTCTTAATCTCTTGATTTAATAGAAAATAATTAACAAACACACCAACGGGCACGCCGTTAACAATGCCGCTGTAAAACTGATCTGTGCCGCGACTCGTCCTCCGGTAAACTCTTGCCGTGAAAAGAACATCCAGATCGAGAGGTACGTAGCGCCTAGTGGGAATGAAATTATCCCTCTAAACGTACTCGGTTCCATGTATCCAGTCATCATGCTTTTACCAATTAGGATTAATGTAACCAATTCCAATATAGATAATATAAAAAACGCGATAGCAATCACTCTTTTCAAAATGTACACCTACTTTCCAGACGCAAAGCAAAGAGCATCCTTTGTATTCTCTGCATCATATATCCTTTATTTGGATGATATCATCTTGTAAGCGTAACATAGATAAATCAAACATTTAACCCAAATGATCAATTAAAAAAACATCTTACTCGGATGAATCCTTCATCAAACGTGCAGATAGATCATCCAATATCTCTTTCGTTCGTTGAATAAGACTTTCGATGTTGTTTAGTTTTAGTGGTTGATCGTGTGGACAATCCTCCAAAGATGACATATGTTGCATCGTGCCGATGAACAAGGCAATATCTAGTCCGGGTTCAGTCTCCGTATGCACTAAAGGCAAGATTTCATTCATGGTGAGTTCTTTGGGTGGATGAACTGAATGATACTTATGGATATAAAGCGCCTTAATCATGGAGGCTAGAGCCCAATCACATAGAATTAGACAGGCTTTAAGCTGATTGTGATTACGCATGATGACGGCAAGTCTGAGATGATACTTAGCATGTTGGTGATAGGCCGTTATTGTGGTACATAGCATGTGGTAAGCAGGAATGTGTTTGGACCTAGGTTGTGTGGAGATATCATGGTCTTGCAAACGTGGGGTAAAATCTACTTGGTGATTACAATGTGCTCCGGTTATGGACCAATTTCTTGCCATTGTCATCCCTCCAAAGAGTTAATACCAGTATTATACAATAAATTGATACATATAGTAATCAAATAAATTATTTGTATTCTTCGTTTGGTGTTTACCTTGAGGAAACTTGTCTACACTTTTGAACATAGAGAGGTGAATACCATGAACGAGGACAGAGAAGTTTTGAAGCTGGTCGGAGCTAGAATTCGCGCACTACGCAAAGAAAGAGGCTATTCACAGGAATCCCTCGGAGAAAAAGGTGGATTTCATTTTTCATACATAGGACAGATTGAACGTGGAGAAAAGAATGTTTCTTTGGTGAATCTGGCTAAAATCGCTGAGTCACTTGAAGTAAACTTAATACAGCTTTTTGCTTATGTAGACGAGGATTTTCATTTCACAGAGTCAGAAGTAGTTATACAGGAGATTTTAGAAATGTTAAGAGATGCCTCCCCTGACAGTATTCAACTAACCAAAAATGTGATACGTGAAATCTTAAAGTGATCTTGAACATAAAAATAACAAAGGCAAGGCAGCTTACAAGCTGCTTTGCCTTTGTTTCTCCGTCATTTTATTAAGGTCACTCAGATAGCTTTCGTTTTTCTACAAGTAGGGTAGCTACTACATCCCCAAAATTCCGCCCCAGCTTTATTCTTACGTTTAACCATTGCAGCACCACAACTGCACTTGATATTAGATACGGTTTTAGATAAAGATTGCTCTTTCTTGGTCGTAGTAGTTTTTACTTTTCTATTGGAAGGCGTCCATTTCCCCCAACTGCGTAGCTTGCTGTCTACTAAACCACCGTGCCAATAATCCACTTTGAATTGATCTGCTTCTTTTCTTGCTGGACCCGTAAGATCAGATGTCGTCACGATCAGAGACAAAATACAGTCATGATTCCTTTTCGCACCTACCAGCTCACGAACAGTCATTACTTGCACCTTATTATGATCAGCATAGCATTTTGCCTGAACCGCTGTTTTTTCGCCACGCTTATCAGTGATAACCAAATCTACTCCACCATCCCTACCTCCAACACCAACTTCTTTTACCGTATAGCCATTGTCTCTAAAATAAAGTGTCAATAGCCGCTCGAACTCTGCTCCCGTCATTTTATCTAATGGTAAAGTTAGAATTATTTCGTCAGATCTGCACGTAGAGGAGGAACGATTAAATCCAGTATTCGCAGATTTTTTGGTAGTCTGTTTCTTCCGTGGTTGAGACTTTCTTCTTTTTTTCTTTTTAGAAGGCTGTAACAGTCCAGCAACAACTGATAATGTAACAACACCAATAACGAGCCATATAATTTCATTCATTCACTTAATCTCCTTAGATAGCTTTCATACTTTTAGCAATACGAAGTATAGTTTTTCATTTTCATTAAAAAAATCTTTTGATACTTTAACGTAGTAGGTGTATTCAATTTCATCATCAGACATCCAGGATAACTCCAGTAAAACCATTCCATCCTCATAACCAACCCACATATCTGCCTTTACTCCGCTATCGAGTTTTAAACTTTGATATTTCATCGATTCTGATACTGAATCTTCTATACCTTCGAAAACATGACTGCCATATACTCGAATATCAATATCCGGGTTGCCCACATATAGCTGCTTACCATCTCCATTATCTGATTCCTCTCCTGCTATCCAATCACCAGGATAACTAATACTGAAGCCGAATCTGCTGTTATGATATGTGGTCCACTCTACGATAGTAAATGGCACGGATATATTGCTGGTTATGATAAGGGTAGTTGGAACCTAGGTACCTATAACAATGTTCAAGCTAACGCAGAAAGTCATGCAACAAATACACAGATGGGGCCGTTTAGATTTACAAGTGTATCTTATAAAAATTCAAGTGGAGTTTGGACTGTAAATGATACAGCCCCAACCGCTGGTAGCCCTTATTCGGTCAGTAAGACCAATAATGCAAATTTCCGAGTCTATGGACCTTAAACTTAATCTTTTATAAGGAGGATAATGATAATGAGAAATAAAAAGTGGTTTCTTGTCGCAGCAGCAGTTATCGTCCTAAGCGGAGCATTTTACATGAACTCTATTTCTGCTGAAAGTCCTACCCAACTAATCCAAGATCAGCTTATTAAGGAAGGAGTGGTTATTTCTAAAATCACCACCCAAGAGAAAAATTTAAAATTGGAAACAAAATCAACTTCTACTTCTGGAGAAGCAACCATAGAGGATATTAAAGCCATCCGAAAAATCCGAAATGAAGTAAGAAGTGGTGTTAATGGAACCTCACAAATCCAAAATGTTGATCTCACGATCACAGGCAAAAATGGTCAGAATATATACAATGGTGTTTCTAATGACATTACCCGAATACCAGACTTCTCATCTAAGATTGTGGGTAAGCTCGATTCTGAATCAGTCCAGAACGCTATATATAGTGAACTGAAGGCAAACGGTGTAACTGTGGAATCGGCGAAAGTTACGGATAACGAGCTAGGTGGAAAGTTCGCCTCGATTGTGCTTACAACGGAAATCTCAGAGGTAAACAGTCTTGTTCCTAAAATTGAGCAATGGATCACAGCGCTTAATGATTCTGATGGCATTGGAGTTTCTCAATATGAACTGACCATTAATGATGAAAGTAATCATTCAACGTTATTATATTTGACAACAGATCTAGTGTACCGTGATTTTTATTGGTGGCAGTCCCCTGCTCTAGGCGATGAAGTTTGGACAAAAAACAAACCAGAAAGTCAAGAATCAGCTACTAGTAAAGACAAGGTTCCAGCGACAATTGAAGAAGGCATACATGCTGGGCCCTCTGGATCAGATAACAATGGGTATGAAGGGCCTCAATTCAAATAATAATAACGGCTTTTATCTAACTCTCGTTTGAAAGACACAACACTCTCTCTGGATTTGAGGAGTTTCTGTTGTGTCTTTTGTTATTACATATAACTCACACAATACACTTATTCGCCACTGTCACCATCTTCGCAGACATCTCTTCCCGCAGTCGCCATACGAAGCTCATCGGTTTGTTCCCCTCATGACTCACATAATCGGCTTCGCCCAGAAACACAAACGGAGACGTATAGCCATGCTCCTCCTTATACTCCCGCACGAACAGCACGATCCGGTTGCCCGTCTCTCGATGATGAATATATCGCTGCGCTGTAGCCGTATGCTCGGACACCCGGCTCTGAGTCTGCCAATGGAAGAGACGCTCGTTGATCGCATAGTCCTCATACAGCGTGGAGGGTGAGAAGTCTTTGTCCGATTTGTTCAACGTAATGAAGAAAATATCAGTCTGCTCATTGGCAAAATACTTCACGCCTTCACGGAAGGCGGGTGATTGCTCAGCGTTCCAGTAGCCAAAGGCGGCAAGCACTTGGTCTATTGAGTACATACAGTGGATATCCAGTGGACAAGTGTACGGAAACGAATTTCTTTTATCCACAAATCGTAGATGAGCCAGATTATATTTGAAAATATCCACAAGCTCTGCTC
Organism: Paenibacillus sp. GM1FR; assembly: GCF_002803315.1. Lineage (NCBI taxonomy): Bacteria > Bacillati > Bacillota > Bacilli > Caryophanales > Paenibacillaceae > Paenibacillus > Paenibacillus sp. GM1FR. The sequence continues at coordinate 33,321 of NZ_MKZL01000004.1, read as the reverse complement.
GGAATGCCTCAGAAGAAAGCACACGCTGCACACCCTCTTCGATGCTGCTCAGTCCTAGCTTCTCGGGCGCAGCCCGATGGAAGGTGTAATAGAACATGATCAACATGCGCCGTTCATCGGCGGTGGTTGCTTCTTTGCCTTTTTCAACAAAGTCGATCAGGAACGTCAGCCAGCTTCGGGAGTTGATCGTTAACACAGATGGCAATCTGCGGATGTACTCTTCGTGTTCATCTTCTATAGGTGCTGTTAATCCGGCTTCGGCCAACATGCCACGGAAATACCTTTTGCCCGTGCGTCCACCATACAATTCATATAGTGTCATCCCGTGATGCTCTACAAAATGAGCCAAGGTCAGTGGCAGTCCAGTGTCTTGTTGGAAGGTTTGAAGCTTCTGGATCAACGCTCTGCGATTACGACTCATCTGCTTGAGGTTGCGCATGACGTATTCCTTCGCTTGTTTTTCCAATTGAATGAACGTCCCACGAGGTAGGTTCGAGAAGCCATTCTCGACGTAGTACGAGATGGAATGTTTGGTAGCGCCGATCAGGGCGCGGAATTTATCCTGGAACCTGTACTCCTGATGCGCTTGTCCGATGAAGTCGAGCACGGTCAGGCACTCTTTGCCTTCCGCCATCCGTAGTCCACGTCCCAACTGTTGCAGGAATACGGTCAGACTTTCGGTAGGACGCAGGAACAGAATGGTGTTCACCTCAGGGATATCCACGCCCTCATTGTACAGATCCACGACAAAGATCATGCGCAGTTCCCCGTTCACCAGCTGTCCTTTCGCAGAATGACGTTCCTGTTCGCTCGACCCGCCATGCAGGGCTATGGATGGAATGCCGACTTCGTTAAATATTTTTGCCATATACATCGCATGATCCACCCCTACGCAGAAACCAAGTCCCTTCACCTCGTCCAGATCGGTTACGTATTTGTTCAGACTTTGGATGATCTGGTTGGCACGGATTTTGTTATGAGTGTAGAGCTTTTCCAGCTCGTTCAGATCGTAGCCTTTACGCGACCACTTCACCTGAGATAGATCGACAGTATCGGTGACGCCAAAATATTGAAAAGGACTCAGTAACTTCCGATCAATCGCATCGGTCAGACGGATCTCGGCGGCAATCGTATGATCGAAGTAGGCGGTAATGTCTTTGCCATCCATCCGTTCCGGTGTCGCAGTAAGTCCCAGCAAAATCTTCGATTCGTAATGGGACAACAGCTTCTGGTATGAAGGAGCAGCCGCATGATGGAATTCATCCACAATGATGTAATCGTAATAGTCTGGGCTGGTGATCTCCGTCAGCTTCATGGAGTTAAGACTCTGAATACTAACAAACAAGTGATCCAGCGCCTCTGCTCGGTAATTCCCGACATGCAGCTCACCAAAGTTCATATCCTTCAGGATATACCGGAACGTGTCCCGACTTTGCTTCAAGATTTCTTCCCGATGGGTGACAAAAAGAAGCTTAGCTCCCGCATGGCTTGCCCGGAATCGCTTGTAGTCGAAGGCAGAGATGACTGTTTTGCCAACGCCTGTGGCGGCGACGATCAGGTTGCGGGTTCGTCCATACAGCGTACGCTCGGCGTCCAGCTGTTCCAGCACTTCTTTTTGATAATCGTAAGGCTGGATGTCGAGGTGAAAGTGGTTGGACTGATCTTTTTTACGATTCAGAGCCGCCTTCAACTGTGCCTCATGCCCTTCATCCTCAGCTACATATCGCGTGAATTCACGGTCATTCCAGTAACTCTCGAAGGTCGCTTCAATCTTGCGCAGCACGTCGAGTGAATCCTTCTCCGTCACCTTGAGGTTCCACTCCATACCACTGGTCAGCGCTGGGTTGGATAGGTTAGAGGAGCCGACATAGGCAGTAGTGAAGCCAGTATCACGGTGGAAAATGTACGTTTTGGCGTGCAGCCGAGTCACTTTGGTATCATACGAAATCTGAATCTCCGTGTTAGGTAATTTGCTAAGTTCAGTGATGGCCTTCAGGTCGGTCGCCTCCATATAGGTGGTCGTGATAATCCGCAGCTTCCCGCCACTAGCCGTGAACTGTTGAAGCTGTTCCAGCAGAAGGCGGAGCCCGCTGAATTTGATAAACGATACCAGCCAATCGATCCGATCGGCTGTCACGATCTCCTTTTGCAACTCTAATAACATACTCGGTTCGGACTTTGCACCTGTGAACAAAGAGCTTTGGGAGATCGGTGTATCTGGACGAACGATCTTGGTATCCCGGACCGCACGAATGCTGTTCAGCTTGGAATACACATGGGTCAACACTTCCCCCTGCTCATCCAGTTGCAATTCATTGTACTCTTCTTCCCCCAGCGTACCTTTCAAGGTAGCAATAATCTCATTACACGTTCGAATCTGCGCCAATACTGCCGTTTTATCTTCCGTCTGTTCCCGCACAATCCTGAGCGCTCGCCGGGTTACCGCCGCCAAATACGTGGACAGCAGCTTGCGCGCTTCCTCTGCATCCAACTTCTCGGTGCCAATGTGATACACATCCGGGTCCAGCTCCGAAATCTCCTGCCTCGTGATTGTGTTGATAAGCTGTTCATATATGCCTTGTTTCATGAATGTACCTCGTGTGGGTGTAGGATGGTTGTGTATATGTAGGTGATTTCATTACATGCTTGGTATTGGTAAATATGGTCTCTACTCTATTATCGTCCAGCATGGGAAAAAATTCATTAGTTGTTTGTATATAAGAGAAAGGAGCACTCTCTATCGCCTCTGAACGGCAGGAGTACTCCACTTTTAGTGTGAGCTATTATGAAATTAACATTATCAAACTGCTTCCTGCCCAAAGTAAGTACCCAACTTGAATCGTGACATACATGATGTATTCTATAACCGTTAATTTCCTTTGCCTTTTGATTTTACGTAGCTCTAGAAAGTAAAAGAAGGTACCAATGAGTAAAAGAATCACTGCAAATTCATTAATTATTTCTAGGATGGATATACTCCTCATCTCCTTTCATACCGTAGAACCACTTAAATTTATTAGTCATCAAGCATACTCATAAGTATCATTCGTACCTTGGATTGAATGCGTCTCTCCAAACATCATCATCAACGAAATCTACATTATTCTCTTGAAAATAATTTCGGCTCTCTTTCTCCAGATCATTCAAGACTTTGGGCCAATCATTCTCGTTAGTTTCCTTGGATTCAAAATCCCCAACAATGTTCAGCCATCGCTGGTTTAACTGCTGATACTCCTCGATCCTGGCTTTAAGTTCGGGTGTTACAGGATAACTGGTTATGTCCAGTCTCTCGAATGTCATTCGTATGCGGTGAAGTGTAGGTGGCATTACATCATCTTGACCTAGATCGTTTGTGAATAAAGATGCGGGTTTTACCAGCCAATTGGCTTCTTCACTGAAAGTTAGATTCATCATGTTATATTTATTAACAATCTGCGTCATATCTGTAAAGTTGTAATAGAGCTGGCTGGCTTGTTCTCCATCCTCAACCATCTCGTTTGTTATTTTCACATTCTTAAGTATTCGCTCAAACAAAATATCATTATTTATAATCGCACTTTTCATATCAACCATATCTTGTCGTACATTCATCGTTAGGTACTGTTCATACATTCTTTTTTCTTTATATAGACTATAGGTTAGAACAAGTAAAAATACAAAGCCAATGCAGCATCCGATTATTAAAGTTCGTTTTTTTAGTATCATAGCGAACCGTTCTCCTAGGATTTTATAGTAAGAAGCACCTCTACGTTTGCCTGGTAGAAGTGCCTTTGAGTAGTATCATTATTTCATTACCTGCTGCTTTTTTTAACTTGATAATTCCTTTTCAATATAAGGACGGTCAAGTAAAAGAAGAAGGCTTGGAGTTAGGTATTTAGTTTGATATTCATCCAACCGATTATTAACCACCAACAGACCATTCTCCATTCTAAGTAGTTGAGTAGAACCATCTTCTAGGAATAAAAGATTTCCCTCAGTATGTTTTATTAGCTTACTAATAATGCTGAAAATATGCTCTATACCTTCAGAAAAAGTACTGCCAAACAATTGAGTTCTAATGCATACATTCACATCTAAGTTATAATGCTGTCGAACAAAAGTGATATCAGAAATATCCTCAATTTCAAGATGCAACGTAAAAAATCTACTGCCAATTACTATTTCCTCTGCATTACTTTGGAATGAAGCTTTCTCAACAACCGATTCAGTGACATATTGCTCGATCAGTTTCCCCAAAGAATTACGATCGAGCTTACTTTGTAAAAATATTTCATAGTCCATCTATTAATCCTCCCCAAACACCCGTGTTATGTTACCATCCTTAACGAATAAAATCTCTTTCAGATTTTTCAAATCTCCGGTTGGATTTGCTTTTCTGATAATTCCTTGACTAAGTTCACTAACTTTTTCAGTGGGAAACTCATCTAGGTTAACAACGATTCTTTCCGCTTGCGTTTTAGTTTTCGTTGCTATGTTTCGAAGAATATTATCTACGTTTGCATCTTCCTTAGGCGAGTAACAGTCAAAAACCTTACCGTGAATTAAAAAGTCAGGATTAGAAGTTGCCTTGATTCCATAGCCATTTCCGCCATTTATTTCGTCTAACATTTTGATTTCATAACCTTGTTCAGCTAAGAAGTCAGCAGTTTCATTTTGTTTCTTTATCCCATGAGAATCACCTACTCCATAATTTCCCGTTGGTTTGCTTCCCGAGGGTAGGGTAGGCTCAGTCATATCTCTATTACCTGTCCCGCCTTTCCCCTTCTCCGACTCCGGCTTTCCTCCGCCCGACCCAATGTCGTCCTTCGAACGTAAAGCTTTGCCAAACAAAACATACGCCAAAGCCTGCCCAGTCATCGCTCCACCGTAATACCCTGCACCACTCTTATCGATCTGTTTCTTCTGCTCTTCTACAAATTGCTCTATATCTGACCTCGCTGTTCCTGTACCCCAAGCGGTATCCCATGCAAACTGAATACCTCGCCCAACGTCTACAACTTTGCCCACTGTCATGGCATATGCCACACTGCCTATTGTACTGAACGGGTTATCGAAGAAAGCTTCTGCCGTCTGCCCCATTCCCGTTATTGTTTCTCCTACTGATTTATCAAGCAGCCCTACAGCGAAATTGCGCTTCAGCTCTTCTGGAATGTACAGCGCGACCTCACCTGAGCCGTCCGTTGTTCTAAAGTTCATGGCGATAAACGTTAACTCTTTCTGGATTTCGTCCAACAGCCCGAGTGTAGTCGGGAACACTTCTTTCACCTGCATAAAATCCCAAAAGAATCGCTCTCCTGTCACACCCGACCAATCGGATTGCAACATATAAATGGATTTCTCCAGTTCCCAGACCATTCGCTCCAGTTCCTGTTTCTTCTGCTGGACCAACCGGGCCTTTTCCTCCAATAGATCGGGATGTACCTCGATTCTCTGCATTTCCTTATCACCCGCCAACCTGACCGTAGTTTATGTACCTAAATTTTAACAAGTGAGAAGGAGGATTGGAATCAAACGGAAGGATCATTTCCTCAGAGGTTATCCGGTAGTTGGGCAACAACCTGGGTAACTATTTTTGCACATTAATGCATGGATGAATGCTGTTGAGTCGACTGGATATCTTGTACAAAAAGAAAGACTTCTATCACAGATAGAAGTCGCACAAGATAACGATACAGTAGGATTAAATCTTCTTTAAGACACTACAAATTGTACGACAATTGGAGTCCCATCATTTAATGCATCTCCACCGGGAATTGTAATTGTAGTCGTCGTAGCCGAGGACGTATCTGCTGTTTGCATAAGGCCATTAATATAAAGATTGTAGTAGTTGTAGGTGCCTGGAAATGCGGTTGCAGCTACACCAGCGTCGTTTGTAAAGGCAGTCGCAGCAATGGCAAACGTTACCCCAGTGCCGGTCCCATCACCAATGGTTGCAGCAAATCTTAAACTGTTCTGAAATGGTGTCACAAGTGGCATGTTTCTCACCTCCTACCTAACATAGTATATGTGGTAGGTTTGGGAGTAGTGAAGGCAAAGGAACCAGCAACTAAAACCAATTTTAACCATTTATGATATTGGCTGTTATTATAATTATCTCTATAGTGATAGGTGTCCCTGCAAAGATCACACCGTTTTGTGACGAAAAAAACAACCTCTCCGCACTTACACTGTATGAGTTTCCTGGTTGGACGATCCCGTTTATATAAAGATTGTTGAAACTAGTAAGTCCACCCCCGGCAAATTCGGTTATGCTGTCGCCATCGTCATTTGTGAATTCTGTGGCAGAAATTATAACCGAGTTCGACAAATCCAGATCGGTGTCCGGAAAATAGAAGTAACGGTTTGCCCTAGGAATGATTTCAATTCCGGGTACGCTGCCCGGCGGACCTTGCTCACCTTGGGGACCCGTTGGTCCTTGGACTCCGGGAGTTCCCGGTTGACCTGGCTCACCCTGAGGACCTGCGGGACCCTGCGCTCCGGGAAGTCCTGCTTGACCCGGTTCACCCTGAGGACCAACAGGACCTTGCGCTCCCGGAATTCCCGGTTGACCCGGCTCAGCTTGAGGGCCTGCCGGACCCTGTGCTCCGGGAAGCCCCGCTTGACCCGGCTCACCCTGAGGACCTGCAGGGCCTTGCGCTCCGGGAAGCCCTGGTTGACCCAGCCCGCCGTGAGGACCAACAGGACCCTGTGCTCCGGGAAGCCCCACTTGACCCGGTTCACCTTGAGGGCCTGCGGGACCCTGCGCTCCGGGAACCCCTTGTTGACCCGGCCCGCCGTGAGGGCCTGCGGGGCCTTGGGCACCGGGCACACCTTTCGTTCCAGGGAAGCTCACAGTCTCCAATTCACGTTGTCTCAACGGAGCGAGCAGGGGGGTAGGCTCACAACATACCGGGTTGCTGCCTCCCCCTCTCGGTAATGCAATGATTTTTTTGTCACGGGCCATTTTCTGTGATTTTAATGGACGCTTCAGTGAGCAGCGCTTTCTCCGATTAGATCTACGGATAATATGGCATCTCTTTCGTTTTCCCAAGTGTTTGTTTCTGCATTTCGGCGTAGAACGACTGGGCCTTAATTTGTTGAGGGTGGCTGTCCTCTTGTTCAGATACTTCAAAATGGTCATCTCCTTAGGCCAAGGCACACAGTATATATGCCCTATACTATGTCCTTAGCACATTCGGAGAGTGTGCGAATAACTATGGGGGAAGCCCAATAAAAAAGACAAGAGTCCTACTACAGTTGTCCTTTGTCTTGCCAGCATGGCTTCATTGTCTCCCCAGTAGGACCTCACAGATCACATTTTATGTTTAACTTAGCCGATCCATCGGGATCAAACTTCTTTTCAGTAGACTCTTACCTCTCCTTAAAATGCTGAACGATCTCTTCCGGTTCCTGCGTCTCCAGTGTAATCTCGCCTTTCTCGAACAGGATCATGTACGGATATGATTTCAGACCAAAAATCTCCTCATAATTAAACTTATTTTCATCACGGACATTATAAAAGGTTACGTTAGTTATTGGGCCTTCTGCCCTCAAATTCTCGTTATTTACTTCATTTAATTGCGTCTGTAATTCAACAATAAATGGTCGCTCCGAAGGTCGGTCGGTAAATACAATGAGTGATGCATCATTTCTTTGATTTTGCGTTAGATAATCAATGGCTTTCTCTCTATTGTTCTGACCACACCCTGTCACTAAAAGTATCAAAATACATAACACCCAAAGCCTCTTCATTTATATCATCACCCAAAATATGATATAATTGGTTATTAACTATTAATTTCACTTCATTAAAAAATCTATTCGCTGAAAGGAAGATGCACTTTGAACAAAAGGAATATCATCATCGCTATCATTATTGCTCTTATAATATTGATACTTCAACTTGTGCTTTATTTTTCTGTAACTAATAAAGAAGAATCCGCACTTCCCGATTCAAACATCCCATTTCAAACCAAAACAGTAGATGAGCTTACCATCACAATGCATAATGCAACCTATACAGATCATGAAGTGCAGTTGGGTTATGAAATTCAGGGCGATGGACAGTCTGAGAATGATTTGACATATGGGTTTTATAATAAAGAGTCCAATGCTTAGTACAGATAAAATCTCGATTTTTCACCTTTCAAATAGAAACAAAAACCTGCATACCAGCCTCGGCTTCACAGTTTTTATTAAGAATTTGCATGTGGATACATCTCATTTACAACTTAGGCATCCAAAAGGGGTTCTCTTCCTTCTCACACCCGGTTAACACGTAAAAAATATGTCCCTGCTCACTCTTCATTGTCCCGATCCCTTTGCAGGTGTCAGTCTTCATTCCCTGTTTGGAGCCGTAGGCATCCCTTGAGTTATCGTAAGTCGATTGAATAGCTGTACCATCATAGATCAATTCCTGGATAATGGGCCCACCTTCAATGGTATACATCGTTACACGAACCTGATCCTGATGTTTTTTCTCCACATTCTTCATAAATGTGTTCCACTTATCTTCGTTCCGTATGCCTCCATGAAGCACAACCACATCCCCGCTTTGCTCCGCTTGCTCTGGATTATGGGGCTCGATAATTTCTGGAAAAGCTTGCGTAATTCCGGAAGCATTCATTGATGGATCATTTGCCTGACAGGCAGTTAACAGCATTAAAGCTAACGATAGGATAAGCATACTTTTTCTCATTCCATCACCTCATGTATGAAACGGTTCAATACTATCCTTTGTTGCATGACTATGCTTAATTTGTCATTTATCTGTAACTCCCTCACTGTCCCGAACGTTTAGAATCATAGAAATGTATAAACAGGAACGAAAATTTTAATGATTTATCATTCAGCAGGGGGTTAATTTAATGACGTTAAAAACAATGCTCGGTGTAGCACTGGCTCTATCTGTACTCATATCCACCCATTCGGCCGATACAGCGACTCTAGCTTCAACGAACGAACGGCAGTCAAAGGGATTAGCCCATGAAATGGAGCGCTCCTTCCCAACATCTACATCTGTTCTGCTCATTGCCCCAACTCAACATGAAGGTCGTTCCTCATACAACGGCAGCTTCACAATGGTTGCTTCGAATGGAACACATGCCAACATATCGATTGAAAACAACAGCAACCACACGGTATATGTGAAGATGTATGTAGATGAAGTAAGTGAACCTATGGAAACATCTATCAACAAAAATAGTGATAAAACGATCAATCTGCTTGCATTACAAGACACGGATATTAAGTTGTACATTTATAGCAGAATAGGCCATCACTTAGATCTCTCAGTTGAAGCAGAGCAGTTTCATTGATGTTTTCTCTCACACCTACATACAAGAACAAGAAAAACCCTTCACGCAAGCGATTCAGATCCATGTTCCCATGAACCGATGCCTGCTTGAAGGGGTTTTATATTTCGATCACATTTATTTCTCGAATCGGAACCAGCCGAAGTCAAACTGACTGCCTGGCAGGAAGATAAAGCTTACTTTTTGCACACCTGTCACTTGCTCAAGCTCAAACACCCGCTCCTCATATCCACCTGACTGGGTGAATTCAACCAGCTGGTTGCTCTGGCCGTCCGCACCTGCAAAGCGAATATGAATCGTATTTTTATCAATTGGTGAATGACCGTAGATCACGAGCTTTGATGTACCTTCTGCCGTAAAGTCCATGTTTTCAAACTCCAGCGATACATTATTCCCGATGCCCTCTACTCCATCACCCTCGATTTTGAACGTATCTCCGTAGAGATGGTCACAGGATGTAGCCGCGTTCTGTTCAAAAGCACGACTCTGACGTTCGAAGGAAAATCCTTTAATATGAATCTTCTGTTTCAGTACAAAACAGATCGACGTGATCCCGCTAAGGCGTTTGGACAATTGGTACGTCTCTTCCTGGTATACATTCCAAATGGACTCTTTGTCATAAACCACATCTGCGATCATCGTACTTCCTTCTTCATCCGGCATGCCTTCCCAGATCTGAATGAAGTAGTCCTCCGTGGACAACGTAAAGATTGGAATGGTAATCGTATCGGAGCCGTACGGTCCGAAGTCAATATTACGGAAACCTACATGCGTCTCTCCATCCCGACTTGTCGCTACCCCGCGCTCATTGCCGTTACCAACCTCACCTTTGGTGTAATCGTACAGTCCACCCGTGATGAAGCCGTATGGATCTTTGTAGGCTGTGCCGAGACCGTCCGCCTTGAACTCCAGCTGCGAGATGAGTTTCGTTTTATCCGTACCGTTGGTACTGGTTGCGCGAAGTCTAAACTCCCCGTCACCTATAGCCGACACCTTCACCGCATGTTGATGCTCACCGTTGTCGCCCGCTTCTGCTTGAACAGCTTCCACCTTGGCAATGTTGGATTCAATTCCTGCATCGTTCACAACAGCCCACTCGATGTCGCGATAGGAAGTGTTCTCTGGATACAGCTTGGCGGTTACAATTAACTCCGGGTTGGACGGATCGAGCAACTGTCCTGCAGTACTGATGATCTCGATTTTCCGCAAAGGAATTTCCTGAGCATTCCCCGTAAGCACTGGACGTTCTTCATTGTTCATGAAGACAGGTTGCACTTGTTTCTCATCATTAAGTTCAGCCGCCACAAGTAGAGATTCAAATTCAGCCGTAGCTCCTTCCAACCCTTCGGAAGAAACTTCAATCCGCACTGTTCCAGGTTCATTTGTCGCTCCGATGATCGCCATCAGCTTGCCGCTGAATAGTCTTCTGCTCAACCCTTTGTAGGGATCATAGTCGGTGCTGTCCCCATTATCCAGACCCAGCAGTCGTCCTGCACCAGTCACCTGAACTTGCACGCGGTTGTTCGCATTGTGAACCGGATTACCCGCTTCATCTTCCACATCAATTTCTACAAAAATAAGGTCCGTTCCACTGGCTTGCAACTGCGCCCGATCCGCTTGCAGACGAATCTTCTTCGCATCCGTATAGGATCTTTGCACATCGGTTGCAATGATCTTACCGTTCTCATCGTAAGCGATCGCTTTCAGCTCACCCTCTTCGTACGGCACTTTCCACCAGCCAGATAGCTGTGTTCCGTTGGCATGATCGATATCGTACGTACCAATGGTTTTACCGTTGAGTTGCAGCTCAATCTTCGGCGCGTTGCTGCACACGCGTACATCAATGATCTGACCCGGGCTGAAATCCCAATAAGGGAACAGGTGAACCATCGGACTTTTTTTATAATCCGTCCAAGCTGCTTGGTAGATGTAATAAGAGTCTTTCGGGAAAGTTGCCGTATCCAACTGTCCAAAATACGAATTCTTCGTATGATACGGTGTCGGCTCTCCGATATAATCGAATCCAGTCCACAGGAACTGACCCAGCGAATACGGTGTATCCCGTTCTGCCAAGATGCAGTATTCTGCCGACTTCGCGCCCCAGCTGGTCGTGCTGTTACCCAAAGCCGAGCACTGCTCATCATCATCTGCCAGAATCGGCTGTTCGAACGGGAAGTGATAAATGCCGCGGCTCTGCACCACCGATGACGTCTCACTACCATAGATGATCCAATCCGGATGTTCTTCATGATGTTTGTCATAATATTTTTCCGCGTAGTTGTAACCTGCCAGCTTCACGATATCTGCGCATTTTTGTGCATTTTCCCACGGCATATAATTGGAACCAATCGTCACACCTGCATTACCTTTCGGATCAAATTCCAGCACATAGTCCATTAAAATGCGAGTTACTTCCTGTCCACGCTCATCCGCATGGGTATCATAGATTTCATTCCCGATACTCCACATGATCAGACTGGCATGGTTACGGTCACGCTTCACCCAACTCTTCACATCCGTATGCACCCACTCCGGGAAAAATCTCGCATAATCGTATGGCGTTTTGGCACGTTCCCACATATCAAAGGCTTCAGACACAACCAGCATACCCATCTCATCCGCGAGTTCCATGAACTCTTTGGCAGGCATATTATGCGCGGTGCGGATAGCGTTAACGCCCATTTCTTTGAGCAAAACGAATCTTCTGCGCAGTGCCGTCAGGTTAAACGCAGCCCCCAGCGCCCCGAGATCGTGGTGTTCACACACACCGTTCAGCTTCATCTTGACCCCGTTCAGGTGGAACCCTTCATTGGCATCCAGCTTGATATCCCGGAATCCAATACGCTGTGATACCGATTCAACTGTCCTATGTTCCTGATCTTCCGAGATCAAACGCAACTCAGTCACCAGTTCATACAGATGCGGTGCATCCGGGCTCCACAGGTTTGGATTCTCCACAATGATCTGTTGGCTATCTGCCGATACCACCACATTCTCCCCCACCGAAGCCGTAACATTCGCTTGGGCGGATGCCACCGCCTGACCTTCATACCGGATCGTATGCACCAGCTCTGCCTGCTGATTCTGATCCAGGTTCAGCTCCGTATCCACTTCCACCTGCCAGCCATTCGGCTGCTGATTAATGGATACATAGATCCCATCCGTAACAATATGGTTGCGGTCTCTCGTCTTCAGCCACACATGGCGATAAATTCCGGCCCCGGAATACCATCTGCTGTTCGGGCTCTGATGCACTACTTTGACCACAATCTCATTGTCGCCTTCCACCAGTGCATTCGTGATCTCATGTTCAAAAGCAGAATAACCATACTTCCACTCCCCAACCAGCTGCCCGTTCACATACACAGAAGAGTCCATGTATACGCCATCAAAACAAAGCAGAAGCTGCTGCTCATCCTTCGTGTAATGGAACGTCTTGCGGTACCATCCAATGCTGTCCTCATACAGTTCAAGCGTATTATATATCAGCCAATCATGGGGAAGCTCCACAGGTTCATACACCAGACCCGCAGGTTCCGTAACATCCAGCTTGCTTTTCGCAAATTGCCATCCATCATTAAAAAGTCTCTTCTGATTCATGGTAGATTCTCACTTTCTTGAAGTAAATTATGATTGCGGTTACAACAGTAGATGTCGCTTTTTCCGAAAACCTTTTCGGTAATACACAAGTATGACTATAACACATAACCCGATTATATCATCAGTCTCTTTCCTATACCTCCATTTCATAAGATTTTTTAGCCATAATGATGAACGTTTTATTCCCTCCAAGCATAGTAACTTTCGATGACAACAAGCCAAAAAGGCAACCCGTCAAACGAGTCACCTTCTAGTTCTATCCTATAGCACGTACTTCTTCTCTATACACTCCTACACCAACACTACTCAACCTCTATCCCTTGTAAAAAGGGTTCCACCCTATGCCTTTGCCCGATGGCATCGCACCAGGCACCCCATCCGCTTCAAGCAGCGGACGGACAACTAACTTCACGGGCCACTCCCTGCTCTCGAATATCGCATGAGCGAGCGCGGCCCGGTCGGATTCGGGAAGCTGCACATGTTGCAGCGCTTCCTTCCAAGCCTGCTCCGTGATCTCCCATAACTTCGTTTCCGGGATGTGATACACTTCGCTAAGTGCCTCCATGATCGCAGCCAGATTCACCTGCGTCCCCAAAGACTGCACATAGAAAATCAACTTCTGGATCGTCTCGTTATACAGGCTGTTCGAGTAGCCTGAACGAATATGATAGGCAGGGTCTGCAATGCCATGTTTATCCAGATAAGGCTGATGCAAACGCACCGAATCATGATCGCGGAACAAGAGACCTTTTACCTCATTATCCTTCAACACCAGACAGCAGTTCTGACCATGAATCTCAGGTACAACACCCACCTTGAACAGGCGCATCACGATATCATAAAACGTTGTAACTATGCTGGTATAAAAGTAGAGGACATCCGTGCTACTCAGGTTATCCCCCAGAATCTCCGTTAATAGATGATGCCCTTCCAGATTCACACCCAGTGTGGCCATTGGGATTACTTTGTAAGCATCACCCAACAACTCAGTGGGATACACACGAATCTGTGCAGCCAGATGGCGGGGATGATCATCGAACAGTCCCATGGATTCTGGCATGAAGCCCCACCAGTTCTGCTCTTCACACATATACACCTTGTCCTTCAACGTCTCGTCACAAGCAACGGCCTGCCTTAACATGCGTTCTCCAGCAAGACCATTCAGAAGTTTGACTACCGGAAGATAACGAGCAGCCCCCAGAGACAGCACACTAACCGGTAGCTTGAGCATTAGGGTGGATTCAATTGACGGAGCCATCGAGCGCAGAGAGGATGTGGCCTGTACGTCGCCCACTTCTATGTCCAATACGACAATGCTGCCTTCTTCGATCTCCCCAGTGAAACGGGGCAGAATCACATGTTTCAATTGCCACGGGTGAACAGGCATCGGTAGATATTCGTCCAACGTGATTCCTTTACGGGCAAACTCTGCTTCCACCACTCCGCGCTGAACATCGTCTAACATATCCAAAATGGACAATCCATCTTCACACCCTTGCTGCACGGCATCCAGCCGTATAGCCACCCAGCGCAGCGAAATCGCCTTCCCGAATTCTGCTGCATACCGTGTTACATCTTCTGCATTGAATCCCACCTTGGCTTTGGACGATGGGTGAAATGGACGATCCCGCAATGCCGCAACGCGCTCCCCCTTGATAAACCATTCATACGCAGAAGCCGGGACGTTAGCGGACAGATACTGGACTTGTTCCCAGCCCAAAGCATACTGCTCCACAGCAATGTCCAGACTAACCAGGAATTCCGCCACCCCATGCTGCACATAGGCCTTATCCGACAAAGCCCTCTGTAACACCGCACGTCCAACTTCTGCCGGAGTATCAAGGAGAACCCAGCTTCCATCCGTTTTCTCCTCGTAGATCGGTGAACCCTGAACCCACTGAGTCCCCTGTCTTACTCCAGTTTCAACCAGACACAGCACGCCTTGAGTGTGCAATCTATAGCGAGACGCTACATTATGATTATGCTCTTCGCTGTCATATCCCTTGTACAATCGACGGAACGGTGCAGGTGCTTCGGCAAAATCAATGAATGGGTGATCCTCCATTGGAAGCAATTGCTCCGCCAAAAATGAATTCATCAGATCCGCCATAATCCGGCGTTCAGCGGCTTGCAGACTGGAACGTTTCATCAGTGTTGACATGATTATTGTCCTCCGTTAGATAATGGAATGCCGGGTGCGGATGCCCCAGAAAATCATGATGCGAGATGGTCCAGCAATAAGCCCCAGACTTTTCAAACAAAACAATATCTCCCACGCGCAGCAGCGCTACCTCCGCATCGGAATGCATGCGATCCTTGGGTGTGCATAGCTCACCTACGATATGGACTCGACGACCTCTTACCTCTGGCCGGGCAAATGAATGCTTCCAACGGTCCGTTTCCATAATCTGAAACGGATGGTTATGACCCCATGAAGCAGGCAGACGATTGTGGTGCGTACCTCCTCTTAACACGGCAAAATACTGATCATGAGAGGTTTTGATATCCGTAACCTCTGCTGCGTAATACCCGTGGTCTGCCACCAGCAGTCGGCCCGATTCAAAATACAGCCGACCTCCGCGTGAGGCAAGGCGTTGTCTGGCTTCACTTTGTTCTAGCAACGATGTGAATAAAGGCCAGTCGAATCCGGGGCTGCCATCATACGTGACACCGAATCCACCTCCTGCATTCACCACTTCCACAGGTAAATCATACTTGTGCTGCCACTGCTCCACCTTTTGCAAATACAACTCGATCATCTCGGCGTGTAGCCTTGCATCCATATTGTTGGACAAGGAGTGAAAATGGAACCCGCTTAACCGAACCACACCCGCGCCTTCCACACGAATGAGTTCAATGGCTTCTTCCACCGCCTCTTCATCGATTCCAAAAGGACTCGGCCCACCGCCCATGACAATCTTCGTCCGAGGTAACGTACTGCTTCGCAGATTGATTCGGAGTAGAATGCGCACCTCCTGCGCTTGCTTCTGTTTTTGCTTCTGCTCTTGCATCAGTTCCTCGCCGTATGCTTGCGTATATCTCTGCTCCGGGTTCTGCTCCCATTCTTGCTTCTGCCTGCTCTCCTGCACCTGCTCCTGCTCCATCGCCCTCTCTTTCGCAATCGCAATGATGCGGCGCAGCTCCAGCAAACTCTCTACATGGATGTAACTCACGCCATGCTCAATGGCTAGCCTCAGTTCGCTCTCCTTCTTCCCCGGACCTCCAAACAGAATCGGAACCTCTCGGCTTACCGCTCTAACCTTGAGTAGCTCTCCAATCGAAGCCACTTCAAAACCCTTCACAAATGGAAGCAACGCTTCAATGATTCGCGGATCAGGATTCGCCTTGATGGCGTAGAACAATTCTGTGTTCCCAGGCATGCTGTCCAACATCTGATGTACCTGTTCCTGAATGCCAGCCAGATCATAGACGTAAGCACATACCGGATCTTCCATTCCGCGTTGCAGTTCATCTATCGCATGCCATACACTAGATTTCATATCTGCCCACCCGCATTCCTGTAGTCATTCCGTTTTTGGGCATACGCCCGAAACGCCGTATTCCGATCATCACCCAGCACGTAAATATGTACTCCCCGCTCAGCCCAGAGCGACATGTCTTCCACACCTCTAGTGACCGTTGCATAAGGTACTTCGCACTGCCGAGCGGTAGCATGCAATTCATCCAGTGCACGTCTCACATCCGGGTGCTCTGTCTGCCATGGCACACCGAGAGATTGCGACAGATCAGCCGCTCCTTCCAATACAAAACTCACCTGAGGGTGAGACAGAATCTGTGTACTTTGCCGCACGCCCTCCGCACTTTCAATCATAGGGACAACCATCACCTGTTCGTTCGCTTCTTCAATGTATTCTGTGAGCGGATATTTCCCAAATACACCGGGACGACCACTATTCAAGCTCCGCATGCCAACCGGATGATAGTAGGCGTGACGAACCGCTTCCTCCACCTGCTCCAGTTGCTCGACATGTGGAATGACGATACCTTGTGCGCCACAGTCCAGCACTTTCAGAATCTCCGCTCGTTCCACTTTCGAGATACGTACCAGCGGGGTTAGGCCGACGAGTTCCGCCGCACGGACCAACTCTTCCACCGATTCCATCGATGTTGCGGCATGTTCCAGATCAATAATGACAAAGTCATATTCCGCATGTCCGATCATCTCAATGATGACCGGATGTGGTATGGATACAAAAAGGCCGTATACGGGCTGTTTGCGTGCAATTTTTTCCTTCAGCGTGTTAATCCTCATTCGACGATTCCCTTTAATTCGGGTGTTCCATTTGATTCAAGTACATCCTTTGATATCTTGAGCGGATTGCTCGCCTTGCGGAAATATAACTCTCCATCCCCATACAGACGGCGCTTGGTCATCTCTTCGATCAGTGCATCTTCGGCAAAAAGGTCAAATGCAACGAACCGTTCTGCGTATTCCGGGTGCTGCTTCTGATAATCCACAATTACACCTGCGCACAGCTGCCAGAACGCTTCCTCCGACAACCCAAACTTCTCCAAAGCCTGCGCAATATCTGTCATGCAGATAAAAAAGAATGCATCATACGTATAGTCACGGACTTCCGACACATCTCCGGCATAGATGAAGGAATACCGATTGAACTTGCGGTGGGTCTCTGGTTCTGGGTTCAGCTTCGGTGCCCGTTCCGGGTGCAACAGTTGATCTGGTACATAACGAACACCATCATGCAGATCCTTGATAATGATTCGTTTCGGCAGATCGTCTTCCAGGACCAAAATGATATTCTGGGCATGAGATTCCAGCGCAATCCCGTGTGCATAGAGCAAATGAATAATCGGCAGGGTAACTGTGCGAACAAGGGCCTCGCTCCACTTTTCCACACCATGACGTTCTACAGCATCCTGGATAAACGGAACACCATCCGGCTGCACCAACATCAGCGCATTCAGCGGCCACGCCGTCTCACCTTGCTTCAGATGAACAGATACATTCTCCCGCCAGATGGCACCGAGCGTACCGTAGGCACGTCCATACTGGGTTGCAGGCAACTGCTCATAACGGAACGACAATCCCATGATTTCTTTTAAAATGCCAAACTGCGCCTGCTGCAACAGCTCATCTTCACGAACAAGTTCATCCAGCCAATCGCTGATCAGCGGTGCGTTCTGGGTCGTATGCTGTGCCAGAATGCGTGTGCTCGACGTGTTGGTGATGCTGAGGGCCAGTTTGATGTAAGGGGCTTCCGGATTCATCCGGTTCGAGAGTGAACGGATCGACTGCTGCGCGCGATAGGGCGAAGACGATGGGCCGAGGTACACGATGTCCCCATCCATCAGCTGACGGGCATATACCGACTCCAACTGATGCTCCCACTGCCATGGATGAACAGGAATGAATACATATCGATCACCAATGTCAGAACCTATTTCCCCATCAACCTTGCTGTCATTGCTACCAATGCTAGAGCCTATTAAGCTATCTTGAATAGCTGTTATTTCACCAACCTTGGCACTGCTCCCAAGCTGATCTGCACTCGCCGCATATGCCTTGACGTTCTCGCCCGTGTCCGTACGACCTTGTTGTTGTAGGATCTGTTGAAATCGTTGCATATCCTCTGCTGTTAGATGTTGCACCACCAGTTCTTCCGAGCTATAACCCGCGGATACAGCGGTCTGAGCAAATTCTTTTTTCACAGCTACCCAGACTAATGAAACCTCCGAGTTAAATTCAGGGCCATAGGCCAGATTGTCTTTCAGAGAAAATCCCAGTCTCGACTTATAACTCGGGTGGTACAGATGACCGTCGGTCATATGACTTTCGAGCGCATCATAATGTCGATCTTCATTCGGAATGTTCAAGGGCAACATAGCTTGGCACTGGCTGTCCTTTGCCATCGTTTCGAGCAGTTCCTGGATAAAAGCCGTGACATTTGCACCCTTCAAAGCGTTCAGCACAATTTCCTCCAAAAACAGATCCAGATCGGTGCAGAGTACGCCTTCCCTTTGAATCGAACCCTTCTTCACCTTCACCCGGCCAAATGAAAACTTCCGTTCAGCTTCACACGTGTACGCCACAGAATCGCCGGAAGATGTGAGGCCGCTGGTTCGCCATTCGCTCCCACTTACATGACTGTCCAGAATGCCTTCGAACCACATTGCCTCCAGTGTCTGCCGCATGATCCGTTCCTGTACACCCACGTAGACTGCTTCTGTCCTGCCGCCTGCTTCAGCCCTGTATCCCACGACTCCCATGCACTTCACTCCCTATTCGTTTCATTACATTGCTCACCGGCACGTAATCCGGGGTCTGGCTAATCCCTCTTACACAACTCACCAAGTTTTGTTTGGCCAGAAATGCATCCGTCATCAGCAGATGTTGTACATATGCATTGCCCGTTCGTTCCAGTTCCTCCACAAGTACCCCACGTACCTGCTTCCAGAAATGCTCCTCCGGGACGTTCACATCTCGCGCCATGGCATGAATCAGAGACCCCAGATGATTGACGATAAAATAGTACGATGTCCGCGCCCAAGCTTTCTCTCGCGAATAAAATAATAAATCGGACGTTGCACGATCCTGCTCACTTATAAGTTCCTCATCCACACTGACCCCTTCCAGATCGCGGACGATAAACTCAACAGGCAACCCATCCTTTAAGGTCACAAGGGTATTCTGCAAATGGGCTTCAAAATGAATGCCTTTCTCACCCGCCGCCCGTACAATCGGCAGCAGAGAACATGCCAGATATCGTTCCAACCAACGCTCGGCAATGTCTCGTCCACCACCCAGCATGGTCATCAGTCTCGACCGCATCCTGGGAAGCGGTGCTTCAACCAGACTGGATAAGACATACGTATTCTCAACATCAAACTCAATGGGTCGATAAGCTATCGTAAACAGACTGGTTAACTCTTCATCTTCAAAAGCACAGGTCGCTACGCCTGTCTCATACGCAATATGTGTGTTCGGTTCAGCAACGAAGCAGTCATGCTGCCTGACGTACTTGGAGGCATCCAGTGTTCTGCGCATCTGCTCAGCACTGTTGGTGCGAATCATGTTGGTGATCTGCATATTCAGTGACAGCTTGATATTGCAGTTCCATTCGGGAACATAGACCGTACGGACCGAAGAAGTTGGATAGACGATTGGCCCCGCACTGCCGAGCAGGATTAGTTTTTCATCTCGAAAATAGGACTGTATCTCGGTCAACCGGGATATGTACGTGTATTGCCATGGATGGACAGGCAGCAGCCCATACATTTCACTCTTTTCTTTTAAAATAGGCTCCACATGGCTCCACAGGAGGTCTTGCAAATCCATTGCCGCCTCGTCATCGACCCATTCCTGCACGTAGACATCCTGCCTCACGGCGATATAACAGAGTTGAAAGGATGTCCGTAACTCCGGACTGTACTTCTGAACATCCTGCTCGCTGAAGCCTTTGGAATTCTTCGGGAACGGATGGAACGGATGACCATACAACAGTGACTGTTCGGATGTGCGATAGTCGTGGATGTCGAGACCGGCTGCTTGTTCGATATACAACGTAAGGTTACCGACACTGTTATCTACCTTTTGTGCAAAATCTCTGGCATACGCCAGCTCTACGCGATTCGTATTCTCACCCATTGGATGTACATTCTCCAGCTCAAGTGAACGCTTCATTTCCATCACACTTTTCTTCATTCCATGTTGATCCGAACTCGCTCCCTGTTCCCCATTTCCACTTAGCTCAGATGTGATCCAACGTACCAGGTCGCCATAATGAACCGCTTCCCCGCCAGATTCCATGCTGAGGTATTCGTGCTCCCCCATGGCAGAGTAATAAGACAAGCGTCCTGTCACCTTCACCCTACTAGCTTGAAAAGCAACAGTGTACGACAGCGTATTTGGATTGATCCGAATAGCGGTTTCCTTCTCTAGCGCAAGCTCACGTATGTAACAGTTCAGCAGCAGCTTGCACGAATGTTCATGGGCCTGCTGCTCAGCCTCAGACCGGAGCTTGTTTTCCATCTCGAACAATGATGCCAACCTTCTTTCGGGTTATAAGTAAGACCAGGGGAAATGTAAGCAGTATGGCGCAGCCAAGTCCGATACAGATCTCTTTAAGTGCTCCCCATTTTGCCATCTCCATGGACGTTCCTGCCCCGGCAAGCCATTGCCAACGCATATCGTAATACAGGGTCAAGCCCATCACCGCAAACGAAGAAGCCAGCCGCTCAATCGTGGTTGATAACACCGACCCTTCGTGCATGTCTTCGTCTGCTAATGCTTGCAGACCAATCGCAGAGATGCTCATACCTGACAGGCCAACGCCAATTCCCCGGCATGCCATGAGCATCCCTATGATCCAGATCGATGCTCCCAGGGGCAGAACCGCAAACGACAAGATCGATATCGACACCAGCAACGTCCCCCATGCGATAAAATGTATGGACCGACCGCGATCCAGCAAGCTGCCGCCAATCCACATGAACAGACTTGTACAGATCGATAAGGGAATGAACAGTGCACCGGACAGGGCCGGTGACAGGTGGAAGACGTCCTGGAACAATAGTGGCAATGCAAAGATCACGCCAAACATGACACAATCCTGAATGGTCGAGATCAGCACGGTCAGCGGAAAGACGGCATTACGCCGCATCAACTGGTACCGGATCAGCGGTTCCTTGCGACCGTTCTCTGTCTGGACAAAACGAATGAGCAGCACCACACCGAGCGCAATCAGCATCCAAGGTACCCATACTGCCACGACAGGACTTGCGTACAACTGTACCCCCAGACTAAGGGCACCTACAGCGCAGATCAGCATTATGACACTGGATGGATGCCATTTTTTCCTACGGGCAGGGATATAGGTTTGAATGACTCGACCGCAGCCGATCAACGAGAACACAGCTAACGGCACATTGAGCCAGAACAGCATTTCAAGCCGTCCATACTGAATGATGAATCCACCCAGCGTAGGCCCGGCAGCCGGAGCCAACATAAGCAGCAAGCCCCACGCTCCGGTAATTCGCCCTCGTACCTCCGGTCCGTATACATCAAACAGCAGCACAAGTGATAACGGAATCATCAGCCCTGCGGCAACGCCATGCATAAAACGTACAAGCAAGAGTACTTCGATGGAGTGATAAAACAACGCACCTGCTACCGAGAACAGTCCATAGATACTGATCCCCAACATATAAGTCTGCTTACGCCCCAGTCGGTCCACAATCAGGGAAGCCAGCGGCATCGTTAACGTCATAGCCAGCATGTACAGCGCGATAATCCACCCGCCTGCTGTCGTAGAGATCTGATAATATTGCACAAAATAAGGCAGCAGCAGGTTAAATGCACTGTTGGTCAGTACCAGCGAAAAAGCACCGATCAGAATCGCGAGTAATACTGCATGCCTCTTCATCAGGGAAAGCTTCAGCATGCGGCTGTTGCTAAGGCTATCGCTTCAGCTACCGATTTCTCAAAGATCGCAAGGATTGCACCCGATTCTTGCTCCGTAATATTCAGCGGCGGCAGAAAACGAACAACAGCTGAATGACGCCCGCCCAGTTCTACAATTAATCCATTCTTGAAACATTCGCGCTGAATAGACTCAGCCAGCGCACCATTAGGCAGATAATGTCCCAGACGATCCTTCCGTCCTGTTGGATCCACCACTTCAACGCCGATCATCAGTCCTCTGCCTCGCACGTCACCAATCTCTGCATACCGCTCTTTCATTGCATTCAGTTGATTCATGAACTGCTCACTGCGCAGATGTACGTTGTGTAGAACATCCTGTTCCCGAATATAACGAAGTGTCGCAAGTCCCGCTGCCATGGCCAACTGATTGCCACGGAACGTGCCTGTGTGTGCACCAGGCTGCCATTGGTCCAGCTCTTCTTTGTAGATGACAACAGACATCGGCAAACTTCCCCCAACTGCTTTGGAGCAGACAATTACATCGGGTACAATCCCGGCATGTTCAAACGAAAACATTCGCCCTGTCCGTCCGATGCCTGTCTGCACTTCGTCGATGATAAGTGGAATGCCTCGCTCTGCCGTGATTCGGCGCAGCTCCCTCAGCCATTCGATATCTGCCGGAATCGCCCCGCCTTCACCCTGCACCGTCTCCACAATGACCCCACACGGTGCGGCAATACCGCTCTCGCAATCATCGAGCAAATTCTCGATATACTGAGCGCTTAATTGGGCCGTCATGCCTTCACCAACACCAAATGGGCAGCGGTATTCATAAGGAAACGGCAGGAAATGCACATCCGGCAGTAGGCTTTGCAGATGCTGTTTCTTGCTCAGATTACCACTCATCGACATCGTCGCTTGGGTTGAACCGTGATAACCTCCCTGAAAGGCAAGAATAGACTTGCCACCTGTTGCATGTTTGACCAGCTTAATGGCTGCTTCTACTGCATCCGCTCCGGTTGGACCACAGAACTGGATTTTGGCTTTGTCTCGCATCTCTGCCGGAAGAATGGAAAACAGTTCTTGCATATATGAAAGCTTCAGCGGCGTTGCCAAATCCAGTGTATGAAGCGGAATCTGCTGATCCAGAACATCGCGAATGGCGTTAACCACCGTGTCATGGTTATGCCCCAGCGCCAATGTTCCTGCCCCAGCCAGGCAGTCGTAGAATACGCGGCCTTCCGTATCGGTAATCTTCACCCCATGGGCCTTGTTAATGACAAGCGGGAAATGTCTGGGGTACGATCTTGCATTGGATTCCTTCTCATTTTGCATCTTCAGATATTCCGTCTGCACCTCTACTGACATAGCCCTCTAACGCTCCTTATAATCGATTCAGGCTGAACCTGCTGCCTGTGATTCTTGTTCTACATTTTGCATATGACATGGTATTGGTTCAAAATCATGGTGAGGTCCGAATTAAATGATGGTATCCGTTATCTGTTATCCGTCATATATTGTCATCTATACGTTGTTATAAGCTATATTCATTTATATTCAGGTTGCTCCTGACACAGGTATTCCAGGTATAACCGAACCACATCACGAGTTGTTCCACCATGGGGAAAGACGTGGTGTGTCAGATCTGGCAAGGCGTTCACTTCCAAGATGCCTCCCAGATCTCTGGAGATCGGGGTGCGGATATCACGACAACGAACATCGACTCCTGCTACATCGATCTGAAGAGTCTTTGCCGCCTGAATGATCATTCGGGCATTTTCGGGATGAATGATTTCGGTACAATCCTTGTAGAATTCACTGATTTTTCCGGCGGCAGAATTGCGGAGATCGTATAACTCGATTTCTTTTCCCGCGGCAGGAACTTCATCCAGTGTTGTCCCTTGTGCATGTAATACCTCCAGCAGTCGTTCCGTTTCTGCATTAACCTCGGGAAATGCTTCATACTCCCCAATGTGCGTCATCTCGATTCGTTCCTGATTCAACTGCTCGATCAATGCCCCAACAGTTGAAGTTCCGTCTCCCTCGACATAGACAGGCCGATACTGGTTCACAGCCGCCACTTCTCCGTTGATGATCAGCACTCTGTAATCAATCCCGGTCACATATTGCTGTAACATAATGCTGCTGCCGTGGACACTCGCAAGATGAATGGCTGTCTCCAGTTCTTCTTCAGTACGCACATCCAGCGTCACGCCCATGCTGCTGCTCGCATCTAGCGGTTTCACTACAATAGAGCCGTATCTATTCAGAAAAGCTACTGCTTCGCTTCCCAACTCTGGGATCACGATAAATGATGGTACAGGCATTCCCTGTTCATGCAGCAACATATTACATGCCTGCTTGTTCTTCGCGAGCAGTCCAGCGATTAACGGCAGACGATGAGATCTGGTTTTGTTAATGATGATCTCTTGGTCCCCTACAGACAGCTTCAGGAAATCTTCGCATCCCTCAAGAAGTGGCTCACAGGTAATGCCCATTTCTCTCGCTTTGCTTATAATGAGTCGGTTTTGCAGATTATGAATCCCTTTCGGAAACACTGAAAATCCTCCTCGATCGAATGAAGGTACTCGCTCCTATATAAGTTGAATTAAAGATTATTTACGCTGACACTACAATGACAGAACAACCTTCTAATCGCTGTTATCCCCAGATTTTTTTGATTCCCTTTTCTCAAGGGAAAAATCCGGGGATAAAGGCGAACGCTTCGCTTTTTCAGGTTTTTTCTGTCCTCTCCGTTGCATGTAAATGATTAATTCAACTTATATTGCTCATACGTTCATCAATTTTTATTGTAATTCAATATTGATAATGATTATCAATATCATATAAAATCTATTTTATGGCAATTCGAGCTATATTGTCAATAATAAACTTTTAAGGAAAAATAAGATTTAAATTAGTGTGGGTTTGAGTCGATGCAGGTATGCTTTTATCGAATAATAGGCACAACAAACCAGGCAAGCCTGGGACATGGTTTTACCAACGGCTTGCCTAATTTGTCATCTGCATGATCATACAATGGAGTCGATGTAGAGTTTTGAATAACTATTGAACGAATCAAAAACGGACTTTTTGATCCTCAAGCCAGTTGTGTATAACGCTGTTCTCCATTCAGCTTCCTTCCCCTTCCATGCGGGATACAGGTTGGTGTGCCAAACAGTGGATCAACCGCAATCTCACACTCCATCTGGAAGACTTTACGGACCATGTCCTGTGTAACAATATCTTCCGGTTTGCCTTCTGCGTAGATCGACTTGTTGTGAACAGCCACAATGTGATGCGCATAACGACATGCCAGATTCAGATCATGAAGTACCATAACAATCGTGCGTCCTTCCCGTTCGTTCAACTCAAACAACAGATCGAGGATATCAATCTGATGTGTCATATCCAGATAGGTTGTAGGTTCATCCAATAGCAGCGTTTCGGTACCCTGCGCAAGTGTCATCGCAATCCAGGCACGCTGACGCTGTCCACCGGACAATGCATCCACAGGTCGATCAGCGAGTTCTGTCAGATGTGTGGACTCCAGTGCCAGCTTGACCATACGCTCATCCTCTCGTGACCATTGCTTCAGCCATGTTTGATGTGGATAACGTCCTTGCTTGACCAGTTGGTTCACTGTCAATCCTTCTGGAGCGGTCGGACCCTGCGGCAAGATGGACATGCGCCTTGAAATCTCCTTGGTCGGCAGCTTTGCAATCTCTTCGCCATCCAGCAGCACCGAACCGGAGCTGGATTTCAGCAACCGGGCCATCGTACGCAGCAGCGTAGATTTGCCACAGCCGTTGCTGCCAATGAGGACGGTAATCTGTCCCTTGGGAATGGTCAGGTTCAAATTTTCAATAATGGGATCTGCTCCATAGGAGATCGTAAGCTCCTTGGCTTCCAGAATACTCACAGCTCTCTCCTCCTCAAAACTGATTTCGATTCTTGAACAACAAATACAGGAAAAATGGTGCGCCTACGCCTGCGGTGAATACCCCTGCGGGAACATCCAGCGGTAGAAAGGCAGTGCGGGCAATCAGATCTGCCACAAATACAAGCAGAGCACCAACCAGTCCAGACACAATCAGCATACTGCCAAACATCCGTCCAACCAGCTTTCGGGCAATATGTGGAGCGATCAGGCCTACAAAACCAATGGTTCCGGCAACCGCAACGGCGATTCCCGCCAGCAGTACACTGCATAACAACAACGCTGAACGATGCCGCTGTACAGTTACACCCAGCCCTGTGGCCAGATCATCCCCGAACTCCTGTGCATTCAGGCTACGGGCGAACCAGATCGCCAGCGGTATAACAATTACGATAACCGGTAAAATCGTTCGGACATCGGTCCACGATGCTCCGTATATACTTCCTGTCAGCCAGATATAGGCTTGACCTGCCGTGTAGAATGGACTCAGGATCAGCATAAAGGTCGTTCCAGCTCCGGTAATGGCTGACACTCCAATCCCGATCAGCACCAGGCGGATCGGACTGACTCCCTTTTTCCAGGCAAGCACATAGATGATCAAAGCCGTCACAATTGCGCCAGCGATGGCGAACAATGGCAACAACTTGATACTTACCGCTCCACCTAACAGCGTAACAAAACCTACAGCTGCAACGGCCGCGCCGCCGGTGATGCCGATGACATCCGGTGAGGCCAGCGGATTACGGATAATGCCTTGCAGAAGTGCGCCTGACATACCGAGGGCTGCTCCTACGAGCAGAGATAATAACACCCGTGGCAGTCTTAAGGTCAGCACGACGAAGTCATGCTCTCCTGCATTCAGACCAAATATCGTTCTGAGCACATCCAGCGGAGAAATAAAGTCACTTCCTACACTGGTACCGACCACTCCTGCCATCAGGAACAAGAGGATACATACACCGATGACAACCAGTGATTTTCGTTCCATTTGCACCGAGACGGTGTCTTTTTTGTTGCGGAAAGTCAACTGCTTCCTCATATCTTCGTCACCCCCTTACGGGCAATGTACACGAAGAAGGGTCCGCCAATCAGTGCAGTCATGACACCGAGTGGAACTTCCTGCGGCATGATCACCAATCTTGCAACCACATCCGCGGACAGCAGCAGAATCGCTCCCCCTACAATAGAGTAAGGAACGAGCCAGCGGTAATCATTGCCCACCAGTGCACGCATGATATGCGGGACAACCAGACCGACCAGCCCGATCGAACCGGCTACGGCAACCGAACCACCCGCGAGCAACACCGTAACAATTCCCATGAGCACCTTGACCAGAAGTACATTCTGTCCCATGCCTTTGGCGATATCATCACCCGTCAACAGCAGATTGATGGCTCTACCCATGAACAGAGCGACAATAGCTGCGGCTGTCATGTACGGCAGAACAGGATATAACATATCCAACGTCCGACCACTTACTGAACCGGCAAGCCAGAACAGTACATCCTGCAATCCTGTTCCATCCAGCACCAGAATGGCCTGTGTGAACGAGGCAAATAACGCGGAGATTGCCGTCCCCGCCAGTACAATCTTGATCGGTGTCAGGCCATCACGACCGAGGGAACCTAGCCCATATACAATTGCCGCGGCTACAGCAGCCCCTGCAAAACCAAACCACATCATGGTAGTGAGCGAAGATACGGACAATACAACAATGGCAATAACAATAAAAAAGATCGCACCAGAATTAATTCCGAACACACTCGGCGATGCCAGCGGGTTACGTGTCAATGCCTGCATCAGCCCACCCGCCACGGCCAAACTTGCTCCCACAACAGCAGCAATAACCGTACGTGGCAACCGTTCCGTCAGCAGAACCACATGTTCCACAGAACTCTCGTCATAGAATTGCAGTGCTTCCCATGCCATCTGAAACGTGATATGCGTACGTCCCAGAATCATGCTGGCTAGGCAAGCAAGCAGAAGTAATATGAATAAACCCACCAGTCCATAAATCTTGGCACTTGCCTTTGTAAAAAGGGGAAACATACTCTCACTCTTTCATCTGTAAAATGACAAAAGACCTGCCTGCCCATACACTTCGTTAACGAATGTTCTGGTGCATGGCAGGTCCTCCTCCTGTTCGTTAGTTCAGGTTGAACTGCTTATATAGATCGTCCAGCATCATGTTGGCCGATGTGTTTCCACCTGCCATGTTCCAGGCCACTTCATCGACCTGAACCAGTTGGTTGTTTTTGACTGCATCAAGGTTTTTCCACAGTGGACTGCTGGTCCAATCATCATAATTTTTCTGAATGGCATCTGTTTCTGTGCCTGAATTGAAGTTGAAGATCATGTCTGCATTCATATCTGGAATGTTTTCTTTGGAAGTCAATTCAACTCCCCATGTGTCTGCGTCATGTCCGGCAGGTCTGGTGAACCCAAGTTCATTCAGAATCTTACCTGCATATCCCATGTAGAAAATACGAACTTGATCGGCTCTAAAGTTCGTGATGGTTGCTTCAATTGGCAGACGATCCCCCATTTTCTCTTTGAAATCAGCTACACGGCCATCCCAATCAGACAACAATTTATCCGATTGCTCAACCCTATTCATCGCTTCCCCAACAGTTTTCACCGTTTCTTTCCAGTCAAAAAGCGTCTCCG
Organism: Paenibacillus sp. GM1FR; assembly: GCF_002803315.1. Lineage (NCBI taxonomy): Bacteria > Bacillati > Bacillota > Bacilli > Caryophanales > Paenibacillaceae > Paenibacillus > Paenibacillus sp. GM1FR. The sequence goes on along the minus strand of NZ_MKZL01000004.1, from coordinate 4,418 downwards.
TCACTACCGTTGGTGCGATCTGCGACAGTTGCTCATAGATCTCTTCATGTCTGATCTTCGTAGCAATAATCAAGTCGGGTTTCAATTTGTTGATCTCTTCCAGATTGGGCTGCGATTCCTGTCCTACTTGTGGAACTCCGTCCAGATCTGCTCTCAGATATTCATAGACTGGCTGCTGAACCCAGGATTCCACCACGCCTGTCGGTTTCACGCCAAGTGCAACAACGACATCATTCGCACCCTGGAACAGTGTCACGATCTTTTGCGGGGTTCCCTTGATTGTGGTTTCGCCCATGGCATGTTTGATCACTCGGGTCTGATCTTCAGTCGCACTGGCAGTTGTATCACTTTCATTATTGCTCTCATTGCTGCTTGTAGCTTGGCTGGACGTATTCGTTGTCTCGGCACTTCCACCCGAAGCACAACCAGCAAGTAATGAAATCATCAGAATAAGTGCTGCATAAATGTATAGCTTTTTCTTTACTTTATACATGAAATCCGTCTCCCCTTTTTTATCTAAATGATATTGAATCTCATTATCAATTGTATTGTAATGGAGATGAAATCATTATACAAGCATTTTATTTGGAAAAACTTCTCACTCCCTGTCGAACTCTGTAACTTCATAAAACAACATTAAATAAAGATAAATTAACTAAACCAATACAATATATATCGATACAATACGCCTCCACACAAACCATATATGTAATTTTTTTCTTACCTACGAAATATACAAATCTCTCTTTTTACTTTTAGTTTCATCTAATACATGTCCTTTTTGCTAGTGACTCATTATTCATTCATATGCGTTTGACTGATGAATTTACTGTAAAACAATTCCTGTAATTTCTTGTTGTACTATGTTAGATTATCCATTGGAATAAAATCACATCTATAGATAGGGGATATTAACACGTGAAGAAATCATGGGTACTATCAATCATTATGAGTTTTGTCTTGCTCGGCGGGGTGTTCGCACCTGTAGGGTCCTATGCCGCTGCTGCGGATGACTCAACCACTACATATTCGGAAGACGAATACTATGAAGAAATTGACACGTCAGAACAAGAACCGATCCCTACAGTCGAAGAAGAAGATTTCCTGGGCTACCTTGATCAGTTGGATATGGCATCGGTATATGAGGAGAGAGCCTTCAATGCTTTGGGAGGTGGATTTTACATCACATCATCCAATCGCAAGTCCGTTTTCCTGAAACTAACCAATACAGCGATTCCTAACTACACCAAATATGTATCCAAGCTGAAGATGATCAAACCGCAAAATGCGGAATTGCAAAAAATCCATGCCAACTTGATCAAAGGTAGCTATACACAGCTGGAAGGATTCCAACTCGCTAAAAAATCTGTCTCCAAAACAACGGTAAACAGCGCTGTCCTGAAACAAGCCAATGCCAAAATTGCTACCGGCAAGAAAAATATCGAGAAATTTCACAAAGAATTCTCTGCATACGCCAATAAACTTGGATTTGATTTATAAAAAAACAGTAATTGCAGATATGCGTCCTACATTTCGAATAAAACAATTTGAAATTTAAGGAAAAAAAGTGTTTTCTTTTGCTGCGTTAGTTCGTATAATAGCACTATAATCAAAAGGCTATGCTGCCGAAAGGTACAACCTCGTGAACAATAGAGGTTGTGCCTTTTTTGCGTTTAATGGCCACTTTTATCTGAATTTCATTATCTGACGAGGAGTGATTTACATGATTCTTGAAGCCATTTACCACCGCCCCAAACTCAATTGGTCTTATGCTTATGACCGCTCGACCATGCACCTGCGACTTCGGTCCAAACGTGGGGATCTGGATGCAGTGATTGCCATTACCGGAGACAAATATGCCTGGGATCGGACGATCACACACATCCCCATGCACATCTTTGCCCGGGATGAAATGTTCGATTATTGGGAAGCCGAGACTTCACCTCCCTATCGCAGATTACGGTATGGTTTCCAATTGATTCAGGGAGAGGAATCGGTCTGGATGACGGAGCGCGGATTCGAGCAGGCGTTGCCTGATCATCCGCTCGAATTCTTTGATTTTCCATTTATGAATCCAGTCGACATTTTTGAACCGCCTGCCTGGGTTAAGGACGCTGTGTTTTATCAGATTTTCCCTGAACGTTATGCCAATGGCGATCCATCCCTCAGTCCCAAAAATGCTGAACCCTGGGGAGGAGAACCTACACCGGTGAACTTCTTCGGCGGCGATCTCCAAGGTGTGCTGGATCATCTGGATCATATAAGTCAGCTTGGCATCAATGCCATCTACTTTTGTCCGCTGTTCGAGGCCACGACGAATCACAAATACAATACAGGCGATTACATGAAGGTTGATCCTCACTTTGGAACCAATGAACAGTTCAAGGCGTTCGTGGATGCCTGTCATCAGCGCGGCATACGCGTTGTTCTGGATGCGGTATTCAATCATTCCGGCAGAGAGTTCCCTCCTTTTGTCGATGTCATGAAGAATGGTCCCTCTTCCCCCTACGCAGATTGGTTCTATATCAAGGACTGGCCGCCGCGTGTGGAGGATGGCATACCAACTTATGATACCTTTGCTTTTGAACCGCTCATGCCGAAACTGAACACGGAACACCCTGAAGTGAAGGCATACCTATTAGAGGTAGGACGTTTCTGGATTGAGGAGATGGACATTGACGGATGGAGGCTTGATGTGGCGAATGAGGTGGATCATCAGTTCTGGCGCGAATTCCGTCAGACGGTAAAAGCCATCAAACCTGACGCCTATCTGCTCGGCGAGATCTGGCATGATTCGCTCATGTGGCTTCAGGGAGACCAGTTCGATGCCGTGATGAATTATCCGTTTACCAATTCGGTATTGGACTACACGGTGCATGGCAAGCTCGATGGACTTGGATTCGCAAATGAGATCGGCAAACTGCTCGCAGCCTATTCACAACCTGTGACCGAAGCGGCCTTCAATCTGCTCGGAAGTCATGATACCCCCAGACTGCTGACCTTATGTGATGGAGACGAGCGCAAGATGAAACTTGCCGTTACGTTACTGCTTACGTATCCAGGTGTGCCATGTATCTATTATGGAGACGAAGTGGGACTTGATGGAGGATATGATCCGGGTTGCCGCAAGTGTATGGAGTGGGATGAGTCCAAGCAGAATCGCGAGCTTCTGGAATTCTTCACCCGTACCATTGCCCTTCGTAAAGAGCACCCTGCCCTGCGCAGCACGGAACTGAAGATTGTATATGCAAAAGCCGGAGACCCTTGTCTTGCCATCGAACGATTGGATTCGCATACGGGAGAGCGCATGCTTCTTGTTCTTAATGCGGGTGATGAACCATGCACCCTTGAACTCCCCTTGGGAGATCATAGCATCTGGCGAAATCTGTTCACATCAAACACCGTGGAAGCTCGGCAAAATAAACTGACCCTCGATCTGGAAGCATACGGATTCTCTCTCATGCAACTTGAGGTGAAACAACCAGCTGAGGCCTGATACGAATACAGCTAACAAGGAAAAAAACTTCAAAGAGGCTGTCCTCCAGGTCATATTTACGACCAAGGACAGCCTCTTCTGTATCTTATACGTCATATTCTAACAAACCCAGCACACCTTATTCGCTTCATTATACCCGGGTTAAATGCCTAACGAATCAGAGAGACCTTATTTCGTCCAATAGGTCGATTTTCGAGACCAGAAGCCGTATTTTTGAAGCAATAACGTTACTGAGATTCGTTAGGTTTTACTTTTCTTGATTATCCCCTCAATACGATGTTTGAGGTTCGTTGCTATGAACGTTTTTGTCAAGCCCATCACAAAATGCTGCTTTTCGCCGAAGCCCTAAGCGCGGGAGTCCATATGCGAGCGACGGTTGGCACGCTGCTATCCGTGGGTTGGTTACCACATGGTATGCCTTCGTCAAGGAGAGCTGTTACAAGCTAGCCACGCACGTTCAGCCCATTAAAAGCCTAGTGCAAACGAACCTCGCACATTCTCTCCTGAACCTTCCATGAACTCCCGGGCCTAAGGCTCCGGAGTTTCCCCCTTTTTCCTTTTAAACCATCCGTCTCTTCAAGATGAATAACAGATTACTGAGCGTTCGGTAGCTCCAACGTTCGGGCGACCGCCCAAATGAACCCGGTCAGTTCCCTGGCCACCGCGGTGACCGCGACATTTTTGTGTTTGTTTAATCCATAAACTAAACGGCGGAATTTTCGGTGCAGCCGTTCCTGGGCTTTCCATGAAATGAGCTGTATGTCCGCAGGCAGACCTTCCAAACGGCGGGCCAAGTCCCCTTTAATCGCAGGCCGATGGCGGTAACTCCATGCCGATTCAATCAAGGTGCGACGCAATCGTCCATTTCCCGCTTTGGTGAGCGAGCCTCGTTGGGTACGGACTCCAGACGAATGCTCACGCG